>URVC01000018.1 GCA_900551245.1 uncultured bacterium | reverse complement strand
AGGCTCAAATAGGGTGGTTAGAATGACGATTTCAAAGAATTATGGGACGGCACTGGAAAAAAACTGTTGTTTTAACACATCCGGAAATGAGGCAAAATACAGAGCGGCCGCCCGGCCCTCCAGCCCCAGAAGATTTTCTCTGTTTTCTGCATGGAGCACTTTTTTTCTCAAACATTGCAACTCATCGACAACCGAATCCGAACGATTTCTGGAATTACGGAGTAAAATGGTTCGCTGATTTTGGATTTTTCCCGCAATCATACTCCGTATGATCGGCAGCGCCAGCGACGGATTTTCCGCATAACGGTATTGACCGTGCCGGGAATCCAATCCCGAAATGGAAAGCGTGTCCAGCCGTCCGAGATATTTGCCCGCCGGCGAGAAGAAGGAAAGATTCAAATGATGCTCAAGACAAAGCTGAAGCACCTGTGTCGAAAATTGCGCTCCTCCGAACAGATGAATGGAACGTATCCGGTGAATTGGATGCGTTGAAACGGGTTTTCCTTTTCTGGTTGCAACCAGCGACTCTCCCCGGCGCGCCAGATAGACATCGGGAGATTGAATTACGAGTACCTCATCGCCCGGTTCTTCACAAACCGGAGGACGCAAGGTCCCGGAAAGTTTTTTCTGCCGTTTCCAGAACAGCGATTCCTCCGGTAGACAGACCGGATAAAGCGAACAATAGAGGCAACGCACATCTCCATACAACGGTTCCGGCATCGGTCTTGCTATTGCAGACCGCACCTCCTGAATCGTTCGACGAACTGTTTCTCGAAGAGTATCCGAACAATCCACCTCCACTATCTGCTTCGTTTCCGCATAGTAGATGGATCCGCCGGAAATCCGCCAGCCGTTTTTTTCCGCCAGCATCACGTATGCACAAAGCTGAACGGCATCCGCTTCTCGGGGTTGCAACATCTGCGCCGAAGTACGCAGGGGACTCCCGCGCTTATAATCAAAAACGCGCCATCCCTCTTCTTCTTCCCGCAGCAGATCCAGAACCCCGTGAATCCCCAGGTCTGAATCGGATAAGGCCAAGGAACGGATACTTTTCCGCCCGGTATCTTCCTCAAGGGGATACTCAGGAATCACATCCGGCTTGTCAACCCGCTGATGAATCCCTTTTCCCTCCACCACATCGGCGTTGGGGACAAACACATTTTCCACAAACTGAAAGTACATCAGCCGTGGACAATATACGTAATTGTGAAGCCGGCGAACCGGAATGGTCGTGCCGGAATCGGAGTTCTCCCCCATCAATCGATCTGCTCCGACGCCCGCACCGCCGCCTCAAGGCGCATCCGGTTCAATGCCAGACAACGCTGCCATTTCTCTTTCTTGACCGTCCGCCAGAGATCTTTTCCGGAAATCAGCGTCAATCCGTGTTTCTCCGGGTCGGCAAACCGGTAGATCTGCCGCCCCTCCCCTTCCAGAAGAGCCGCAGGGATCGGCAGAGCAAACAGGACATCCGGCGTCTCCTTCCCCTCCTGCGGCTCCAGACGGTCCGTTTCGGGAAACACCAGTTTGGCCAACTTGGACTCGCGGGCGGGAACCAGTCCGGACTGACTCCGGCGAACCCGGATCCGGTTGCGAATCGTCAGCATCGCAGGATGCGCCGCCGCACGAAGTCCGATATTGAACGCCGCATTCATATCCGCCTGAATCAAAGTATCCGAGCCGCAGAAAGGCACGAAAAGCGGTCCGCCATCCTTCGGGATCAGAAGCGGTTTGCCCAGCATCTCCAGTTTTTTCGCGAGATCACGAAGTTCCGGAAACGCCTGCTCCTCAGCCGGGAAACGCCTCCCGATTCCACGCTCGAATACCGTTCTCGAACAAAATTCCGCCCGGAATCCCGGAATCCCTTCCGCGGTGAATTTCGAGGAGTATGCCGCCGGAACATCCAGTACGGGAAGACCGAAAATCTCCGTCGCCATCATTGTGAGCTTGGCCCGGATCTGGCGGTGCGACCACTTCATCAGACGCGAATTCTCAAAACGGGAACGGTCCTGACTGAACCGGTACCGGCTGAGATTTTCCAGAACCAGAAACGCAGCCGGCTCCACACCGGGAATCCGCTCATATTCGCCGTGAATTTCTTCTGGACGGTTCCCCCGCGCACAACCCTTGAGCCGAAGCCCGAGTGCTTGACTGAGAATAAGATTTGCGGTCTGATTGATCCGGTTCTCCTTCATCTGGTTCAGCTTGCGAAGAACATCCGGACAGGGATCCGGAATCCGCAATTCCCGCATTTCCGAAGGGCGCTGCGGCGCGGCTCCGGCCCGGCGCATGAGATTGCGGTTCAGCGATTGAATCCGTTTCCGGAACTCCTCGAGCTGTTCCAGCCGGGCAAACGAAAGCCCGCGCTGACCGCAGATCCGAACCCGGGCCGGATGCCTGGCCGGTTCCTGCACCAGCCGGCAGGACTCCCCGTTCTCGCCGCGACACGATTCCCATTTCCAAATCCGGTCGCGCAACGGCAGAATGCGGCGGGCCAGTGTCAGCGCCATCTCCGGCAGCAGCTGCCGCCAGATCATCTCCTGTTCCTCCAGCAGAGGACGGAGAACCGCCGGAGAGGGAGACGGCATCGCCCCCTCTTCGGAAAGCGTGGCGGAATACTCTTGAAGGGCCTTATCCTCTTTCCCCGGAGTATTCAGCATCCAGAGCCAGCGGTTGATCCGGCTCCATTTCGCCTGAGCCCGCCTGAATGCGATGAGTAAGCGGTCATTCTGTTCGGGAAATGTTTCATCTCCTTCCAGAAGGTCGTTTCCGCAGAGACGGATGCAGAGCTCCCGCGCCTCCGCCGTCTCTCCGGCATCCGCGAAACGCCCGCGACTGCCGTATCGCTCCTTCTCCATCCCGTTCTTCGACGGAAATTTCGCATCCTCGCCCGCAAGCCGGAGCAGCCCTCCATAGATTCGTTCCGCATACCAGTCGGTGACCCCGTCGTTTCCCAGCCGTATTGCGTGCACACCCGGCCGGACTCCCGGAGATACCCGGATCCGCGTAATCGCTCCGGCGGTCCGCTGCCCCAGATCCACCGACACAAATACGAACGGTTTCCGTTTCAGGAACCAGTCCGGCACATTTTTCCCATTTTCAATTCCCGGCCAGAGTAACATCTGCTGCACGCTGTCGGCAAAATAAAACTGATTTGAGGAAAAACGCTCCGGGCAGGAGGCGTGAAGATTCTCCACCGGAACCCCGATTGAGAAATTCAGCAGATACCGCCTCTCTCCCCGCGCATCGCACTCCGGCATCAGAAACACGGCACTCTCCTCGAAATCCACCTCCGCCGGCGCCGCCGGATTCAACGCCTTTATCATCGGCGTCAAATAACGGAACGATTCTCCGCCGAGCAGACCGTCACGCAGAAGACGTGGAGCGGAATAGTGCAGAATGCAATCCTGCAAAGTGACGCCCCCCTGCTCATCCCGGACAGCGATCTGTGTCGTGCAGACCATTCTGCAATTGAGCGGCCGTTTCGAAACACAAAGTCTCTTTAAATCACACTGACGGCTGGAGTAGACGGCATCGGCCGGCGTGAACTGAATGGGCTCGCTCAACATTTCCACGCGATCACGCATGTCGAAATAACGCACAGCGTCGCACAGAAGATCGCGCGACTGCCGGCTTCCCGCCGGATAATCCGCCCGCCAGAGATCACGATATTCCGGCTCGGCCAGTTTGTGAAAAAGATCGGCACTCCCCATTCGCTCCGGATTCTTCTGCTGGAACAGATGAAGTTCTCTCACCAGCTCTTCAGCCGGAGCATTCCCGCCGGACCGCTCCAGAATCATCTGCCAACGGTGGCGCAACTCGAAAAAACTGCGGATCGTCCGGAATGACAGCCCGTATTCCATCACCTCGTCTTCCGTGAAGGAATTGGAGACACCAAGCTCTTTCAACAGCTTCTTCAGCAATTCCCAGCGGGGATCCCCCGCCAGAACCGGCAGCGGCAGCTCCTCATCTCCGTCCGCGCCCTCGGCGGAAATGCCGGAACCTTTTTTCCGGAGCCCTTCCATGTAGTCAAGATCCGCCTGAAGTGCATCGCGCATCTGTTCCCGCTCTTCGCATTTCTGCTGAAACTGGTTGATCGTTTTCAGCGCTTCGGTGAATGCACAGATGTCGAACTCCTTGCGCCAGATATTCCCCGTTAGAATCCGGCTGAAGTATGGAAAGATGAAACCGCGTTCCCCGCGGGCAAGCTTGATCGGGTCATCCGAAAGCCCGTAAGGATTTGCACTGAGGCTCTTTGCGCCGCCATCCTCCCGGATGAAGCATTTCATGAGACCGATGGTGAACTCATCCGGGAAATATTTCAGAAGCAGGGTTGCATTTTTCCTCTCCCGTGCAGCCCGGTTGTTCCGTTCGATTTTCAGCTCAGAAAGAACGGGAATCTTTTCCCGGAAAGCCTCCAGTCTGGCCGGAAGATCTGGAACGGAATTCAAGTAAGTTACAACCTGGGGATTGTCGACCTCATGTTCAAAATAATCGACTGCATCAAGAAGCTTTTGAACAGCTTCCTCGCCTTCAAAGAATTTTCCTTTCTGCGTTTTGATTCCGGCCCAGCCCAGAGAGAGTTCCGGTGCGATCCGGCGGACCTCATTGACGGCGTCGCTGTGATACAGAGCCGCCCGCAAGCGGAGCGCCCCCTGCGCCGCCAGCTGAGCAGTTTCATCAAATTCAAAATTTGCCTGGGAGTCAGGATCGCAGAACAAAGCCGAATAGGTTCGACCGGGCTGTTGCACATCCCCTTTACACTTTTTGGCAACAAGATCAATGGCGGCCTCAAGCACCTCTGCCGGAGCACGGTCTCGTCCCAGAATTCGCTCGGCGGCAACGGCAAAAGAGAGAGTTTCAGGATCAGCATGCAACGTGCGGGCAAGGGAATTTTTCATTCCCGGACGCGCTTCGCCGTTCCTCCAGAAATCATCCCAGACACCGCCCTCGTCGGCAGCGGCGGTAATACGCTCCCGCATTTTCCCCATCGGAGTTCCGGAATCGGTTGCCATGGCCGCAAATGCACACAGGTAGTAATTGACGGCATCCTGATAGAGTTGATGGTGCTCCTGGAGAATGGAAAGCGGCTGTTCTTTGCCTTTGATTTCACAAGCGGTGACTCGTCCCTGATAGATGCGGGTGACTTCCTTTGACTGACCGGGCATTGTGTTACCTTTCCTGAATGAAATATCAAAAATGAAAACCGTACTCCATATCTCCGGCAGAATGTCTCATTTTGAAAGCCGTTCCGGAATATCGTCCGGCTCGTTTTGAAGAAATCGGAAATATTTTCATAACAGACTCTTCTCATCCATGCTGCACCGAGAACTAACATAGTATCATATTCAACAAATACAAGTTATTAAGAATATAGTTATCAAAAAAAATCAAAAAACATCTCTGTCGATATTCAACGCTCCGCTGATTAATTTTTCCAATTCCTGCGAACCACATCATGTATTTGGAACTCCTCGAAGAAAGCAACGTTTCGAGGAAGGCACTCCGGTTGCGGAATCCGGTCATAGTCTTCGCCCTTGTCGTACGGAAAACCGCGGCCGGTTCCGGCGGCCTCCTCAAAAGTCCGCATCGCCGATAAAATTGCTCCGCCGTCTTGAAAAAACAGCGTTTTGCCGGTATATTCTACGTTTGTATATGCAATTTTCATCTGCGGTGAAGGATTTGGTATGAAACTCGGATTCGACAGCGAGAAATATCTGGAGGAACAATCCCAGGCGATCCTGGAACGGGCCGGTAAATTCGACGACAAACTCTATCTGGAATTCGGCGGGAAGCTGATCTGCGACTTCCACGCGGCACGCATCCTGCCGGGGTTTGACCCCAATGCGAAAATCAAACTGCTCCAGAAACTCAAGGACAAGGTCGACATCGTCATCTGCATCTACGCCGGCGACATCGAACAGAAAAAAATGCGCGCCGACTTCGGCCTCTCCTACGATACCGACACCATGCGCACCATCGACGACCTCCGCGACTGGGAGCTCGACGTCAAGGCGGTCGTGGTCACCCGCTACCAGAACCAGCCCTCCGTGCGCACCTTCATGAACAAACTCTCCCGCCGCGGCATCAAAGTCTATACCCATCGCCCGATCGAAGGATATCCGACCGAGGTCGAAACCATCGTCAGCAGCCGCGGATACGGCGCCAACGCCTACATTGAAACCGACCGCCCGATCGTCGTGGTCACCGGCCCCGGTCCGAATTCCGGGAAGATGGCCACCTGCCTCTCGCAGGTCTATCACGAATTTCAGCGCGGCATCCGCGCCGGATACGCCAAATTCGAAACCTTCCCGGTCTGGAATCTGCCGCTCAACCACCCCGTCAACATCGCCTACGAGGCGGCGACCGCCGACCTGGCCGACGTCAACATGGTCGACCCCTTCCACCTCGAAGCCTACGGCGAAACGGTGGTCAACTACAACCGCGACGTCGAAATCTTCCCGGTCGTCAAGCGGATCTGCGCGCGGATCATGGATCCGGAACAGCTCTACCGCTCCCCGACCGACATGGGGGTGAACCGGGTCGGCTTCGCCATCACCGACGACGAAGTGGTGCGGCAGGCCTCCGTTCAGGAGATCATCCGCCGCTACTTCCGCTACATGTGCGACTATGCGACCGGCGCCGCCGACAAGGGCGCCATCGACCGGGTCAAGCTCCTGATGGACGATCTCGGAGTCACCGAACTCGACCGCCGGGTGGTCGCCCCCGCCCGCGCCGCGGCAAAAGCCGCGGAAAAACAGCCGGACAAGGGCAGCGACAACATCTACTGCGGCGCCGCGCTCGAACTGCCGGACGGCACCATCATCACCGGCAAGAACTCCCCGCTTCTCCACGCCGCCTCGAGCTGCATTCTGAACGCGATCAAATATCTCGCCAAGCTCCCGGACGACCTGCCGCTGATCTCCCCGGAGGTGATCGATTCGCTCGGCATGCTCAAGAAGAACATCTTCAAGAGCAAAGGGATCAGCCTCGATCTGGCGGAGACGCTGACCGCGCTCAGCGTCTCGGTGCCGTCGAATCCGGCCGCACGCCTGGCCATGCGCAAGCTCGCGAAACTCTGCGGCTGCGAAATGCACATCAGCCATCTGCCGACCGCCGGCGACGAATCCGGGCTGCGCAAGCTCGGCATCAACCTGACCAGCGAACCGAGGTTCACCAGTCGCAACCTTTTCATGGAGTAGGAAGTATGGCATTCCCGATCAACACCGAGGAAGCGAAGGCGGGGCAGCTGCCCCTGCCCTCCCCCCTCGACCGCCCCCGCGGCGGGAGAGTCGGTTCCGCCGTCGAGTGGAACAACGTCAGACGTCCGGAGATTCTCGACGACTTCACCCGCCTCATGTACGGCGCTCTGCCGCCGCGCCCGGAGTCGGTCCGCTTCGAGCTGCGCCGCGAACTCTCCGGCGCACTCGGCGGCATCGCGAAACGACGTGAAGTCAGAATCCACCTTGCCAACGATGGCAAAACCCATTTCGTCGATGTTCTCTGGTATCTGCCGCTCCACGCGGAGAAGCCGGTTCCGGCGATTGCCGGGCTGAACTTCCCCGGGAATCACGCGGTCAGCACCGAGCCGGACGTCTACCCGACCGAAACCTCCCGCCTCACCCAGCCGGCGGAGCGGGGTGCGGGCGCTTCCCGCTGGCCTTTTTCGGAACTGATCCGAAACGGTTTCAGCGTCATCACCGCCAACCGGGGCGATCTCTTCCCCGACCGGGAGGACGGGCGGGCGGAAAGCGTCTGGAAACTCTTCCGCACGCCGGAGGAGCTGACGCCGGAACAGCGCGACTGCACCGCGATCAGCGCCTGGGCGTTCGGCTGCATCCTGCTGCTGGAACTGCTCGAGAGCGAACCTTTGATCGACCGGAAACGGATCTGGCTGCACGGCCACTCCCGCCTCGGCAAGACCGCGCTCTGGGCGGCGGCCAACGATCCCCGCTTCGCCGGAGTGGTCAGCAACGACTCCGGCTGTTGCGGCGCGGCGCTCAGCCGCCGGAATTTCGGGGAGCACATCTCCTACATCACCGAGACCTTCCCCTGGTGGTTCCGGAAGGTGCTCGATTCCTATGCCGGGCGCGAAGCGGAACTCCCCTTCGACCAGCACTTTCTGATCTCCCTTATCGCACCGCGGCCGGTGCTGGTGGCGAGCGCCACCGAGGATCTCTGGGCCGATCCGCGCGGCGAGTTTCTGGCGGCGAAGGCGGCGGGCGAGGTCTACCGTCTGTTCGGCGCGGCGGGGCTGGGGGAAAAGGCGGAGTTTCCGCCGCCGGACCGGCCGCTGTACGGCGACGGGGTCGGCTACTATCTGCGCACCGGCAAACATGACGTCACCCTTGCCGACTGGCAATTTGTTCTGCAATTCATTGAAAAGTCAACCAACTGTTCCAACTAACCATAGAGAGGTGAATGATGGAAACACTCAATCGCAAGCTTCTGCCGTCGATCCACACGCCGGGCCTGGAAATCGGTCCTCAGAAGGAGTATCCGGTCAAGGTCATGCAGTTCGGCGAAGGCAACTTCCTGCGCGCCTTCATCGACTGGATGATCGACAAGTCCAACGAAGCGGGCAAGTTCAACGGCATGGTCCAGCTGGTTCAGCCGCTGCCGCAGGGAACCGCCGACCTCATCAACGCGCAGGACGGCCTCTACACGCTGATCCTCCGCGGCATGGAGAACGGCGCCCCCGCCGAATACAAGCGCATCATCACCTGCGTCAAGGGGTGCCTCAAGACCGACAGCGACTGGGAGGCGATCGTCAAGTGCGCCGTCTCGCCCGATCTGCAGCTGGTCTTCTCGAACACCACCGAAGCGGGCATCGAATACAAGCCGGAACCCTACACCCCCGGCAAAACGCAGGTCACCTACCCGGCCAAGCTCACCAGTCTGCTCTTCGAGCGGTTCAAGGCGGGGCAGAAGGGGCTGGTGCTCGTCCCCTGCGAACTCATCGACAAGAACGGTTCGACGCTGCGTGACTGCATCCTCCGCTACGCCGCCGACTGGAAGCTCGGCGCCGGATTCGAGAACTACGTCAAGGAGGAGTGCGCCTTCATGAACACGCTGGTCGACCGCATCGTCGCCGGATATCCGCGCAACGAGGCCGCCGACTGGTGCAACAAGCTCGGCTATCAGGACAACCTGATCGACTGCGGCGAAATCTTCCACCTCTTCGTGATCGAAGGCGATGAGAAGTACCGCGCGGTGATCCCCTTCGCCGAAGCCGGTCTCCACGTCGTCTGGACGAAGAACCAGACCCCGTACCGCAGCCGCAAGGTCCGTTTCCTCAACGGCGGACACACCTCGAGTGTCCTGGCCGCCTATCAGGCCGGATTCGACTTCGTCGATCAGATGACCGGCGACAAGCTCTTCGGCAACTATCTGCGGACCGCGCTCTTTGAAGAGGTGTTCCCGACCGTCCAGCTCCCCGACGACGAGAAGAAGGCGTTCGCCGAATCGATCATCGAGCGCTTCCTCAACCCCTTCGCCAACCACCAGCTCATCTCGATTTCGCTCAACTCGATTTCGAAGTGGCAGGTCCGGGTGCTGCCGTCGCTGATCGACTACGAGAAGATCAACGGCAAGCTGCCGAAGGTGCTCGCCTTCAGCTTCGCCGCACTGCTCAGCTTCTATCGCGGCACGGTTGACGCGGCGGGCAACTGGTCCGGCAAGCGTGCGGCGGGCGCGTATCCGATCCGCGACGATGCGGAGAAGATCGCCTTCCTCAACGCCGAATTCGACCGCCTGAAGCAGAGCGGCGACTACGAGGCGTTCATCCGCACGGTGATGGCGCGCACCGACTTCTGGGGCATGGATCTCAACACGATTCCGGGCTTCACCGCCCGCGCCGCCGCCGACCTCCGTTCGATTGACGAGCTCGGCATCACTCCCGCGGTCGAGAAACTCCTGGAGAAATAACCATGGCCGAAGCTCCGCGCTACCTCAGAATCGGACGGACCGACAACGTCGCCGTCGCGCTGACCGACCTCGCCGCCGGGGAACACTGCTGTGTCGACGGGCTCGAGGTCACCCTCTCCGGAGCGGTCGGGCGCGGCCACAAGTTCGCGCTGAAAGCGATTCCGGCGGGGACGGCGGTCATCAAGTATGACATGCCGATCGGCGAAGCGACGCGCGACATCGCTCCCGGGGAGTTCGTCCACACCCACAACCTCAAGACCCGGCTCGCGGGGGAACTGGAGTACACCTACAATCCGGTGCCGCCCGCTCCGCTTCCGGCGACGGAGGCGGGCCGGACCTTCCTGGGATTCCGCCGCGCCGACGGCACGGTCGGCGTGCGCAACGACCTCTGGATCATTCCGACGGTCGGCTGCGTCAACAAGCTCGCGGAGAATCTCGCCCGCGACTTCGAGCAGCAGCTGCCGCAAAGATCGGTCCGGCGGGTGCTGGCGTTTCCGCACCCCTACGGCTGTTCGCAGCTCGGCGACGACCACGAAACCACCGCGAACATGCTCGCCGCGCTGGCGAAGCACCCCAACGCCGGCGGCGTGCTCATCGTCGCGCTCGGCTGTGAGAACAACACGCTCGAGAGCTTCCAGAAGCGGCTGGGGGACTGCGACCGTTCGCGCATCCGCTTTCTGAAAGCGCAGGAGGACGGCAGTGAGTACGACGAGGGTCTGAAACTGCTGGCCGAACTCGCGGAACAGGCGGCGAAACTCGAACGCGAACCGGTTCCGGTTTCGGAACTCAAGGTCGGGTTGAAGTGCGGCGGCTCCGACGGGCTCTCCGGCATCACCGCGAACCCGCTGATCGGCCGCTTCTCCGACCTGCTGACGGCGGCGGGCGGCACCTCGGTGCTGACCGAAGTGCCCGAGATGTTCGGCGCGGAGACACTGCTGATGAACCGTTGTTGCAACCGCGACGTCTTCGAGCGTTGCGTCAAGATGGTCAACGACTTCAAGGCCTACTTCATCCGCCACGGGCAGGTGGTTTACGAGAACCCCTCCCCCGGCAACAAGGCCGGCGGCATCTCGACGCTGGAGGAGAAATCGCTCGGCTGCACCCAGAAGGGCGGCACCGGCGAAGTGGTCGACGTGCTCGGCTACGGGGAATCGCTCCGCACCCCGGGGCTCAATCTGCTCTCCGGCCCCGGCAACGACATGGTCGCCACGACGGTGCTGACGGCGGCGGGCGCCCAGATCGTGCTCTTCAGCACCGGGCGCGGCACGCCGTTCGGCGGACCGGTTCCGACGGTGAAGATCGCCACCAACCACGAGCTGGCCGAACGGAAGCCGAACTGGATCGATTTCGACGCCGGTGTGCTGGTTCACGGCGGCGTCACGCTCGAGGAGCTCGGCAGGGAGCTGTTCGACTACGTGATCCGGCTCGCTTCGGGCGAAATCGAGGCGCGCAACGAAACCTACCGCTATCAGGAGATCGCCATCTTCAAGGACGGCGTCACCCTCTGAACCGGGAAAAAGGACGGGCCGCGGTGTTCCCCATCGCGGCCCGTTTTGTATCGGGCTCCTTACCGGAAAAATTATTTTCATTTTTACAACATATCAAACTAGCCGGAATTCCGGCAGAGCAACCGCCATTCCCGCGAAAAAATCCACTTATTCCTCCTTATATTCTGTAAATTTCATGGCAATAACTTTAAAATAATTATTCAAAAATTACATTTCATGCTTGCATTTTCCCGCCGGGGAACTATCTTGTACCAGAGAGAATCAGCGACGCAGGAACATGGCAAATGGCACGGAGCAGTCTCTACCCCGCTCTGGTCGGGGAGCTGGAAAAACGGGTGAGCCGGATGGCGATCGGCAGTTTTCTGCCGTCGGAACAGGCGCTGGCCGAATCGTTTCAGGTCAGCAAGCCGACGCTCCGCCGCGCCCTGGCGGAACTCGCCCGGCGGAATCTGATCCGCACGATCAACGGCGTCGGCAACCTGGTGACCGGGAACAGCCGGGTGATCTCGCGCGAACTGGTGTTCCTCTGCTACGACCTCACCTTTTTCGCCCTCACACTCCGGGAGTTCAGCCGGGCGGCGGCGGAGGCGAACTATCTGAGCTCCATCATTCCGCTGTGCGGCGACGCGGCCTCTCAGGAACGGATTCTCAACACCGCAATCGCCCGCAACCCTGCCGGAATGGTGGTCTATGCCGACCCCGACCGGAACGACAAGAAGGCGTTCCCGCCTCTGGTGCACAGCGGCATTCCCACCCTCTTTCTGGTCCGCCTGCCGCAGGGAATCGACGGGAATCTGCTCACGTTTGAAAACGGCGACGCCATCGCGAAGATCGTCCGCCTCCTCTACCGGGAGAAGTGCCGCCGTTTCGCCCTCTACAGCAATGCCGGACTCAGCCTCAGCGCCACCCGCGAACGCAAGCAGGGATTTCTGGAGGGGTTGAAACGGTGCCGCCTGAAGGCGCGGCCGGAACTCCTCCGCACCCGGGAGAGTTCGCCGGAGGAGACGGAGCGCTTTTTCGAACAGTTCCGCCACGCGGGCAAACGCCCCGACGCGGTCTGCTGTCTCAACGACGTCTGCGCGGGCGACCTCATCCGCGACGCGCACCGGCGGGGAATCCGGCTCGACGGAATCCGGCTCTCCGGCTTCGACCACGCCTCGCTCACCGCGTTTCTGCCACACGAACTGCTGACGGTGAAGCCGCCATTTGAAGAGCTGGGGAAATGCGCCGCGGAACTGCTGATCCGTCAGATCGAAAACCCGGGATTCGGATTCATCCGGAAGAAGCTGGAATCCCGGCTGATTTCGATTCAGCCGACCGATTTTTCGCAGGAAGAGACCACGCATTTTCCTGCGGCAAAGTGAAACCAACCCCTCGTAAGGAGAACCATATCGTATGCTCCCGCTTGAAAATGATGCTTTCGCCCTCCGGCTGACTGAGGCTGGAACGCTTCTCCTCCGCTGGAAGGAGAAGAACCGCGAGTTCGAAACCCTCCCGTCGGCGTATCCGGTCACCCGCGCGACGGCGGAGACCGGCTCTCTCGAACTCGATCTCGACTGCGGCGGCTTCGCATTGCATGCGTCGTTCACACTGCCGGAGTCCGGCGGCGTACAGCTCCGCCTCGACGGCGACGGCCCGATGCCGGAGGAGATCGCCTGGCCGCCCGCGTGGAAAATGGAACCAGGGGATGTCGGAATCTATCCCTTCGGAACCGGCTACGCCGTCCCGGCGGCGGAACTGGAGTTTCCCCTCCCCGGGCGGATGGCGTTTTACGCGGGGAATCAGGCGTCGATGTCTCTGTTCGGCTTTCTGCGCGACGGCCTCTGTGTCCTCACCGGCGTCGAGTACGGCTCCGACGCGGAGCTCGACAACGCGCCGTTCGACGGATTGCGCCACAGCCGGGTGGTCTGGAAGGGGGAAAAGGGGCAATGGGGCTACGCGCGGGCGATCCGTTATTTCTTCGCCGAAGGGCTCGCGCCGGCGGCGGCCCGATACCGCGCCTGGCGCGAATCGCAGGGCATGGTGGTGACGCTCCAGGAGAAGTGCCGCCACACGCCGGAGCTGGAGAAGCTGATCGGCGCGGCCGATTTCTGGCTCTGGGACGACAACAACATGAACCGCCTCTACGGCCGCCCGGAGGAGCCGGAGCGGCCCCCGCGCAACGTCCGCCGCGTCGCCGACGACCTCCGGAAACTCGGGATGGACCGGCTGCTCTGGAACTCCTTCGAGGGCGAGACGCCGGAGGATTGCGCCGAGCTGAAACGCCGGGGCTGTCTGGTCGGCAAGTACGACATCTACCGGGATGTTCTGCCGAAACCCTGCGTCGACCAGATCATTCCGTACCGGGTGAAGCGGAGCGTCAACACGAAACAGTGGCCGGAAATCGTCCGGGTCGACCGCGACGGGAATCTCGCCCGGGCGTGGCAGGTGCACGGGCTGGACGGCAAACTCTATCCACAACATGCGGTCTGCGACATTCCGGCATTGAAGCTCACGATGGAGAACGTTCCGCCGGATGTGGAGAAGGTCGGCTACAACTCCCGCTTCATCGACGTGCAGGCCGGCTCCATTCTTGCGGAGTGCTATCACGTGCTGCATCCGGCAACCCGCTCCGATTCCCTGCGCTACATCAACACACAGCTGCGCTTTCTCGCGGACATCGGGCTGGTCTGCGGCGTGGAGGTGGGCAGCGAGGCGACCGCCGCGGCGTTTCACTTCTCCGAGGGGATGCTCAGCCCCTCCCAGCTCCGGGCGCCGGACGCGGGGCGGCGCATGACCACCCAGTACCGCGGCGAAGAGATTCCGCCGCAGATCCGGCAGTACATGCTCAACCCGCGATACCGGATTCCGCTGTGGGAGCTGGTCTACCACGACTGCGTGGTGAGCTACTGGTACTGGGGGGACAGTTCGAACAGCGTCCCGGAGCTGATGCCGCTGCGGGATCTCTTCGACGCGCTCTACGGGGAGCCGCCGCTCTACAGCCTCTCGGCGAGCCAGTGGGAGGAGCAGAAGGAGGAGATTGCGGCCTCCTATGCGCGGGCGACGAAAGTGGCGCGGCGGACAGGATTCGCCCGGATGGTGTCGTTCGAATATCTGACGCCGGACCGGCTGGTGCAGAAAACGCGCTTCTCCAACGGAATTTCGGTGACGGCGAACTTCTCGACAGAGGAGTACCGTTCCGCAGACGGCCTCACCCTGGGGAAATGGGAGTACGCGCTCGAAGAGCCCCCCGCGGAAAGCGAGGCGCAACTTCCATGAAAAAATCCCCTGCCGCGGGTACGTTGCGGCAGGGGATTTCGCTCACCGGCAGGAGAGGGAAAGCTCGTGGAAGAACACACTTCCCGCCGGTTTGTCCTGCCCGTCTGTGAAACTGCTGACCAGCTGGAGAAGGATTTCGCCGGTTCCCGCCGGCAGCTTCGCGACCGGCAGAACGATTTCAAACCGCTGTTTCATCCCCGGACGGGGACGGGGCAGTTCAAAGAAGTGAGCCGATTTCCCGCTCCAGAAGAACATGCGCGGTCTGTTGCCCCGGTAGTCGGGGGAAAGGCTCAGACTCCCGCGCAACACCAGCTCCTTCCGTCCGGCGGGGAGCGGAATCCGCGGCGAAACCCGTCCGGCATAGTCGTGTTCGACGGCACAGATCTCCAGCGCCTTCGGCGGACGGCCATTCTCACCGGTGAACCCGCCGGACACCGGCGACGGAACCCTCCCCCAGGAGTGAAACTTCCACTCCGGAGCCTTACCGGAAAAATCCGCACGGTACAGCACCGTCTCACGAGCTCCGCCGGCGGAAACCGGCGAAGGCTTCCAGGCCGCGGAGAAGGGAACCGGCACAAAATTCTCCGGCTCCAATCCATTCGCCGCCGGCATCTCTTCCGGGCGCGGCGGCAGCGGCAGCGGAGCAAAACGCCCCGGTTCGATTGCGGAATACCGGATTTCCACCTGCTGCCCCTCGCCCGCCGGGAGCTCCACTGTCAACTGCCGGGTGGAGGAGTCGTAACGGTACGGTACGTTCTCTCCCGAGATCAGCACCCCGGCCGGCTTCGAAGCGGAAAGTCCGGTGAACGAATACCCCTCCGGCACGGAACGAAACCGCAGCCGCACACAGCGTTCCGCCGGGTCGAAGGTGAATTCCGGCTCCGGCAGCGGATCCCATCCGGTCAATGTGAGCGGGCACCCGCCGGTAAGGGCGACCGGATAGATTTCGCGCACCGCGGGACGCCGGAAATAGGTGGCAGGCGGCGCCCAGTGATCCAGCAACGCAAGCGCCTGATCCTGCGGCATCCCGTCGATCATCAGCCAGACCAGCCGCGAATAGAGGTGAAGCATCATCCGGCTGACGCCGTGATCGCGGTTGGGCCAGTAGAGCGAACGGATTTTTTCATCGCGCCGGAGATCGTTCCAGATATATTTCGCATAGGGGAAGAAGATGTCAAACCCGTCGACGAGCGCATAGCAGATCACCGAATCCAAGGAGCCGTCGTACTCGTTGCGCGGCGTCAGACCGGTCATCGGGCTGTTGGCGTAGGAGTCCGGCGTAATGAATTCCCGGAAACCGGCATTCAGATGATCGGGGCCGAGAAGACCGTTCTCATGACCGTAGTTGCGGAACGCGGTCCGCGCGATGAGCGGCAGCTGCGACTTCGCCAGATGGTAGGCGGCAACTCTCCCCATGTCGGGATCCCGCATCGCATTCGCCATGCGCAACAGCGAAGCGTATCCGCCATAGGCGGCCTGGGCACAGTCCACCACCGGTCCGTTGTCGCCGGAATCGTTGCTGCCGCCATCCATCCACGCCCAGTCATGGACCCCTTTCTGGTATCCGAGCATCTTATCCACGGTGACCGTCTCCCCGTCGCGGACCGCCCCCGGCGGGGCGAGCGGAGCGGAATCGCGCCAGACCCGTTTCAGCCCCTCCCAGTCGCCGGTGGCGGAAGTGATCCGGTCGAGCATTTCGAGGTGGCACCCCACACCGTACCCACGGTCGCCGAATATGCCGACATCCCCGGGAGCGCGGCCGGAGATGGAGAAGGAGTAGAAATATTTGCTCCCGGTATAGGGCTCAACCAGCGACCGCCAGTAACGGAAGAGCCGGTAACTCGAAAGCCGCTGCGTCTCAAACCGGAACAATCCGGCGAGATACTCCCGGAATTCTCCGGGCAGATACTGCCACGCTTTGACCGGATGCCCCAGACCATCCCGGATGCTGTACCAGTTCCGGGCGATGTTTTCGCAGTAGTTGCGGTACCGGTTGCCCTCGATCCATTTCTCATTCTCCCGGACCAGCTCCGCCACCCGGGCCGGCTCGGCGGCGAGGTTGCGCGGAAAGGTCATCCGCCCGACAGCGGGCACCGGCAGTGTGTAGCAGACACGATCCCCCTCCACCGCGGCCAGCGGCCCGTAGATCGTGGGATACCCGAGCTTCACGGTTCCTGCGGGAAGAACGGCGTCGAAACCGTGCTCCTTCATCAGCGTCAAAACCGGCGGAAGCGGTGCGAATTTACGCGGCACCAAGTTCCAGCTGTTCTGCTCAAACAACCGGTAGGAAAAGTGGTTGACGATCTCGAGTTGCCCATCTTCCCGCAACCGGTAGAACTCCCGCGCCTCGACCGGGTAGGCGAGCGCGGCCTGAGCGTGAACGTCACAGCGGCCGGCGGCGGCCGGCGGCAGGTTGCCGTGCCAGTTTCCGGCAGGCTGAATCCGGGCGCCGAACGGCGTGTCCAGCCACAACGCTCCGTTGCGGCCGAGCGTGACGGTCACCCGCCCGGCGGAACGTTCAATCCGTTCAGGCTGGTACTGAAAGTAGAGCGCCAGCGGCACACTGCCACGGTGACCGGCGAGATCGGCGGCGGCGTTGTTTTCGCTCCAGAAAAGAATCCAGTTGCGACCGAGCTCTCCGTCGCGACGGCGGTCGTAGATGACGCCATTCCCGAGCTTCCGCGAGATGATTTTCCCCTCGCGGTCCCGATATCCGAAGTGAGTCGGCGGCGCGACGGTTGGATCTTCGAGAGAGAACAGATGGCAGGGACTCTCCAGCAGCAGGGCGGGAGAAGCGAGGCTCATGTCGATCGTGAGATCGGCGCCGAAGGAGAACTGCTTGCGGATCCAGTTGCAGGCGCGGACCACCACCTCCTTCGGAGTGCTTCCGGAGTAGAAGGAGGAGGGATCGTAACCGAACTTCACCTCGCCGGAGCTGTTGAGCTTCGGCAGAGCCCCGAGTTCCGCCGCTTTGGCGGCGTCCCGGTCGCCGGAGAAACGGAAATTGACCCGCCACGGCCTCTTGCCATCCGCCGAAGTCACGTACTGCCGGAGCAATGCGCCGGAGGCGAGCACCTGATTGGCCAGCAGTCCGTCGCCGGAGCTGTAGCGGCTGACCCGGTCGCCGGTCATCCAGCCGAACCGGCCGAAGGAACGGCCGAAGGTGACCCCTTCCCGGAAGCCCTCCTGTTTGTCGCGGATAAGGGAGATTTGCTGTGCGGCCTCCGCGGCAATGCGGTCGAAATCCGCGCTCTTTCCGGCGGCGAACGCCCGGCGCATGGCTTGCTCCTGTTCCGCCAGCTTGTTTCCGGCATTCTCTTCACGGCCGATGATCTGCGCGATGGCCTCGAGTTCCTTTTGCAGATCGGCGAAGTGGAGAATGCGATAGCCGTCATACACCTTCCGGAACGCCGCCGCCAGCCGTTGATCGTATTCGCCGGTGTCGCGGCAGGTGAGCTCCTCCGGCACCCGGCGGCGCAGTGCGGCAAGTTCGCCGGCCAGCTCCGGTACCCGGACTCCATGCCGGGCAAGATTGCGTTCATCGTCGAACAGCCGGTCTATGTTCCACAGAATCCGATCCGAACCGTAGAGCCGGGCCGCGCTCTGCTGTTCCCGATGCATCGCCGCATCGAACGGCCGGAACCGGAAACTCCACCCTTCACTGCCGCTGCCGACCTCCGCTTCCATCCGGTTTTTCCCTGCCCGAAGCGGCAGATCCAGCGAATAAACCTTTCCGGAACCATTCCCTTTGCGGGAGAGGTCGATCAGGGATTTCCCGTTGAGCGAGAGTTTCCAGAACCAGTCGCCCTGCACTTCGGCCGGCACCGTTCCGGCGCGGGGAGAGTCGAGTTCGAAGGTGATGGTCGCGCGACGTCCGAGGCCATGTCCGCCGGCCAGTTTTCCGATGTCGAGCCGGCAGCGGGAATCCGGACGCACACTCTTTGCCGTACCGTTTATCACAACCTGCCACGACGACATCCGTGGAATCAGCGGCGCCTCTTTGACGACCGGCCCGTTGTTTTCCGCCCGGAATTTCCGGATCGCCCCCTCCTGCCGCAGATTGGCGAAGGCGGGATACGCCGTGCGGAACACCCGGGGGAAACCGCTTCCGCGCAGTTCAGCCCGATAGAGCACCTTCCCCGCCTCATCCGAGATCGTACCGGAAACCAGCTCACCCTCCAGCGACACCATAAATCGATACACCGCATCGTCACGCCAGTTGCCGGCATCGTACAAAACCTTTCGCTCCGGAGTAAAATCCAGCTTCCCCTCGCAGCCGAAGCGGACCGCCCTCCTGCCGTCCGCCTCCCGGTCCAGCGTCAGCAGAACCGCCGGGAGATTCGCCGGATCCCGGTGCCCCCGGGAGAAGGGCTGCGGCAGAATCGCCACGCCGATGCGCCGGGCAAACTTCCCTTCCGCCGAAAGGAACGAATATCCACGGCGCCCGACAGCAATCTCCGCCTCCAGCTGCAACGTTGGGCCGGCGGGGAAGTCGCGCGGCACCCCCAGGACCAGCAACGGCCGGATATCCGGCTGAATCGGTTCTTCGATCGACACTCCGTTGAAACGGTACTCCCCGTCGATCACCTCGCCGCCGACGCCACGAAACATCCAGCGGTGATGGGCGGAATCAAAGTCGGCGTATTCCCGGAAATTCTCTTCCACCGTCACGGCCGGAACCGACATCCCGCCGAGCAGG
Organism: uncultured bacterium; assembly: GCA_900551245.1. GTDB lineage: Bacteria > Verrucomicrobiota > Lentisphaeria > Victivallales > Victivallaceae > Victivallis. The sequence goes on along the minus strand of URVC01000018.1, from coordinate 49,284 downwards.
CAGACAACGGCAACAGCAACAATTCGAAACTTCATTCTTTCCCCCTCCTTCACCACGGCCAGTCCACCGCGTCGAGATGAGGATGACTGGCCTTTTCCGTCCAGAGAAACGGGTACGCCTGGTGCGGAAAGAGCGGACGGCTGCTCCGAACCGATTCCACATGAAAATCGAGGCAGAGAACGTTCGCCTGCGACGCGTGCCGCGGCGCGGAAACTCCGTAACCGCTCTGAAGTCCGTTGTTGCCCGGCTTGAATCGGAAATAGCCGTCCTCATAGTCGATCGTGCTGGCATCGATGTTGCGCCAGGTATCGGTAATGAGATAGCGGATCGCCGGTTTGGTGATGGAGCCAAGTGGACGGGGATTCGTCCAGACGCGGGCGATTGTCTCGTTCTGACCGTAGTGGATCAGCACTGCCTGATCCATCTCCGGGGCAGTCGGCATGGCCGGACAGTAAAAGTTATTGATTTTCAAAAGTTTCCCTTCTTCCCCCATGATCCGCTGATACCAGCGATCCGTCCCCGCACTGTCGAAGATGGTCGGAATCAGGCAGTCGCGGTTGTCGCTGACATACATCGCATACGCCGTACCGACCTGTTTGAGATTGTTGGTACATTGAATCGCCTTCGCCGAATTCCGCGCCTTGTTCAGCGCCGGAAGCAGCATCGCGGCAAGAATTGCGATGATCGCAATTACAACAAGAAGCTCGATAAGAGTAAATGGAATGATGAATGATTTTTTTCTCTGCATATTCTGTTTCTCCCTGATTGAGTGTGAAAAGTTACTTCTCATGGTTCACCTCCGCTACGCTGTTGCCTTCGACAAGAATCGTTCCGATATGATGGCGCTCCGCCGTCGGAAATGATTCGCGCCGGAGCAGTTCAAGAATATCCGAATCGGTCCGGCCGGAGTCGGCCGCAACCGAAGTGAACCGCACCGGGAAATCCCATTCCGGCAGCGGCTGCCCGAAAGTGACGACCGAAAGATCGCGCGGAATTTGCAAATTCTGTTCGAGCGCGCAGAAATAGAAAAGCTTCGCCAGCCGCAGGTTGCCGCAGATCCAGCCGGTGTGGCGGCTCTGCCGGAAAAACTGCCTCAGCGCAGAGGTGTCGCCGTAGCTCTCCCCCACACTGTCGCGGACCGGGTCGAAGCCGGGCACGGTCGCGCCGATCATCTCCAACGCCCGGCAGATCCTTTCCGGCAGAAGATGCCGCCGGGATACATGGGCGTTCTCCCCGAACTCGCCGAAGAATGCGATCCGCTCATGGCCCGCCTCCAGCAACCGCCGTGCCGCACGGCGGACCAGCGCAACATCATCCACCGGGAAACTGGGCGCCGGAGGATCACTCTCCAGCGGAGAACCGATCACAACCACCCGGACCTGTTCCGCCATCAGCGCCGCAATCTGCTCCCGGAACAGCGACGGATTCCCGTAGAAAATCACCGCAAAAGGTTTGCTCTGCAGACAGAATTCCAGCCCCATCGAAGTGCCACCCACCAGGAGCAGCGGCAGATACCCCTCCTCCCGGAACCGGTCGATCAGCCGGGTGGTGATGCTGTACTCCGCCAACGGTTCCCGGCGGGTGGTCAGTATCACCACGCTCCGTTCCGACGACGGCAGCGACAGCCGCGACTCCAGATTGTTGCTCCGCCAGCCGCAGTCCTCCATGCACTGAAAAATCTGCGCCTTGATCTCCGGACGCACCCCGGCCGTGCCGTTGATCGCCCGCGACACCGTCGCGATGCTCACCCCGCACTGTTCGGCGATGTCCCGGATCGTCACCTTTTTTACCTTCATTTTCAACTGGCTTCCTCTCTGTGAAAATATTTTCATTATTAATTATACCCGATATCACGGCAAAAAGCAAGAGCGGCGATGAAAATATTTTCATTTTTCAGGTTTCGGGGGAGTTTTTCCCCGGAGCGGGGAAAAGGTAGGCAAAAAAGCGCCGATTCCTCTTGTATATTTCAAAGGGATTGCTATATTAACCATTCCATAGAGATGTGTCGGCTGCGGGCAGTCGCGGCGGTCGAAGGAGTTCGCTCCGGGGCCGTTGAGGAAAGTCCGGACTGCACAGAGCAGGGAGTCCTTTTGAAAAGAAGGATACCGCGGACCATATTCCGCGGGAAGGCCAGTGCCACAGAAAAAATACCGCCCCCGATTTGTCGGAGGTAAGGGTGAAAAGGCGGGGTAAGAGCCCGCCGGGCGCGTCAGCGAGAGCGGCGCCGCATGGTAAACCCCTCCCGCAGCAAGACCAAATAGGGGATGATGCCGTTGCTCGCGGCGCTATCAATCCCGGGTTCTGGTCGCATAGACAGATGATTGCCGCCTCCGTTCGCGGAGAGCACAGAATCCGGCTTACAGCAACCGCCGCATCTCTTCTCCCGGAGCGGTTCCGGAATCCGGCGCCGCGCGGGGGGTTTTGAATTCAGGTCCGGGAGGGAAGGTGGAATCCCCCCCGGGAAACGTCCGGGAATGTTTGGCAAAGATGGCGAAATATGCGATTCTCAGCGATATCCATGCCAATGGTGACGCGCTGAAAGTGGTTCTCGAAAAATGCCGCGAACTTGCGGTCGACCGGTATGTCTCGCTCGGCGATATCGTCGGGTACAATGCGGAACCGCGCGAATGTCTCTATTTGGTCCGCGACCTCAACTGGGCGGCCATGGTGCGCGGCAACCATGACGAATACACGGCAAACGGCAATACGGAGATGTCCGGATTCAACCCGCATGCGAAATTCGCGGTCAACTGGACCCGGCAGCAGCTCACCGAGGCCGAACGCGCCTGGCTGGTCGGGATGCCCTACCGCTCCACCGTGCCCGGCACCAACTCCACCATCGTCCACGCCACGCTGGATACGCCGGAGAACTGGGGATACATCTTCGACGCGCACCACGCGGCGGACAATTTCTCCTATCAGTTCACCCAGATCTGCTTCTGCGGCCACTCCCACGTGCCGGTCGCCTTCGTCAAGAAGCCGATCACCACGCTGAACGAACGGAGCATCGATGAACTGCCGGAGTGGACCACCAACGCCTCCTGCGAAATTGCCAACGTCGACTTCAACTACGCCGACGAACTCCCGGTCGAGGTCAAGGTCGGTTACAAGTATCTCTTCAACGTCGGCAGCATCGGTCAGCCGCGCAACCACGATCCGCGCGCCAGCTTTGCGGTGTTCGATACGGACAATCACATCATCACCCGCTACCGGCTGCCCTACGACATCGGTGCCGCCCAGAACAAGATCATCGACGCCGGCCTGCCCGAACGGCTGGCGCTCCGGCTCGCCGCCGGAACGTAACCCCGGCAAATCCGTTATGATCGACGCCGGCAGAATCAAACGCGTTCTGGTCATCAAACCGAGCAGTCTGGGTGACATCATCCATCTCTTCCCGGCACTGGCGGAACTGCACCGGCGGCTGCCGGAGGCGGAGCTGGACTTTCTGGTCGCCCCCGCCTTCGCGGAAATCCTGCGCTACAGCCCGTGGCCGGTTTCGGAAACGATCCTCTTTGAACGCAAAAAACTCGGGCAGTTCCGCTCCCTGCTGCCGGAATTTTTCCGGCTGGTGCGCAACCTCCGCCGCAAGCGGTACGATCTCATCCTCGATTTTCAGGGGCTGACCCGGAGTGCGCTCTTCGCCTTTCTGGCCAAGGGCGGGCCGGTCGTCGGATTCGCCGCCCCGCGGGAACCGCTCGCCCGTTATTTCTACCGATACCGCTTCCCGGTTCCGGCGGGGCATGCGGTCGAACGGTACGTCAATCTGGTCGGCGCCCTCTTTCACGATCCCTGCGCCGTCGAACTGCCCGAACTGCCGGAGCAGCCGGAAAATCTCGCTTCGCTCGAAAAAAAATGCGGCCGGCTGCCGGAACACCTCGTGGTGCTGATCCCCGGCGCACGCTGGGCCAGCAAGCAGTTTCCGCCGGAACTCTTCGCCCGGGTGAGCGAAGCGCTGCACCGCCGGGTGCCGGACCTCTCCTTCGCGACAGCCGGTTCCGCCGGAGACCGTCCGGTGGAGGAGGCGATCGCGGCGGCGCTCCCGGCGGATTTCCCGTTGCTCCGCCTGTGCGGGAAAACCACGCTCGGCGAGATGATGGAGCTGCTCCGCCGCGCGGACGCGGTCGTCAGCAACGACTCCGGCCCGATTCATGCGGCGGCGGCGCTGCGCCGCCCGGTCTTCGGCTTTTTCGGCCCGACCGATCCGGAACGGACCGGTCCGTACAGTCCGGAAAGCAGAACATTCCAGCGGGATCTGCCGTGCATCCGCTGTCTGAAGCGGGTCTGCCCGACCGATTCCGCCTGTCACGCGCTCGATCCGGAGCGCATCGCAGAAGAAATTTCAACCCGTCTCGAAACCAGGAAAGGATCCCGGAAATCATGATAAAACTCACCTCCTGCAAACTCGTCACCGGCCTCCTCCTTCTGCTGGCCGCCCTCGCCGTCCACGCGCAGATGGGGCTGGACATCGACCTCAATCGCACGGTTTACATGCAGTACGAACCGGTTTACGCCTGCATTTCCCTGCGGAACGACTCCGGCCGGGCGCTGGTGTTCGGCAGCGATCCGCGGCTGCAGGGGTTCATCCTCTTCGAAATCCGCGACGCGAACGGCCGGGTGGTGCCGAAGCGCCCCGGCGCGGAAATCTCCGTCACCGGGCTGATCCTCGGCCCCGGCGAAGTCAAGCGGATGGTCCTGCCGGTGAACAAGTATTACAATATCGACGCCCTCGGCACCTACCGGATCAACGTCTATCTCTCCCACAGCATGCTCCCTTCGGAATACAAGAGCCGCGACCTCAAGTTCCAGGTGGCCAAAGGGGTGGACAACTGGAGCCGGACCGTCGGCATCCCCGACCTCACCGGGAAAAATGCCGGCAAGGCGATTCCCCGCACCTACACCATCCGTTCGCTGGTGGAGGGGAGCAACCGCTACTACTACCTGATCGTGGAAGACGCGCAGAAGGTCTTCGGCGTCATGCGGATCGGTCGCGCCATCGGGCAGGAGAAGTTCCAGGCGGAGATCGACATGCTCAGCCGGATTCACCTGCTGATGCCGGTCTCGCCCAAGGTGGGGCACTATCTCGCCTTCAGCATCGACGGGGAGAACATCGCCAACGAATACCGCAAGACCACCTCGACCATCCCCTCTCTGCTGCGCGATCCGGTCAGCGGCACGGTGTCGCTGGTCGGCGGTGAACCGGCCCGCATCGGCATCGACTTCAAGGATCCCTCCTACGGGAAGACCCGGGCGAGCAAACTCATCGAGGACGATGCTGACGACGATGCCGGCGGTTTGCCCGCGGTGACGCCGCAGGAAAAACGCACCGCTCCGGTCAACCGCGGTCTGGTCGACCTCGCGCCGAAGACGAGCCGGTAACGCCGGAGGCGGACGATGAAAGGGAGCGACCGGCTTCTGCGCTCGGCGGAACAGATCATCCGCCCGGTGAGCTGGGCGACGCTGCCGCTGCTGATCGCGCTGCCGCTGCTGCGCAACGCGGGGCTCTGGAGCGCTCCCGGCTGGGTGACCGCCTGGCTGATGCCGATTCTCACCGGCGCGGCGGTCGGGTACCTCACCAATTTCATCGCCATCGAGATGCTCTTCAAGCCCTACCGGCGCACCGACCGCCACTGGCTGCGCTACGCGACGCTGGGCATCTGGCGCCAGGGGCTGATCCCGGCCAACAAGGATCGGATCGGGCGGGTGCTCGGGGAGGAGATCCCCCGGAACCTGATCGATCCGGACGAAATCGCCACGGAAATCGGGAAAGCCGCCACGGAACTCTTTGAAAATGAATCTCTGCTGCTTCGTCTGCGCGACGTTGCCACCCGCTTTCTGCAGCGCTATTCGGAGCGGATATCCGAATTCATCGCGCCGCATGTCGAAGAGGCGCTGCGCGCCGGACTGCGCGACAACCTGACGACGGAAAATCTCCGGCGGCTGTGGGACGAAGTGGCCGCCGGATACCTCAATGCACCCGAAAACCGGGAGAAACTCGCCTCCGCCATCATCGACGAACTGCGGAAACGTTCTCCGGAACTGGCGTCACTGCTGCGCGACAATCTGCGCAGCGGCGTGCGCGACTACCTGCGGGAAAAACTCCGTCTTCTGCCGCGCATTCTGGTGCCGGCGGACCTCGCCGCAGGGCTGGTGGACTACCTCGACTGGGATCACATCGAGCGCCAGATCAGCGAAAAACTCGGGGAGGAACCGACACAGGAGCTGATCCGCGAGGAGGTGCTGCGCTTCACGATGCGGGTGCGGGACTACCTCCACAGCCCGGAAGCGCAGGAGCATCTCCGGGAACTGCTCACCCGCGGTTCCGCCAAGCTGGAGGAGATTCTGCACGACTACCTGCAGGAGAAGCTCCCGGAGCTGGCCGACCAGACGCTCCGCTCTCCGGAACTGTGGGAGATGCTCCGCAATCAGGTTCTGCCCGCGCTCCGCAAGGGGGTCGGCAGCTATCTGCGCGGCGAAGGGAAAGCGGTCCTCATCGCCCGGCTCAATCTGCCGCACCGGATTGAAGCCTCGGTCGCGGCGCAGGATGTGACTGAATTCCACCGGATGATCCTCGCGATTGCCGACGAACATCTCGTGGCGATTCAGGTGCTCGGCTACGTGCTCGGCGCCGTCGCGGGGGTGTTGCTCGCCGCAACGGCGCTCTGACCGGGGCTTCCCCGGAGGATGGAACTACTTCCGGTTCTTCTCAAACGCCTTTAACAGCACCTGTTTGCGGTCGGTGTCGCCGACCCGGCGGTTGTCTTTCCGGCTTTTCCCGGCGTGCTCGACGCTCCAGCCGGACCATTCACGGAATGCGTGATAGGTCCAGTCCCAGCCGTATTCGTCAAACAGTTCGGTACAATCCTTCAGATACTGAGCCCCGCCCGGCGCCCACGCCACCACGCTGAATTCTCCGACGAAAATACGGACTCCATGCCGCTTCTGAAATTCAAGGTAGGGACGAAACTCGTTTCGCAACCGCTCCTTGTCCCACCAGACGCCGTTGATGGCGCCGGGATAACGCCAGTTGGCGGCGCTGCGAACCGAAGAGACTCCATTGTGTGTGAACTCCATCGGACTGTAGAAATGGAACGAGTAAATGATGTTTTCGCCGCGAACTGCGAACGGCAGCGTCAGAAACCATTCGACGATGATCGGCGTATCGGGATCAACTTCGCGGATCACGTCGACCAGACGCTGTGCCATTTCCGGCCACGGATTCTTCGTGGGATCCTCCGGTTTGGGTTCATTCAACAGGTCGTAGCCGTAGATCATCTCATTGCCCTGGTAGTGCGCGGCAAGTTTCCGCCAGGCTTTCTCCAGCAGTACAAGGTTGGTGCTGTCGGGAGTGAGCTCATTGCTGAGAAGCTGCGTCAGTTTTCTGCCGCCGTAGTGGAGATCGAGCGCGAGTTTGATATTGTACTGGCGGGCCAGCGGCAGAATTTCCCTGTCGAGCCGGGCGATCTCGGAGTCGATCCAGCGCAGGTAGGCCTCCTCGGTCGTCAGTGCTTTCCGTAATTCGGAATCCGGGCGCATCTGATAGCGGAGCAGGTTGACCTTCCAGCGGCCGAGTTCGGCGAACGCCTCTGGGGAGAGATCATCCCCGCTCATCACACCGCGGTACTGTGTCCGCATGCCCGGCACCACCGGGCCGCGCGGCATGTCGGAAGTATCAGCCCGCACGGCATCGCGTACTGCCTCTTCGTCACTTCCCTCCCGGGCGCGGCGAATCTCGATCTGCGCCACCTCAAACATCCCCCTTCCGCCCTGGATCCCGATGGTAAGGCTCAAGCTGCTGCAATTCTCCGGAATCTGGAAAAACGTCCGCACCCTCTTCCAACCGTAACTGCCGAACCCTTTGACTGGTTCCGGGTAGTAGTACTTTTTTCCATCCTTGACCGTCAGCATGAATTTCGGCCCCAGATAATCGGCCTTTCCACTCAAATCGGAGCCGCGGATATATCCCTCGAACGAGATCAGGCCGGAGATTTTTTTCGGGTCAAGGGGCAGTGTGATCTTCGAATTGCCGTCCTTCTGCCGAACAAATCGGACCGCATTCCCTTTGCCGTCCGGAGCGCCGCCGGGAAGAAATTCCGGACGGGTTCCACTGGCCTGCCAGCGTTTCAATGAATCCGGCGAGTCGAAATTCTCCCGAAACAGCACCTCATCGGTGCTGACCAGTGCACCGTGGAGTACCATTCCGGCAGATGCGAACAATAAAAACAGTTTCTTCATCAGCTTTTTCCTTTTCGGAATAAAATGAGCCATAAAAGTCATCGATAAAATAGTCTTCCCGATCGGTCCTCAAAAACGATCGGCGGTTACGGATCTCTGCCGATTTCACTACAGTCAGACTTATTTCACTACCCAGTGGAGGTTCCAGCAGGCACTATCCTGCACATTGAAGGGATAGGACGCCCCGGGATCGCGAACATTGGACACCTTGTAGCTGGAGACGTTCCCGCCGAGGGAAAGCACATTACAGCTTCCGGAATGCCGTGCCGCCGGATATCCCTGCCCGCTGTCGCTGTAATCGAAGCGTGCAGTACCCCCTGTAATACGAAAATAACCCTTCGCCTCATCCATTCCGGTGGAACTGCCGATCCACGATTCGACCAGCCCGAACTTTTTCGAAATATTCTTGATCGAAGTGAGCCTCGGCGAATTGACGGTGGCCCGTTGTATGATATTCTGATTGATCCCGTAATGAGAGGTGGCAACATACCATGAGTCCGAACCGTCGAGCGGAAAATTCCCGGCCATGGAGGGACAGCGCAGCAGACTGAGCTGGATGTAAGCGCTGCTTGTCAGACCGATCTCTGCGCCGTAAGATCCATCCTGCCGCCGCCCCAGCATGGTGGCATTCCAGTAAGGCTGCTTGCCGGCGCCGTAATCCATCGGCGGCAGCCGGTCGCCGTTGTCTCCGGCGTACATGGCAAACCCGAGCCCCAGCTGTTTCAGATTATTGGTACAGGTTGCCTGCCGCCCCCGCTCCCGCGCCGCATTCAACGCCGGCAGCAGCATCGCCGCCAGAATCGCGATGATCGCTATAACGACAAGAAGTTCAATAAGAGTGAATCGAAATGGCGAACCGGTTCGTTTTCCGGGGAATGAGTGGGAATGTTTCCGCATGATCGCTGTTCTCCTGTTTTATGCTCCGGGACCGCCGGACGACGGCCCCGGAATCCGTTCCTTACTTCCGATGGGTGGTCCGGGCGGCCTTCGCACGGTTGTAACCCGGATAGACCGCGTGATCCAGCCCCTGCAGCATCGTGAGTTCGGCCGGTCCCGGCAGATTGTTGTAGAGCACCCAGACGCCCGAGGGCGGGCAGACCCAGTCGGAGAGGCCGGCGGTGATCTTCACCGGGCATTTGACCCGCCGGGCGAAGTTTACCGTGTCGAAATACCCCAGCCCCGGCGCGTACTCCGGCCGCCAGCCGCGCACCCGGCCGATCTTCACCCCGCCGAGGTCGCAGAACCACGGGATGCTGATGTCACACGAGGTGATGCCCTCCGACAGACCGGCCACCGCCACCGTCTGAAACGCCCCCTGGCTGCCGCCGATGAGATAAATCTCCTTCCGGTTCCACTCCGGCAGGCTCCGGGCGTACTCCAGCGCGCGCAGGTCGCGCAGGATCATGTTGTTGAAGTAACAGCTCTCCGGCTTCTGATTCTCCTCGTTTCGGAACCCGTATCCCCGGAGCTCTCCCCGCGCCAGCGCGGTGTAGTAGGCCGCCTCGCGGTTGTTCTCAATGCCGTGTGCATTGACGAAGAAACAGATCGCCTTCGGCGACTCCCGCACCTGCGCACTGTGGACCGCGTAGCCGTCGAAGTAAATTCGCAACGGCAGAGATCCGGGCTTCGCCCCCTTCGGAATCGAAAGATATCCGGAAACCGGCCGGTTCCCCGCGCAGGCCACCTTGACGTCGTAAATGGTCGAAACGGCCGTCTCCTTCAGCACCTTGCGTTCGAGTTCCCGGAGCGGTATCGCGGCGAGCTGTTCTTTCGCCCGGCTCCAGTAGGCGTCGAAATCGGCCGGCTCCGGCACCCCCTGTTTCAGGGTTTCCGCCGCAACGCCTCCGGCGAGTCCGTACTGTACGTTGCGCCCGTTGCGCCGTTTCGCCGGGGTTCCATACGGATCGAGCAGCATCGCCTTGACCATCACAAAACCGGGCTGATTCAGAGAGGCGCGCACCTCACACGTCTCTCCGGCTTTCACCTCACGCTCGAAGGTCTCCTTCCGGCCGTCATCGCTTGATCGAACGATCCGGAGCTTCCCCGATTCCGGTTTTCCGTCGTTGAGAATCCGGAAGGAGAACACCATCTCCTCGCCGGGCTTGTACGCGGCATCCTTCCGGTTGGCCGTGCCGGTGACGAGACGTTTCTCATAATCGGGCATCTCCACCTCGACAATCCGCACGTTGCGAAACCGTACCGTGCCGGAAACCTGTTCCAGGCCGAGCGTAAACGCCGCGCTTTTCAGCTGCGGCAGCGAGATGCGGGCCGAACGGGTCTGCCACGGCAGCGTCCCCACCGCATTCGGTGCCTGCGGGTAGTTGCGTTTGCCGTCGGCATAGACGAGCGAAAGCATCACCTTGACGCCGTTCCACGGCTTCGGTGGAGCGGAAACATTCTCCTGCTCCACTTCGGCGGAAAACACCACACTCTTCCCGGAAAGCAGCGTGGGATCCAGCGGAATCGAAACCTTGTTCCCCGCCTTCGTCTTCGCCTGAATCGTCAGCACCTGCACGCCGTTCTCCTCCGTCACAGTGCGGGTGGAGGTCGGCTTGACCTGCCGCAGAAAATCCGCGGTAAAGAGTACTTTCTCCGCCCCGCCTGCGGCCAGCGCCATTCCGAGCAGGAACATCAGCCCGGCCATTCGAATCCGTTTCATTGCAACTCCTTTCATTGATCGTGGTTGTTCTTATGATATTCACGATAGAATGTGATCTTGAGTTTTTTTGTCCCGGAAGGGCGCCGTCCGGAGGCACGCCACTTGAGCAACCGCCCCAGCGCCACCGGGTAGAGATCGAGGAAGGAACAGCGCCACTCCACCAGATCCATCCGGTAATATGACGGCGCGTGAAACCGTCCGGCGCGGGTGCGCAACGTCACACCAAGCCTCCCCCGCCGCAACTCCTCCGGAATCTCGCGGCAGTAGAACGTATCAAGAACACTGTCAAACGGGGTAAAAACCGTATCCGCCGACTCCCCGCGCAGCACATCGGCAAGCCGGGTGCAGACCTCATCCCACAAGCGCAACCTGTCATTGTCTGCCTGTTCTTCCGCAGTGAAAAACGGCAGTTCCAGCGGCGCGACCTCCACGTGGCGCGCCAGCGCCTGCACCATATCCCGGATACTGGAGTTGCTGCGGTCGTTCAACAGCACCAAGGCCCGTTTCCGCCCCCGGCGGCGGAGGTCCCGCCCGATCCGGTCGCCCCCGTCGGCGTAATCGGTCACCACCGCCGGCAGGAAACACTCCGGAATCGCCTGATCGAGCAGCATCACCGGAATCGATTGCGACAATTCCTCGAAAAAAGCGGCGTTGGCAAACGTGTCCTCCGGCGAAAGAATGATGCCGTCAAATCCATTGTAGAGCAGATTCTCGGCAATTTCCCGCTCCCGTTTCGGTTCCCTCTCGGAGGAACGCACCGTCACCATCGCGTTGCAGTGCAGCTCCTCCACCGATCTGAGCAGCGCATACGGCACCTGGCGCCCGAACGAACCATCGGGAACATACGGGTGAATCAGCCCGAGCTTGAGAATCCCCGCCTCCGCCGCAGCATCGGCGACCACCCGCCCGCTCCGGCCGTGGTGCACTTCGATCAGCGCCTCCTCGCGCAGCAGCCGCATCGCCTGCTGGATCACGCAGATGCTCACCCCGTACTCCGCCGACAACTGCCGGAAGCTCGGCAACCGCCCGTCTTCACGGAGAAGTTTCCCCTCCCCCAGACGGCTCCGGAGCTGCCGCGCCACCTGCCGATACGCCGCCTCCCGCCCGTCCTTGATGATGACGGATGGTTTCATCGCCTTCCCCCTCTCAAAGTGTATTGGTGTATTACATTAATATTATACCATAAACCGTTTTAAAAAGCAATACCGGGATGAAAAAAACAGAAAAAAAACTTCCGCCTCAAAATCGAAACAGCGGAAGTTTCCAATTTTCTGCACTTTGCAATGCCGTAACCAGACCGGAGCCGGTCACTCCGCCGACTGGAAGAAGCCGTCCCACGGGTCGGAGAGCCGGAAGTCGCACCGCTCCGCCAGCAACCGGTAGAGGTCGTCGAGATCGAATTCGCGAAGCAGCCCGGGAATCAGATGGGACTGCGGCCAGAGAAACTCCCCCTTCCGCATCAGCCCGCCCCAGGAGCGGGGCACGTTCCGCAGCCGGATGCGCCGGATTCCGGAACAGTCGATCCCGGCGGCATAAGCAGCAACCAGTCCGCCGAGGCCGCGCCCGGCGAGCGTTATCTCCGTATATCCGGCCGAACGCAGCAACGCGATCGCGCCGAAGAGATCCCGCACCTTTCCCCCGAGATAGGAGGAGTTGAGCAGCTGCCCGGTCGCGTCGTAGAAGTAGTCGCTTCCATACATGTAGAAGTAGTCCGTTCCCCGGTCGCAGGTCAGCGGCGCCGATTTCCCGGAGCCGCGCACATCCAGCGCGAAAAGCGGCCCCGGGAACTCCGCCTCCTCCGGAATTCCGGCGTCCAGCTCCTCCTCCGCGTCGACGTGCGGCAGATAGAGCGTGCACTCCCGCCCCGGCGGCAGGTGAAACGCCCCCAGGCTCCGGCGGAACTGCAGAAACGCCTCCGCCTCCGGTTCGGTCCGCAACGCGAGACAGCTGATCCCGTCTTCCCCGGTACGGCCGCGCAGCACCCGGTACTCCGGCGCCGCGACCGCCGGTTCCGCCTGCAGCGCCTCCTTCAGAAAGGCGGAAATCCGCACCCCCTGCGGCGAACGCTCCTTCGCCAGCTCCGCCGCCCGGCGGGCGAGATAGTCCGGCAGCGACAGCTCGCCCGGCAGCTCCGTCACCTGCCCGCCGGATGTGACGGCGATCTCCTCGTCGGAGAGCGGTTCGAAAGGCTCCTCCCCGCCGATCGCCCGCCCGAACCAGTGGCGGGTGAAGAATTCATACGTCGCATTCCGCAGCTGCGGACCGAGGCAGTGGCCGCCCTCGCCGACGAAAAGTTCGACCTCCTGTTCCGCCCCCAGAAGCGCGTAGATGCGCCGCGCCTCCTCCAGCGTCTCCGCCGCGCCGCGCGGATCGAAGAAGTCATCCTCGACCGCGAGAATCAGCGCCGGATTCGGCGCACGGGCGATCAGGAAATCCGCCATGTCGCCGCCCGCCGCCCACAGCCCCGGCGGAATCTGTTCGACGTCGGTCGGCAGCTCATTTTCGAAATTCCGCCGGAAGGTGGTAATGTAACAGCCCGGCGCCGCCATGCTCAGCCGTTCGTCCAGTGCAAAGAGATAGCTCGAAAGGGTCCCGCCGCCGGAGGCGCCGGTCACCGCAAGTTTCGTCTGGTCGACCTCCGGCCGGGCAGCGAGATAATCGAGCGCCGCCATCGCATCAGCCACCCGCCAGGCGCCGAAAAATTCGCCGCAGAGCGAAAGCTGTTTGCCCGCCATGTTGTGCTCCCAGACACAGCCGGTGCGCAACGGATCATTCCAATACTGTTTTCGCTCCCCCTGCCCGAAGGGATCAATTGTGAACACCACCGCTCCTCTGCGGGCAAGCCCGACACAACATTGCTGCTGGTTCAATGCCACCTTGCCGTTGTCGTTGTGTCCGAGCAGAGCGAGCACGCCGGGCGCCGGAGTACGCAGAGAAACCGACCGGTAAACGATGCCGGTCATGTGGAATCCGGGAGCGCATTCGAAGAGGATTTTTTCCATCCGCACGCCGTCGCGTTCGATCACGCCGGTGACAACGGCGTCCGCAACATGCCGTTCCGGCAACGGGCCGAAGGCGGTGCAAATCCGCTCCCGGGCGAGCCGGACATAGGCCAGCGCCTTCTCCCGGGAATCCACCGCGGCGAGCTCCTTCCGCCGCCGTTCGACACACTCGCGCACCATCCTGCCGTAATAGTGCTGCATCAGATCAGAATACGGAGAAAAGCACATTCCTTCACCTCAAAAATGTTTTCGGATTGTATCGGTTGAAATCGACGCCCCCAGTCATCTCTACAGCGGAATCCCCAGCCAGCGGCCGACGGTTCCGCCCATGATCTCCGCGCTCAGTCCCGCCGGGAGGCCGAGCCGGTCGAGCAGATGCCGGTAATGATCCAGTGCGCTGACCAGCGTCGAGGGCTTGTCGACGTAGGCGTCCGAACCGAACACCAGCTTGTGGAAGAAGGCCCGTTCCACGCCGTAAACATGCCGCCGCGGCCCGAGAAGCCCGGCCAGATCCTCCGCCGAAAGTGCCGCAAAACTTCCGTGCCCGGCAAGATCCGTATAGAGATTCGGATGGGTCTTGACCAGCTCCGCGGCGGGAACCCGCCAGAGGGAGGTCCCCAGATGAGCCATCACGATGTTGAGCTTCGGGAAAGAACGCGCGATCCGATCCAGCGTGACAGGATCCATATTGCGCAGTACCGGCCGCCGCCAGACCGCGTCTACCGGACTCGGACAGAAGTCGCCGGTGTGAAACAGAACCGGCAGTCCGAGCGTCTCGATTCTCTCATAAATTGGCATGTAACGGTCGTCGTCGTAAGCGTAATACGGATAGATGAACTTGAACCCCCGCACACCCGTCTCCGCCAGACGCGACGCTTCGTCCGGATTCGGAGGAGCCTCCCAGAGATCGATCTTCGCCAGCGGATAGAAGAGATCAGGGTATTCGCGGCAGATTTGGATCACCTGTTCATTGGGCACATAGTCCGTCGCCCCGTAGCGCAGACCTCCGACCAGTGCCGCGGCAACTTCATACTTCTCACAGGTCTCCGCCAGTTGCTTCACCTGCTCCGGATCGCTGCTGTTGCAATGGATATGAAAATCCACGATACGGCCCATCTTCCACCTCCTGTTGATCGATCGGGATCCCTCGCTTTTCCGGAGGAATAATCTAACACACGACGGGGAAAAAGCAAGCGGATCTCCCCCCCGAGGGAACTCCGCCTGCCTCCGCACCGTCTACTTCTGCCCCGACGCAACCGCTTCGAGTTCATAGGCGAGCACGGTTCCAAAGGGCTGGAACACCCGGAGCGGCAACGTAAGTTTTCCGTCCTTCGCCCGGAGCGTCTTCACTTCGCCCAGCCGTTTCCCGGCGGTGTCCACCGCGTAGACCCGATAGTTGCGCCCGTCAGCGGGAGCGAGCGTCAGTACCGCTTCGCCGCGGGCCGCGAGAAACGGTGTCGTTCCCCAGCCGTCGAGCTGTTCCATTTCGGGGGAGGCGAACTTCGCCTTGGTCGCCTGCGTATCGGTGAGATGCAGCAGAAGAATCCGATCGGAGTCGCGGAGTTTCTTCCCGTCGGCGGAGATGGCCGCGATCACGGCCCGCCCCACTTTGTTGTCGACAGCGAGGAAACTTCCGCTCATCTTCCTCCCCGCCGGGAGAATCAGCACCTCACAGGCGTCGGAAAGCGCCCGGAAGGTCTGCTTCGACCGGTTCAGTTCAATCGCGCCGCCGAGACTGCGGTAGAATCCCGACGCCGCGTCGTAACACCCCTTCTCCAGATATCCGGCATCGATCAACTCCTGAATCAGCGTCTTCCGGCCGGGAGCCGCGTTGAACACCGGCAGCTTCCCCGCCGCACCGCGCGGAAACGCCGTGCCGATGTCAATCACCGCCGCCACATCCTCCGGCAATGCCGCAAGAGTGCCCGGCGGCACCACCAGCGTGCCGACCCGGGCGATCTGCCCGAGCTGTGAGAGCTCCACATTGTAATTCGTGTCAAACGGAATCTTTCCATCGGCAGCAAGCAGCGCGGCAAATCCCTTTGTCGCAGGCTGGATTCCCGCCGGGGAGAAGAGCGCCACGCCGATCCGCTGCGCCAGGCTTTTCACCAGGTCGGTGGAGAGGTCGAAGTGGTTGCGGGTGCGCCCCTCTTTCTGGTAGTTTTCCGTACCGTGCGAATAGGCGAACTGCACGAGCATATCCCACCCCTGAAGTCCGGCATAAGCGCCGATCAGCGCCGGTCCTTCCGCCCGGAAACGGTTCGGTTTGGCATAGTCGAACTCCGTTACCGTGAACGGCTTGCCGAACAGACGACTGCTGGCAAGATGCCACGGCACCGCAAACTGACCGGCGATGGCGGACTTCTGGGTCACCAGCGACGGCAGCTGCCACGAACGGCCGGCAAACCGCGGATGGCTCGAGTAGCCGTGGGTATCCACGTAGTCGTAATCCCGGCGCATAAGCGAGAGTTTCGGCGTCGCTCCCATGTTCTGGTCGGAAAGTGGACAACGAACCCCCAGAGACCGAACGAACTTCACCATCTGCGCATACCGTTTCTCATAGGTCTCCGTGAGAAACCGTTCAAACTGCCGATTGCGTTCGCCCGGATTGCCGCCGTCGGAGAGGTTCCGGGCACGGCGCCACTCTTCGAACCGCTCGTTGTAGAGTTTGCGGGTGAAAGCGTTGGCGCTCCAGCAGGATTTGATGTTTCCCTCGTTGACCAGATTGATCGAAACCAGCACCGGATCGTCCTTGATCGCCAGTTTCGTGTAGGGGTTGACGTGGGTGAGGTAATTGCGGGCATGGGCCTTCCAGTTCTCATAGACCGAATCGAGCACCCAGAAGAGCGCCTTGTAGGCGGTGATGTCGGTGAGTTTCCCAGGATATTCCGGGATCTCTCCCGCCGGGAGCCGCCGTGAAATATACAGATCGGTGGTGAGGTAGATTCCCCGCTGTTTCAGGCAGTAGACCAGATAGTCGACCTGATCGACTTTGAATGGATCGAGTTCATAGGTGGGGCTTTTGCGCCCGAGACCGCCGTCGTGGTGGTGGAGCCGGAAGATGTTGAAGCCGTACTGCGCCATGCGGTCGGCCAGCCGTTCCGCCCACTTCCGATCGACAAACGGACCGGCCGAGCAGAGGTTGGTGCCGTAGAACCGGAGCGCCACCCCCGGGCGGTCGCGGAATTCAAACCGTCCGTTGCGCACCACCACCGGACCGTATTTCCCGGCGGGAGCATCCAGCCGCCAGGAGAAATCCAGCACCGAACCGGGATTCACATCGCGATTGAAATGGATCGGGTTCCAATCCTTCCCCGCAACGATATAATAGGGCGCCGACATGTTGCGGGGCGGCCGTTTTTCGCCGACCGAGGCGGCGACGATCATCCAGACGGCGTTTCCGGCGGACCGGAACTCCACGTGCCGGATCGGCTTCGCCTCAATCGGGTAGCTGCTGCGGTAGAGTCCGACGAACGAACTGCGGTTCTCGCCGGTCCAGACCACCTCGCCGTTGCCGCGCGGCGACGGGCTCCACCAGTTGCCGACGTCGACGCCGGATTTCACCGGAATCTTCTTCTGCGTCCCATCCTGATAGGTCAGCGTTACCGTGCCGAGTTCCGGCCGGGAGGAGCCCCACGCGGTGGCGTGCAGCAGGAAGAGCCAGCGCCCCTCCACCTTCGTCTTCACCTCCACCGCCGCCTTCTCCGGCATGTAGTGGCGGGCGGGACCGGCCAGAACGATGCAGGATTTTTCGTTGTTTTTCGCCGGGTCAATGATCTCGAAATCGGTGCCGCGCCAGCGCTGTTTCCCGAGCGGAATCATCCGCAGATCGTTCTCCGGCCCCTGGTCGGTCCAGCCGCCTTTTCCGTCGGAGGCGACGGTGTCGGTGAATCCCATATTGGCGGCGTTCCGCAGGTCGAGTGGAGCGGAGGAATAGGGCCGATAATGCAGGTAAAGCTGCAATTTCCTGCCGCCGTCGGCGGCAGGAATCGCCAGCATCAAGCTGTAGGAGTTCGGCCGGGGCCGGTAATCCTGTATGAGAATGCCGATTTCCCGGTCGCACTCCAGCTCGACGGTGCCGTCGCCGCAGGGGATCTCCAGACGGCGGGCCCTGCCGGAAAAGATGCCGACCTTTCCCTTTTCCCGCGGGAGCTGAAACTCCTTCCCGTCGATGAGCAAGGTACGGCCGGTGAAGAGTTTTGCCGGGAGCTCCGTGCGGAAGGTGAAACTCTCTTTCGTATTTTTGACTTCCAACTCGAACTCACTGGTTCCGCCACCGGTTTTGCGCAATTTCCCGGCGAACGGCGAAACGGTCCGGTCGGGAAGAGAAAGTACCCCCCGGTAAGTTGTGGTATTCGTCTTTTTGTCACTCTGTAACGCGTCTATCTTCCACTCTTTTGACTTTCCCTGCGTGTAGTTTCGTCTGAGTTTGCCGTTCCAGTAGTCGCCGCTGAACAGGAGTTCATCGGTCACCGCCAGCCTTCCGGCGGAGTCCAGCCGGACCGGGTCCTCCGCTGAAATGGAGAAAATGGTGCAAAAAATACAGCATCCACAACAAATGAGAGAGAATAATTTCATGAAAAACAAAACCCTTTCCGAAATTTGAAGAGAAAACAATGTTCCATGAGAAATATCATGCGGCCTTCATTTCAGAAGCCAGCACCCCTGTATATTTCCCTGATTCTGATACAGCGCCTCCCAGCGTTTTCCCGAAACATGTCCATCGAAGAAAGCCACGTTTGCCACAATCCGGTTGCCGTGACGGTAGCAGGTGATGTCATCGCCCAGCTGTGCTTCATCCGGTTTTGCCCAGTAATAGAGAGGAGCGTTGCACTTGTAATTGATCAGAGAAAAAGAGGTTCCGTCGGCAAATGCCAGTTTCTGAGAAGGACGTTTGACTGAGTGAATCTTGATGCTGCGGTACGCCGTACCGTTCCAGACGTCCTCTGTAATTTGAGCATTTTTTCCATAACTTTCTCCGAGAGAAACAAATCCATTTTTATCTGGCTTCAGCCACCGCATGTTCGGACAGCCGAACCGGCTCGGGTACTGGACGCCCCCGGTTGCCGGCGGCTTTTTTCCAGCCAGCAGATAGGGGTACAGCTGCCGGGGCCACTTCAGATCCTTTCCCCCGAGGTTGTTGGCATGGTTGTTGATCGACGTCATCCAGCCGTCGTAGTCGTGTTGATACAACATGTCGCCCTGACCAATCTGATAAAGATTGCTCTGGCAGGTGGACTGATGAGCCTTCTCACGGGCTTGATTCAGCGCCGGCAGCAGCACCGCCGCCAGTATCGCAATGATTGCAATAACAATAAGAAGTTCGATAAGAGTGAATTGTCGGGATTTCGTTTCCAGATGCATGTCACCTCTCCTTATTTTTGCTTGCAAGGGTGGTTTCCCGTTGTACCAGCCAGGTGGGAACGCCGATTGAACGGATTGGACGCTCCGGATGCTCCAGCCGCTCAAGCATCAATTCCATTACCGCGTTGCCCAATCCATCCAGATTGGAGTCGATCGTCGAAAGAGCCGGCCTGGTGCAGCAGCAAAAAGCTGCATTGTCCTGCCCGACGATGGAAACATCTTCCGGCACCTGGATTCCCCGTCGCTGCAACTCGAACAGCAGAGCGAGTGCCAATAGGTCATTTTGAAGAATCACAGCATCGATTTTCCGCGGCAAAATCTGTTGCGACGTCAATTGCTCCACGGCCGAGCGAAGATCCATCGCTGCAGTATCGCCTTTTTTCTCCATCACATGGAGTCCGCCGGAGAACTCCGGCTCCAGATTCCGAAACGCCCGATAACGGGCCCGGATGGAATCGTGGCAAGTCGCACCAAAGAATGCCAGCGCCGGACGAACCCGCCCCTCCTGCCTGAAGTGGTCCAGCGCCTCACGATAACCGGCCTCGATGTCGTAATAAACGGATGGAATTCCCTCAAACTCTTCCGCTCCGTAGAGAACTACATTCTTCTCATGTCGCAGGGATTCGTGCACACAGTTGGCGTGGCAGATGACCCCATCCACCCCGTACTGCAGCAACGTGCGGTAGTTGAGCAGCTGCTTTTCTGCATTGGCATGCGTTTCGGCGATCAACAGCCGGTATCCATGCCGCTCCGCCGCCCGGTCGATGGCGGCCAGCTGTTCGAACCGCACCGCGACATCTTCGCTGTCGATCAACACGCCGAGAGTGTGCGACGACTGCCCGCTCAGCATCTTGGCGGAGAAGTTCGGGATGTAATTCATCTCCCGGGCGATGGACCGGATCTTCTCGGCCTTCTCCTTCGAGACGCGAATGTTGCGCCCACGGCCGCTCAATACCGCCGAAACGGTTCCCTGCGAAACCCCTGCCCGTTGCGCAATGTCAATCAGTCTTACCACGACTTATCTCCACATTAGATTAATCGCTTTATCATATTATGAAGCAAAACATGTAAAATGTCAAGATCCCATGAGAAAAAAAAGAAAATTTTCTGCCATTAAAATAAAAATGCGCCTCTCAACGGACTTGACCCGTCCATGCTTCTTTTTCTTCATTCCATTCACATCCGGCGATGCCGCAGGGAATTGCACGGGGGCTGAATCCGAAATTCCGCAACTTTTGTGAAAATCTTCTCTCATCCGGGTTGACAAACTTCACAACCGGAGTAATATTGAAGAAGAGAGAGAAATTGCAGAGCCCCTCCGGCCCCGATGTGTGCACGATTCCTGAATTGTGCCTGGAAATCGCCCCGCCGCGAAGTGTGGCTGTTCCGGCGGCACGCCGGTTTTTTGGACATAACATAGATCCGGGCTGGTCCGCCCGGAGGATCCGTACGGAATTTTCTCCGGCAAAACGCTGGAGTGAAAACATTCGCAGGGGAGGAATGCAATATGTCCAGAAAAACAACAGCGCTCGCCCTCGGGCTGCTGCTGTGCACTGTCGCAACAGCACAGAACGCCCCCGGTGAGAATCCGGGTGTCCAGAAACTGCGGTTCATCCAGGACGACGCGCAGGACCGCATGGTTTCGAAGGTCTACCAGCTCAAGTATGTCCAGTCCAACGACGTCACCCCGTTCCTGCTCGGTATCGTCAAACGGTACAACATGAACTCCAGCGTCAACTGCATCGAGTACGGAGCTGACAACACCCAGCTGCTCACCGTCACCTGCCCGGTCAAAATGATGCCCTATGTGGATGACTTCATCCGCAAAATCGACCGCGACATCAAGGTCGACGGCAGAACTCCGGCCGACGTCATCCGCGGCACCGGCATCACCCGGGCGGTCTACCGGCCGAAGTTCCGTTCCGGTCAGAACATGCTCAACGTGCTGGTCAACTCCATCATCGGCGAGGGTCCCGCCGGTTCGGTCTACGCCTGGGACGCCAACTCCAACCAGATCTACTGGAAGGACAACAGCTCCAACACCCAGTACGTCTACGAGTTTTTGAGCTGGATCGACCGACCCGCTCCGCAGATCACCTTCCACTTCACGTTGTACGAACTGCGCGAAAGCACCCTGCGCGACCTCGGCATCGAATATCTCGCCTGGAAAAACGGTCCCGGATTGAACCTCTTCTCCGTCGCCTGGGACGCCTCCGGCGTCTCGTCGGGCGGAACCGCCGCATTGCAGGCCTTCTCCGGTCCGCTGGGCGGATTTCTCTTCGCGCCGCAGTTCGACGCGAGCTTCATCCGGCTGCTTCAGCAGAGCGGGAACGCCGAGATCCGGAACCGCGCCACCCTCACCGTCTGCAACAACACCCCGTCCGCTGAACTCTACTTCAACCCGCAGTTCCAGAACATCGCCAAATCCGACAACGACAAAACCAGTGTCACCACCGGACTTCTCGGGGAGACCACCGGCCTCAACCAGCTCTATCTGAAACTCCTCCAGCCGATCGTCAACCTCCATTACGGCGTGCCGCAGGAGGGCTACCCGGCGAGCGAAGAGTTCTCCATCAACCCCTACCAGCCGGGCGCCTACACGAAATACCCGGGCACCGTCTTCTTCGGCTACGACATTCAGGCCGCCGACATCGTCGAACGCAACAACGTCGGTTCGGAACTGGTCGAGACCAGCCAGGTCACCGGCAACACCCTGATCGAACTGGGCCGGGAGACCATCCTCGCCGAATGGAACCTCGAACAGGAGGTCGAACAGACCATCGGCATGCCGTTTCTGATGGAGATTCCGATTCTGAAGTACCTCTTCAGCACCACGACCACCAGTCTCGAGAAGAGCCGCTTCTACCTCGCGGTCACTGCGGAAATGCTCGACACCGCCAAACCCGCTCCCGCCGACGGCGCGGCAGGCGAACTCATTCAACTCAAATAGGGAGGCGGCATCATGCGACAGAACAAGCGATTCCTCTTTCTCCTTCTCGCGGTGCCCGCACTCCTCCGCGGCGCCGAAATCCCCGGCGTGCCCCGCGATTCGAACTTCAACAACACCGGCGGCTACGACAGCACCCGGGTCGAGGCGCAACTGCTCGTCAAGGTGAAGGAGGACACCCGGGAAGTCCACTTCGTCCGCGACAACGCCGACCCGCGGGTCATCACCAAAACCTACGTGCTCCGCCACGTCGACCCCTATGAATTCCGCGACTACCTGCGCCAGATGGTGCAGTCCAAACGGGTCGGCAACACCAGTCTGCAGCAGAACTACCCCGGCAACACCACGACGGCGCCGCTCACCGCGACGGTGAGCTCCCCCGAACTCGCCACTCCGGCGAACGCCCAGCCGGGCTACAATCCGCAGCTCCAGCTCGGCAGCAACACCGCAGTGGAGTGCCTGAAGTACGCCGACGGAACCGGACTCCTGTTCGTCAGCGCCGAGGATTACCGGTTCGAAGACCAGGAGAACGGCATGGGGATCGATTCGATCGTCGCGATGCTCGACAACCCGGAGCTCGGCGCGATCAACTACGGCTCGCAGATGTTCTTCTACCTGCCGAAATTCGTTCCGGCGCAGAACCTGCTGCCGCTGATCCAGAACATGGGCATGAACATCTCCGACGTGACCGAACTCTGGCAGGGGCAGGATGTTGTCGCCATCGATCCCGATCTCAACTGGCTGATCTTCGACGTCTCGAACTACTCCTGCGACAACATCGCCAGAATGCTCGCGCTCTACGACGTGCCGATTCCGCAGGTCCGGCTCCGCATCCGGGTCTACGAGCTCTACAGCGAGAACGACGAACGCATGGGCATCGACTTCCAGTCGTGGAAGAACAACGAAGGCGCCGACCTCTTCTCCGTCGGCGGCCGCTACCGCAACAACTGGGCGGCGGTCTACAACGGCGGACTGAACCGGGCCGACGGTTCCGAACGGACCAGCTTCTACAACTTCAACCCGAAGTGGAACACCCGCTACCTCGACTTCCTCGCAAGCCGGGGGAAGGCGAAGGTGCTCCACACCGGTGAGCTGTGCGTGCGCAACAACACCCCGGCGCAGCTCAGCCGCACCACCCAGATCTTCTACTCGGACACCTCGCAGCCGGTGAACGGCGCCATCGAACCGGGCACCACCGTCGATCCTTCCACAGGAAACCCCTTCCCCGACACCGGCGTCGGCCCCTACGAACTACTCTCGTCGATCGCCGCCTGGTTCGACCGCTCGATCGACCGGCCCGGCAGGGAGAGTGCCGACCTCGCCATCGGCAAGGGGGAGCAGCAGGTCACCACCGCATTCGCCGGATTCGGCTTCACGATGACGGTCAACAACGCCTCGGTCAACCTCGACGAGACCCGGTTCAGCGTGACGCTCTCGAACTCCAGTCTGATCGGCTTCGAATCGAACGGGAAACCGCGCATCTCCAACGGCAACACCGTCACCCAGGAGGTGAGCCTGCCGCACGGCAAAGACCGGTTCGTCATCGGCGGACTGCGCAAGCAGGAACAGGTCAAATCCCGCACCGGAATTCCCTGGCTCATGGACGTGCCCTATCTCGGCTACCTTTTCTCGACCGAATCCACCTCAGTCCGCAGCGCCGAACTGATCGTCGTGGGCGAATGCGTCTGGGATTCGCCGCAGGACTCTCCCGCCGCCGCCAGAAGCACCCGGAGCACCCGGTAATTTTGAGGATACAACAAGAGGAGGAATCAACATCATGGCTGACGACAACAGAAAACTCGGAGTGACCGCGCTGGCCGCGCTGGTGGTCTCCGCAATGATCGGCGGCGGCATTTTCAGCCTGCCGCAGAACATGGCCCAGCAGGCCTCGGTGACGGCGGTCATCATCGCCTGGGTGGTAACCGGCGTCGGAATGTTCTTCATCGCGAACACATTCCGGATTCTCGCCGACGCGAGACCGGACGCGACCACCGGCATCTACGCCTACGCCCGGCTCGGCTTCGGCCGCTTCGCCGGATTTCAGATGGCGTGGTCCTACTGGCTGTGCAACATCTTCGGCAACGTCGGCTTCGCAGTGCTGCTGATGGATGCGTTGAACTACTTCTTCCCCGGCGCCTTCTCCGGCGGGAACAACCTCTGGTCGATCCTGGGCGGCTCGCTGGTGATCTGGATCATGAACTTCGCCGTGCTCGCCGGCATGAGGCAGGCGGCCTTCATCAACACGATCGGCACGATCTGCAAACTGGTTCCGATCGCGCTCTTCATCGTCATCATGCTCTTCGCCTTCCGCTGGGCCTTCTTCTCGACCGACATGACCGGCAGCGAAACGATTCCCCAGCTTCACATCCGCCCGCTGGGCAGCATGCTCAAGCAGGTGCAGTCGACGATGATGGTGACGCTGTGGGCGTTCATCGGCATCGAAGGAGCGGTGGTGGTTTCCGGCCGGGCGCGCAGCCAGAGCGACGTCGGCAAGGCGACGCTGATCGGATTTCTCGGTTGTCTGGTGATCTACGCGCTGCTTTCGATCCTTCCCTTCGGCCGGATGTATCAGCCGCAGCTGGCCGCGCTCGCCAATCCGTCGACCGCGCCGCTGCTGCAGGATGTGGTTCACGGCTCCTGGGCGGGCGACGTGATGAACGCAGGGGTGATCATCGCGCTGCTCACCAGCTGGCTCGCCTTCACCATCATGATCGCCCAGATTCCCTACGCGGCGGCGATGGACGGCACCTTCCCGCGCATCTTCAAACGGGAGAACTCCCGCGGCATGCCGAGCGTTTCGCTCTTCGTCTCCAGCCTGATCATGCAGCTGGCGATGATCGTGGTCTACTTCGCCAGCAACGCCTGGAACACGATGCTTTCGATCACCTCGGTGATGATTCTGCCGCCCTATCTTGCATGCACGCTCTATCTGTGGAAGATCTGTGCGACGAAGCAGTATCCGGCCAACATGCCGGTGCGCTTCCACTTCGCGTTCTTCTGCGGCGTGGCCGGTTCGCTCTTCGCGCTGTGGATGATCTATTCGGCCGGACTGAACTACCTCATGACCGCGTTTCTCTTCCTGCTGCTCGGAATTCCGGTCTTCGTCTGGGCGCGGCGCAACGCGCTGACGGATGACCCCTCCGCGGCCGACCACCGCATCTTCACCCGCCCGGAACTCGCCGGAGCCGTCGTCATCGTGCTGGTGGCGCTCATTTCGCTCGGCGTGACCGCGGCGAAGTCACACTCGCTGGACACCCACTTCCACAAATGGGCGAAATGGGTGGAAACCGAGGCGGCCGAAGTGGAAAAAGCGAAGTAGCCGCCCCGCTGCGAAATCAGCTCAAAAGGAACCACACTCCCGCGGCCCAGAAGGCCGCGGCGAACACGACAAACAGAATCCGGGCCCGGAGCCGCAGCTCTTCCGGCCGGACACTGCCCGGCGCGGTACTGCGGCCGGCCAGATCGTTGAAGCTCTTGGTGTGAATGTAGCGCCGGACGTTCCGGCTGTCGTTGAGCCTGCGCCGCCGCAGTGCGGCGGCCAGTTCCGAATCGGGCGCCATCCTCAGTCGATTCCCGGGATGAAGGATTCATCTCCCCGGAACGCGGCGATGGTCTCGACCAGCAGTTTGACCGCGCCTTCGACGTCGCGCAGGTCGCAGATTTCGACCGGCGAGTGCATGTAGCGGTTCGGAATGCTCAGCAGTGCGGTGGCCACCCCGGCCCGGGTCATCTGGATCTGGGCCGCGTCGGTACCGCCGGAGGCGCGGTGCGCCGCGGTCTCCTGATAGGCGATCTTCTTCTCCTTGGCGATGCGGCGGAGCATGCGTCCGAGCACCGGGTTGTTGTCGCAGCTGCGGTTGAGTTCGGGGCCGCCGCCGAGCCGGATTTCGCCGAGCAGTTTCTTCGGAATGTCCGGCAGATCGGTGGCGAAGCCGACGTCGATGGCAAAGCCCACCTGCGGATCGACGCCGAAGGTGCTGGTGTGGGCGCCGCGCAGGCCGACCTCCTCCTGCACGGTGCCGACGCCGTAGACGGCGACGTTGAGCTTCCGCTTCGCAAGTTCGCGCATGGTTTCGGCGACGACGAAGGCGCCGACCTTGTCATCGGTCCCCTTCGACATGAAGCGGTGTTCGTTGAGCATCCGGAAGTTGGAGCGCACCGCCACCGGGTCGCCCACCGAGACGATCTTCTCCGCCTCGGCACGGTTTTCCGCGCCGATGTCGATCCACATGTCGGAGAGTTCGGGCGGCACCTCCCGCTCCGCGGGTTTGAGCAGGTGGATCGGCTTCTTGCCGATCACGCCGCGCACCCGGCCGGAGGCGGTCAGGATGTCCACTTCGGTCGACGGCACATTGAGCTTGTCGATTCCGCCGTTGGGGCGGAAGTAGAGCAGCCCCTCGTCGGAGATGTAGACGATCTGGAATCCGATCTCATCGTAGTGCCCGGCCAGCATCACCCGCATCGGCGCGCCCGGGTTGAGCACCGCCATCGTATTGCCGAGCACGTCGGTCTTCACCTCGTCGCAGCAGGGAGCGAGGTAGTTGCGGAAACAGGCCGCCGCCTCCTCTTCAAAACCGGAGGGGCTGGAGGAATTCATGAACTCTTCGAGAAATTTCAAACTGGTTTTCGTCAGCATATCTTCACCTCGAATGGTTGTGGAATTGAATCGATACCATAACGTACAGCCGGAATGGTGTTTTTTCCAGAGCCGCAGCGGGAAGAAACGCGCATTTTTTCTCTTTCGGAGCGAGATTTTTCCGGTTCAAACTTGCAATTCGCCGCCGCCCGGTTTATTATAGAAAAACGTCTCCACATCCATTATCCGGAGTAAGGAATCATGATGCTCAAATATCTCTATCCGCAGGGCCGTCCGAAGGCGCTCACCATGAGCTACGACGACGGCGTAACCCAGGACCGCCGGCTCGTCGCCATCTTCAACCGTTACGGCATCCGGGGGACCTTCCACCTCAACTCCGCGCTGCTGGGCACCGGCAACCGGATTCAGCCGGAGGAGGTCGCCGACCTCTACGCCGGGCACGAGGTGAGCTGTCACAGCGCGCACCACCCCTATCTCGAACGGATCGCCCCCGCTTCGGTGCTCTCCGAAGTGCTCGACGACCGCCGGAAACTCGAGGAGCTCACCGGGATGCCGGTCGTCGGCATGAGCTACCCCTTCGGCACCCACAATCCCCAGGTGATCGAACTGCTCCGCAGTTGCGGCATCGTCTACTCGCGCACCACCGCGTCGCACGGGAGCTTCGCACTGCCGGATGATTTCCTGCTCTGGCACCCGACCTGCCATCACTCGCACGATCTGGATGCGAAGGCGGAAGCGTTTCTGAACCTTTCGCCCTACCGCGAACTCTCGCTCCTCTACGTCTGGGGGCACGCCTACGAGTTCGACCGCGAGGAACCTTCCAACAACTGGAAGCTCATCGAAGCGTTCTGCGAGAAGGTGTCCGGCCGGGATGACATCTGGTACGCCACCAACCTGGAGATCTTCGAATATGTCGCCGCACTCCGTTCGCTCGTAATCAGCGTCGACGGGAAACTGCTGCGCAACCGCTCCGGCCTCGACCTCTGGGTGCAGGCGGACGGGAAACCGGTGAAAATCCCCGCCGGCGCCGGCGTCACGCTCTGAACGCCATTACATTTTGGTGAAGTTCCCGCCGTTCCGCTTGAAAAAGAGCCGCCGGGGAATCATATTAATAGGATGTGATTTCGATAAATCCGGCCCGGGCGGAACGGCGTGCATCTTCCGGCCCGGAGAAACAGGAGAGATGCCGTCGGTAATTGTGCAAGGAAGAAGGAGGATTCTGAATGAAGCAGGAGAGTCCCGGTTATGTGGTGCTTGAAGTAGAAGGGAAATCGGTCCGGCTGCCGGTGGTGGTCGGTTCGGAGGGCGAAAAGGGAATCGACATCGGCGCGCTGCGCCGTGAAACCGGTTACGTCACGCTCGACCCGAGCTTCATGAACACCGCCGCCTGCTACAGCAGCATCACCTTCATCGACGGCGAGAAGGGGATCCTCCGCTACCGGGGGATTCCGATCGAGGAGCTGGTCCGCAAGACCATGTTCGTCGAGGTCGCCTATCTGCTGGTCCACGGCGAACTGCCGAACGAGGAGCAGCGGCGCAACTTCTCGGCGATGCTCAACATCAACTCGATGCTCCACGAGGACATGCGTCATTTCTTCGATCACTTCCCGCGGGGAGCGCACCCAATGCACATCCTCTCGACGATGATCAACGCGCTGGCGGCCTTCTATCCCAACGTCGACCTCAAGTCGCTGTCGGAGGATATCGATCAATCCACCGCGCGGCTGATTTCGATCGTCCGGACGATGGCGGCGTTCGCCTACAAGAAGTCGATCGGTGAGCCGGTGGTCTACCCCCGGCACGACCTCTCCTACTGTGCGAACTTCCTCAACATGATGTTTGACTCGCCGGTCAAGCCCTACCAGATTCATCCGGACGCGGTGCGGATTCTGAACATGCTCTTCATCCTGCACGCCGATCACGAACAGAACTGCTCGACCACGGCGGTGCGCACCATCGGCAGCGCGCAGGTGAACCTCTACGCGACCATCTCGGCAGGCATCTCGGCGCTCTCCGGCCCGCTCCACGGCGGCGCCAACCAGGCGGTGATCGAGATGCTCAAGATGATCCAGCAGGACGGGAACGTCAAGAAGTTCCTCGACATGGCCAAGGACAAGAACAACCCCTTCCGGCTGATGGGTTTCGGCCACCGGGTCTACAAGACCTACGACCCGCGCGCGGCGATCATCAAGCGCGAGTGCCACGCCTATCTGGAGCGGACCCACTACAGCGACCCGCTGCTCGACGTGGCGCGCGAGGTGGAGGAGGCAGCGCTGAGCGACCCCTACTTCATCGAGCGCAACCTCTACCCCAATGTGGACTTCTACACCGGCATCCTCTACCGGGCGCTGGGCATTCCGGAGAACATGTTCACGGTGATGTTCGCGCTGGCGCGCCTGCCCGGCTGGATCGCCCACTGGAAGGAGATGATCGGCAGCGACACCAAGATCGTCCGTCCCCGTCAGATCTACATCGGCAAGACGCCGGTGGAGACCGCGGGCGTCATGGAAAACCGCGAACCCCTGCTGCAGTAATCCGCGGCACAGAAGAGAGGGGGAGCTTTGGCGGCGGCGGTGAAATTCATCCACTGTGCCGACCTGCATCTGGGCAGCGCGTTTCTCGGCCTCGGCCGCGACCTGCCGGAGCTGGCCGGGCGCCTCGCCGAAGCGCCGTTTGCCGCCTTCACCCGGATTGTCGATCTGGCGCTCCGGGAGCGGGTGGATTTTCTGGTGATCGCGGGCGACATCTTCGACCGCGACAATCCTTCGCTCGCCGGCCGGATGCGTTTCCGCGAGGAGCTGCTCCGGCTGGACGCGGCGAAGATCCCGGTCTTTCTTGCCGGCGGCAACCATGACCCGGTTCCAGCGGCGTGGCCCCCGGCGGTGAAACTGCCCGGCAACACCCGTCTGTTCGCCGCCGACGCGGTGGAATTCTTCCCGGTGGAGCGGAACGGCGAAGTGATCGCCCGGGTCGGCGGCATCAGCCACAGCCGTCCCCGGCAGACCGACAACCTGACGGAACGGTTCGCCGCGCCGCCCGGCGGCCCCTTCACAGTGGGGGTGCTCCATGCGAACGTCGGCGCCCAGCCGGGATTTCAACCTTACGCCCCCGCCGCAGTCGCCGACCTCGCCGGGAAAGGGGTGGACTACTGGGCGCTCGGGCACGTCCACAACTTTCGGAAGGTGAACGATGCGGCCCCGGCGGCGTACTACCCGGGCTGTCCGCAGGGGCGGGCGGTCAACGAGCCGGGGGAACGCGGCTGTCTGCTGGTGCGGGTCGATTCCGCCGGCAGACTTTCGGTTGATTTTCACCCCCTCGAGGCGATGCGGTTCGAAGTGCTGGAGGTCGCCGGCCTGGTGGATCTCGAACGTTTCGACGAGCTGGCGGACCGCTGTCGACAGGCGGCGGAACAATTCCGCGGCGACGCGCCGCTGCTGCTCCGGCTCCGCCTCTCCGGGCCGACGCCGCTCAACGCGGAGCTCCGCCGCAGTGACCCGGCGGAACTGGCCGGCCTGCTCGGCGCCGCCCTGCCGCCAAATGCGACGCTCGAACGGCTCGAACTTGCCACCACCGGAATCCGCACCGAAATCGACACCGACAGCCTCGCGGCCGAAGTGACGACCTCCGCCGCCGAACTGCGGGAGGAGGAGGCATTGGAGCGGGAGCTTGCCGTGCTCCGCTCGAAGTGTCCGGGGGTGCCGGAGTTCACCCGTGACGAGCAGGAATCCATCCGGCATGACGCGGTCGAACGGATTCTCGACCTGCTCGCGGGAACCATGGAGGCGCGGCCATGATCATCCGGGAAATTCATATCGACAACTTCGGCCGCTTCCACGACTTTCACCTGACCGGCCTGGGAGAAGGCGTCAATCCGGTCACCGGCGGGAACGAATTCGGCAAAACCACGCTGCTGGAGTTTCTCCGGCGGCTCTTCTGGGGCTTCGCGGTGCGAAAAAACAGCGGCCGCAACCCCTATCCGGCGTTGGAGGGCTCCGGCCTCTACGGCGGGCGGGTCGAAGTCACGCTCGCCTCCGGCGAAGCGCTCACCATCACCCGGCAGGGGCCGGGGGACGGCGTACTTCGCCTCACCCGGGCGGACGGTTCGGAGGCCGGCGGCGAAGCGGAATTTGCCACCCTGCTCAACGTGAGCGAAAACTTCTACACCAACGTCTACGCGGTCACCATCGACGAACTGAACCGGCTCGCCTTCCTGAGCGACGAGGACATCCGCGCCCGGCTCTACGGGGCGGGCATCGCCATGGGCGAACTCTCACTACCCCGGCTCGGGAGCGACCTCGACCGCCGCGCCGACGAACTCTTTCTGCCGCGCGGCCGCAAACACCGGCTCCACGCGCTCCAGCAGGAGTACGACAAACTTGCCGGGGAGCTCGACGCGGCCAACCGGTCGCTGCCCGACTACGAAGCCCTGCAGTCCCGCGCGGCGGAACAGCGGAAAACGCTGGAGGAGCGGCGGAGCGACCAGCGCGATGTCTCCGCCCGGCTCGACCGGGTCGAACGGCTGATCCGCGCCCTGCCGGTCCGGGAAAAACTCCGCCGTCTGGAGGAGGAGCTGGCCGCGACGCCGCCCCTGCCCCCTGCCCCTCCGGGCGCGGAAGAGGAGCTGACCCGCCTCCGGAAGGAGCAGGAGAAGAGCCGCACCCGGCTGGAACTGCTGACGGCGCGCGAAGAGAGTTTTCAGCGGCAGGCCGGCGAACTTGGTCCGGCGAAGGATTCCCCGCTGCTCGACGCGGAACCTGCTTTGGCCGCGCTGGAGGCGAAGCAGGAGTGGATGCGTCGGCAGAACGACGAACTGCGCCGGCGGCGTGAACTCGACTCCGCCCTCACCGGCCGCTGTGCCGAACTGGAGCGCCAGCTCACCCCCTTCACCGGAACACCGGTTCCGCCGCCGCCCGGCGAACCGCTTCTCGACCGGTGGCGCGACCCGGCACGCCGCCCGCTTCCGGCGAAGGAGAGTGCGCCGGATTTCGCCGCCGCCGGAATTCTCGCCATCGGCGCCGCAACGGCAGTCGCGGCGGCCGTCGCTGTCGGATTTGCCGCCAAAGCTCCGGCGGGCTGGGCGGTCGGAGCGGGCGTACTCCTTTTTGTCCTCTTCGGAGCGTGGCTCCATCACCGGAACCGGAACCGCCGTCTCGACGCGGCATTCGAGACGTTTCTGCGCGAAGCGGGGCTCCGTCCGGAGTGTCCCTCCGGCGCCGTCGAAACCGTGTTCACCCGCCTCGCCGACCTGGCCGGACTCCGGCGCGAACAGGAGCTGCACCGCGAAGAGATCCGCCGCATCGAGGAGGAATTGAAGTGTTTCCGACGGGACTACCTTCAGCTGCCCGGCGCCGCGGGGGAACCGGAAAGCGGCCTCCTCCGGCTCCGGCACGAACTGGAGGCGGAGAAGGTGCGCCGTTCGCGGCAGACCCTTCTCGCCGAACAGCGCGCCCGCCTCGCTCCGGAACTCGAAGAGGCGCGGCAGGCGGCGAAACGTTCGGAAGAGGCGCTGGCCGGCTTCTTCGCCCGCTGCGGCGTCGCCGGCGAAGCGGAGTTCCGCACCATGACCGGACAGCGCACCCGGCGCGCCGCCCTCGAGCAGGCCGCTTCCGCCGAACAAAAGGCGCTCACCCTCCTTCTGGGGGAGAATCCGCCCGCCGAAGAGGCCGCGGTCGATGCCGAGACGCTGAACGGGGAAAAAGAGGCGCTGGCCGCACGCTCGGCCGCACTGGCGGAGGAGATCTCCTCTCTGGAACGCTCCGTCGGCGCGGCGGAACAGGAGGCGGCCCGGCTTCTCGCCTCCGCCGATCCGGCACAGCTTGCCAACCGGCTCGAAGGGTGCCGCAACACGATGAAGGAGAACGCCCGGGACTATCTGATCTGGCGCGAATGCCGCCGGTTGCTCGACCGTTCGATCGCCCGCTATGAACGGGAAAAACAGCCGGAGGTGATCCGGCGCGCCGCCGAACTCTTCGGGAGCTTCACCCGCGGGCGTTATTCGCGCGTCCACAAGTCGCTCGCCACCGGCGAACTGCTGATGACCGACGCGCTCACCGGGTTGCAGAAGCGCGTCGCCGAACTCTCCCGCGGGACGCTCGAAGAGCTGATGGTCGCCATGCGCCTGGCCCTGATCGAATACTCGGAGCGGGAGTCCGAACCGCTTCCGATCGTCTTCGACGACATCTGCGTCAACTTCGACCCGGAACGCCGGAATGCCGTCCTCGCAGAGCTGGAGCGGTTCGCGAAGAACCGGCAGATCCTGTTCCTCGCCCATCCCCTCCCCGGGGAGCCGGAAGCGCGAAAATTGCCCTGAATCTCGCAATTTCTCTGGCAATTTCCACAATTTGCACTATATTACATCGTTTTATTATTATTTTTGAATTCGGCAATCAGAATTTATCCATTCGCCACCGGAAGGAGCAGTCATATGAAGTGTGTGGTACTGGCCTATCACAACGTCGGCAGGGCCGGCATTGAAGCGCTGGAGCGGAACGGATTCGAAATCAGCGCCATTTTCACGCACAAGGACAATCCGTCGGAAAATATCTGGTTCGGCTCCGTCGCGGAACTCGCCGGCGAACGCGGCATCCCCGTCTTCGCCCCCGAGGACATCAACCACCCGGTCTGGGTCGGCAGAATCCGCGCCATGGCGCCGGATTTCCTCTTCAGCTTCTACTATCGCAATCTCATCAAGGAGGAGCTGCTCTCCATTCCGAAACACGGCTGCATCAACCTTCACGGTTCGCTCCTGCCGAAGTACCGCGGCCGCGTGCCGATCAACTGGGCGATCATCAACGGCGAAACCGAAACCGGTGTCACCCTGCACTACATGACGGAGAAAGCCGACGCCGGCGACATCATCGATCAGGAAAAGTTCGCCATCACCGACGACGACACCGCCCGCACCCTCTTCGACAAGGCGGTCGCCGCGACCGCGGTGGTGCTCGACCGCGCCCTGCCGCTGCTGCGCGAAGGGCGCGCCGCCCGCATTCCGCAGGAGGAATCGCAGGCCACCACCTTCGGGAAACGCGGTCCGGAAGACGGCCGCATCGACTGGAACAAATCCGCGAAGGAGATCCGCAATCTCGTGCGCGCCGTGACCCGCCCCTATCCGGGCGCATTCAGCTTCATCGGCGACCGCAAATGCTACTTCTGGTCGGTCGACGCGGTTCCGGCCGTCCGCAAGGCGGCGCCGGGCACGGTGCTCTCCAGCGCGCCCTTCACCATCGCCTGCGGCGAAGGTGCGCTCCGGATCAAGACCGCCCAGCTCGAGGGCGGCATCTTCACCACCGGCGACCAGCTCGCCGCCGACGCCCGCATCGTCGAGAACATGGTCTGGAACGACGATCCGCGCCGCCTCCGCGCCGCCGGCCGCAAGAAGTCGGTGCTGATCCTCGGCGTCAACGGCTTCATCGGCAGTCACATCAGCGAACGTCTGCTCGACTCCGGCAAGTACGAAGTCTACGGCCTCGACCTGCGGAGCAACTACATCGACCACCTGCTCGACCGCCCCGGCTTCAACTTCCGTGAGGGGGACATCTCGATCCACCGCGAATGGATCGAATACCACATCCGCAAGTGCGACATCGTCCTGCCGCTGGTGGCGATCGCCACGCCGATCGAATACACCCGCAATCCGCTGCGGGTCTTCGAGCTGGACTTCGAAGAGAATCTGCGGATTGTCCGCTACTGCGTCAAGTACAACAAGCGGATCATCTTCCCGTCGACCAGCGAAGTGTACGGCATGTGCGAAGATCCCCAGTTTGATGAGGACAACTCCAAGCTGGTCACCGGCCCGATCCGGATGCAGCGCTGGATCTACTCGACCAGCAAGCAGTTGCTCGACCGGGTCATCTGGGCCTACGGCGCGAAGGGAGTGCTCCAGTTCACGCTGTTCCGTCCGTTCAACTGGATCGGGCCCCGGCTCGACAGCCTGACCAGCGCCCGGATCGGCAGCAGCCGCGCGATCACCCAGCTGATCCTCAACCTGGTGCAGGGTGCGCCGATTCAGCTCATCGACGGCGGCGAACAGAAGCGCTGCTTCGTCGACATCAAGGAGGGTGTCGAGGCGCTCTATCGCATCATCGAGAACAAGGACGGCAAGTGCTCCGGCAAGATCATCAACATCGGCAACCCGGCCAACGAGGCGAGCATCAAGGCGATGGCCGAAATGCTGGTTGAAAAGTTCGACAAACACCCGCTGCGCAGCAAGTTCCCCCCGTTCGCCGGCTATCTGGTGGTCGAATCGGGCGCCTTCTACGGCAAGGGGTATCAGGATGTGCAGCACCGGGTGCCGAGCATCCGCAACGCGAAGAGGTTCCTCGACTGGGAGCCGCACATTCCGCTGGAGAAATCGATCGAGACCACGCTGGACTTCTTCCTCTCCGAAGCGATCAAATCCGGTGAATTCAACCTCGATTGAACGATATGAAGACCATCGCACTGCGCATTGACGTGGATACCTTCCGGGGGACCGGTCGCGGCGTGCCCGCACTCTGCCGGATTCTCGAAAAGTACGGCGTCCGCGGCACCTTCTACTTCTCGGTCGGGCCGGACAACATGGGCCGCCACCTGTGGCGGCTGCTCCGTCCCGCCTTCCTGTGGAAGATGCTCCGCACCAATGCGGCCGGGCTGTACGGCCCGGAGATCGTGCTGATGGGGACCGCCTGGCCGGGGCCGAAAATCGGCCGCCGCCACGCCGGGGTGATCCGCGCGGCAATGGAGGCGGGGCACGAGGTCGGGTTTCACGCCTGGGATCATCACCGGGCGCAGGCGAAACTCACCACGATGAGTGCCGAAGCCATGCGTTCTGAACTGCGCACCGGCCTTGCGGAGCTGGAGAGAATCACCGGCGTCGCCCCCCGCACCAGCGCCGCGCCGGGGTGGCGGAGCAATGCCCAGCTGCTGGAGGTCAAGGCGGAGTTCCCGTTCGACTACAACAGCGACTGCCGGGGGGAGTTCCCCTTCTACCCGGTGGTGAACGGCCGGCGGCTCGAACAATTGCAGATTCCGGTGACGCTGCCGACCTACGATGAAGCGCTCGGCCGCGACGGGGTCACCGATGAAAATTACAACGAATTTCAGATCTCTCTCTTGAAGCCGGAACAGCTCAACGTCATCACCATCCACGCGGAGGCCGAGGGCGGGCGCTGTGCCGGAATGTTCGAAGAGTACCTCCGCCGGGTGCTGGAGCTCGGCTACCGGGTCGTGCCGCTCGGCGTCGTCGCAGCGGAGGTAAAAGAGAGCGCCCCGGAGGGGCGGATGGAGCTGAAGGCATTTCCCGGACGCGAGGGAGTTCTCGCGGTCCAGATTTGAAGGAAGGGTTTATCTCATCGTTAAGGAAACAGGAGTTTCAAGGGTAATGAATCCAAAGTATGCGTTTCTGGAGAAGGTCGGCCGGGAACCGAGCAACCTCATCAAGGGGCTGCAGGCGGTTCAGGGGGCCGAGGGGTACGTCTCCGACGAAAGCATCGAGGCGATCGCCGAATATTTCGGCATCCCCGCGGTGGAAGTCGAGGGCGTGCTGAGCTTCTACGCTCAGTTCAAACGGGTCAAACCCGGCAAGTACAAGATCGCCGTCTGCGACGGCACCGCCTGCCACATCAAGGGCTCGCCGCTCATTCAGGAGTGGCTCAAGCGCGAACTGGGCATCTCCTCCGGAGAGACCGACGCGAAGGGGCACTTCTCGCTCGAAACCGTCGCCTGCCTCGGCTGCTGCAGCCTGGCGCCGGTGATGAGCGTCAACGGCCGGGTCTACGGCAAGCTCGACCGCAAGAGCATGATCAAAATTCTGAAGGAGTATGAAGCGAAATGAGCGACCCCAGAATCCAGAAAATCCGCGTCGGCGTGGCGAGCTGCGGCGTTGCAGCCGGAGCTGATGCGGTCCTCGAGCGGCTCCGTCAGGACGCGGGGTCGATTCCGGTCGAAGGCACCGGCTGCCTCGGCCACTGCTATGCCGAACCGCTGGTGGAGGTGCTCCTCGACTCCGGCGAATCCGTCTTCTACCGCGACGTGCGTCCGACCGACGCCGCCATCGCGAACATCCTCTCGGTCGGCCCCGACAGCCGGTTTGAGATTCCCGCCGCCCGCAAGGCGAAGGAGCTGGTCAAGGTTCTGGCGCTCGCCGGACGGGTCAATCCGACCAGTTACGAAGATTACGTCGCCAACGGCGGCTACAAGGGGCTGGAGAAGGCGCTGTCGATGACCTCGGCCGAAGTGGTCGATGAAGTGAAGCGCTCCGGACTGCGCGGCCGCGGAGGCGGCGGCTTCCCGACCGGCAACAAGTGGAGCTTCCTCGCCGCCAAGCAGGCGGACGAGAAGATTCTGATCTGCAACGCCGACGAGGGTGACCCCGGCGCGTTCATGGACCGCTCGCTGATGGAGAGCGTGCCGCATCAGGTGCTCGAAGGCATGCTGATCGCCGCCCACGCCACCGGAGCGACCAAACTCTTCATCTACTGCCGCGCCGAATACCCGATGGCGATCAAGCATCTCAAGATCGCCATCGCCCAGATCTACGAGCACAAGCGCAATGTGGTCGACGGCCGTGAGCTGGAAATCATCATCAAGGAGGGCGCCGGCGCCTTCGTCTGCGGTGAGGAAACCGCGCTCATCGCCTCGCTGGAAGGACAGCGGGGTACGCCGCGTTTCCGTCCGCCGTTCCCGACCGACAAGGGCTGGATGGGCTACCCGACGATGATCAACAACGTCGAAACCTACGGCAATGTGCCGCTGATCCTCACCGAGGGCGGCGATGCGTTCGCCTCGGTCGGCACGGCGGGCAGCAAGGGCACCAAGCTCTTCGCGCTGGCCGGCGACCTCAAGTACCCCGGTCTGGTGGAGGTTCCGATGGGGACCACGCTGCGTGAAATCGTCTTCGACATCGGCGGCGCGGATCCGGACCAGGTCAAGGCGGTGCAGACCGGCGGCCCCTCCGGCGGCTGCATCCCGGTCGAACTCTTCGACACGCCGGTGGACTACGATTCGCTGCGCGCGCTCGGCGCCATCATGGGCTCCGGCGGCATGATCGTCATCGGCAAGAACCGCTGCATGGTGGAAACCGCCCGCTACTTCCTCGACTTCACCCGTCGTGAAAGCTGCGGCAAGTGCACCTTCTGCCGCGTCGGCACCACCCGGATGTTCGAGACGCTCGAGCGGATCGTCGCCGGCAAGGGCGAGATGGCCGACATCGACTTTCTGGAGGAGCTCGGCAACAAGGTGCGCCGCGGTTCGCTCTGCGGACTCGGCCAGACCGCGCCGAACCCGGTGCTGGCGACGCTGCGCTACTACCGGCATGAGTACGAGGCGCACGTCCGCGACCATCAGTGCGAGGCGCTCGAATGCAATGCTCTGGTCGACCTCAAGCTCGATCAGAGCAAGTGCGTCAAGTGCCGGCTCTGCATCAAGACCTGTCCGGTCGGCGCCATCTCCGACAATTTCGTGATCGACAATGAGAAGTGCACCCGCTGCAACAGCTGCCTGGAAGTCTGCCCGAAGAAGGCGATCAGCCGGGTGATGAAAGGTTCCAAGTAATGAGTATCGAATTTATCCTGGACGGCCGGACCGTCAGCGCGGAACCGGGCCAGACCATTCTCGAAGTGGCGAAGGCGAACGGGATCGAGATCCCGACCCTCTGCCGCGAACAGCGCATCTCCCGCACCACCAGCTGTTTCGTCTGCGTGGTGAAGGATAAGAAAACCGGTCGTTTCCTGCCCTCCTGCTCGGCCTGCCCGGCCCAGGGGCAGGAGATCGACGCCTCCAGCGACGAGGTGCTCGACATGCGCCGCACCGCGCTCAATCTGCTGTTGAGCGAACACTCCGGCGACTGCGAAGCGCCCTGCACCATGGCCTGCCCGGCCCACGCCAACGTCGAAGAGTACGTCCGCGCCGGGCGCAAAGGGGAGTTTCTCGAGAGCTTGAAGATCATCAAGGAGCGCATTCCGCTGCCGATGTCGATCGGCCGGGTCTGCCCGCGCTTCTGCGAGAAGGAGTGCCGTCGCAACGTCTACGGCAAGCCGGTCGCCATCAATGAGTTCAAGCGTCTCGCCGCCGACCTTTACTACGACACTTACATGGAAGAGCTTCCGCCGGAAACCGGCAAGAAGGTCGCCATCGTCGGCGCCGGTCCGGCCGGACTCTCCGCCGCCTACTATCTGCGCCGGAACGGCGTGGCCGCGACGATCTTCGAAGCGATGCCCAAGGCGGGCGGCATGCTCCGCTACGGCATTCCGGAGTACCGGCTGCCGAAGGCGATTCTCGACCGCGAACTCGCCCACTTCGAGAAGATGGGCGTGAAGTTCGTCTTCAACCGCAAGCTCGGCGAGAACCTTCAGCTGGAAGAGCTGGAGAAGGAGTTCGACGCCGTGGCGATCGCCGTCGGCTGCTGGAAGGCCTCCGGCATGCGCTGCGAAGGCGAGGAGCTGGTCACCCAGGGAATCGACTTCCTGCGCAACGTCGCGATGAACGACAACAAGGCCCCCAACCCGGGCAAGGTGGTGGTGGTCGGCGGCGGCAACACCGCGATGGACTGCCTGCGCACCTCGGTCCGCCTCGGCAGCCCCGAGGTCCACTGCTTCTACCGCCGTACCGAGGCGGAGATGCCCGCGGAGAAGATCGAAATCCACGAGGCCCGCGAAGAGGGTGTCAACTTCAACTTCCTCCTCGCCCCGGTCAAAGTGGAAAAGCGCGGCGGAAAGCTGGTGATGACCTGCCGCCGGATGGAGCTCGGCGAGCCCGACGCCTCCGGCCGCCGCAAGCCGGTGGAGATTCCCGGCAGTGACTTCGAGGTCGAGGCGGATACCATCATCGCCGCGATCGGCCAGTCGACGCTGGCGCCTGCCGGACTGCCGGTCACCCGGTTCCGCACCATTGAGGTGCAGGGCGACACTCAGCGCGTCTCCGGCAAGGTCTACGCCGCGGGCGACTGCGTCTCCGGCGCGGCCACCGTGGTCGAAGGGGTCGCCGGCGGGCGCAAACTCGCGCTGGAGATCTTCAGCGAACTTACCGGCGCGCCGCTCCCGCAGGAGCACACGGTGTTCGTCTCGCGCGGCAAGTGGCAGAATCTGAAGAAGTCCGACCTGGTCTTCCTGCGCGACGACGTCTCCGAGGCGGAACGCGCCCAGCTGGACTTCATCCCGCTGGAAGAACGCAAGACCACCTTCAAGGAGGTCTGCTCGACCATGCCGAAAGAGCGCGTGATGAAGGAAGGCGAGCGCTGCATCGAGTGCAGCTGCACCGACAAGCACGACTGCAAGCTGCGCAAGCACGGCGAATGCTACCACTGCAGTCCGGATGCGATCAAGGGCAACCGGCTGCCGGTCAGCTACGACATCCGCCACCCGCTGATCATTCAGGATCGCGGCAAGTGCATCAAGTGCGGCATCTGCGTCAAGATCTGCAAGGAAGTGATCAACAAGAACCTGCTCAGCACGAAGAAGCGCGGCTTCTTCACCTACGTCGGAACCGGTTTCGACAAGGGATTCCCGAGCAGCTGCAGCGAATGCGGCGAGTGCATCGAAGCCTGTCCGGTGGGTGCGCTCGACTGGCGCATCAAGAAGTAAGAGAGTTCTTTCCGCGGGGTCCGTTTCCGGATCCCGCGGGGAGACGGAGAATCCGGCATCCCGGCGGGAACGAACCGCCGCATGACTCCGGGAGGGAGAAAACATGCTCAGAGATTTGCGAAAACTGCCGACCGACCGCGTTCTGGTATCGCCGTCGGTGCTGGCTTCCGACTTCAGCTGCCTCGGCGGGGAGATCGTCCGCGCCGCACAGGCGGGAGCCGATGTGATCCACCTCGACGTCATGGATGGCGGATTTGTACCGAACCTCTCCTTCGGGCCGCCGGTGATCCGGAGCATCCGCCCGAAGAGCGAACTTCTGTTCGACACCCATCTCATGATCGAGCATCCGGCGAAATACGCGGCGGCATTTGCCGCCGCCGGTGCCGATCATCTGACCTTTCATCTGGAGTGTTCCGACCCGGCCGGCGAAGTGATCGACGCGATCCGGAAGGCGGGGTGCACGGTCGGAATCTCCCTGAAGCCGGCGACGCCGCCCGAAGCGGTGTTCCCGTGGCTGGAGAAGATCGATCTCGTGCTGGTGATGACGGTGGAGCCCGGCTTCGGCGGCCAGAGCTTCATGGCCGGCCAGCTGCCCAAAATCGCGGCGATCAAGCGGGAAATTCTCCGCCGGAAACTGCACATCCAGCTGGAAGCGGACGGCGGGCTCGATGAGCGGACGGTGATTCCGACCGCCTCCTGCGGCGCCAATCTGATCGTGGCCGGGACCAGCGTCTTCCGCCATCCCGAGGGGATGGAGGAGGCGATCCGCCGTCTCCACGCGGCGACCGGCGTACTGGACTCGCAACTGTAACACAGGACCATCTCTACATGAGCGCACTCAAAAATACTCCGCTGGTGGAATACCACATCGAACTGGGAGCCAAGATGGTCCCCCACGCCGGCTGGAACATGCCACAGCAGTATCCGGAAGGAATCATTGCGGAACACCGCCACACCCGTTCGGCCTGTTCGATCTTCGACAACTGCCACATGGGGGAGTTCCGCCTCGCCGGACCGGGTGCAGTCGCCTTCGCGGACCGGCTGACCGCGTGTCCGCTCTCCGACCTGCCGGTCGGGCGCTGCCGCTACAATCTGCTGCTCAACGAATCCGGCGGTGTGATCGACGACATCATCGCCTTCCGCATGGCGGAAGATGATTTCTTCTGGGTGGTCAACGCGGCGAACACCGCGGTCGACGCGGCCTGGATCAAGGCGTACCTGCCGGAATCGGGCGTGCTCTTTCAGGATCTTTCGGCCGATCTGGCCAAACTGGATCTGCAGGGGCCGAAATCGGCGGACGTGTTGGGGGCGCTCGGCTTCGACGTGTCGCAGCTTCCCTCCTATTTCCACTGGATCACCGCCGACGTGGACGGCATCCGCTGCATCATCAGCCGGACCGGCAGCTCCGGTGAACTCGGCTACGAACTCTTCTTCGACGAGGAGTACGCCGACCAGCTCTGGGATCTGCTGCTTTCGACCGAACCGGTGATGCCCGCCGGACTGGGCGCGCGGGATACGCTGCGTCTGGAGATGGGCTACCCGCTCCACGGGCACGAACTGCAGCCGGAGTGGTCGCCGTTCGACTCCGGGCTGGGCGACTGGCTCGATCTGACAGCGGAACGGGATTTCATCGGGCGCGACGCGCTCCGGAAACGCCGTCAGACCCGGCAGGCGGTCGGGGTGAAGCTCGACAGCCGCCGGGCCGCGCGCGGAGGCAGTCTGGTGCTCAATGAAAAGGAGGAGATCATCGGGGTGGTGACCACCGGCGCGTACTGCCCGACGCTGGACAAGGCGGCGGCGCTGTGCAGCATCGATCTGGAGTGCGCCGTCAAGCCGGGCGACCGGGTTCTCTTGGAAGCGGGTCCGGTGAAACTGCCGGGCACCGTCGAGAAACTGCCGTTTCACCACGCCGGAACCGTGCGGGAAAAGCTCACCTGCTGACGAAAAGGAACGGATTTATCAAATTTTTTTCAAGCGACGGATTGACAAACCGGCAAAGCGGTGTTATTTTAGGTTTCATCTCGTTACGAGGCGTGGTAGCCAATCGGCTAGGCAACGGTCTGCAAAATCGTTTAGACCGGTTCGACTCCGGTCCACGCCTCCATTTTTTTTGCCCTCAAATCCCGGCTTTCATCGCAAAAGCCGGGATTTTTCATTTCCCGTGGATCCCCCGTTTTTGCGTCAAAGTTCCGGCAGACATAAAAAAGGAGCGCCGCCGGGAGTTCCCGGCGGCGTTCCGTCTGCACTCCAGCGCCCCGATGCCCGGCGTCGAACATGCGCCGTGGAGACGCGGCCGATACCGCAACCATCAGGGAGCAATCCCGGAGGACCTGGGGTCACCTCAGCGGGAGATTGGTAACGCCCAACTGTTGAAAAATGTCGTAACGATCGTACTTGGCCCGTTTTTCAATAATTTTTCCCTCCTTGTTGAAGGTGAGCCAGGTCATGAAATCAATCATGATATGTTTTTTCGGAGTGGGCACTCCGTGCCATGAATTTCCGAGAAGTGTGCCCTCAAATGTCAGATAGACCGCTACAAAATCGCCATCTGCCGCAATCCTCTCGACTTTCATTTTGAAATCACCGGCGGGATCCATATTGGCCCGTTCGTGGTCGATGAATGCCTGCAGGCCTTCCAGTCTGGTATGGATCTGCGGATAATAGACAAATTTTTCATCGCAGAGTTCGAAAAGTCTGTCATATTGTTTGTTGGCAATCCGTTCATAAAATTTTCTGGCGGTCTCCTTGTTCATCGCGGCATTAGATTGCTGTTCCTGTTCCTTCATGATCCGTTTCCTTTCTCAAGAAAAAGACGTTGTGTATTTCACAATTTTATGAACACTTCACGGTGTGATAAGCATTCAACACTCGAGCTTCTGCTCATCGGGGCAATGGGCGGCCGGTGACTCAAACTCCAGCGTGGCATGGCTGATTCCAT
This sequence comes from uncultured bacterium, assembly GCA_900551245.1. Classification (GTDB taxonomy): domain Bacteria; phylum Verrucomicrobiota; class Lentisphaeria; order Victivallales; family Victivallaceae; genus Victivallis. The sequence continues at coordinate 5,989 of URVC01000018.1, read as the reverse complement.
GCTCCGCAAGCTCCTCGTGCAGGCGGGCTCTGGTCGCATCCAACTGCTCGAGATCGTTCAGCACCACGTGAGCGGTCAGCGCATTTTCGGTGGTGCTGATCGGCCAGATGTGGAGGTGGTGAATCGCTTTTACGTTGGGATCCTCCAGCAGATGCTCCCGGATGTCATCCACCTGAATCCCCTCGGGGACTCCATCCATCGCCAGCCGCACACTCTCCTTGAGCAGCCCCCAGGTGGAGAAGAGGATCACCACGGCAATCACCAGCCCGATCAACGGGTCGACGATGTTCCACCCGGTCCAGAGAATCAGCACGCCGGAGAGGACCACCCCCACCGAAACCAGCGTATCGGCCAGCATGTGCAGATAGGCGCCCTTGACGTTGAGATCATGCTCCTTCTCCCGGATGAAGAGGAACGCGGTCAGGCCGTTGATGACCACACCGATTCCGGCGGTGATGATGATCGGCCATCCCCCGACCTCCGCCGGAGACAGAAACTTCCGGATGCACTCCGTCATAATCACGCCCACCGCGATGAGAAGAATCGCGGCATTCAGCAGCGAAGCCCAGATCGTGCTCTTCCGGAACCCATAGGTGTAATTTTGACAGTAGCGCTTCCGGGCCAGCAGAAACGCCGCCAGAGAGATCAGCAGCCCGCTCACGTCTCCCAGGTTGTGGCCCGCATCGGCGAGCAGCCCCATCGACTGGAACAGGAATCCCGCCGTGAACTCCCCGATGACGAACAGGGTGTTCAACACAATTCCAAACAGAAATGCACGCCCCTTGACCGCATCGGCGGAGAGTTCGTGATGATGGTGATGATGTTCGTGTTCATGATCCGACATGGTGATTTCCTCCCTTCAAAACCGGCAGACTTCGCCGTCCTCCGGCACCAGAAGCCGCGTTTCCAGATGATGGTCCCGGATATAGCTGCGCAGATCGCGGCGCCAGAGTTTCTCGTGGCCGACGTTGTCCATGTGGCTGGCGATGACCACCGCGCGAGGCGCATGATCGAGCACCGCCTGAACATCCTCCAACCCCATGATGATCCGGCCGAAACCGACAATGGTCGCCTCGGCCGCATTGACCACGATCACATCCGGAGCAAACGTGTCGATCGCCGCTTTCACGTAGTCGCACCAGATGGTGTCTCCGGCGAGGTAGAGCGTTTTTGCTTCGGCGGGATGGCGCATCACCACGCCGCACGCACTTTTGCGCATGTTCACGGTTTCATAGAGCAAACCGATGTTGCCCGGCTGTCCGTGCAGGCAGTCGGTCTTGATCAGCTGCACGCCCTTGAATTCCACGCCGGTGTATTTCAGAATCCGGATGTCGGTGAACCCCTTCGCCCGCAGAGTCTCCCCGTCGATCGCATCCTGAACGAAGATCGGCATATCCCGGGGAATCACCTCCATGGCACGTTCGTCGAAGTGATCGAAATGAAGGTGCGTGGCAATCACGGCATCCACATTCAGAATTTCGGCGAGCGGCAGCGGAAGATCGCTCACCGGGCACCGCAGTTCCGGATTGGGGGAACCGGGAATCGGCGGAATCGATCCCTTGTCACCCAGCCACGGATCAACGAGAAAACGGACTTCGCCGAATGTTACGATCGCCGTCGCACTTCTGATCTCTTGAAATTTCATTATAATCTCCTCCTGTGATATCGAAACTGAAATTTTATTTCTTCGCCTCCGCCTCATCCACCGGCAGGTGGAACGCCTCGATAATCGCTTCGACCTGCTTCTCCCCGATCGGCCGGAACGACCCGATGCGACTGGCCAGCAGGAGACATTTGGCGGTGAATTCGGCGACCTCCAGCCGGTCGAACGCCTCCAGCAGCGTCTTGCCGAAGGTGATGACGCCGGAGTTCTCCACCAGCAGCACCGGGTGTGCCGGCGACAGGTATTTGAGCGCATTTTTCGGCGAGGCGAAATACTCCTGCGAAGAGAGCATCGGCATGTCGCGCAGCTGAATGTAACTCTCCGGAATCGTCCGGCTGTCGATGGGAGTGGCCGTCGTGGCAAACGCCATTGCGTGCGGCGGCCGGGTCATGATGATCGCATTGGCCCACGGACAATTTCGGTAGAACTCCCGGCAGTACGCCGCCCCGGTGCCCGGAATCTTGCCGCTTTCCCGCCGCCCCTGCCGGACCCGGACCATATCCCCCGCATTCATCGACATCGGGTCGAAGTTGGTCGGGGTGATGAGAAAATCATCCTCCCCCAGCCGGGCGGAGAGGTACGCACTGCCGGAGAAAAGCAGCTTCTGCCGGTAGGCGCGATGGCGCAGATTGACGATCTGGTCGCGCAATTCGCACTCCTCCGGGGAGGCTCCCGTCGGTTCGAACTCCGGCCACTCCTGATGCTGCGGGAATCCCGCCGGGTGAATGAGCGGCGACGGCAGACCGCTGGCATTGATCTGAATCCGGGCAATGTAGTCGAGCGTCTCGAACCTTCGGAACGCTTCCGCGATGGTTCGGCCGCACATCACCGCGCCATGATTTTCCATCATGACGCTGTCGGCTCCCCGCTCGAACTCCGCCGCGATGATCCGGCCCAGGCTCGCACTGCCGGGGATGTCATAATGGGAGAAGGTCACCTTTCCGCACACTTCGGCGCTTCCGGGCACCAGCGTGGGATCAGGGCACGCCCCGATCATGCTGAACGCCACCAGCGCCGGCGAATGCGCATGCAGCACCGCCCGGACGTCACGGCGCCGGGAGTACACCGCGGCATGAAAGGGCAGTTCGCAGCTCGGCCGGTGAATGCCGATCACCTGCCCCGCCGGCGTGACCTTGACGATATCCTCCGGCCGCAGAGAGCCCTTGTCGATTCCGCCCGGCGTGATCCAGATGTTCCCGTCGTCATCCTTGAGCGAGATGTTTCCGCCGGAGGTCGTAGTCATTCCATAATCGTAAAGCCTCTGCAGTGTCGCCACCAGAATATTCCGCGGGTGGGTGTAGCTGAATGTCGTCATTGGCTCCTCCTCATATTATTATTTAATAAAACGATGAAATAATTCCCAAAAAAAGTTCACATTTTCTGATTCATCAGATGATCGATGAGTTTCTGCCGTTGCACCTCCAGATTGCGGGCCTGCTCCTCAGGGGAGAGCCGGCTGAACGCATCCCGCGCCTCCATGAAGCTGACCATCCACGGGATACAGGGATAGGCGAGGCGGTAAAACACATGTTTGCCGCGTTTCTCGCACTCCACCACATGTGCCTTCTTCAAAACATTCAAATGTTGACTGATGGATGAAAACTCCTCGTTGGTTCCGGTGACGAAATCACAGACGCAGAGCTCCTTCCCTTCCAGATGCTTCGCAATCCAGAGCCGCGTCGGGTGGCCGAGCGCCTTGAATACTTCGGCAAGTGTCGCAAGTTCTTTTGTCTCGTCGTTTGCCATATGCTCTCTCCTTTCATCATTTTATAATATAATAAAATATTAAAAAATATCAAGGGGGAAATCGAACTTTTTTTCCGGATCTTTTGTGGAATCGGTTTAGCGGAAGGCAGAAGACGGTAGCGAGGCGGCAATTTCCGACTTCTGCGGGACACAGGCGGGGCGGAGGTGGGTATTCGAGCTTCCGCAAGGGGTTGATGCCCGAGGGAGCTGGAGGGCCGGGCGCCCTCCAGACCTTCCCGCCCGCGAGAAGGCAGAAGTCGGTTGATACGAATCCGCACGCGGCCCTATCGGGCCTTACTTGTCGGGCTTCGCCCGCCAACTCCTCAATCGCCGGAGGAGCTGCGCTCGACTCCGTTCGACTGCGTCGCAATCGCTCCTTGCTGCTTTGCGGAACGCAAAGCAGTTCTCTCACATGCGCTCGCGGCGCTGACCGCGCTTAACGAGGCACGAGCCAAGCCGAATGGAAAGCTTTTTCTAAACCGATAAAAACAAATAGACATTAAAAGCAGCAGTAATAAATATAAAATAGCTTTTCCCAAATGTACTACAGGTAATGCAGCATTACCTGTTTCTGTAAAATTTAGCTCTCCTTCTAATACTTTAAGATTACTATTTAAATTCGGTTCAAAATATAATTCAACTATATTTTGACCTCTTTTCAAAGGGCCGACTGTAAACTGATTTGTGTGGTCCAATCTATGTATTTTTTTGTTATTCTTTGAATCCAGGAAAATAGATATTACTTTTCTATATTCGAAAGATTCTATACCGTTTACATTCAATTTAATTTCAGGGAACCAATTGAGATAGTATAATAGATCATCATTTTTTACTATAACTGTTGCACTATATTTATTTTCTTCCCGATAAAAAAACAACTTTTGGCTGGCTTGTTCTTTGACTACAGATAAATCATAGAAATGTACAACCGACTGAATTGCATGATAAATTACTATGCAAGACAAGATAAGACATAATCCCGGAGGAATGATAAAAAGGAGCTTTTTCATTCTTTCTCGCTCATTGAAGTATAATTCTTATTTCCTGCGTTTATACGTTATTCAGCAATTTTCTCGATTCTCCGGGTGTATTTTATCATTACTTTATCGTATCGTGGAATTGCAATCCTTCCGTTGCAAAAATATCCGTGCGACCTGATACAATATATAGAGCCAGACAGCCACCCAGAAAGATGAGATCCATAGAGAAAGCAGTTGTATTCTATCGATTATATTTCGGATGGAATCATAACGGCACAACTGATAATCCATGCCGATGATCTGCCAACTTGCATGAGGATTGTATCGGTTAAAATAAGTTTGCAATTGCGGATTGTTTTTATATATATAAGTGAAAGGAGCTATTTCGGCCCATTGTAACCGCAACCGGTCATTTTCAATTTTAATTTCCTTCCAATTCAGATTTTCGCTCTTCTCTTCAAAACAAAGAGTCGAAAAAATCTGCTGATTCACCGGGAGCGACAGCCACAAAGCCCCTAATATAAACAAAAATAAATATATCAGCAATATGATGTTTGAATTTTTATAAATTGACACCATAAAAACTACAATGGCCATTGTCGCACAAGCCATGAAATACAAATCATAAACCAGGGAGTCTATTCGCTTTACTTGTGGAATGCTCATATTGAAGACAGGACAAAACCCCGCTCTTTCTGAAAATGTAATATTACTATACGGTTCTCCAATCGAAAGGAACTCTTCACAAATAGTTATCCTGAGATTGCCCCATTCCGCCTGCTGCAACAGAGAACTGACTTTCTGATATTGCTTCGCCCGCATTTGTCCGACTATAGTACTGACGGGCATTACCGTATTGATGCACGGCAATATTTTTTCCGCAACAGCAATGGACCGGATCTGAATTGCTGCTTTTAAAATATTATTTGTCGCCCAAAAGAAAATGATAAGTACCGATATCAATAAAAAAGCACGGATGAAAAAAAAAATTTTGTCAGCCATTTATAATATGCCCGTTTTCATCGTTACAAACCAATGATTATTCATATGGTCAGTTTAAATTGCTTTCAGATTACTATAACTTTTTATGTGTCATATTACAACTTTGATACACTGAAAGTTACGGAAACATGCGAGACGGTCGCCATCCCAACCTTTTCAGAAGACCAGGACGATGCCGGAACGGAAAGATTCCAACTTTTGAGGGACGTGGAGCAGGATAGTGGCGTAAATTCGAACGTTCAAGAGGAAATGCTAATTAAAGGGAACAAGCGGGTACCCGGCTCTCCAGCTTCCATACTCTCAGCATATTCCTTTCTGAAAAAACATTACAACTTGTCGGACGGGAAGTTGCAATCCGTTCTTTCGATGCTATGGTAATTCGAAAACCTTTACTCCAGTCGCTCAATAATTTTTGTTAAATTTCAGCTCGCGAAGAGGCAAAATGAAATCAGACAGCGTAGCGATGTCCTATCATAAGAAAACCATGTATGTGTATCTCTTCTTTTATTTTGCTTTATTCCTCCTGGTAGTAAAAACCGGAGGAGATGAAATCATGACAAAAGGCGAAGGAATCTATAAAACAATCGTTACTGCGATC
>URVC01000017.1 GCA_900551245.1 uncultured bacterium | reverse complement strand
AGGAGTCTGTCAAATACGCCGGATGAACTACAAGTATTAAACTGTGGGAGCAATAAAAAAGAGTGTGGTATAATTTAGGTATAGCTATACCGAAGGTGAGGCATGATCGTCAGTCAAACATTTATCGCACGCAAAACCGGAGTCTCCCAGAAAACTGTTTCGCTCTATTTCAAAAACCGGGCGCTGGTGGGGGAAACGGTCAGAAAACGGCTGGATGAAGTGGTGCAGAAATATCACTATCTGCCCAACTTCGCGGCACATGCGATGAAGACGGCTCAATTTCACCGGATCGGTTGTGTGCTGCTGCAATACGGCTCGCCGGAGACGAGCATTCAGGCTCAGCTCATGAGTTATCTCAACGGCGCGACAACCGCACTGGCTGGAACTCCGTATTCCCTGGTGCTGGAACCGGTGTTCTTCGATCCGGTTACCCGGCAGATATCCCATTCGGATTTTTTCTCCATGCGGTCGGCCGACGGGGTGATCGGTATTTCCGGGGGCTGGGTGCCTCCGGAAGTGGATGAGCGGATTGCCCGGCTCCAATTGCCGACGGTCTGGCTGAATCGGAATCCGGGGGATTCCGCGATCCGGAGCTTGGTTTTCGATGAGCAGACCGCCATGATTGAGCTGTTGGAGCGGATTCTGACCAAAGCGGTGAAGCGCGTCTGCTGGATTGGTCCGGAGTTTCAGTCTGCAGAAGTTCATTTTTCCCGGAGGCTGCGTTATGAGACCCTCCGAAAGGAATGCGGGAAACGTGGAGTTGCGTGTGAGGGAATTTTGTTCGACAGCACCCGGGAGGAGTCGGTTACTTCTGCATTGCAGCAGGTTTTGCAGCAGGAGCAGCATTACGATGTTCTGTTTTTCTATAACTTCTACTTCATGGAGCGCCTGATGTGGCTGGCGGGCTCGGACCGGCTCCGGCAGTCGCATAAGACGGTCACCTGTTTCCTTTCCGCCGGGGAATACAGTGCGAAAAAATGTGATTATTCCGGGACAATTCTGCTGCCGGAAACCGAACTCGGCCGGCGAGGAGCCGAGTTTATTCTAAGTTGCCTGACAGGTAAGGAAGATCCGTCCCTGCTGACACCCTGTTCCTGTCGTCTGTTGTAGAAAAGTCTTTTTTCGGAACCCAAAGGTATAGCTATACCCTGTAGCAACATGAAAGGGAAGAAAATGAAAGAGAGTTTCAGGTCGACGAGATGGGGGAAGGCGGTTTTTCCGGAACATGGATCCTTTACGCTGATTGAATTGTTAGTCACAATTGCTGTCATTGCAATTCTGGCGGCAATGCTGCTGCCCGCCCTGCAGAACGCGCGGGAACGCGCCAGGAGCATCACTTGCACCAACAATTTGAAGCAGATCATGATGACGATGGCGATGTATGTCGATGACAACGGCGGCAGGATTCCCAGCTGGGGCGGCAACATCACCACGAGCATGGGGAAGTGGCAGTCGATGCTCTATGCCTATATGACCAGAACGACGCCGACCGACTGGGGATATGTGGATGGTACGCAGGTGCGGGCTCCGTTTGCCTGTCCTTCGTCCAACTATACCGGCCTCAGAAACAGCACCGGAATCGGCGGGGTTCATTATGGGGCGAACGCCTGCCAGGTCCGGGAAGACAATTCCAAGGATTTCTGCGGCTTCTTCCCGGAGGCGCAATGGAAGAGTGTCAGTCGACGCACGCTCTCGATGATTCGGAAGCCCTCGTTGCTCGCCGCGGTCTTCGACATGAATTACTACGCCGTCGGCTGGACTCCCCCCGCAATCTTTTCCCGCCGCGGCCAGCTTTGCGGCATCAATGAAGATTTCGGGCCGGAGCAGGATGCCGCCAAAGGCGCGGTCTGGCGGCACAACGGCGGAATCAATGTGGCGATGGCGGACGGGCACGTGGAATACCGGAAAGGTCAGGAGATTCCGGTCTGCAGCTACGAAGATCCCTTCTGGAGCTACTACGCGGACCGTTATTAGAGAGGTGTAAGATGATCCGAATTCTTCTGCTGGCCGGCAGTCTGGCTGCCGCTCTTTTCGCGGCTGCGGCGGAGCCGGTGCTCCATGTCGCCGACAACGGCGAAATCCGTCTGGATGAGTTGCGGTTGATTCCCGCCATGTTTGATCGGCGATGGAATTTCCACAGCACCAATTCCAGTGTGTTTCAAAAACAGGGTTTTGAACAGGATTCAGGAAATGCCCGGCTGCTCTGTCGCGTGGAACTGAAGCCGGATATTTCTGGTACATTCCGTCAGACGACGTGCCGGAGCGGAAATGGCGAGATGGACTATTCTGCGGAGTTTCGTCTGTCGAAAAACTCCGCGGTAAACGAACTGGTATTGAGCGCCGTGCGACTGCCGGCGAACTCGCTGGGCGGACGGGAGATTTTTGTCGATGGAAAAAAGATATCCTTTCCGACAGTTCCGGCCGGAACACGGAAGCAGGCCGTCTTGTTCCGCGGGGAGGTGCGGCAGCTGGTCTTTCTGTTGAATGGAAGCGTGGTTACCATCTCGGGTAAATTCAGGTTGCTGCTGCAGGACGATCGTTGTTTCGGCAAAGACACCTTTTCTTTGCGGATCTATTTCGAACCGGCCGGCTCTGCAGCGAAGCTTTCTTTGAAAATTTCTCTGCAAAAGTATCAATCGCAACCGCTCGATCTTGCCGCGGCCGCCAATGCCGGATTTGCCGATGAAATCTCGGATGACCGGAAGGGGGGCTGGACGGACCAGGGGCGGGAAAACGATTTGCGGGAGCTGCCTGCCGGCCTTCAGAACTGGCACAATACGCAGTTCAATATCCTGTCGCCGGAACAAAATTCCGGGCGGTCCTGCATCATGCTGGCGGGGAAACATCGGATGTATTTCCCGCGCAGTGCGGAGGCGTTTCAGCAGAAGCCGGTGCAGGGCAAATACTTTTATCTGCTTCATGCCATCGCCTGGCCGCCGGGAAGTTCCACGACTGAAATCGGCACGGTGGAGCTGTTTCATACGGACCGGTCCGTCACCCGGATTTCTGTGACGGGGGCGGATGTCGGCAACTGGTGGAATCCGGTCTCCCGGAAGAACGGCGATGTGGTCTGGTCGAAGATGAACCGCAGCGCAATGATCGGGTTGTATCGCTCCGGTTATGCGATTCCGGATAAACCTGTGGAGAAAATCCGTTTCCGCAGTTCTCTGACTTCTCCGTGGGGAATTGTTGCCGCCTCCGTCGCTTCGACGCCGGTTGTCCGGCAGGTCGGAACACCCTGCTTCATCGTCAGAAACAAGGAGTGGCAGCCGGTTGATAGCGTATCGAAGATTGAACCGGGATCTGTTCTTGATTTCTCCTGGCGGCTTGATGCACCTGCCGGAAAATTCGGCCGCCCGGTCATCCGGAACGGTCATATCGTGTTCGAGAACCGGCCGCAGACGAGGGTTCGCTTTTTCGGTGTCAATCTTTCCCGGCTGGTGCAGTTTCTGGACAAAGCCGGGGCGGAAGCGCTGGCCGGGCAACTGGCGGCCTGCGGTTACAACGCCGTTCGGATTCACCATCATGACCCCTACATGGTCAAGCGGGAAGGGGGGCGTTCCACGGAACTTGATCCGGTGCGGATGGATCAGCTCGACTATCTGGTTTTCTGTTTGAAACAGCGCGGAATTTATATTGTTTCGGATCTCTACGTCTCCCGCCATCTTGAGGTCGGTGAGATTCCGGAATTCCCGGGGCAGAGAGTGTGGCAGGAGACATTCAAGCCTCTGCTGTTCGTATTGGATTCCGTGATGGAGAATTGGAAGCGTTTTACGGCGAACTGGCTCAACCACAGAAATCCGTATACCGGCTTGACCTGGAAGGAGGATCCCGCTCTTGTCTCCGTTTCGCTGGTCAATGAAGACACCCTTTCGGTCTATTGGAATCGGACTCCGGAGGTTGCGGCGCTGTATCGGAAGCGTTTTGAGCAATGGAAGAGTGAACAGGGGGATCTCCGGCGGGATCGCGTCGTCTCAGGATCCGGTTTTTCCCGTTTCCTGCGGGAGTTATATGATTCCAGATTTCAGGAGATGAAAAAATTTGTCCGTGATCTCGGGCTTCGCTGCATGATATCCGACCAGAATTTTCTGACCTCTCCCGCTCTGACGATGATGCGGCGGCAGTACGACTTTGTGGAGAACCATTTCTACTGGGATCACCCGGAATTTCTGGGCGGATGGTGGAAGTATCCGGCGGCGCACACCAACCTTTCGTCGATCTCCCGCTATGCCGCGGCCCCCGGCGTGCTGTTCGGGGCGAGGATCTTCGGACGGCCGTTTCTGGTGACGGAGTTCGATTTTGCCGCGCCCAATGCGTTTCGGGCGGAAGGGGGTGTACTGACCGGCGCTTATGCCGCGTTGCAGGACTGGGACGGCATCTTTCAATTTGTGCATTATCAGCCGCAGAAGGCAGTGGCATGGCATTTCGACAGTTCGAGCGACCCGGTCAAGTCACTCTCGCTGCGGATTGGAGCCGCGTTGTTTCTGCCGGGGGGAGTTGCGCCGGCAGAACAGAAATTCGCGGTGGATTATTCGAAGCGTGCATGGTGTGATTTCGGCGAAAGAGATTCCTCCGAACTGAACCGGCTGGGGCTGATGGCTCAGGTCGGCAGCATCTTTGCACCGGAGAAGGGGGTGGTGACGGTCCGGCCGGACAGAACTCTTCTGCAGGATCTCCAGGCGCGGAAGCTGCTGCGGCCCGGCCAGTGGAATCCGGCAGAAGAGCGCTTCGCCGATGCTTCCGGAAGCGTTGTCCTCGATCGTCGGCGCGGGATATTCGAGGTCTGTTCTTCAGGCGGGGAAGCGGTTGTCCTCCCGCCGGGCAGTTCCGGCGGAAAAGGAGTTTTCGAGGTGAAAAACCGCGTCGGTCGCGGCGTCTTCGCCTGCCTTCCCTGTGACCGTCTGCCGTTGGCGGATTCAAAGCGGATTCTGATCCTGCATCTTACCGACGCATTGCCGGAGGGAACCCGGTTTGCGGATCGAAAGCGCAATCGTCTGGAAGCGTGGGGAGGGCCGGGGTGGCTCGCCGCCCGCGGGGAGGCGACGATCCGGCTCCGTCTGCGGAATGCGTTGGAGGATTGCCGCCTCTACGCCGTATCTCCAGCCGGGCGGCGCATCGGAGAATTGAAACCGGAAATCAATGACGGCGTCATACAGTTTGAGGCGAATGTGTTTTCTTCGTATGGAACCGTGTTTGCCTATGAATTGACGAGAAAGTAAGAAAAGGAATTCAAGCGATGTTTTTCGTGAAGGAGGCAGAAGGCTGCCGAATGACACAGGAGCCCCAGCCCGGCTGGATGTTTGAACTGCGCCCGCCGGTGATCGAATGCAATGGGGAAGAGACCGCCATGACCGTGGAGGAGGGCGCCCGTTTCCGCGGGGCGGGATTTTTGGCCTCGGAACAGATTCAGGAGCTTGGCGACGGACTCTTTGCCGTGGAGCGGAAGCTGACCAACAACGGCGTCGGCATCCGGAGATTCAAGCTGATCATGGAGGGAATGACCGGATTTGTTCCGGAAAAATACACCATACCCTGTGTGAGTTACGACGGGAACCGGCTCAGCGGCGGCAGGGAACCCCGCGGCACCGCGTGGCAGGGGAAAAACTGGATTTATTCCTATGACCGCTGCGGAATCCCTTCCTGCACCATTACGGAAGATGCCGTTCAGTTTGCGGCAATGTTCGCATCGGCCCGGGATGAGGCGAGTCTGCGCAGCTCCTGCTCATTTGTGGAGGTGGGGGACGGCCGGTTTCTGCATCGGATCTACTATCCGGTCACGGAAGCTCCGTTCACCTATTCCAATCACGATGTGATGACGGAACGATATGATGAATATCTGACACTGCACCCGGGCGAGGAGTTCTGCTGTCGCTTCTATCTCTTTTTCGGCGAGCCGAAATGGGCGCATTACGGTTGTGCGTCGCTGCTTGACCGGGTCCTGGAGGTGTTTCCGTTCCGGCATGTGCCGGCGTTGTCTCCGGAGGAGGTGTACGAAGCATCGCTGGCGAATTCCCGTTTTCTGATGTTCGATTTTCATGGGCACCGCATGTTCCGCAATGCAATGCGCAATTCGGCGACGGACGATTCCATCGCTTTCCCGGATAAGATCATCGAAGCCGGCTGGTCCGGTCAATCGTTTCAGCAGGCCCGTCATTTTATCCGGGAGTTTCAGCGAAGCGGCGACCGTTCATTCCTGAACGACGCTCTGTCCTGTCTGGATGGGTGGATGGAGACACAGTTGCCTTCCGGACTTTTCCCCGTCAATTATGTCCGGCACGTGACGAAACAGTATGTCCCGGGGGATGTCTGCAATTACGGCTGGGCGGCCGCCGAAGCGGTTAGCTCGTATCGTCTGCTCGCTTCCATGGGAATCGACCGGCGCAACTATCTCGATTTTGCCGTGCGGCTCGTCGACTTCTTTCTCGAACATTACGATGAAACAGACGGGTTCGGGTTGAAATGGAGCGTGGAGGGCCGGAAAGAGGCGTCCGGCGGCACGATCGGCGGTTTCATGATCATGGCGCTGCTGGAGGTATACCGGGAGACCGGCGCCGCAAAGTATCTGGAGTGCGCCCGCCGGGCGTTTGATCTCTATCAGAAGCGGAATCTGGATCATTTCGTCTGTCTTGCCGGGGCGATCGATTGCGCCTGCATCGACAAGGAGACCGCCTATCCATTTCTTTTCTGCTCCCTTGAACTGTTGGATCTGACCGGTGTGGACCGGTATCTGGAAAGCGCGTTGAAGGCGGCGTATTATTTCTTTTCCTGGGCGTTTCACTACGACGCCCTGTATCCGGCGGAAAGCGACTTTGCGAAACTGGGATATTATACGTCGGGAGGAACGGCGGTTTCCACACAGCATCCTGCGATTGACCCCTGGGGGGCGATTGCGGTTCCGGATTTCATCCGGCTCTGGCAGCTTACGGGGGATGAACGCTGGCGCATTCGGGCCCGGATGTTGTGGTGCAATGCAATTCTCTGCATCGCGCCGAAAGAGGGACTGCGGCTGCATGGACATTACCGCCCGTTCGGTGTGCAGAGCGAGGCGTTCTTCCAGACGCGTTGGACCCGCTATCGCAAAACTTGCGAGGAACGGGGGCATCTCAACGATATGTACGTCGGCTGGCCGGCCGCGTTTCGGCTCTCTGCGCTGGAGCGGATCGGGGACTGGAGTCTGTTGCGGTGAATCAGCCCCTAGGCGGAGGGGAACTGGGTGTTGACCCGGTTTTCCCAGCGCGAGATCACCGGCAGCAGCGCAAAATCCTCCAGGCGGCTGTCGCGTCGGAACGCGTAGTCGCAATAGGGACAGGCCGCGAAGTTCTCCACATCGGCCGGAGTCAGACGCTCCCCGCAGTTCGGGCAGATCAGCTGATCCGCTTCCGGGATGTTCGGTCTCAATTTATTGGATATTTTTGCCATAATTCCCGTAATATACCGCCGCCGGCGTTGAAATTCCACTTCGGAACGGTTATTTTAAAGAGATTATTTTTCAGCAAAATCAACTGCGAGGTGGTTTCATGGCTCTCTGGGGCGGCAGATTCAGTTCGGCGACTCGGGACGAGGTCGCCCTCTATTCCGAATCGATCTCTTTTGACAAACGACTCTACAAGCACGACATCGAAGGCAGCAAGGCGCATGTGAAGATGCTCGCCGCCCGGGGGATCATCCCCGAGGCGACCGCGGAGGCGATCCGCGCCGAGCTGGACAACATCCGCCGCCGCATTGAATCCGGCGATTTCACCTACGATATCTCGATGGAAGATATCCACATGCACATCGAAAGCGCGCTCATCGACGTGCTCGGCGCCGAAGGGGCCCGCGTCCACTCCGCCCGCAGCCGCAACGATCAGGTGGCGCTGGATATCCGGCTCTATCTGCGCGATGAAATCGATTTGCTCATCGATGAACTGCGCGCCTTCCAGCGCGCGCTGGTCGGACAGGCCGCCGCTCATCCCCGCGCCATCATGCCGGGATTCACCCATCTTCAGCATGCGCAGGTGGTGCTTTTCGCCCATCATATGCTCGCCTATGTCGAAATGCTCGACCGCGACGCCGAACGGCTCGCCGACTGCCGCCGCCGCGTCAACGTCATGCCGCTCGGCTCCGGCGCCCTGGCCGGAACCACGCTGCCGATCGACCGCGAAATGGTCTGCCGGGAACTCGGCTTCGAACGGGTCACCCGCAACAGCATGGACGCAGTCGCCGACCGTGATTTCGCCATCGAACTGGTCAACGCTCTGGCGATCTTCGCGATGCACGCCAGCCGCCTCTCCGAGGATCTCATCCTCTGGTGCAGCCAGGAGTTCGGATTTGTAGAGCTCGATGACGCCTTCTGCACTGGTTCCTCGCTGATGCCCCAGAAGAAGAATCCCGACGTCTGCGAGCTCACCCGCGGCAAGACGGCGCGGGTCTACGGCGACCTCACCGCGCTGCTCACGATGTGCAAAGGGTTGCCGCTCACCTACAACCGTGACCTCCAGGAGGACAAGGTGGCGATCTTCGACGCGCTCGATACCGCGAAGATGATCCTCAAGGTCTACCCGCCGATGATCGAGACGATGAAGATCCGCGAGGAGGCGATGCGCGCGGCGGCGTCCGATCCGGCGCTGATGGCGACCGACCTTGCCGAAAAGCTGGTGGAGCTCAAGGTGCCGTTCCGCAACGCCCACCACCGGGTCGGTTCGTTCGTCCGCTATTGCCGCGAACACGGGAAACGGCTCAACGAGGTGACGCTTGAGGAGATGCGCGAAACGATTCCGGAGGCGACGCCGGAGTTCCTCCAGCTGTTCGACCCGGAGCAGAGCGTTGCCAAACGTGACATCACCGGCGCGACCGGCTTCGATCAGGTGGCGAAACAGATCGAATTCTGGAAAAAAACGCTGGCGTGAACTTGTAAATCCGTTGATCGGAACTATATTAAACAATCCGCGTCCGATGGGGGCGCGGGAGACAACCAAACCAATGGCGACTTGAAACGAAAAAAAGCGCCGCGAACAGGAAAGGAAGCCGTGAAAATGGCGAAAATCACCATCAATGATCTGTTGGAAGCCGGGTGTCACTTCGGTCACCAGACCCGCCGCTGGAATCCCCGCATGAAGGACTATGTCTACGGGGCCAAGAACGGGATCTCCATCATCGACCTCACCAAGACCATGTATCAGATTGCGGCTGCCTGCAACTTTCTGCAGCGCATCGTTGCCAACGGCGGCGACATCCTGTTCGTCGGCACCAAGCGGCAGATCCGCGAACTGGTCCGGAACATGGCCGAAGAGACCGGCATGTTCAGCGTCTCCGAGCGCTGGCTCGGCGGCACGCTGACCAACAATGTGACCATCTGCAAGAGCATCACCAAGATGGCCGAAATCGACCAGACGCTGAATTCGGAATCCGCCAAGTCGATGAAGAAGAAAGAGGTTTCCAGTCTGGCCCGCCGCGCCGAGAAGCTCCATCGCGATCTGGACGGCATCGCCGGCATGAAGCGTCTGCCCGCCGCACTGGTCGTGATCGACGTCTGCAACGAGGCGAACGCGGTTCGTGAAGCCAACAAGCTGAATATTCCGATCGTGGCGATTGTCGATACCAACGGCGACCCGACGCTGGTGGACTACCCGGTGGCGGCCAACGACGATGCAGTCAAGTCGGTTCAGATCATCACCGGTCTCTTCGTCGAGGCGATCAAGGTCGCCAAGGAGATCTACCAGAAGAAGGTGACCGAGGAGCGGGAAGCCGCCGAAGCCGCCAAGAAGCTGGCTCAGGAGAAGGCCGATGATGCCGAGAAGGCGGAGAAGGCCGACAAGCCGCGCCGCGCGCCGCGCCGGAAGAGCGCCGATGACAAGCCGGTGAAGGCCGAGGCCGCGAAGAGCGAGCCCAAGGCGGAAGAAGCCGCCGCGGAAAAGGCCGAGTAAGCCAACCGATTGACATGAGGAGTGTGAAAAATGATTACTGCTAAGATGGTACAGGAGCTTCGGGAGAAGACCGGAGCCGGCATGATGGATTGCAAAAAGGCGCTGACCGCCGCTGACGGCGACATGACGCTGGCGATTGAAAACCTGCGCAAGTCCGGCGCCGCCAAGGCGGAGAAGAAGTCCGGCCGCGCCACCAACCAGGGCAAGGTCTGGACCAGCATCAACGACGATGCCGCTGCGATTGTCGAGGTTCTCTGCGAGACCGACTTTGCGGCGAAGACCGACAAGTTCGGCAATCTGGTCAAGAGCATTGCGGACAGCGCGCTCAAGGCGGCCGGCGAAGGCGACGTCACGGTTGCGGTGAACGAGGCGGAGAAGAACAACCTGACCGATCACATCGGTGTCATCGGCGAGAACATGCAGGTTCGCCGCGCGGCCCGCTGGAAGCGTTCCGAAGGCTGTGCGTTTGCCAGCTATCATCATATGGACGGCCGGGTCAGCGTGCTGGTCGAGGTCGAGGGCGAGACCGATCCGGTCGTGCTCAACGACATCTGCCTGCACATCGCCGCGTTCAGCCCGAAATACATCAGCGAGTCGGATGTGCCGGCTGAAGTGATCGCCAAGGAGAAGGAGATCGCCGCCGCCGCCGATCCGAAGCTGGCGAACAAGCCGGCTGCGATGCTCGACAAGATTCTCTCCGGCAAGATCCGTAAGTTCTTCTCCGAAGTCTGCCTGATGGATCAGCCGTGGGTCAAGGACGACAAGACCACGCTGGCGAAGTTCCGCCCGAATCTCAAGGTGCGGCGCTTCATCCGCTGGGAGGTCGGCGAAGAGCTGTAACTCTTTGTTGAACCAGAGAAACACGGGCCGGAATGCAAATCCAGTCCGTGTTTTTTTATCTGCCGGTTTCCGCGATGGAGCCGGCGGAGTGCGAAACGAATGGTACATTTCAGTGAAACAACGCGGGCATTCTGCTTCCTTCATCTATCCATCCTGTTTGCGGGATTCACCGGCATTTTCGGAAAGCTGATCGCCCTTTCGAGCGGCGTGATGGTCTGGTGGCGGATGCTGTTCACGGCGCTTCTGCTGATTCTGCTGCGCCGGTTCCTGCGGGTTGCGGGACTGTGCACCTGGCGGGACCGGCTGAAAATTTCCGGTGCGGGATTGCTTCTGGCCCTGCACTGGCTCTTCTTTTTCGGCAGCATCAAACTGTCGAATGTCTCGGTCGGGGTCGCCTGTTTCGGAATGATCGGATTTTTTTCGACGATTCTGGAGCCTTTGCTGCTGAAACGGAAATTCGAGTGGCTGGAGCTGGGGTGCAGTCTGCTGTCGATTGCGGGCATTCTGCTGTTCTTCTCTCTCGATCTGCGGTTTCGAACCGGAATTCTACTGGGAATTGTTTCGACGCTGCTCGCCTCGCTTTACACGATCGCCTCCCGTTTTCTGGGGCGGAGTTATTCGACGGAAACGATCCTGTATGGGGAGATGTGCGGCGGATTTCTCGCCTTGACGCTGCTTCTGCCATGGTATTTTCTGTGTTTCCCGGCCGTTCGTCTGCTGCCGAGCCTGCCGGAGCTCGGGGAACTGGTGGTGTTTGCCGCCGTCTGCACGGTGGGGCTTTACTGGTGCCAGATCCGTGCCTTGAAGACGATTTCCGCCTTTACGGTGAACTTGAGCTACAATCTGGAGCCGGTGTACAGCATTCTGCTGGCGATGCTGATTTTTCAGGAGCACCGGGAGCTCTCCGCCTCCTTTTACGGCTGCCTGTTTCTGCTGATTCTGTCGGTGTCTCTGCAGAGCCTGCGCCAGTTCCGGCTGCAGGGGGAGACGGCGGGGCAAAAGAGACTGTTTCCCGGCCGGTGAGGGATCAGGAGCGGGAGTTGTCCGGCGGTGGAGCGACGCTGTCGCGCGACCGCAGACAGTAGTCGATGGCGACATCGGCGAGATTCTGTTCGCCGTTCCACTGTTTTTCCAGCAGGGATACGGCGGCGGAAGCCAGCCGGTCCATCCGCTGTTCGATGGTTGTGTGCGGTGGCTGGAGAAATTCGGAAACTTTACGATTTTCCATGGAGATCAATGAAACATCTTCCGGAATCCTGCGCCGGAAGAGATTCAGCGCATGAGCCACTGGCGGCCCCGCCGTTTCTCCGGCGGCGAGGATGGCGGTGACACCGGAATCCAGCAGTTTGCGAACTGCATCGACCGCACGATCGCAGGCGATCATATTGACCGCGGTGCCGGAGCATCCGCTTTTTTTCAGATATTGATGGAAGATTTCAATCCGCAGGGAGTTCCCCGGCGGTCCGGGGAGGTTGCTGCAATAGGTGACCAGGCCGAGATTGCGGTGGCCGAATTTGTAGAAATGTTCGAGCGCGAGTTCGATTCCCTGCTGTTCATCGGAGTAGACCTTGTAGATTCCATCGAGGTGATAGCCGGTCGTGTTGATGCAGATCATGGGGAGCGCCCGGTTACGGATCCAGAGTTTTTCCCTCCCGTCCTGATAGGCGATGGAGATTGCTCCGGCGATCACGCAATCGTCGAGGGCGCCGAGATCGGAGGTGGTGACCAGGACGGCGCGATAGTTTCTGTGCCTGAGCTCTTCACGCAGGGCCTGCAGAAGCAGGGCATCGTAGCCGGAATAAAAGCTTTCTCCGGCGATCAAGGCGACGTTCCGGATTCCGGCGCTATGATAGCCGAGCTTTCGAGCGATATTCAGCACATGAGAGCGCATGTGCGGGGTGACCTGCGTGGAACCGCCGAGCACCCGCGATACGGTTGCCGGTGAGACATTCGCCTCCCGGGCGATGGATCGGATTGTCGCTTTCATCGCAATTTCCCCTTTGCGGACTGAACTTTACTATAGCCGCAAAGGGGAGTTTTTGCAAATTCAGACCCGAAGGAACTCTATCGGGTCAGCAGATAGGCCATTACACGGTGGGGGCAGTGCGGTATCCGCAGTAAAGTTGCATCGGAAAATCTCCCTTAATCCAGATAGAAAATTCGTATATTTCGAATCAGAAAACTGAAGTGATTCCGGGGTGGATTGAAACCGATTTCCAATATTTCCGCATTTCCTTTGTCGAACGACTCTGGAAATGTGAAAATTTCAGTTTGCCATTTCTCATTATGATGTCCATTGGTCCGCATTCCCTGATAGCCATTGGCCGAACGAAGATGAACTCTCGTCGGTATATATCTGCCGCCGGGTTCCGGTTCTGCAAGTCTGATTTCATATACGATCCCTGCGGCTTTTTTCAATGATTCGCGCGGCAGCTGCAGGCGATATTGCGGATAAATCCAGCGGTCAGCTGTGCCGGCTGGATAGTCCACTGTGAAACGAACAGCCTTCTCTGCAGGGAAATCTTCAATGCTCATTTTACCCGAAGAATGTTCTTGCCAGTTCGTGGCCCGGCTGCTTGATGTCAAGGCGAGAAAACGTCCCTGCTTCAGTAGAAGATTGTTGCGTGTGAATGGTACGACAAGCCGGGAAATGCATTTCCCCTCGAAGCTGCCGCCTACAACGATTTTATCCCGAAACCCGTTTGCCGGTTGAACTGCGGCTTTGAGTTTTATCAGTTTTCTGCTCCGGGGGGACAACGTAATTTCCGGAATGTCCTCGAGAATTTTCACACCGGAAATGGCGAGTTTTCCCTTTTTTTTCTGTGTGCTGAAATTATAGAGTTCTACACTGAAGTCGATGGTTTCATCCGGAATGTCTACTGAGTCTTTGAAAAAAGAAAGTTGGAGTTTTTTAGGGAGAATTATCCGACTTACAATCTCTTTATCCATATTGCCCGGATTTTTTGCTTCTGCAATTTTTCCCGGCGGTATTGCCGCCTGATCCGGCTTCAAGCCGGCAAGTCCATGAAAATAGAGCGGATTGCTGTCGACGCTGAATTGATTGTCTTTTCTTACGACAGGGGTACCGAAGAGATCGACGACACGACTGTTTTTCTGCATGCCCGGGATTTTTACAATCTGCTTTTGGTCACTCCAGATCAGCAAAGACTGTTTCTTATCAGGTTGTTCATAGAGAAAAGCATGGAGCTTTTTTCCCAAATTTATGCTCCCCAGAAGTTTTGCATTTCCCAACTGGTAGGTGAGGTTGGCCAGTGCTGTAAAACCGGCTTTGATGGTATAATCGCGGCGCAGTAATCCCCAGGAAGCGGTTCCATTGCGTTCAATTACAGGCATCAGGTTGAAAAAGAAACCGCGGGCAACGCCCAACTGTTGAAACATTGCCGTACGTTTTACCAGCAGTTGACTGATCATAAGTTCCTGCCGGTATGAATGCTCTTTATAACCCGGACGAAGACCAGGACCTTCCACCGCGTGTCCAAGCGCGTGATCATTGAATTCCGACAGCCAGATGGGGGTGGAAGCGGAAACTCCATTTTTCTCCAACGTATATCGCAGAAACCGAATGAACTCTTCCAGCCCTTGTTCCGATTCATAGCAGTGATAGCTGAAAATGTCAAAATAACAGTTCAGATCGCTTTGAAGCGCGGTACCCATGAAGAGATGAGGGTACAGCAGGGATGGACCGGAGAGTACTGTCACTGTCGGGTCTCCTGCCTTAAATCCCAGATATGCGGCTTTCAGATTCGCCGCGTACTCCCAGGCTGGAGCATTGGAGAATGAGCCGATGTCCTGTTCATTCCAGAATTCCCAGTACTGTATTTTCCCTTGATACTGTTTTGCAAGTTTCTTATTGTACTCATAGAGGGCAAAAAAATCGAGCGGGAGAGTGCGGTTTTTTGCAACTTTGCGATTGCCGTTTGCCCAGTCGGGGGAATCGTGATAAACGCTCAAAACTTCGATCCCGCGTTTCGTAACTGGTTTCAACGGTTTTTCATATTCTGAGAAATCGTATTTTCCGGGGGCTGGATTGGTTCTGTTCCAACTTATGCGGTCACGCAGTATCGGAACTCCCAGTCGATGTACCAGTTCACCTATCAATTCATACCCGGCATCCTCCGAGAACCCCGCCTGCTTATTACCGGCTTTCGTCCAGCTTATATGAGTGTCGACGGCGAGGAATTGAGTACGGGACACATGGCGTTCCACCTGGTTTGGCAGAACTGCGAATGAAACATTTCCAGCCGGGGTTGTCAGCTGATAATGACCATATGGCAATTCCGGAAGCTGCAGTGGATTGGTGTTGTTCCACTTGCCCTCTGTTACAATTTTGCCGCGCCAGTTTTTTACCTGGTAAGTTTCAGGCGGTGGAGTATTGTTTACCAACTGAAACGACAATGGTTCTCCTTTCACAAATGCCCCGCCAGGAGATGAGGCCCGGATTTTCATTGTTGCATCATATACTCCGGCATGGAGAACCGTGATGCAGGCCAGAACAAGACAGACAGATAAGATTCTGGAAGTCCGGAAAATTCCGCGCAAAAGCGCGCCGATGTAAATGGCTGGAAACATATTCAACACTCCCTGGGATTACGATTGTTTACATTGTATGAATGATTCAATTCGGGTTGCGTATATAACTGTAAAGCGCCTGGGCGCTCAAAGGCTTGGATGAGTCGAAATTGTCTCCGATGATTCCGGCTGTGAAATTGTATTCGAGAGAAGCCTGGGCCCAGGACATGCCGACGGCTACCCTGCCATCCAACATGCAGAAATTTGCTCGTCCGCGATGTCGAAAATGAGAGGCGGAGTTATCGACATTCAGCAGGGGAAACTGTCTTGGTTTTCCATCGCCTTCCAGATGAATATTGTCTCCCAGCAATACGGTTTGTGACGGTCGGTTGAGTCGGACATACCAGTAGTCGTCAAATTGCAGACGCCGGCGATTGGGAAACTGCCGGTTACCGGAAGACAAGCCGGTTGCCAGAAAGCAGTTCATACCGTAGATCGTTGCTCCTGACAGATTTTCTTGAAAGCTCGGACAATAGAATTCTTTATGAATCTGATCTTCATCCCGGTTCATGGTGCGTTTCAGCAACATGCTCCAGTTACCGTAATAAACGTTATCCGAAGGCGGGTATGGGGCGGGCAAATAATCGTCGGAAACCGATGCGTACATCTCCATATAGAGACCAAGTTGTTTCAGGTTGTTTGCGCATGAGATTGCCTGTGCTTTGTCTCGGGCGGAGTTGAGTGCGGGCAAAAGGAGTCCAGCCAGAATTGCAATAATGGCGATAACGATAAGAAGTTCTATAAGAGTAAATTTATTGGCTGCGGCATGATTCTTTTCTTTTCCCAGTATGAAGCGATCGATTCTTTTCTTCATGGCTGCATTCCCTCTGTTTAAGGTGTTTAAATTTATTTGTCCGCAATGACATCGAAATAATGAGCGGAGACTGCAGATTGATTAAATGGTATTAGCCGTCTTTTGTTTGACATGGGTTACAATTTCAGTTCCGGATGACCCGCCTCCGGCACGATCCGGCAGATCGCCTCCAGAAAGATCCCCTCCGCCGTGGTGAAGTAGGGATGCTTCCCGGTCTCCAGTATTTCAAAGGTCTCGCGGAAGCAGCCGGTCTCCGCCGCAATCTGCTCCAGCAGTTCCCGCGCTTCGGCGCGCCGCCCCAGACGCTCCAGCGTGAGCGCCTTCCAGTTCGCATACCAGCTGCAGAGGGATTTCCCCTCCGGATACATGTTGCCGAACTCCTGCTCCCGGGCGAAATAGTCCTCCGCCGCCTGCCGCTGCGCCGGATCCTCCGCCGACAGGGTGCCGTAGGGATAGAGGCCGCTCAGCAGTGCGATGCTCGACCCCGGTTCCGCATCCGGGCAGGGGAGGTAGCGCCCGTTGTCGCGCGGGAGCGACTCCCGCAGGGCCGCCGCGGTCCGTCGCCATTGGATGCGCTGCTCCGGATCGACTCCCAGACGCTCCGCCGTTTCCGCCGCCCGCTCCATCGTCGCAATCGCTCCGCAGGAGGTCATGAACGGATTGAATCGCGCCTGACCGAGCCGCTCCAGATCGGCGCATTTGCCGATCACCAGCCTTTCCCCGTCCGGCGTCACCGCCTGCTCCAGATAGAAATTGGCGCAGGCGCTCAGCAGAGGGTAGCCGCATCGCCGCAGATACTCGTCGTCCTGCGTCGCCCGGCAGTAGTCGAAGGCGCCCAGCGCCACATGCGCCATGTGAAAGATGTGATCCAGCCAGTGACCCGGCGGACTGCCCTCCACTCCCGCCTCTTCGATCGACTCCCAGACGAATCGGGCCGCTTTGCCCTGGTTGCCGAAGTAGAGAAAATAGCGGGCGCATGCGGCGGGCAGTGCCGCGAAACGGAAATCGACGATCTTCTTCGCCAGAGCAAAGTGGCCGGAGGCCAGCAGTCCACGCAGCATGAAGTATTCGTCGAACGCGAAATACCGCCCCTCCCAGTGGCCGTGATACAACCCCACCGGCATGGAGAACCGGGTACTGCTGATGCGCAGATGGTATTCCGCCATGCGCGCGGCCTCCGCCAGACGTCCGGACAGGCGGGGCAGGCGGGACTCCCGGTAAAACTCCGCCCAGGCCTGGCGGGAGGATTGCTCCAGCTCCTCCGCCGACTGGTTTTCCGCCGCGCCCCGTGCCTCGTCGTCGAAGGCGATCTTGAGTGTGAGCTCCCCGGACGGGCAGTCGAGCGCAATTTCCCGGACATCTGCCCGGGCGGGAACTTCGACGGCACTCTCCGGGTGAAAGGAGATTTCCCCCCGGACCGGCTGGAAGCTCTCCACCTCGTATTCCAGCGCCATTCCGGCGGAGCGCACCCGCAGGCGGGAGGGGGCGATCCGGTAGAGGAAGCGGAACCCCGGATGCTCTGCGGCACTCCGTTTTTTGCGGATGACGATCAGATTGCGCTGAAGATGACAGAATACCGTCGTGTCGAGGCGGGAACCGTCCGCATAGTCGGTCCGGCAGTGGCAGAGGCCCGTTCCCGGGTCGAACTCCTGAAGAAATCCGGTGATCGCGGGGTCACCCGGCAGTTCCTGGCGGAACGCGCCGAACGAGATCAGCGGAAACTGCGGATGGTCATACCGCAATCCGGCGCGGACCACGTCGGGGGTCATGCCGCAGTACTCTTGCTGTTCCATGGCGCCGCCGCCGTCGATCTGAAACGATAGGTCGCCGTTGCCGAGTGCGACCGGGACATAGCTCTTTGCCGCGGTCTCCGATTGTGAATAGGTGAGTTTCATCCTTTATCCCGCTGTTGTTTTTCTGCTTTTATTATAGTGGAAATTGCAGATGAAAACAAGTTTTAAATGCGTTTCGGCATACAGAATCAGCCCGGAAAACATACATCAGGATCAAAGGCATTTCCGGCGAATCCGCTTTATTTGCAGAAATTTCCCCTCTTCCGGTTGCGGAAAGTGCCATGCCGGTGTATGTTGAATTCCCGCAGATTCCAAGGAGGTGAAAATGGGGCGGACGGACATTCATGGCGTACTTTCCTTTGAGTGCAACTACTGGAGTTTTCAGCAGGAGGAGGAGCCGCCGGTCTACCCATTCTGCGAGGAGGAGGTGGAGCGGGTCTCTCCCTACCGGATGGAGATGCACCGTGTCTCCTATCTGCTGTTTTCCGTCATGCTGTCGGGGCAGATCCACTACGTTGTGGAGGGGAAGGATTACATTCTGCACGCGGGGGAGGCGATGGTGATTCCGATGGATTCGCTCTACATGCAGGAGTCCTTCACCACCGGTCCGTATGTGAAGCAGGTGCTGGAAATTCGCGGCTCTCTGGTCAAGGCGTACGCGGCAGGACTCCGGCTGGATACGGTCCGGCAGTTTCGCCTCCCGGACCCGGAGGAGATCTGCCGCCGCCTGCGCCGGATGGGGAAACTCCTCCGGACCAATCACCCCGGCGACGAGCCGGAATTGATCGGGCAGACCCACTATCTCATGAGTTATTTCGCCCATGCGGGTCAGCCGATGCCGGCGCTTCCGCCGCTGTTCTACCGGATTCGGGAGGAGATCGAAAATCTGCTGGACCGGCCGTTTTCGGTTGCGGAACTTGTCCGTCGGACCGGAGTTTCCCATTCGACGATGGACCGGTTGATGCGCCGCTTTCAAGGGGTGTCATGCCGGGAATACTATCTGCGCCGCAAGATGCTTGCCGCGGAATATCTGCTGAAAAACACGGAGCTCTCCATCAAGGAGATCGCCTATCGCCTCGGCTGTTCTTCGCCGTTTCATTTCTCGAATCTGTTCCGGGAGCGCCGCGGGCTCTCTCCCAGCAATTTCCGCGAGAGATCCCTGAAGAATGTGCAGATCTTTTCCGCGCAGGAGAAGGTTCCGGAGACGCCTCATCCCCCGGAGACGTGTTGATTCTTCCTGCCTGTCTCGAAGAAAGTCCCTCCGGAGGATGGTGGCAGACTCCGGCTGTTTCATTTGTTTCAGAATGTATCAAAAATATTTCTTGAAAAGTGGCCTCCCCCCATTGCTTTCTTCCGCGATTTTTGCTATAATTAATGGCAGAACCGGAGTGGTTGAACAGAGAAGGAGAAAGGATATGGTCCCAACGGATTGCCGCAGATTTACGCTGATTGAACTTCTGATCGTTATTGCGATCATCGCGATTCTGGCCGCCATGCTGCTGCCCGCGTTGAACCGGGCGCGGGAGGCGGCGAAGGAGACCAGTTGCATCAGCAATTTGAAGCAGCTGGGAACCGCTACTTCGATGTACTGCTCCGACTTCCGGGATCAACTGCCCAAGGTCATCAACAACAAGGGGAATCTGCTCCGCGACTATCTTGCCCGTTATCTGGGAATTCCGGAGTCGGAACCGTCGATGAAGGGAGTGATGTTCTGTCCTTCGTATCAGGATGTGCCGAAGGAGAATGAGGACACCATCTACCTCTCCTCCTATCAGGTGACCTGGTCCAGTGCCCCTAAAGTGGATGGATTCAGCTGGGAGTACTGGACGGATACCGCTGATTATCAAAGCATCCGCGGTGGAAAACTGCCGAAGCTGGCCCCCCGGACCGTATTGATGTCGAATTCGCCGCCGGAATATGTTTCATGAAAACAGGCGATTCTGGCCCCGGATCCCATATCGGATACTCAGATGAGAGCCACCGAGGCATTGGTCAAGTTTTTTGTCCACAACCGGAAGGCTCCGTTCCTGTTTGCCTCCGGTGCCGTGGCGTCCCGCCCCTGGCCGGTTACGCTCAAATGGATTGACTTCAACGGCGGCTCCGGGTGGTCGTTCGACTTGAATCGGTAAAAGTCTTCTGCCGGATCATCATAACGAAGGAGAAAAAATCATGGCAAAGAAAAGATGTTATCTTGCCGCCCTTGCCGGATGGATTGCAATTCCGCTTTTCGCGGCGGAGAATCTGGCGCCGCAGGAGCTGAACCGGTATGGGCGCTCCAACGTGGTTGTCAAAGAGGGAGAATTTCTGTATCACGCCGCGCCCGGCAAGTGGAGCTGCGTCACGTGGAAAGCGCCGTTGAAGAAAGGGTATTATGGCTATTCGCTGGAATATCGCGGGGTGGGGGAGGTTCCGCCGCAGACGGTGCTGAAAACCGCGGTGAAACCGGAGGTGCAGCCGGAGCAATACCGCTGCGGCTGGGATGTTGCCGAATTCTCCGAAGCATGGAAGCGTGTCACCGGAGTTTTCTACATGCCCACCGATGGAACGGCCCGGATGGATGCCTATGTCGAGTGCAAGGCGCCAGCCTCCGTCATGGTCCGGAATATCAAACTCTTCCCGCTCGCGGAGAAGGAACAGGCTTCCGTCAAAGTGGAAACCTCTCCCGACCTCGTGTTGCAATGGAAACTTCTGTGGCGCTTCCGCAACAGTGCCTCGCTTCTGGAACTGATTCCGGCGGAGGATCACATTGAGGGAGGGTATGCGGTAAAACTGACGCCGGAAAAGGGGGTTCGCGCCGGTGTGGAGAGCGTCTGTCTCCCGGCGGAGGGAAACCGGAACTACCGGGCTTCGGTCTGGCTGAAGGCGGACCGGGAATTGCCGGTTATTTTTACGGCGGACGGCTGGGTCTCCGGCGAGAAACACTTCTACCGGTTCCGGAAGGTACTGGTGACGCCGGAGTGGCAGCGTTACACCTTTGAGTTCAAGACACCGGAACTCGCCCGGTTCCGCGGGGTGCTGCGTATCCAGATCACTCCCGCTGGCGATTGCAACTGGCTCCAGATCAAGGATGCCGCACTGAAGATGGAGAATGTAAAATGAGAAAACAACTGTTGTGGAGCCTCCTGTTGCTCGGGGGCGTCGTGTCGGCGGAGAACCTGCTGCCGGACGCGAGTTTCGAACTCGGCGGAACCGATTACGACGCGCGGCGGTTTGCCGATATCACCGATCCTCGTCAGCTGCGGAACATCCCCCCGGTCGCCGATCCGGAACAGCCGGTTCACGGCAAAGTGTCGCTGCGGTTCGACAACCCGTACCGTGTGCCGCTCGGGTTCCGTTCGCCGGACATTGCACTGCGTGACGACACGACCTATACCTTTTCGTTCTATGCCCGCAGCAGCAAACCGGTGAAACTGCGCGCGCTGATCTTCTCGGTCATCACCCGGGACGAGACCCGGCGGAACGGCGAGTGGGACAACGGCAACCGGAAGTTTTTCACTCTGGGGAAGGAGTGGCAGCGTTATTCGATCACTTTCACGCCGAAGAAGGGATTCCGCTGGTATTTCATGGATCTGTTATGGGGAGAAGGCTCCGACGCCACGGTGTGGATCGATGCGATGATGCTTTCGCCCGGGAAGACGCTGCTGCCATTCGCGCCGAAGGGCGAAGTGGAGTTTGCCCTCGATTCGCCGCGCCACTGCCGGATCGACGGGGAGCCGCCGCTTGTCTGCACGCTGAGCGGAATCAATTACGGGACGAAGGAGGCTGAGGCGGAGGTGATTCTGCGGGAGTTCGACGACTATCGGGGAACGAAACTTGCCGAACGGCGCTGGAAGGGGAAACTCCCGCCCGGCGGCGAAGTGGTGCGGCAGAAGTTGCCGGTGGAGCGGAAGGAGTACGGCGTCTATTCGCTCCGCGGCGAGTTCCGCACCGCGTCGGGGGAGAAGGGGACACTCTGGCCCTGCTGTTACGCGGTGACCGGGAAATATCAGCCCGGAACGGTGGATCCCGCGAAGGACTTCCTGTTGGGGAGCGAGGAGAGTTTCGGATTCGAATACCCCGACATCAACGGCGGTCGGGCGTGGTACCATCTGAAAGGAGCTGATTTTTCGGAGTACAGCCGGCTTTCCGTCAATCGCGGGGTGCGTCTGCTGCGGCTCGGCAACGGCGCCTGGCGGGCGTTTGAGTGGAAGAGCGTCGAGCCGGAACGGGGCAAGTTCGACTTCCGGCGGGCGGACTATCTGGTGGATCATGCCCGGAAGCAGAACTGTTTCATTCTGGGGGTGCTCGGCAACAATCTGCTGAAGCGCCATCTGCCGGAATGGGCTTTGAAGCGTGGCAAATTGAGTGAGACCTTCAAAATTCACGGGCATCCGGCCGTCCTGCCGGATTTCGAAGACTGGCGGCGTTATGTGGCAACCACGGTACGCCACTTCAAGGGGCGGATTTTCTACTGGGAGATTTTGAACGAAGCGAATCTCACCACCACGCCGGAGGACTACGTGAAACTCCTGAAGATCGCCTTCGAGGAGTGCCGCAAGATCGATCCTTCAATCAAGGTGGTCGCTCCGAACGTCACCGGCGACCACGGCGGCGAGATGGGGGTGTTTTTGGAACGGTTCGGCAAGGCGGGCGGATTTCAGTACACCGACATCGTCTCGTTTCATCCCTACTCCTCGCGGGAGGAGGGGTCGCCGAACCCGTCGCGGACGGCGATCGATTCGATCCGCCGGACCATCGCCTCGTTCCGTCAGGGGTTGCCGCTCTGGAACACCGAACTTTACTACCTCTATGACAATCCGCCGCATCCGGTCGATGCCAGCAAGGGGCGCGCGTTTCACTTCATCCGGCGGATGCTGGTCGATCTGGGGGAGGGAGTGCGGCAGGAGACATTGCTGCCGGACAGCATGTTCTTCCGCCGGGACCGCCATCCCGGTTACGGTTACGCGGTGAGCCGGGTGGTGCGGCACCTGATTCCGTCGGAGCACTATGTCGCGGGCAACGCCTTTGCCCGCTTCCTGGAGGGGGCGGTGCCGGTGACGCGGCTGGAGACGCCGCGTGGCGTTACGCTCTACGTCTACCGGCAGCGGGACGGGAAGCCGATTGCCGCGCTGTGGAACTATGCGACCGGGCTGGAATTTGACATCGCACTGCCGGGGGCGGATGAGGTGGAACTCTTCGACCTCTTCGGCAATCCGGTCAAATGGAACCCGAAACTTCGTGTGCCGCGCGACCCGCTCTACATCAAGGGGAAAAAGGATGTGGATGCACTGGTTCAGGCGTTGAAAAAGTGCCGGATTGTGTCGGAGACGGGGTACCGGATCACCCGGGCCGGATATTTCGTCAAAGAGGGAGTGCCGGCGGTTGCGGTGGAGTTTCGCAGTTACCGTTCGGAGCTGCAGAATCTCCGGGTGCGGCTCGTCTCCGCACCGGGAGCGAAGGCGGCATCGCCCGGCTCCTCTCCACTGCGGCTCGAGCCGGGGAAAACCGCGGTCATTCTGCTGCCGGTTGCGGTTTCGGACGGGACCCGTCTCCCGGCAGGAACGGTGAAGGTGATGGTGTACGACGGCACGAGGACACAGACGGTTTCACTGCCGGTGGAAGCGGTTTCTCTGCTGCGGGGCGGGGCGGCAGTGCACCTCGGCACGCCGGACCGGCTGACCTTCGGGAAGGCGCCGGAGTATGATCCTGAGAATTCCTCGATGGAGTTTTCCGCAGCGGCGGATGAGCAATATTTCCATCTCCGCTTCGAGGTGAAGGATTCCCGCCGGGGGCGGTATCTGCCGTCGACGCCGTGGGAGATGGATGGGCTGGAGCTCTTTTTCGACCGCGCGCCGCTCTCTGACATGGAGCGGCGGGAGTACACCCGTAACGTGTTCCGGCTGTTCCTCTGTCCGGCGGCGGAGGGGCATCCGGCATTTCTGAAAGGGCAGGGCAAGGTGGATATTGCGGCACTGCGCTGGCAGGTGCGTGACACGGCGGAGGGGTATAGTGCCACCCTGGCAATTCCGTGGACGGAACTGCGCCTCGCTCCGGGTTCTCCGGTGCGGTTCGACGTCGCGCTCGACGATAACGACGGCGCCGGGCGGCTCACCCAGCTCACCTGGAGCGGCACCCGGAAGAATCACCTCTACCGGAACGGCTTCGGCATCTGGTTCCGCTGAAGTGAGCCTTCCGGCGGAATGGCCGCGCTCAGTCGGTGAACAGCCGGAGGCCGGCGAACATGTTGTGCAGTTTTTCGGCTTCAAACGGCAGATATTCCGCGATGGTGAAGCCGACTACGTCGGAGTGGTCGGCGATGCCGTGCAGCACCGCGGTCAGTTTTTCCAGCGTCATTCTGCCGCCGCCGGAACCGTCTCCGGTGAGTTCCGGATTGGCGAAGTAGGTGGCGCGAAAGAGATGCTCATCGAGCACATCGACATCGAAATGGATCAGAATGTGTTCGAAACGATCCAGAAAGTTCCTGATTTCGCCGTCGGAGACGAATTCATCCCGCTGGATTTTGTAGGAGACTCCGGCGCCGTTCAGAAAGTTTTCCTGATAGGAGTGGAGCGGCTGCAATCCGACGTACAGAATCTCATCCGCCCGGAACCGGCGGTGTTTCAGCATGCCGGCCAGCTGGGGCGCGCCGTTCCCCATGAGGGAGCCCAACACCATGGCGTGCGCGTTGGGGTAGCCGTCATTCGGCGTGGAGACATCCGGATGAGCGTCGATCCAGACGATGCCGGTGTTCTCATACCGGCCGTGCAGATAGTCGAACGGAGCCAGGGAAACCATGCAGTTCCCGCCGATGGTGATGATGCGGTCCGGCTGTTCGGCCGCGATTTTTCTCTGCGCATCCGCGATGCCTGCCAACACCTCCGCTTCTGCATAGAGGCCGTGGCGGATGGGTTTCTCTTTTCCGTCAGGCGGGGCGATCGAAACTTTGACCAGAGGCTGGCGGCGGTTTTCCGGCAGGATGGCGGCCATCAGAGCGGCCCCGAGATAGTAGGTTTCCAGACCGCCGCTGACGTAGTCCGGATAGAGTAAGCGAATGGTTTTCATGCTGCACCTCAAAGTTGTTGCCGCCGGTCGTCGACAGCTCCCCCGCTTCGGCGGCAATGGGAGAACTCGCAGGAAGGAAAACTACATCGAAAACCCGGTCCCGTCAAGTTGCAATCGGAGCGAAATCGAACGATTTCCGGGGCTGGCTGCTTTCACTCCCGGGGCAGGAAGTCGGCGTTGAGGTCCGGCGCGTGGATCCGGCCGAACTCCTCCGCCGGGAAGAACTCCGTGTCGAATGCGATCGTGCGGGCAGGACTCTGCTCTTCCGCCTCGGCGATGAGTTCGCGGACGGCGGCGCGGGTCATCTCCTCCGAGGGCGCCAGTATCGCGCCGGTGAGCCCCGGCTGCCGGGTGTGCCAGCTCCACGGGTTGAAGAAGCCGACCGCATCCGGTTGATAGCCGGGCAGCTCCGCGGCGCGCCGCAGAAAGCGGATCAGCTTGTAGTTGCCGTAGATCAGCACCGCTTCAGGACGCCGTTCGGCGTGACCGGCCATCTCGTCGAGCGTACCGGCCGGGAGGCACTCCGGTTCCACTCCGGCGACGAGACAGCTGTCGCGGAAGAGCGCCAACAGCCGGGCATGGAGCAGACTGGTGGAAGGATGGATCAGAAAGGTGATCCTTCTGCGCCCGCGTGCGGCAAGGTGGCGGACCGCCGCCGGAATCGTCCGGGAGTAGTCCGCATAGACTGCGCTGAACCCCTCCTTTGACGGAGTGTCGAAGAGCATGACCGGGAACTTCCGCTTCGCCAGAACCCGTCCGACGGCGTGTTCGCCCGCCGCCTCGGTCGTGAGGATGCCATCCACCCGTGAGGCGAGAAAATTCTTCACGCCGTCGGCGACACGCTCCGGCTGCGACCCGGTCAGTTCCAGCAGGAGCCGGTAGCCGGCGCGGGAGGCCTCCATCATCGCGGTTTCCGCCAGGGCGGCGTAGTACTGGTTGGTGATGCATCCGGTCAGCAGTCCGAGGGTCCGGGTTTTCCCCTGCCGGAGGGCGCGGGAGATGGCCGACGGCTGGTAGCCCAGCTCCGCCGCCGCCTTCCGCACCCGTTCCGCCCGTTCGCGGGCGTCTTTCCGCACGCCGAGTGTCCGGCCGGAGAGCGCCCGCATCGCGGTCTTTTCCGGAACGCCGGCGCGCGCCGCCACCTCTTTGATCGTCACCATGAAGAAAATTCCTCGCTTTTTTCTACTATAACTGTCTTGGGAGTAATTTGCAAATTTTTCCAGAAAATTCGCACTTCTCCTTGCATTTTTTCGTGAGAAGGAGTACAATTAATTGTCAATCGAAGACAGTTAATGGCGAAGGAGCGAGACATGGCGTTTGATTGGGGGCGGATTCTCCGGAGCAGTCCGGAGGCGGTCGGCGGCGGGAAACTCCCCCCGCGTGCCTGGTTTTTTCATTTTTCCGACGAGGCGGAGGCCCGGCGGGGAGGGGAGGGAACTCTGCGCCTCCTGCTGGATGGCGAGTGGGAGTTCCGTTTCTTTTCCTCTCCCGACGAGGTGAACGGCGACCATCTGCCCGGTGCCGCGGGCGCGTGGGAGAAAATCACTGTCCCCGGATGCTGGGATATGCAGGGGTACGGCCACCCGCACTACACCAACATCGTCATGCCGTTCGACGAACTGCCCCCCGATCCGCCGAAGAAAAATCCGACCGGCGTCTACCGCCGGAACTTCCGGATTCCGGAGGAGTGGCTCGACCGGCGTCTGGTGCTTCGCTTCGACGGGGTGGAGAACTTCTTTGCGGTGTTTCTCAACGGTGAGGCGGTGGGGTTCTCCAAGGACTCCCGGGGGGCGTCGGAGTTCGATCTCTCCGGCCGGGTGCACGCCGGGGAGAATCTGCTTTCGGTGGTGGTGAGCCAATTCTCCGACGCAAGCTACGTCGAGGATCAGGACCAGTGGTGGCACGCCGGAATCGTCCGCAGCGTTTCGCTTCACGCCATGCCGAAGAATCACATCGAGGATTTCTTCGCCGCCGCCACGCTGGATGAGTCGCTGCGGACCGGACTGCTCGATCTGGAGCTCATCGCCGGACTGGATGTCGCCGGCGGCTTTTCCGGGAAGAGCGACGGCATGACCGAGGTCGGCGCCGCCGAACCGCAGGCGGGATGGTTCTTCCGGGTGAAACTCTATGACGGCACCGGGCGCGAAGTCCTCTCCTCCGAGAGCGCCGTCGCCGCCCGGAAAGGGTTCAAAGGGTATTTCAACCTCAAGGACCCGCGCCGCTTCTACTCCCGGCTCCGGCTGGAACTGCCGGGCGCGCGCCACTGGAGCGCCGAAGATCCCTTCCTCTACCGGCTGACGGTGACGCTCTGCCACCGGGTGCGGGGCGAGGTGGATTTCTCCGGCTGCCGGGTGGGATTCCGCCGGGTGGAGGTGGCCCATCGCGAACTGCGGATCAACGGCAAACCGGTGCTGATCTGCGGCGTCAACCGCCACGAACACGATCCGCACACCGGCCGGACCCTCACGCTCGAAACCATGCGGCGGGACGTCGAACTTATGAAGCGCTTCAACGTCA
Organism: uncultured bacterium; assembly: GCA_900551245.1. Lineage (GTDB taxonomy): Bacteria > Verrucomicrobiota > Lentisphaeria > Victivallales > Victivallaceae > Victivallis. The sequence continues at coordinate 45,670 of URVC01000017.1, read as the reverse complement.
ACGCCGTCCGCACCAGCCACTATCCGGACGCCCCGGAGTTTTACGAGCTCTGCGACGAATACGGCCTCTACGTTTTCGACGAGGCGAACATCGAGAACCACGCCTTCTTCTACGATCTGTGCATGAATCCGGCGTGGGCCTTCCCCTACATGGACCGGGCGATCCATCTGGTCACGCGCGACCGGAACCACCCCTCGGTGATCGTCTGGTCGCTCGGCAACGAGTCGGGAATCGGCCCCAATCACGCGGCGGCGGCGGCGTGGATTCGCCGGGTCGATCCATCGCGGGTCTTTCTCTGCGAGCGGGCGATCTATTCGCAGGAGGGGGGCTGGCTGCCCAATCTCAACCGCGAACTTACCGACATCATTGCGCCGATGTATCCGGATGTGCGGACCATCATCAACTGGGCCTCCTATCCGACCGACGACGAACGGCCGATGATTCTCTGTGAATTCTCCCACTCGATGGGCAACAGCAACGGCTCTCTTGCGGACTATTTCGCCGCCTTCCGCCGCTGTCATGGACTTCAGGGCGGCTTCATCTGGGAGTGGATCGACCACGGTATCGCCCGGAAGGACGATTCCGGGCGGGAGTACTGGGTGTACGGCGGCGACTTCGGCGACGAACCGAACGACTCCAACTTTGTGACCGACGGTCTGGTGTTTCCGGACAGAACGCCGCACCCCGGCCTGTACGAATTCAAAAAACTGGCCCAGCCGGCGGAGTTCCGTGCGGTCGATCCCGCTTCGGGGTTGATCGCCATCGTCAACCATCGCTGTTTCACCGACCTCTCCGACTGCGAACTCGAATGGGAGGTGACGGTCGACGGCCGGAGTGTCGCGGCGGGGAGGGCAGCACTGCCGCCGCACGAACCGGAGAACTTCATCCCCGACTTCGCCGGGGCCGAGCGGCACGACATCTTCAACGAGGAGCCGCACAACTGGTTTGCGATGAAACTGCCGGTCCGGGAGCCGGCCGGACTGCGGGCGGGGGAGGAGTGTTTTCTCAATCTGCGGCTGGTTCTGCGCGAGGCGAATTGCTGGGCGGAGGCCGGGCATGTGGTGGCGTCCGAACAGTTCGCGCTGCCCTTCCACTCCTTCGCCGCGCCTGCGGCGGTCGCCGGGATTCCGGTGGAACCGGTCTTCGACGACGACGGACGCTTTTCGCTCACCTGCCGCGACGAGAGGCTGATCGAACGCGGACCGGCGTTCAATGTGATCCGGGCGACGACCGACAACGACTGCATCCGGCGGGAATTCGGCAACCCGGAGTTCCCGTGGCGCCCGGCGAACCGCTGGCTTCAGGCGGGGTATTTCGATTTCCGGCGGGAATCGTGTGAAAGCCGGGCGATTCCGGGAGGCAGGGAGACGGTGAGCAGTTACGCAACGCCGGGAAGGAAGCGGATCCGCTTTTCCGAACGTGTCCGGGTCACGGAGGGGAACTGGATCGAAGTGGAGAACCGTTTCGAGGTGGAGGAGGGGATCGACGATCTGCCGCGGCTCGGCGTGGAGCTGGAACTGCCCGGACTCTTCGAGACGGTCGAATACTTCGGGCGCGGGCCGCACGAGAACTACATCGACCGCTGCGCCGCCGCTGAAGTCGGACTTTACCGCACCACGATCGATGCGATGCATGTGCCCTACATCATGCCGCAGGAGAACGGTCACCGCACCGGTGTGCGGCGTCTGAAACTCGGCGGGGCGAAGCTCCGGTATGCGCTGGAGTTCCTCGCGCCGGCGCCGATGGAGTTCTCCATCGGGCGGTATCCGATCGGGGAACTCCAGACGAAACGGCACGAGCATGAGTTGCGCGACTCCGGGAAGGTGTGGCTTCACCTCGATCTGCGGCAGCGCGGCGTCGGCACCGCCAGCTGTGGACCGGATACGCTGCCGCAGTACCGGATTCCGGCGGGCGATTATCACTTCCGCTGCCTGCTGCGGGTGACCGAAGCGTGAGCGAAAAAAACGCTCCGCGCTCCCCGGAAACAGGGGGCGCGAAGCGGAGTTGGTGAACGGAACATTCCCGCTCAGAAGCGGAAGTCGCGCTTGCCGGCGTGCATTTCCTGCAGATGCTCCTTCGCGATGGCCCGGACCTTTTCGTTCGGGATGCGGAGCAGTTCCGCGGCGATGACCGCTTCGCCCTTCTTCCGGGTGTCGGGGGAGGCGTAGTCCTCCAGATACTCGTTGAGGGTCATCAGCGCGTTCGGCTGACAGCAGTTGGCGATCTGCCCGGACTTCACCAGGTGCATGAAGCGGTCGCCGGTGCGTCCTTCGCGGTAGCAGGCGGTGCAGAAGCTCGGGATGTAGCCGAGTTCGAGCAGCCAGTTGACCACCTGATCGAGGGTGCGGTTGTCGGAGACGTCGAACTGGGCGGAGTTCTCCTCCTCGGTCTCCTGCTTGACGTAGCCGCCGACACTGGTGCGCGACCCGCCGGAGATCTGGGAGACGCCGAGCTTGAGCACCCGTTCGCGCGCCGCTTTCGATTCGCGGGTGGAGATGATGAGCCCGGTGTAGGGAACCGCGATGCGGAGCACCGCGACGATCTTCTCGAAGATTTCGTCGGAGATGGCGTTGGAGAAGTTCTCAGGATTGATGTCGTCGGCGTGGCGGATGCGCGGCACGCTGATCGTATGGGGCCCGACCCCCTTGGCCGCTTCGAGGTGTTCCGCGTGCATCAGCAGCCCGACGAAGTCGTAACGGTAGAGGTTCAGCCCGAAGAGGACGCCGCAGCCGACGTCGTCGATGCCGCCGTCCATTGCGCGGTCCATCGCCTCGGTGTGGTAGGCGTAGTCGTGTTTCGGGCCGGTCGGATGCAGCTCCTCGTAGGCCTTCTTGTTGTAGGTCTCCTGGAAGAGGATGTAGGTGCCGATGCCGGCCTCCTTGAGTTTGCGGTAGTTCTCAACGGTAGTGGCGGCGATGTTGACGTTGACCCGGCGGATGGCGCCGTTCTTGTGCTTGATGCTGTAGATGGTCTTGATGCTTTCGAGGACGTATTCGATCGGGTTGTTCTTCGGGTCCTCGCCGGTTTCGAGTGCGAGCCGCTTGTGCCCCATGTCCTGCAGGGCGATCACTTCGGCGCGGATCTCATCCTGGGTGAGCTTCTTGCGGCGGATGTGGGTGTTCGAGCGGTGATAGGGGCAGTAGGTGCAGCCGTTGATGCAGTAGTTCGAGAGGTAGAGCGGAGCGAACATCACGATCCGGTTGCCGTAGAACTTCTGCTTGATCTCCATGGCGAGGTGGCGGATCCGCTCATTTTCTTCGGGCAGTTCGCATTCGAGGAGGACGGCGGCTTCGCGGTGGCTGAGCCCTTTGCACTCCTTCGCCTTTTCGAGGATGGAGTCGACCAGTTCCCGGTTGTTTTTGTTGGCGGCGGCGTAAGCGAGCGTCTGCTGGATCTCGTCGTCGTCGATGAATTCGGTCGCAACGGATGATTTCGGGTTGTACATATCTTTTCTCCTGGTTGGTTGATTCCGATTATTTCGCCGCGTCTCCGGGCAGTCGGGAGTAGAGGGTTTTGACGCTGATACCCTTGACCATGCCGAGCTTGCCGGAGAGCGAACTGATGACGTCGTTGGGGGCGTCGATCACGAGACTGATGATGCAGACGTTCTGTTTCCGGTAGGGGATGCCCATGCGTCCGACGATGTAGGGCACGTATTCGTGAAGGATGCGGTTGATCTTTTCGGAGGCTTCGGTATCCTCCACGATGATGCCGATGAGGGCGATTCTGCTTTCCATGGCGCTCGAACTCCTGCACAAAAAAATCCCCGGCGCGCCTGAAATGCAGTAGCGCGCCGGGGATGTCATGCGAACCCGGCCGGTTGCCGCCTTCAGGATCGGGAGTATTTCTCCCTCGCCGTTGGAACGTTTAAACCATTGATCTCCCCGGGCGCCGGGCCGGAGCCTTCTGCCGCGGGATTTTTCTCTTCTTATAGTATAATTCAGAATTCTGCTTTTACAAGTTTTTTTGAGAATTATTCTTGAGTTTTATTCTCTTTCTCAGAACGAGTGGAGGAGGGAATGAAATTTTTTTTCCGGACAGCAAAGTTTGCGTGCAGATGCAGGGCGATCCGGATTCTCTCCCGGTCCACCGAGTAGAATTCACCCGGCAGAATCACTTTGATCGCTTTGAACTGCACCTCATACGCGGCATCGCGGGGAACGAAGCGGGAGAGATCTTCCATTCTCACCACTTTCCGGCCCAGTACATTGGCCAGCCGTTCCGCTTCGGAGGAGAGTTTGCGTGCGGCGCGGGGGTATAAGCGGTCCAGCTCCGGCTGCGGATTTTTCAATCCGAAATAGATTGCACCGAACCGGCCGTCGCGCGAAGCGCCGCAGAAGGGCGTCAGCCCCGCCTCCCGGCCGCAGTCGAGCAGACGAACCGCCAGCTCCTCGTCCGGCGGCAGCGTGAGAAGCAGGAGTTTGGTCACGTTGGGCACAAAGGGAGTCTCCGCCGCCCGGTAATCGCTGAAGTTGTCCGTGCCGTAGTTGACGGAGATCACGTCGCAACTCACGCCGGGGAAGTCGCGACGGACTTTTTCACTAAACGTTTTTTTCTGTTTTCGTGCGGAGCAGGAATCAGGGGCGGATTTCAATCCGTTTCAAAATTCGGCATTCTCCTTTTTTCAACGAAAGGTGGAATTTCGAATTGGTTCCAACTGTCTTCCCGTTCTGAAGATCGACCGTTTTGCAGTTTTCCCCCGGATTGATTTCATAGAGGCCGTCTTCCGGAGCGCAGATGCTGAGATAATTTCCCCGTCTCTGCACGTAGGCCGGGCGGTCCGTATACAGATGCACTCCCGCATATGCCGCAAAGGCACGGTAGAGTTCCGGCGGAACGGCGGTGGTGCCGCAGAACAGCGCGGGAACTCTGCCCGGCCGGAGGAGAATGGCCGGGGCTCCGCTGCGGTATTCCGCGAGAACGAGGTCGCCTTCCTGCGGCACGGGAGAGAGTACCGGATTGCCGGTTTCCTCCATTTTTCCGCTCCCGGCGGGAGCCAGACCGAATTGTATCCCGGCGGGTGTCGGACGGATGGCGAAGGATTCATTTTCCAGTTGTCGAACCTGGAATCCGGTCGTTTGTTCGACCGTGCCGGTTGAGAATTGCCCGGTAGAGAGATCGAGCCAGCCCGGTGCCCAGCACCAGAAGGTCGGTGTGTGCTTCGCGGTTGCCCGGAGCTGCCGCCGTTGTTGCCCGGTCAGAGCCCACGCGGAGGTGATGATGTTAAGTTCGGAACGAACTTTGCCGGCCAGCAGATCATCCAGCAGATATTGACCGGTGGAGGCTCCGGTGCGTGCCCGTGCCGCACGGCCGTTTTTGATCAGCGGATAGGAAACGGCGGAGTTGTAGTTCCGTCGGAATCCGGCGGGGGAGAGATAGAGCAGGGAGGTTTCATCGACGATCTCGGCAACCTGAGGAACGATGGGGATCTGCTGATCCCGCATTTCCGCATCGAGTGAATCGGTTTCCCGCATCAGCTTCCAGAGTTCCGGGTCGGAGAACCATCCCGCGCCGAAAAGATCCATCCACCAGATGCCGAAGCCGTGAAAGGTCGCAAAAGCCAGATTGCGGCGCAGGAGAAAGAGGCTTTCGGTAAGCGTCATTGCGCCGTTTTTCCAACCCGGTGCCCGGTTGCCGTTCCGGTATGCGGTGTGAGTGCTGGTGTCGTCTTCGTTCAACCAGAGCTTTCCGGCCAGCAGAATGGAATCCGCCGCGGTCATCGTCGTACTGCCGCCGCCGAGTTGACGGTCGAGATAGGAAATCGGACCGGCGAGCAGGTCGACATCCGGCGATGCCAGCACCCGGCGCAGGGCGTAATGGCCCGAACAGGCCGGACTGTTCGCAATTGCGGAAAATTCCGAAAGATATCCGTAAAAGAGAATGCACAGCCGCCGTTTCCCCGTCTCTTCACGCACCGTTCGCGCCATCGTGAGCACCGTATCGGCCATCTCCTTCTGGAGGAAGAAATGGAAGTCGATCAGCGGGGCGTCTTGCCGGGGGGAGAGCAGAGAATTCTGCCGCTCCTTCTGCCGGTATGCCGGGGCAGGAATCTCCGCGTTTTCCGGAGAGATATCCGGCTGCTGCCAGGCGCGTTGCAGGGCGTCTGCTGTTTTGTACTTTTCAGTCAGGTACTTGCGCCAGGCCCGGCGGGTCGCTTCGTCGTATCCGCTTAAGATCCTCCGCTGGGAGCGGTAGTAAAACCATTCATGGGTGTTGCCGCCGGTGGGGTGATAGCCCGCCATGTTGTCGGGAAAATTCTTTTCGCAGTAACGGATTGCTCCGCGCAGGACCTCCGCCGCGTCCCGCCGGTAGCGGAGCGAGGAGATGGAGGGATATCCTCCATTGCCTCCGGAGGTGAATTTCATCATCTCCCCGGGATAGCGCTTTTGCCACCATTCCGGAGGGGTGCGCAAATCGATGCGCGGAATCAGCTGCGCTTTCGGATTCTCTTTCAGAATGATGCGGCAGATCCGGTCGAGCACGGAGTAGTCGCTGTTGCCGTCGGCATCCGGCCAGAGATTGTCGATGGGGAAGGTGACGAAGTGAATGCCGGATTCGGCGGCGAGTTTCACCTGGGTCCGGAGCGTGGTCCCGGGATAGGTCAACGCCTGAGGAACCGCCGTCTGGTGATAGAGGGAGGAGGTTAAATTCTGTTCCCGGTCCGCACGGGCGCGGCAGAGGACAACGTAGTCCCGGTTTTTTTCCACCGGGATTCCGTAGAGAATCAGGTGGAACTCCCCGAGTTTTCCGGTGGGATCCCCGGGCGAGGCAATTCGCAGCGTTCCGCCGGGAATCCCCGGGGCAGGGTGGTTGGAGATCGTGGCGGGTATCGGCATCTTTTTGCCATTCTTCCATTTCCCGGTACACCAGAAACTGATATCCGGATCGATCTTTTCGCCGTCGAAGCGGTAGCGTTTGACGGTGCGGCCGGTTGTGACATCGCGCACTTCAATCCGGGAGAACCGAATTTCCTCCGGTTTCCGTTGAAACGCCAGACTGAAGAAACGCAGGTGCAGCGCCGCATTGTCACAGCTTTTCAGAATGGAGAAGCGGAGCGTGAAATCACTCCATTGCGGTCTGACCGTGGCGATCTCCTGCGCTGTTTTGCTGACATAGACCATCCGGGCGGAAACGGGAACGCCGTCTTTCCGAATCACCGGAAGACCTTGACGGCCATCCACCTGGAATTCGGCGCCGCGGCAGAACAGCGAAGAGAAGAAAAGAAGAGTGAGCAGGTATTTCATCGGGAGGCCTTTCACTGGTTCAGTTGGGTCATGCCGTCCTGCGCATAGGCGTAACGGATCTGATTGGTGGTATCGGTGTAGAGCTGGCCGAAGGAGAGTGTCGCCGCATGACCGTCAACGAACCCTGCGGTGGTTCTTTCGGCGTGGATCAGGTGAATGCGCCGCTCATGCGCCTGATAGGTGTAAAAGAAACTGCTGCCGCCGCCGCCGTTCTGATAGCCGGTCCACGGCTTCTGGTGTCCTCCGCGGGCGCTGTCGGCGATCAGTAGAAAACGCGAGGGAGAGCTGACGCGGCCCGGAATGAGAAATCCCCAGGTGTTGTTGCGGGAGACATCGAAGCAGGAACCGACTCCGTTTGCCGTCAGAAGGTCGGTTTCCATGTAATGGGCGATCCGTTCCATGCCGTAGGAGACCTGATCGTCGGAGAAGGAGAGCAGATCCTTCGGTGCGTACTGGTTGGAGGGACAGACCAGCATGGCCGGTTTCAGGTAGCCGAGGTTTTCCGGCCGGTTCCCGGTCACCAGCAGATTGTACCAGCACTTGGCGTCTTTGGTGATTCCGGCAATCATGCCGTAGTCGTTGTCATATTGAAGCAGCGCCAGCATGCACTCCTTCTTCTGGTTCAGACAGGTAATTGTCCTGCCCCGTTCGCGCGCTTTGTTCAACGCCGGGAGCAGCATGGCCGCGAGGATGGCGATGATCGCAATAACGACGAGGAGTTCAATCAAGGTAAAAATTTCTCTTCGTGCGGACAGGATTTTACTTCTCATATGCGTTCTCCTTCTGGGGTGAGATTGTTTTCACCGAACTGCGAACAAAGATTTTTTGCGGCTCTATAAGCTGAATCTGCTGTTCCGGATTCCGGATCAATTCTTCAACGGCGTCGAGTATCGTGTCCATGTAGTGGGCAAGATCGACGCCGACGCAGGTCAGGGGAGGAAGGAAATATTGACTTGCGTTGAGCCCCTCGGTGCCGATTACGCTGATGTTGTCGGGCGTCTGGTATCCCGCCGCGGCCAGGGCGCAAATCGCCGTTTTCGCCGAGCAGTCGCAGAGCGTGGAAAGGGCGGTGAAGTCGGGTTTCTCATGCTTGAGAAAGTTGATGAGAAACGGATATACTTTCTCGTCGGCGTTTTCTCCGTTCTGTACTGCCGCATCGAGCAGACGAACCTTTGCCCCGAGCAGTTCTGCTGTTTTCAGAAAACCCGCCGCCCGCTGGTTCATGCACCAGTTGTGCGGCTGGGAAAAGAGCAGGGCAAGTTTCCGGTGGCCGTTGCGGATCAGATATTCGGCGGCCAGCATGCCCCCTTCGAAATAGGAGGGGGAGACGAAATTGAGATTCAGCTCCCCGTACTGGTGGTTGATGATCAGAATCGGAATCCGGGAGTTCTGAATCTGATCGATATCCTCCGCCGTCAGCGGACTCGGCGGCGAAATCAGAATCGCCTTGAGATTTTCCTGCTGCCGGATCGACCGGAAGGAGGCGCGGAACGAGTGGGTGAAGGGAAGAATCCGCAGATTGCGCCGCGCCGCGCGCCGTTTCAGACACTCCTGCTGCTCCATCCGGACCGTGGAGGGCCAGTTGCTGGTGATGAGCGCGATCGCCTGGGAGTCCGCCTCTTCACAGAGATAGGTGTACAGTCCGTCGGAACGCTTGCGGAGCAACCCCTCTTCCCGCAACCGCCCGAGTGTCCGGTCGATCAGCAGCTGACTCACACAGTAGGAACGCATCAAGGCGCGGATCGACTGGAGCCGGGTGTCGGGCGGCATCCTGGTAATGTCCTGCTTCATCTGCAGATAGAGTTGTTCCGATTTTTCCGAAGCCATATTTTCCTTTGCACTTGTCCCTTCAATTTCAAGTATAGTGTATTGATACATTCATGTCAAGATGTATTAAATAAAAAAGATGATTTTTGCCGTAATGTTTTTTACAATTTTGTCGCCCGATGGTGCTGAATGGAAAAAATTGTAAAGGAAGATCGATTTGATATAAAATTTTAATTGTTTAACAATCAATAATTTATATAATTTTATTGAAAACTGGCACGCTTATTGCTTTATTTCCGGCATAGTTCCCGAAACATCGTAAGAAAGGGCAGGTGAAACATGAAATTGATTATTTCCTACATCAAGCCGGAACGATTGAATGCGGTCAAGCAGGAGCTGTACAAGCGGAACATCTTCAAGATGTCGGTCAGCAACGCCCTCGGGTGCGGCCAGCAGAAGGGATATGTTTCCGCCTACCGCGGCGCCATCAGCGAAGTCAATCTGCTCCGCAAGGTCCGGGTCGCCATCGCGGTCAACGATGAATATGTCCAGCCGACGATCGACGGCATCATCGCCGGAGCCCGGACCGGACACATCGGCGACGGCAAGATCTTCGTTCTGCCGATGGATCAGTGCATCCGGATCCGTACCGGCGAAACCGGTCCGGATGCCATTGGATAGTATCGTTCACTCAACCAAAGCGGAAACAGGAGGATTTTTATTATGAATTACTGGAAGTTTGCAATGGTTCCGGCGCTTTTCGCCGCCGCGCTGCCGTTGGGGGCGGCGGAGGCAGCCGACCCGGCCCCGATTTCACAGGCCGCGGAAGCGCTCTTCACCATCAACAACATCTGGATTCTGATCGGCGGTATGCTGGTGTTTCTGATGCACCTCGGCTTCGCCACGGTGGAATCCGGACTCTGCCGGACCAAGAACTGTACGAACATTCTGTTCAAGAACACGCTGGTTCCGGCCATCGGATTTCTGACCTACGCAATCGCCGGTTTCTCCCTGATGTACCCCGGGGAATCCAACTGGCTGATCGGGAAAGTGTTGGGATTTGCCGGATTCGGCATGGGCAACGACACCATGGCGCTGATGACCGGTACGGCGGACTCGGCGAAAGTGATGGCGGAAGCCGCAGCCTATAACGGCGGGAAGTTCACCTACTGGTCGGACTTCTTCTTTCAGGGCATGTTCGCCGCGACCGCCGCGACCATCGTGTCGGGCGCGGTTGCGGAACGGATTAAGGTGAATGCGTTTATGGTATTCACGTTGATCTACGTGATGTTCGTCTACCCGGTTCTCGGCTCCTGGGGATGGGGCGGCGGCTGGTTGGCCGAGCGCGGATTCCACGACTTTGCCGGGTCGACCTTCGTGCACAGCGTCGGCGGCTGGGCTGCTCTTGCGGGTGTGCTGTTGCTCGGCCCCCGGATCGGGAAGTATTCCGGCAGCCATATCATTGCGCTGCCCGGTCACAGCATGCCTCTGGCGACGATCGGTGTCTTCTGCCTGTGGCTCGGCTGGTTCGGGTTCAACGGCGGTTCGGTTCTGAGTGCTGATCCGACCAAGATCTCGTTTGTCCTCTGCACGACGATGTTCGGCGCCTGCGCCGGAATTATCGGAGCGATGATCATGAGTATGATCTGCCTGCGCAAGCCGGACCACTCGATGACGCTCAACGGCTGCCTGGCCGGTCTGGTGGCGATCACGGCCGGTGCTGACTGCGTGAGTCCGCTTTCTTCGATCATCATCGGTCTGGTCGGCGGCGTGATCGTGGTGCCGTCGGTGCTGATCTTCGACCGGTTGCGGCTTGACGACCCGGTTGGTGCGCTGTCGGTCCACCTGGTCAACGGAATCTGGGGAACTCTGGCGGTCGGAATCTTCGCTTTGCCGGGTTGCGGATACACCTTCCTGACCCAGTTGATCGGTGTGGTTTCGGTCGGCGTGGTGGCGTTCCCGTGCGCATTGCTGATCTTCTGGGTGATCCGGAAGACGATGGGCATCCGGGTGAGCGCGGAAGAGGAGCTGCGCGGCCTCGACCTCGGCGAACACGGCATGGAAGCTTATCCGGGATTCCAGTTCTTCCTCAATCAGTAGTTTGACTGCTGCATAATGAACCTCCGCTCCGGAACTGTTCCGGGGCGGAGGTTTTTTTTCAACATCAGGCTATTGCATAATCAGCCATTATATTTCCCGATGATTGATGAGGCAGATCATCACGTTGGCGGCGACCTCGGCTTTTCTGTCGGACTTGTCCGATCGGTCCGATTTGTCCGACACTAAAACAGCCATGAGGTTGCGCAACCGGGCCAGATCGGCGGGACGGGCCTGCCCCCTCGATGATGTTCGCCACGCCGGACCGGGCCGCCTGCACCATCTGGTCATATTGCTGCCGCCCTCCAGACGAAACCGGCTGATTTTACGGACGGTGGAATTCGCACGGCACCGCGGTCTGGCAGAGCGCGCAGCCGAGGGCGCGGTTCAGCCAGCCGTAGTGCTCCGCCCGGTCGGGAGCGACGTGCGTCACGCAATAGCGGGCGCATCCGGGTTTGTCCCGGTCGGCGAACTCCTTGCCGATCGCGTGCCCCGGACAGCGGCGGATGCAGGCGCCGCAACGTGTGCACCACGCAAAAGGGTCGTCACCGTAGGGGCGCGGATCCGCGGGGAGTTCCAGCGTCGTCACCACCGAACCGAGCCGGATGGCGATGCCGTGTTCGGTGATGAGCCCGGCGGAGAGCCCGAAGGTGCCCGCTCCCGCCACGAAGGCGACGTGCCGCTCGGACCAGCTCGATGTAAAGTGTTTCACATCCCAGCCGGGAGAAGGATAGATTTCGCGTTGTTCGAGGTGCGGCGCGACGGCCGGATATCCTGCTTCTGTGAGCAGCGCCGCCAGCTGGGAACGCATCTCCTCGTTGAGGATCTCCCCGAAAGAGCGGACCGCCGCCCACTCGACCGAAGGCCGTTCGGTCTCACTGCGGTTGGTTTCCCGCGCTTTCCGGCAGACCGGCAGAACCCAGACGATCACCGATTTTGCAGTCGCTTCCGGGAACTTCCGCTGCAATACCTCCTGCGGCGTCCAGTGGAAGGGGCCGATGACACTCTTGAACTTCTGAAAGAACGGATCCTCTGCCGAGGCTACCCGAACCGCCGGCTCTTCAAAGAATTCGGCGGCTCCGGTCCGGCGGTAGAGATTCCGGATGATGGTTTCGACCTGTGCTCTCTCCATGGCGGCTCTCCTTTCCCGGTAAAGTAAAAGGGAGAGCGTGCGGTTCACGCTCTCCCTCGAGGCGGGGCGTTATTCCCCGATCTTCTTTTCGAGATAATCGCGCAGCTGTGTCACGTTGACCCGTTCCTGCAGCATGGTGTCGCGGTCGCGCACCGTGACCGCGTTGTCGTTGACCGAATCGAAGTCGAAGGTGATGCAGTACGGCGTACCGATCTCATCCTGGCGGCGGTAGCGTTTGCCGATGCTGCCGGTCTCGTCGTATTCGGCGCGGAAGTGGCGGTCGATGTCCTTGTAGAGGGCGTAGGCCTGCTCCTTGAGCTTCTTGGACTGCGGCAGCACCGCAACCTGGATCGGCGCGACCAGAGGCGGCAGGTGGAGCACGACGCGCACATCCTCCTCCATCCCTTCGCGGTTGGTGGCGGCCTTCTCTTCATCGTAGGCCTTGCCGAGCAGCGCGAGCATAGTGCGGTCGAGACCGACACTGGTTTCAATGACGGTCGGCATGAGTTTGCGGCCGTTGTCGTGGTCCATGTACTGGAGGTCCACGCCGGAGAATTCGCTGTGGCGCGAGAGGTCCCAGGTGCCGCGGTGGTGGACACCTTCAAGTTCGCCCCAGCCGAAGGGGAACTTAACTTCGATGTCGATCGCCGCCTTGGCGTAGTGGGCGAGCTTCTCGTGCTCGTAGATGCGGAAGAAGCTGTCGTCGAACTTCAGCTTGTTCTTATAGTAGTTGATCCGCTGCTGTTTCCAGTATTCGAACCACTCCATGCCCTCTTCTCCGTCGCAGAAGAACTCCATCTCCATCTGGGTGAATTCGCGGCTGCGGAAGGTGAAGTTGCGCGGATTGATCTCGTTGCGGAACGCCTTGCCGATCTGAGCGATGCCGAAGGGGAGCTTCTGGCGGGTGGCGATCCGGACGCTGTGGAAGTCCACGAAGATCGGCTGGCAGGTTTCGGCGCGCAGATAGGCGACGTGCTCATCGTCGAAGACCGGGCCGACGAAGGTCTTCATCATCAGGTTGAATTCACGCGGTTCGGTGAGGTCCTTCGAGCCGCAGTTCGGGCAGGTGGTGGGGTCCGCCATCTGATCGACCCGGTAGCGGGACTTGCACTTCTTGCAGTCGGTCATGAGGTCGCTGAACTGGTCGATGTGACCGGAAGCCTTCCAGACCCGCGGATGGCAGATGATCGTCGAATCGAGTCCTTCGACGTTGTCGCGGGTTTCGACCATTTCGTGCCACCAGAGGTTTTCGATGGCGCGCTTCATGCGCGAGCCGTAGGGGCCGTAGTCCCAGAACCCGTTGAATCCGCCGTAGATTTCCGAACTGGGAAACACGAATCCGCGCCGCTTGCACAAGCTGACGATCTTATCCATCAGCTCCTGATTTTTGACTTCATCTTCCGCCATGATTGCCGGCTCCTTGCCTGTCGCGCGGGGCCGCCGAACGGTTCCCCGCAGTTGATTGTTTTCCGATCAAAGTTATAATATACTATACTTCCGGAATTTTGCCAATGCGGGCGGGGGATTTTGATTTTATGCAGCAGGAACCGGCGGGTTGCAGCACCGGGCAATAATTCAACGCGGGGAAACGTTTATATTGGAAAGATCCCGGTACTCACAGGAAAATCGAACTGTTCAGGAGAGGTTGCGTGAAAATGCGTATTGCTGCTGTAAAACTCATGCTGTGGCTTTGTCTGGCCGCTGTCGCCACTGTCGCCGCGTCGGATTGTCCGGAGGCGATCTGCCCCGTTCCGGAAAACGGCACGGAGCTCCGGGTGCTGATCCCGGTGCCGGAAACGGCGACCCGCGTCATCCGCGAAGCGAAACGGCTGGATTCCCTCGAAGGCAAGACGATTGCGCTGGTGGGCGGCAGCTTCATGGCCAACGTGACGCATCCGGAACTGAAGCGGCTGATCCTGAAGGAATATCCTTCAGCGAAAATCTATCTCCTGAGCGAAATCGGTTCCGCCGGGCCTTATCCGCGGCCGGGCGTGATACGGCGCAAAAAGGAGGAGTTCCAGCGAAATTTGAAGCAGTTCCATGTGGATGCCGTCATTTCCGGAAACGGCGGCTGCGGCCTGTGTACGCCGAAGGAGACCGGTTCCTGCATTGCCGCGGAGGAGCTGGGGATTCCGTCGGTGATGATCGCAGCGCCGGGATTTGTAAAACAGGCGAAGATCACCGCCCGCGCCGCAGGCCTGAAGGCGCTCCAGGTGGCGGAATATCCGGGGGCGTTCGCTTCCCATACCCGCGAAGAGCTCATCGACAATACCCGCCGGGTTCTCTGGCCGCAGATCAAAAAGGCGCTTACGACACCGGCTGCCGAGGCGGAATTGGCGGAAGTTCCGCGTGGCGTTGAGGTTTTCTCTTCCGCAGAGGAGTTTCAGCAGGCGTTTCTCGAGTCCGGCTGGACGGATGGACTGCCGGTGATTCCGCCGACGGAGAACGCGGTTGCGGAGTTTCTGAAATTTACCGATCTTCCGCCGGAACAATCGCTCGGCGCAATCCCTCCCGCGCAGCGCGAGACCACGGTGCGGCACGTGGCGGCGAATGGCGTGATGGCGGGGTGTCCGCCGGAGTTCATGCCGCTCCTGATCGCCTTTGTTCAGGCGATGAAAGTGGGGGATTTCCGCCGGCCGCTGACCTCCACCCACGGCTGGACCCCGTATTGCTGGCTGAATGGACCGGTCGCCCGTCAACTGGGATTTGACAGCGGACAGGGGGAAATTTCGCATCCGAAGAATCTCCAGCTGGGGCGGTTCCTCAATCTGGCACTGCTCAATCTCGGCGGTTACCGGGTCAAGGAGAACCGCATGGGGAGTTTTGGCTACCTGATGCCGTGGTGTCTGGTGGAGGATGAGGCGGCGGCGCTTGAAATCGGCTGGAAACCATATCACATGCAGCAGGGCTATCGCCTGAACGACTCCACTCTCACGGCGGCATCCGCGATCAACTGGGGCAACAATCTGGTGCCGGCGACCACCGATGGGGTGAAGATCAAAGATCTCATCGCATGGGACGCCGTGGAAAAGTCCCAGATGGCGGTCGGCAGCGGCATGCCGTGTGTCTACCGGACATTTCTGGTGACGGAAAACGTGGCTCGAAATCTGGCGGCGGTCTATCCGGCAAAAGATCGTCTCGAGGACGCTCTGATTGCGGCGGCACGCATTCCGCTGGGGGAGCGTGCATTCGCCAATTATTGGGGAAATCCCGGCAGTGCGTTCGATCCCGGGCGGTATCCGTTGTCGTGGCATGAAAGGCGAATCGCGCAGAACGAACGGGCCCGCACCACCGGGGCGCCGCCGTGGCTCGCCTGGACAGGAATCTCCTCTCTGAGAACGGTTCCCGCAATGGAGAAGGGGAAAAGCGCTTTTCTGGTCACGGGGGATCCCGCCCGCAACAAGGAGCTGTGTCTGCCCGGCGGCGGATTCGCCACCGTCAGGATTGAACTGCCTGCCGCGTGGAATCAGCTCATGGCGGCCCGGGGGTATCCGCCACTGGATTCGTTTCGGTTGACATCCGATCTCAAGCCGGACACGCCGCCCCGTAACAATCGCCGTTTCCGCTCCTTCCGTTCGCAGGGCGGCGCCGAGTCGCGCTTCCTGCGCCGCAGAATGGATTGAGGACGGAAAAATTTCCCTTTTCGCAATTTGAAAGTTGCCCGGTCGGGAGCTACAGTAAGGCAAATCTGATTTCAGCGGAGAAAGGTTTGCGAAAATGGCGGAAGTGGTTCGTGTCGGGCTCGGAGAGCGGGCCTATGATATTGTGATCGGTTCCGGCGTCCGGGAGCGGGCGGCGGAACTTCAGGGCAGGCTGTTCCCGGTGACCGATTCCCGGGTGGAGGAGCTGTACGGCAGCTGGCTGAAGAGCTGTTTCGGGGCGGCGGAGAGGTTCGTCTTCCCGGCGGGGGAGGGGAGCAAGACCTTTTTGACGGTCGAGGAGATCTGCCGCGCCGCCGCGCGGGCACGGCTGGACCGCAAGGCCTGTTTCGTCGCCGTCGGCGGCGGCGTGACCGGTGACATGACCGGATTTGCGGCGGCGATCTACATGCGCGGGGTGGATTTCATTCAGATTCCGACCACGCTGCTGGCGATGGTCGATTCGAGCGTCGGCGGCAAGACCGGCGTGGATCTGCCGGAGGGGAAGAACCTGATCGGCGCATTCCATCAGCCGAAGCTGGTGCTGATCGATCCGGACTTCCTCAACTCCCTGCCGGAGCGCGAAATCCGTTGCGGCCTCGCCGAAATCATCAAGACCGGTGTGATTCTCGACGCGGAACTCTTTGCCGCGCTGGAGCGCGAACCGGCGTCGCTGACCGGGCACCTGGATCCCTGTCGCTACACGAAGATCATCCGGCGCTGCTGTGAACTCAAGGCGGGCGTCGTCGAAGCCGACGAGCGCGAAGCCGGACTGCGGGCGATTCTCAACTACGGTCACACCTTCGGGCACGCGGTGGAGGCGCTGAGCGGATTTTCGATCAGCCACGGCGAAGGGGTGGCCATCGGCATGGCGGCGGCGGCGGAGCTTGCCGTCGCGCGCGGTTCGCTCACCCGCGCCGATGCGGAGCGGCAGAGGCGCCTGCTCGAAGCGGTGGGGCTGCCGGTCAAACTGCCGCGGGAGTATTCCGTTCCGGCGGTGCTCGAAGCGATGACCCGCGACAAGAAGAACGCCGGGGGGCGGATCCGGGTGGTGCTGCCGGAGGGGATCGGCCGTGCGGGCGTGGTGACGCCGGAGGTGCCGGAGCTCGCCGCCGCGCTGGAGGCGATTCATGCTTGACCGCGAGGCGTGCATCGTCCTGAACATGATTTCAGGAATCGGCTACGTGAAGTATACCGCATTGCGGGAGGAGTTCGGTTCCCCCTCCGCCGTTTTCGGGCGGAGTGCGGAGGAGTTGCGGCGCGTCTCCGGCATCGGGCCGGCGCTGGCCGAGCGGATCGCCTCCTACGAGTGGCAGAAAGAGCTCGCCGCGGAGCTGGAACTTGCCGACAAGGCGGGGGTGCGGATTCTCACGCTGTTCGACGAGGGGTATCCGGATGTGTTGCGCCACCTCTACGATCCGCCGCTCTGCCTTTATGTGCGCGGCCGTCTGCCCGCACTGCCGGAGAACGCGGTCGCGGTGGTCGGTTCGCGCCGGATGTCCGCCTACGGGGAGCGGATGACCCGGTCGATCACCTCCGAGGCGGTCGCGGCCGGGTATTCGGTGATTTCGGGGCTGGCGTTCGGCGTCGACACGGTGGCGCACCGGACGGCGGTGGAGTGCGGCGGGCTGACCGTCGCGGTGCTCGGCGGCGGATTGATGCACATCCATCCGCAGGAGAATGTGCCGCTGGCGCGACAGATTGTGGAGTCGGGCGGGGCGGTCTGCACGGAGTTCCCAATGAATTTCCCGGTGAGCCGGACCTCGTTTCCGCGCCGGAACCGGATTGTGGCGGGGATGGCGCGGGCGACGATCGTCACCGAGGCGGGGCCGGCCAGCGGTGCGCTGATCACCGCCCGGCTGGCGCTGGAGAACGGGCGGGATGTGTTCGCGGTTCCCGGCCATGCCGACAATCCGCAGGCGCACGGCGGTCACCGGCTGATCCGCGAAGGGGCGGCCGGGCTGGTGGAGAACTTCGGCGACGTGCTCGACGGGATGGGGATCGGTTTCCTGCCCGGACTGCGGCCGGGCGATGAGGTTTCCGAAGGCGGGGTTGCCTATGTGCCGGATTCCCCCTCCGACCTCTCGGCGGAGGCGCAGAAGGTCTATGCGCTGCTCGACGGGCGGGAGCTGAGTTTCGACACGCTTGTCGAGGAGAGCGGATTCGACACCGGTTCTCTTCTGGCGATTCTGATGCGCCTGGAGATGAAGATGCTGGTGGAGCACGGCGCCGATCAGGTCTACCGCCGGAGCGGGCGCTGAGAGGCGGCAGTGAGGCGGCGAAGCGAGGTCTTCGCGGTGAAATCTTGAAAAAAATCCTTTTGGGAGCTTGCATTTCCGGGCGGCCGGGGTATATTAAACGCCATTGAAGCGCTCGGGCGTATAGCTCAGTTGGTTAGAGCGCCACGTTGACATCGTGGAGGTCACAGATTCGAGTTCTGTTACGCCCACCAGTCTCTTTTTTGCGGTCGGCGGGCGGAGTCCCGCGGGAAGTCGGGGAGGGGCTTCTATGAGAGGAGTTTTCAATCGAGGGCCCGAGTGGCCGGCTGTGGAAATGACGTTCTGTCGGAAGAGCTGGAGCATCTCCGGCGGGGAGAGCCGGTGTCATATCCTGTCTCTTCCGGAAGAGGTGAGACTGTGAAGCGGCGCATCGATTACTCCACCGGAGCACGCATTTCGGGAATTCTTCTCACCCTGACGCCGTTGCCGCTGATCCTTGCCGATTTCCGTCCGGAGTTCGCCGGGGTGGCGTGGTGGAAGATCATTACGGCGGTTTGCGCCGCAGGCTGTGGCGCCGTCGGGGCGTCGCGGCTGTTTCTGCGCGGCATCAGCGGAAGGCTCTGTTCGGCACTCTTCTGGCTGGGATCGTTTGCGGTGGCGTTGCCGTGGCTCGTCCGGGATCCATTTGCGACGCTTCTGCTCTCTGCGGCAGTGCTGGGGGCGCTTTTTTCACTCTGGGAGCTCCATCTGCGGCCGTTTCCGGCGGAGTTCGACGTCACCCGGCCGCGGGCGCTGGCGGCGCTTCTCGCCGCTCTCGGCATGATTCTCATTTCTCCGTTTTCGGTGCAGAGCAACTCCATGATCTACCGTGGCGCACTGGCGGCGTCGACCGTCATTGCCCTGATTCTGTTTCTGAGCTGGGCGCGGAGGACGGGGAAACGGGCGCCGCAGCTTTTCGGCGCGGCGGCCATTGTCTGCATCTGTGCCGCGTTCCGTCTGGGGGCGGCGCTGGAGCTCTGTTTTCTCTGGGCGGCGGCGGCGGTGATCTGGATGCAGCGTTCCCGGCCGTTGTCGGGCGGCGGCTCATTCTGGCATGACGTGGTGCTGGGGCACCCGGCCCGGGTGATGTTTTTCACCTTTCTGCTGTTGTGCGCGGCGGGGACGCTGCTGCTGTCGCTGCCGGTGGCGGGCAACGTGCGGATTTCTCCGCTGGATGCGGCGTTCACGGCAACCAGCGCGGTCTGCGTGACCGGGCTGACCGTCGTCGACACCAGTGCTGATTTTACGAGACTGGGGCAGTTTTTTCTGCTTCTTCTGATTCAGCTCGGCGGACTCGGCATCATGAGTATCGCGACGATCGCGCTCCATGTGATGGGGCGACGGCTGAGTTTGCGGCAGGAGCATCTGATGAGTTCGATGACCGATACCGAGCAGCGCGACCTCATGGAATCGCTCAAGCTGGTCTTTCTCTATACCTTCGGAGTGGAGGCCGCGGGGGCGGTGATTCTGACGCTCCTCTTCTACCTGCATGACGGGGAGCTGCTGTTCGCGTTGCAGCAGGGAATTTTTACCGCTGTTTCCGGATTCTGCAACGCGGGATTCACGATCTGTGCGGGCAATCTGACCGCCTATCAGAATGCGCCGCTTCTGCTTTACACGGTGGGGATTCTGATTGTGCTCGGCGGAATTGCTCCGGCCACCGCCGTGTTGCTGCCGAACTGTCTGCGCGGTCGAGCGGTGCCGGTGGGGGCGCATCTGGCGCTGACCGCGACCGCCTGGCTGATCGGAATCGGCACGCTGGCGTTTCTGGTGCTGGAGTGGAACGGGGTGCTGGCCGGACTTTCGCCGGCGGCGAAATTTCACAACGCGGTTTTTCAGTCGGTGACGCTGCGCACGGCCGGATTCAATTCGGTCGAACTCGGCGGACTGCACAGTTCGACCGTGCTGATTTCGCTGATCTGGATGTTCATCGGCGGCAGTCCGGGCGGTACGGCGGGCGGCGTCAAGACGACGACGGCGGCCGTGCTGGCGTTGGTCTTCTGGGCGGACATCACCAACCGGGACGGGATCACCATCCGGAACCGCCGGATTGCTCCGGGCATTCAGCGGCGGGCGGCGACGATTCTTCTGGCGGCCTTTCTGGTGCTTCTGGCGGCGGTGATGATGCTGCTGGTCACGCAGCCGCTTCCGGCGCGTGAGCTGATCTTCGAGGCGGTCTCGGCGATGGGGACCGTGGGATTGTCGCTCGGGGCGACTGCGCATCTGGACGCCATCGGCAAGGTGATTGTCATGCTGACGATGTTCATCGGGCGGATCGGCCCGCTCACCATTTTTCTGCTGCTCAATGACGAGCGTCACGGTTCGCAGTCCAGCTGCCCGGATGCGAACATCACGCTCACCTAAACCCGGGAGGTTCAGATATGGCTCAACAAATCGTCATCATCGGTCTCGGCCAGTTCGGCATGTCGCTGGCGCGGACCTTTTCGGAGAAGGGGGCCGAAGTGCTCGCGATCGACAGTTCGAAGGAGCTGGTGGATGAAGCGTCCGCTTTCGTCGCGGAGGCGATTGCGATGGATGCGACCGATTCCGCGGAGCTTGCCCGGATTCATCCGGAGCAGCGCGATGTGGCGATCTGCGCGATCGGCGACGAATCGAAGGAGGCGTCGATTCTCTCCACGGCACTGCTCCGGCAGCTCGGCGCGCCGCTGGTGATCGCGCGCGCCAACGACAAGACCCACCGGCGGATTCTCCAGCTGGTCGGGGCTCATCAGGTGATCAATCCGGAAGAGGAGTTCGGCAACCGTTTTGCGCACCGGCTGCTGTTTCGCAACGTGATCGCGGATACGCCGATCGGCGGCGACCTTCTGCTCACCGAGATCAGCCTGCGCCCGTCGATGGTCGGCCGGACACTGGTGGAGCTGGAGCTGCCGAAGCGGTTCGGAATGCTCGTGGCGGCGATCCGGCGCGGTGACACGACCAAGATTCTCCAGCCGTCGCCGACGGAGCCGTTGCAGGCGAACGACCGGCTGGTGGTGGTTTCGAGCGAGGCGGCGATCGCCAAGCTGGCGAAGGAGGTGTGAGATGGAGCATGCGCAGTCAGTCCGGTTGGGCGCGTGGCTTCTGATTTTGCTGAATCTTCTGATGGCGCTCGGCGCAATCTGGGTGCTGATGCGGATGACGCCGGCGATTGAGGAGATTCTTTCGCGCAACGGCCAGTCGCTGGAGGCCTGCGAGGAGATGTTCGCGGTGCTGGCCGAAGCGCCGGCCGACCCGGTGGGCGGCACCGGATTCCGGGAGGGGTTCAGCCGGGCGCTTCTGCGCGCGGAAGCCAACGTGACCGAAGAGGGCGAGCCGCAGGCGATCGAGGTGATCCGGCGGAACTACCCGGCGGCGTTTCTGGGCAACGGCGCGGCGCGTGAGGCGACCGTGGCGGCGATCCGGCAGCTGGCGGCGAGCAACCGTCGGGCGATGATCGAAGCGGAAGCGCGGGCGCGTCACCTCGGCACCGCCGGCGCGTGGGGTGTGGTGTTCATGGCGCTCACGGTGTTCGTGGTGGGGCTTCTCTTCAAACGGGCGCTCTACCGCAACCTGGTCGCTCCGCTGGAGGAGGTGGACAATGTCCTCGCCGCCCGGCGCAACGGGGACAGAATGCGCCGCTGCAACACCATCGACATGCCGCGCGACGTCCGGCGGGTGCTCGGCGACATCAACGACGTGCTCGATCAGCTTCCGTAGTCCGGCGCGGCTGCTGGACGGGGGGCATGCCCTCGGGGGCGGCCCCGCTGTCGAGGGCGCTCTCCTCATCGCCGAAGACGGCGGGCGGATGCTCTTTCTGATAGGCTTTGATCCGGTCGATCATCATGCGGCTGGTGGCCTCGCGCACCTCGTCGAGTTCGAGCGCCTTGAGGTCGTTGAGCAGGGCGTTTTCGAGCAGGGCGATGCCGCTTTCGAGCCCTTCGTCGCGGAGGACCTGGAGGGCGGCGAGCCGGGCGGAGGCGAGCGTCGCGTTATAGAGTTCGAAGGTTTCCCGGCTGCGTTCGCGGAACAGGTGCGACACGGTGAAAAACACCGCTGCGCCGGCGATCACCGCTCCGGCGAGAAAGCCGAGGGCGGCCGTGCGGATCAGTTTTGCGTCAAATTTCATCCCATCCTCCCAGAGATCGTTACACTCCAGTTAACGGGGAAACGGGCGATTTTATTGCGGCGGGCGGAGGATTTTCCGTTTTTTCCGGCGAAACGCGGGAAAGGGGGGGGATTTGTCGGCGTATGATTTGCGTTATCCTGTTCGGCGTGGTATATTTTCCGCGAGAAAAATTCCCGTATCGGGGAGATTGAAACAAGGATGGAATCATGAACTTCTACGAAAAACTCAAACACGCGGCCCAGCTCAACCGCAGCCTGGTCTGTGTCGGTCTCGACCCTGATCTCAAAAAACTTCCGGCGTGCCTGGCGGGGAAGAAGAATCCGATTTTCGAATTCAACAAGGCGATCATCGACGCCACCCGCGACTGGGTCTGCTGCTACAAGCCGCAGATCGCCTACTATGCCGGTCAGGGGGCGGAGGCCGAGTTGAGAATGACGATCGACTACATCCGGGAGCAGGCGCCGCTGATGCCGGTGATTCTCGACGCCAAGCGGAGCGACATCGGGTCGACCGCGGAGATGTACGCCCGCGAGGCGTTCGAGCAGTACAATGCCGACGCGGTGACGGTCAACCCCTATATGGGGTTCGACACGCTCAAACCGTTCCTCGACTACGAGGACCGGGGGGTGGTGGTCCTCTGCCGGAACTCAAATCCGAATTCCGGCGACCTGCAGAATTTGATGTGCGACGGCAAGATGGTTTACGAGCATGTGGCGGAGCTTGCCCGCGACAAGTGGAACTACAATCGCAACGTGGCGCTGGTGGTCGGCGCGACCTATCCGGAGGAGCTGCGGCATGTCCGCGAACTCTGCCCGGAGCTGCCCTTCCTGGTGCCGGGAGTCGGCGCGCAGGGGGGTGATGTGGAGAAGGTGGTCCGCTACGGTTGCGACGCCGCGGGCGGCGGGCTGGCGATCAACTCGTCACGCGGAATCATCTACGCCGACAAGAGCGAAGCGTTCGGCGCGGGCGCCGGCCGGGCGGCCCGCGAACTGCGCGACCTGGTCAACTCCTTCCGCTGAGGGGCTCATTTCATGCCGCAGAATGAAGCAATGGAAACCAGAAACGGCGGTGTGCCGGCGATTGCGATCGTCGGCCGTCCGAATGTCGGGAAGTCCTCGCTTTTCAATGCGATCGTCGGGCGGCGGCTTTCGATCGTGCACGAGATGAGCGGCGTGACCCGCGACCGGGTGGTGGCGCCGCTGGTCCGGAACGGCCGCCGCTTCGAACTGATCGACACCGGCGGGCTGGGGATGCTCGCCGGTGAGTCCCGCAAGGTGGATGTGTGGGACAGTCGCATCGCCGCGCAGGTGGAACTCGCCATCGAGGGCGCCGACGTGCTGATCTTCGTGGCGAACGTGCGCGACGGCATCGTGCCGCTCGACGAAGAGGTGGCGCGGCGGCTGCACAGCTCCGGCAAGCCGGTGCTCTTCGCCGCCAACAAGTGTGACAATCCGGAGCTGGACGGCGAATCCGTGGAGTTCATGCAGCTCGGTTTCGAACGGGTCTATCCGGTCTCCTGTCTGCATCGCCGCGGCGTGAATGCGCTGGTGGAAGCGGCGCTCCGGCTGCTGCCGGAGGGAGAGGCGGCGGCGGGCGAACCCGCCGCGGATGCTCCGGCGCCGGTCAACATTGCGGTGGTGGGCCGCCCGAATGTCGGGAAGTCCTCTCTGGTCAACGCGCTGCTCGGCGAGGAGCGCGTGATGGTGAGCGACGTGGCCGGGACCACCCGCGACGCGATCGACGTGGATTTCCAGATCCGCTACCAGGGGGAGCTTCGGCCGGCGGTGCTGGTCGATACCGCGGGGCTGCGCAAGAAGGCCAAGGTGGATACCGTGGTCGAATTTTTCAGTGTGATGCGGGCGCAGGCGGCGGTGGCGCGGGCCGATCTGGTTCTGTTCGTGGTCGAGGCGAGTGCGGACGGGATGACCGCGCAGGACCGCCGGATCGCGTCGATGATCCGGGAGTCCGGCAAGGGGTGCGTGATCGTGGCGAACAAGTTCGACCTCTGCCGGGACGAGCACCGGTTGAAACAGCTTCAGGCGGAGTTGCGCCGCTCTCTGCCGGGGATGAACTATGCTCCGGCGGTGTTTATCAGTGCGCGTGACCGTTCCAATCTCGGCGGACTGCTCGATCAGATCGCCGAGGTGATGGAGCAGCTGGAGCTGAAGATTCCGACCGGCGTGCTCAACCGGGTGCTGGCTGATGCGGTGGAGCAGAATACGCCGCCGGTGACGGGGGCGGCGCCGCTGAAGCTATTTTATGCGTCGGTGATCGGGATGAAGCCGCCGCGGATTCTGCTTTTCGTCAACAATCCGGCCTACTGTGCGGAGAATTACCTGACTTTTCTCAAGAATGTGCTTCGGCAGGCGTTCGGGCTGACCGGGCTGCCGATCGAGCTCGAATTGCGGGCCCGGCCGAAGAAGGTGGAGAGCATCCGCCGCGAGGAGAGACCGCGCCGCCGTCCGGCGGAAAAGAGGGCCGGCAAGAAAAATAATTCCAGGAGGAGACAGCCGTGATGGAAAAGGAAATGGAACTCGAAGTCAAACGGTTCATGGCCGGAGAGATCGCGAAAGGCACATCCCTTTCCGACCTGCAGCAGCTGGTCAATGAGAAGTTCAATCAGAAACTGACCTATATGGACATCCGGATCATGGCGTCCGAGCTGGACGGCATCGACTGGAACGCACACGACCCGAAGGCGCAGGCGAAGGCGAAGGCCGAGGAGAAAGCCGCGGCGGAAGCGGCGAAGGAGGCTGAGGCGAAGGCGGGCGCCGAGGGCGGAGACGCGCTCGAACCCGACGTGGAAGCGGTGCCCGGGGACGGGAAGACCGTGGTGGAGGTGAGCAAGCTGGTCCGTCCGGGAACGGCGCTCTCCGGTACGGTGAAGTTCGCTTCCGGCTCCTCCGCCGAATGGTACGTCGACCAGTTCGGGCGGCTGGGGCTGGAGAATCTGCGCGGGGAGAAGCCGACGCAGGCGGATATTGAAGCGTTCCAGAAAGAGCTGGAGCGGGTCTTTGCCCGCTGAAGGGAAATCCCTCCATCCGGGCGATGAGAAGGCCGGTTAAATACACTCTGCTCGGAGCGATCCCGGTGGTTCTTGCGGGAATTTTCACCGGGTTCTTTCTTTGCGGCTCATTTTTTCTGAGCCGGGTTGTTCTGCCGGCGGTTTCGCGCCGTGCCGGAATCGAAATCGTCGCGGATCAGGTGAACTGGTCCTGTTTTTCCTCCCGCCTGGAGGCGGAAAATCTGCGGATCGGGCCGGCGGATGCCCCCTGTTTCTCCGCCGGCCGCGCGGCGTTCCGCTACGGGTTGCCGGAGCTGTTCGGCGGGACGCTGAAATTTTCGGAGATTCTGGTTGAACGGGGGGAATTCACTCTGTTCCGGGTGCCCGGCGGCTGGAGCTGTTTCCGGCCGCGGGCGCAGGACAACAGCACCGGGAAAACGCCGGAGGAGCCTGCCGAATCCGCGGTGCGGCGGGACCCGGAGACGCAACGGAAAAAGCCGCTCCAATTCGATCTTTCGCAAATCCGGATTGTCGATTCCCGGCTGATGCTGGTGTACGGGCAAACCGGCGCGGGGGGGGCGTTTGAACTTTCCAACCTCTCCGGCAGTGCGCCCGTCTTCCGCAACGGGGAGTTGTTTTCCGCGGAACTCTCCGGCCGGGTGAAACTGGCGACCAGCCGGGCCAGCCAGGTGGATGACGGGCGGATGACGCTCGTGCTGAACTCCCATCTCAACGAGGCGCTGTTCCCGGAATCTCTCGAGCTGAAGTGTGAACTGGCCGGGCTCGCGGGGCGGGTCGGCGGCGCGGAGCTGCACGGCGGAGCTCTGTCGCTCGAGATGAAGGCCCGGGCGAGGGGGCGTGGCGTCGATGTGGAGCAATTTCATCTGGTGCAGTCCCGGAACGGCGAACCGCGCAGTGTCATCGATCTTTCCGGGGCGATGCAGTGGGCGCCCTTCTCCATTCGCGCCGACTTCACCCGGGGAACGGTCTCGCCGGAGGTGCTGGCGGTCTGCACCGATCTCGGGCTGGGCTTCAATCCGGGGGAGGCGACGCTGGAGTGCCGCGGCAAATTCTCCTACGGCGGCCGCCGCTTCTCTTCCGACGGAATGATCCGGCTCACGCGGACCGGCGAGGCGATTTTCGGTCTGGAACGGATTGATGTCCCGGATTTCCGCCTCGACGTGACCCATCGGACGGTGGTGGATCTCAACCGAAGCGAGATCGATCTTGCCCGCTTTTCCGCAACGATGACGGCCGGCGGCCGGGAGAGTGCGTCGTTGCGGCTGCGCCGGCCGGTCCGCTACAGCTGGTTGACGCGGGCGGATGAAAAGCGGGAAAATGCCGAATTCGATCTGGTTCTGGACCGCTTTGACCTGCAACTCCTGCGGTTTGCTCTGCCCGGCGACTCCCCCGTCCGCGGCATCGGGGGGCAGCTGTCGGGCAAGGTTCAGCTGCTGTGTCGGCATAATCTCTCCTCGGTCGGCGTGCTCGGCAACGGCCGGTTGGAGAAGGGGCGGGGCGAAATCGGCGGCCGCCGGATTCCGGCGGATGAGGCGCTGTTCGGGCTGGATCTGCAACTGCGGCGCAATTTCGATTTTCAGGCGAACAGCGTCACGCTCTCGCTGCAGAAGGAGGCGCAGGAGATCGGCGCGCTCGCCTGTTCCGGCAAGGGATCTCTGCGACG
Organism: uncultured bacterium; assembly: GCA_900551245.1. Taxonomy (GTDB): domain Bacteria; phylum Verrucomicrobiota; class Lentisphaeria; order Victivallales; family Victivallaceae; genus Victivallis. The sequence goes on along the minus strand of URVC01000017.1, from coordinate 18,741 downwards.
GGGCGAAGCGGAACTGCAGTTGCGGTTTGAGCGGCTGGTGCCGGAGCTGGCGACCTGGTTTGAGCCGGCATGCGCGCCTTTTGTCGCAATCTGGCGGCGGGCGGGCGTCTCTCCGGCGGACCTGAGCGCGGCGGTCGCCTTTGCCGACGGCGGGAGGAGTGTTCACATTCGCGACGGCAAGCTGACGGCGGAACGGGCGGGGAAACCGTTTGCGACGCTTCAGCTGAACTCCTTCTCCTGGTTTCCGCAGAGCGGAACGTTGAATCACGGGCCGGAGTTTTCCTTCCGTTGCGCCGGACCGCTCTCGTTGGTCAATCCGTTTCTGCCTCCGGAGCGGGGCAGGGTGCTGGCCGGAGAATTTCAGTGCGCCTTGACCGGACGGTTGAACCGTCAGCTCGACGGCGGCGTGATCGACGGGGAGTGCGCCCTCGACGGAATCGGCTTGCGATGCGGCGCGAAGGAGTTCTCCGGATTCGGGGTGCAGAACCGCCTCTCTTTGTATTTCCCCGATTTCAACACGGTGGAGATCAAGACGGCGGATTTCTATCTGCGCCGTCACGGCCGCCCCGCTCTGCGGCTGGAGTGCCCCGGAACCTTTCAGTTTCAGGAGGGACGCTACCGGGGGGAGTGGCAGCTGCGCTACCTCAACGAGCAGTTTCTCAAACTTTTCTCGCCGACGCTGGCGCGGGAGGCACAGCTGACCGGCAAAGTTCAGGTGACGGCGCAGAACCATTTTGAAGCGTTCCGGGCGGCGGTGGCGCTGGAGTGTTCCCGCTGGCTGGCGGCAACCCGGGAGGAGCTGCCCTGCAACGGCCGCTTGCTGGCCGTATTTGAAAGTTCGCCGCGGCAGTGGGCCGTGCGAAACTTTCAGCTGAAATTCAATCGTGCGGAACTGCCGCTGGCGGATTTCACCGGCGAGTGCCGGGTGGACCGCTTCCAGAAGGATGGACCGGTTGCCGTCCGGCTCTCGTCGCCGCGGGTCGAACTGGGGGAACTTTTGAAGCTCTTCTCCCGCGACGGAGCGTTTCGCTCCTCCGAAGGGGAGGAGGCCGCGCCGCGCGGGGACGGGGCGCCGGCGGAGACGCTCCGGGCCGGGGCTCGTCCTGCCGGGCGGCGGATCCCCGCGCTCTTTTTCGGCCGCCGTCCGGTGGATTTCGGCTGCCGGTTTGAAAAACTCCGCCTCGCGCCGGAGCTGGAGGCGACGCTGGAGGGCAGGTTCCGGCTGAAGGAGGGGGAGGCGCGCTCCGAATATCTCAACTTCACCTTGAATGGCGCGCGGTTCGATGCGGAGGTGCGCGCCTCCAGCCGGCCGGAGGGGATCCGGGGCGAACTGGCGGTGCGCGGCGACGACCGCCTGGCGTGCCGTCCGCTGCTGGAGCTGCTTGCCGGAGTCCGCGATGACGGGTTCGAAGGGGTGCTTTCGTCGCTCAATACGCGTCTGTCCTGGCTGGATGACGGGCGGGAGAACGGATTTCTCAACACCCTTTCCGGGTATTTCCGGATGAAACTGCGCAATGTCGTCATTCCGAACGGAGTTGCCAACACGCTGTTCGGCCGTCTGCTTCTGCTGCCGGTGGATCTGGCGGGGAAACTTTCCACGCTGATGCCAGATGAGCTGGCGGCTCTGCCGGGCAGGATCTTCAGCGCGTCCTCCCTGCAGCAGACACTGCGGACGATTCAGTTCTCCTCCGGGGATCTGGATCTCTCCGCCGATCACGGCGAGGTGATCGTGCGGGAGTGCCGTTTCCTCGGCGACTGGATCGACCGGATTGGATTTTCCGGCCGGTTTCAGCTCGGGAGCGAACAGAAACTTCAGCTGGAGTCGCAGCTCTCCATCGGCGGCATTCCGCTGACACTGCCGGTTCGCGGCACGCTGACCCGCCCGGAGATCGATCTTCAGCGGGGAGCAACAGCCGGAGTCAGTGATTTCATCCGCCGGATTCAGGCGCTCAAACTGGTCGATTTCGGCACGGATTCCGACGGGGAACCGGCCCTGCTGATCCACGACCTCTCGCCGAAGGAGACACTGCGGGAGCTGCGGTATATTTTTGATGGGTTGTTCAAGCAAAAGAGGTGAACATTCATGGAGATTTTCGATACACATTTTCACTATTACGGCGAGAGTTCGCCGCTGGAGTTCTGCCGGATGATCTCCGCGGAACTTGCGGTGCCTCCGCAGAACAGCTGGGGGGCGGTCGACCGCATTCTCCTGCTGGCGGTCGGCGGGGATTATCTCGAAAGCTGCCGGGCGCGGGAGTTTGCCCAGGTGGCCCCCGACGCCTGGTTCGCCGCCGGAGTGCATCCGCACCAGGCGGAGAGCTACCGGCAGGAGGCGCAGGACTTCTCTTCGTTCCGCGGCCATCCCCGTCTCGTCGCGGTCGGCGAGCTGGGGCTCGACTACTACTATGAGGAGTCCCCCCGCGATGTGCAGCGCAGCGTGCTCGAGGAGTTTCTCAAGCTGGCGCTCGAATGGAATCTGCCGGCGATCATCCACATCCGCGACCGGGATGGTGCGGAGGATGCCTACGCCGACGCGTACGATCTGCTGCGCGACTTCGCCGCGGCGGGCGGGCGGTTCGTCGTGCACTGCTTCGCCGGAACCCCGGCGTGGGCGGAGAAATTTCTCGTACTCGGCGGCTACTGCGGAGTGACCGGCATGGTCACCTTCAAACGGGCGGAAAACATCCGCGAGGCGCTCCGGGTGATTCCGGACGACCGTCTGCTGATCGAGACCGATTCCCCCTATCTTGCTCCGGTGCCGCATCGCGGTTCGACGAATCACCCCGGTTATCTCATTCTGGTGGCCGCGCAGATTGCGGTCGAGCGGGGGCGGACGGTGGAGGAGATCGCCCGGCTGACGACCCGGAACGGACGGGAATTTTTCCGGCTTGACGGGGAGGTGCGGCCATGAGACGATTCATCCCCACCGCGGCGGAACTGCGCCGCGAGGCGGTTTCTCCGGAGGAGCTGGTGGTCGCGCTCCGGGGAGACGCATTGGTTCTGGTCGAGGAGGCTCCCGATTCGCTCCGGCTGCCGACCGTCGCGGAACTGCCGCCGGCGCTCGCCGGTTCGGAACGGTTGCTGATCGGCAGGATCGACCGCTTTGAGTGTTCGGTGATTCCTCTGCCGCAGGATGCGCCGGTGCCGGAACCGCTGCGTCCGGTCGATCTGCGTTCGGCGCGCCTCCTGCTTGGTGGCGCCGAGGAGATCGCGGTCTGCCGCGGCCGCGAGCTCGCCTTCTGGCGGCGGAACCACCGGTTCTGCGGCCGTTGCGGCGCCCCTCTGATCGATCACGCCACCGAGTGCGCCCGCCAGTGCGAGGCCTGCGGGGCGCTCTTCTACCCGGTGATCGCACCGGCGATCATCGTGGCGGTGACCGACGGGGCGGGGCGGCTGCTTCTGGCGCACAACGCGAAGTTCCGGGGGAACATGCACGGGCTGGTCGCCGGTTTCGTTGAGGCGGGCGAAACGATGGAGGAGGCGGTGCGCCGGGAGCTCCGGGAGGAGGTGAAGCTCGAGGTGAAGAACATCCGCTACTTCGCCAGCCAGAGCTGGCCCTATCCGAATTCGCTGATGGCGGGATTCACCGCCGAACTGGCGGAGGAGGGGGCGGTGCCGGTGCCGGATATGACGGAAATCACCGCCGCCGGATTCTACACGCCGGCGGATATGCCCGAAGTGCCCCAGCCGGGCTCAATCGCCCGGCGGATGATCGACCACTGGCGGGAAAATTACAAAGGAACAACATGCCATGAATGAACTTCTCCTCTACCGCACCGCCTCCGCCGTCGGCGGCATTCTTCTGCTTGCAGTTGCCGGGTGGACACTGCGGCTCTCGCCCGGGAATCTCGCCCGGTTCGAACCCTGGCCGCGCAACCGCCTCGGCGGACTTCTGCTCGGCTGGGTTGCACTGGGGCTTTGCGTCTCGCATGCGCAGGTGGTGTCGCCCGGATTCCTGCTGCCGCTGCTCTGGCCGCTGGCGGTGATCGTGCCGGTGCTCTCCTACTTCTTTCTCGACTATCTGCTGGCGCGCGCGGTCGGCGGTTCGATGATTCTGTGGGCCTACTATCTGGTGCACGAGTCGTTCAACGTGCACGCGGCGGGAACGCCGGTTCTGGCTCTGCTTGCGTGGATTTTCGGGTTCGGCGGCATCTGGGTCTCGGGGCGTCCGTGCGCGTTGCGCGACTGGATCCGGCTCTGCTGCGGCAATCCGCGGTGGCGCTGGGCGAGCGCCGGATTTCTGATCGTGCTGGCGGCGGCGATGCTGGTTGCGGCGGTGTTGACCGGAGGGCGGTGACGATGGCGTTCGATCTTGCATCCTATGCCGCGGAGTGCGGCGTGGCGGAGCCGGAGCGGTTTGTCGAACGCTGCAACCTTTTCCGCGACTATCTGCTGGAAACCAACCGGACGCTGAATCTGACCCGGATTACCGGCGTCGAAGAGTTCGCCGTGAAACACGTGGCCGACTCGCTGGCGATCGCCCGGTACTTCCCGGAATTCCGGGAGGCGCGGCTGCGGGTGGCGGACATCGGCTGCGGCGCGGGATTCCCCTCGCTGGTGCTGGCGCTGGCGTTCCCCAATCTTCTGCTCACCCCGATCGACTCCACCGGCAAGAAGGCGGCGTTTGTCGAACGGGCGGCCCGGCTGCTCGAACTCGACAACGTACGTGTGGTGACCGGGCGCTCCTGCGAACTCAACCGCAAGGGGGAGTTCAAATCCCGATTCGACGTGGTGACCGCCCGTGCGGTGGCTCCGGCGCCGGTGATCTGGAAGGACGCCGGGAATTTCACCAACCGGCACGGGCGCTTCATCCTCTACAAGACCCCCGAACAGGCGGCGGAGGATCTGCCGGCGCTCGAACAGCTCTGCGCGGGGCGTACCATCCGTTGGCAGGTGACGGAGCGTTTTGAACTGCCGGAAGGGTTCGGCACACGTCTCTTCCTCTACTCTCTGCCCCGCTGAGAGAATACAAAAACGGCGAATCCGTTTTTGTCGGATTCGCCGTGAATGGCGTTCGCCCTGAAGGCCGGAGGGGTTACTCCACCACTTCCGGCTCGATGGCCGAGCTGAAGGTTAGCCCGTCCGCACCCTTGTCGATGACCAGGTGCGACTGCGGCTGGATTTCGCCCGCGATGATCTTCCGGGAGACCGGTGTCTCCACCAGCCGGATGATCGCCCGCTTCAGCGGCCGGGCACCGAAGCTCGGGTCGTACCCCTCGTCGGCGATGTACTGCTTCGCCTGGTCGGTGACCTCCAGCGAGATATCCTGCGCCTTCAGCCGCTCCTCCAGCCGGCGGAGCTGGATGCCGACGATGTTCAAGATCTGCGACTTGTCCAGCGCGTGGAAGATCAGGATCTCGTCCACCCGGTTCAGGAACTCCGGCCGGAAGTGCTGCCGCAGTTCTCCGAAGAGCTCATCTTTCAGCTCCTCGACGTGGCCCTTGTGCGCAAGGATCCGGTCGCTGCCGATGTTGCTGGTCATGATGATGATCGTATTCTTGAAGCTGACCGTGCGTCCCTGCGAATCGGTGACGATGCCGTCTTCCAGAATCTGCAGCAGGATGTTGAAGACATCCGGATGCGCCTTTTCGATCTCATCGAAGAGCACCACCGAGTAGGGCCGCCGCCGGACCGCCTCGGAGAGCTGACCGCCCTCCTCGTACCCGACGTAGCCGGGAGGCGCGCCGACCAGACGCGACACACTGAACTTCTCCATGTACTCGGACATGTCGATCCGCACCATCGCCCGCTCGTCGTCGAAGAGGTCGGCGGCGAGGGTCCGCGCCAGCTCGGTCTTGCCGACGCCGGTGGGCCCGAGGAAGATGAAGCTGGCGATCGGCCGGTTCGGGTCCTTCAACCCGGCCCGGGCGCGGAGCACCGCATCGGCGACCGCGGTCACCGCCTCGTCCTGCCCGACCACCCGTTCGTGGAGCCGTCCGCCGAGGGCGAGGAGTTTCTCTTTCTCGCTCTGGACAAGCTTGCTCACTGGAATGTGTGTCCAGCGGCTGATGATCGCGGCGATGTCCTCTTCGTCCACCTCCTCCTTGAGCAGACGGGAGTCTCCGCTCTCCTTGATCTTGCGTTCCGCATCGGCGATCTGGTGCTCGATGCCCGGAATGATTCCGTGCTGGAGCTTGGCGGCCTCCTCGTAGTTGTACTCGCGGGTGGCCTTTTCCAGTTTCGCCTTGGCGGTATCGAGCGATTCGCGCAAGGTGCGCAGATCGGTGATCGCCTTCTTCTCGTTCTCATAGCGGGCGCGCAACGACTTGCCGACCTCCTTGAGTTCGGCGACCTCCGCTTCGAGCGTCTCGCGACGCTTGATCGAGGCGGCGTCCTTTTCGTTGCGCAGACCGGTGATTTCGATTTCGAGCTGCATGACGCGGCGCTCGTTCTCGTCAAGTTCGGTCGGCGAGCTGTCGATCTCGGTGCGCAGTGCGGCGGCGGCTTCATCGACCAGGTCGATCGCTTTGTCCGGCAGGAACCGGTCGGCGATGTATTTGTCCGAGAGAACCGCGGCGGCGACCAGCGCGCTGTCCCGCAGCTTCACGCCGTGGTGCAGTTCGTAGCGCTCACGCAGTCCGCGCAGGATCGAAATGGTGTCCTCCACCGACGGCGGATTGACCAGCACCGACTGGAACCGCCGTTCCAGCGCGGCGTCCTTCTCGATGTACTTGCGGTACTCGTCGAGCGTGGTCGCGCCGATGCAGTGCAGTTCGCCGCGGGCGAGCATCGGTTTGAGCAGGTTGCCCGCGTCCATCGAGCCCTCGCTGGCTCCGGCACCGACGACGGTGTGCAGTTCATCGATGAAGAGGATCACTTTGCCTTCGGAGGCCGTGACCTCTTTCAGCACCGCCTTGAGCCGCTCTTCGAATTCGCCCCGGTACTTGGCGCCGGCGATCAGCGCGCCCATGTCGAGGGCGACGACCTGCCGGTTCTTGAGGTTTTCCGGAACGTCTCCGCGTACCACACGGCGGGCGAGTCCTTCGACGATGGCGGTTTTGCCGACGCCGGGTTCGCCGATCAGCACCGGGTTGTTCTTGGTACGGCGCGACAGGATCTGGATCACCCGACGGATTTCGTCGTCACGGCCGATGACCGGGTCGAGCTTGTCCTGCATCGCCATCTGGGTGAGGTCGCGCGAATACTTCTTGAGCGCCTCGAAGGTGCTCTCCGGATCCGCCGAGGTGACCCGCTGGTTGCCCCGGATGGTCTGGAGCGCCTGCAGCACGCGGTCGGCGGTGAGGCCGGCCGCGTTCAGCAACTCCGCCGCGGAGGAACCGGAGGCGGCGAACATCGCCAGAAACAGGTGTTCGACGCTGATGTATTCATCCTGCATCGCCTCGGCCTGACGGGCGGCTTCCACCAGAAGCGAGCTGAATTCGCGGGAGTTGTAGATCTCCTGCGCCTGGGACCCGGAGACGCGGGGCAGTTCGGACAACGCCTGATCCACCTGATTCTCGAAGAGGCGGCGGTTGATGCCGAGCTTTTCCAGAATGGAGGGAACCAGACCGTCCTCCTGGCGCATCAGGGCGGCGAGGACGTGGATGTTTCGCAGTTCGGTATTGGAATTCTCGATGGCGAGATTGTGGGCAGCCATCAGGGCTTCCCTGCTTTTCGTGGTAAGTTTTTCCATATTCATAATCTCACTCTCCTTTTTATGGTCGATTCTTATCGATTCGACCGGTTGCAAGCAAGAGGCGTGCCAGTTCTGCTTCCGGCCGGAAAAGGGCGGCAGCGGGAGCCGTTTCCGGAAAATTCCGGCTTTTGAACCGGCACTGCACCGTGGAATCGCGCCAGATTGACACGATTCCTGTGACAAAATGGCCCGTCAAGTGCGACGATTATACGATTTCCAACCAGCTTTTGCGAATTTTTCGCTTCTCCATCGGCAGCGGCGGCAGACGCCGGATGAGCCAGAATCCGGGGGCGAGCAGCAGCGTGACGATCGCAAAGTAGGCCTGATAGCCGCCGGGGGAATCCGACTGCCCGCCGGTACACCAGCCGAACAGGAGTCCGGCCAGCGCCATGCCGGAGATTCCGGCGCCGACGCCGGTCACCAGCGAGATGAAAATCGAGCCGGCCACCCGCTTCTCCGGCGGAGTGGTCTGCAGAAAGTAGTGGGTGATCGCGTTGCTCGAGCCGACGAAAACGGTTCCGGCGACGAGAAACGGCAGGCAGAGGAAGGCGTTGTTCCGGCCGGCGGGAGCGCAGAGCCAGAGGATGCCGATCAGCATCATTCCCGCATAGGCGAGCAGAATCATCTTGCGCGGACCGATGGAGACGGCGACTTTTCCGGAGAGAAAAGACATGCCGGCGCAGGCGCCGAACTGGACCAGCGCAAAGAGCAGCGCATCGGTGTCGCTGACATGGTAGCCGCGTTTGAGCGCCAGCATCGAAACCGGTATGGTCATGATGATCGCAAGGTTGACGAGAAATCCGGAGAAGATCAGCCGCCGGAGCGTGGTGTCGCGGAACACGGCAAGACAATCTTGAAAAATCGGCTTGCAGGCGGAATTGCGCAGGCTTTCGGTCTCGTCGATGCGGCTGACGTAACGGGACGCGGTGAAGCCGCAGCAGGCGCCGACCACGATGATCGCGGTGAGCACCCACAGACTGGAATTCAGCCGCAGGATAAAACTGATGGCGAGCAGCGCGATGAGACAGGAGAGGTAGAAGAGGCCGATGCTGACGGCGATGACCCGGGGGCGGGATAGGTCGTCGGTGATTTCGCCGATGAGCGGCTGCGACATCACCAGACCCGCCGCCCGGAAGCCGTAAAAGAGAAAGGCGCCGGTCAACAGCAGCACCATCGCCGCCGGACGCATATCGAAGAAGCAGAACAGCGGCGCCGAGGCGACCGTCAGCGCCGCGGCGTTGCGGGCCATCCAGAAGATCGACTGACTTCTGGCGGCGCCGACCCGGGCGGCGACGACCTTGCCGAGCGGCAGGAGGAGGTACCCGAAGTAGATCATGGCGCCGAGGGCGGAGATGAAGTAGTCGGGGCACTCCAGCCGGACGGCGAGCAGGATCAGCACGGTCTCTCCGAGGCACATATAGGAGAGGCCGTTGATCGCGTTGAAGATACAGTAATTCCGCTGCGAACTTGCCTGGCGCGCTGCGGAGAGGGGGCCTTTCAGAATCATGGTTCGACGTTGTCTCCGGTCGGCGGAAAGTAGAATCCCGCCTTTTTGAAGAATATAGCATTGTTCCGGGATTTTGCCAGAAATTCCGGCCGGATTGTCCGATAAATCAGGCGGGGGGCGCGACGAACCGCATCAGCGGAGCGTGTTAGAGAGCCACTCTCCGGCGCCGTCGAGGATCATCTGAACCGCCACCGCCGAGACGATCAGCCCGGTGATCCGGATCAGCGGCCCGACCAGGTGGAGCTTCTGGAAGAGTTTGCTGAACGGGCGGGAGAAGAGCATCAGCACGAAGTTGGCGAAGATCGCCAGCACCAGCGAGGTGATGCACGAGAGGTGGCCGTACTGCGCCGAGAACGAGATCGCGATGGTGATCGTGCCGGGTCCGGCGATCAGCGGCGCGGCCAGCGGCACGATCGAAAGTTCGGTGAAGTCGTTGCGCAGTTCATTCTCCCGCTTCTGGAAGAACTTCCCCTCCCGGACCGCCAGCCAGCCGATGAAGAAGATCACCAGTCCGCCGGTGATCTTGAGCGAGTAGAGGCTGATCCGGAAAATCTGCTCCAGCACGAACTGCCCGACGATGGCGAAGGCGATCAGCATCAGCAGCGCCGCGAGCGAGGACTTCCACGAAAGCTCCCAGATCTGGCGCATTTCAAGTTCCGGCTCGTAGGTTGAGAGAAAGAGGATCTTGCTCGGCGGATTGAGCAGCGCGAGCAGATAGACGGCGTTTTCCAGTATTTTGAGCCAGTCCATGAAACCTCCTCCCTTGCCGGATGCGTGGATTTTGCGGAGCGGAACGGAACCGGGGTGCCGTTCCGTTCCGCTTTTCTGCGTTTATTCCGTGTAGAGACCGGGGCGCTGAAGCTGTTTGAGCAGCGCCGCCTTTTCCGCGGCGGCGGCGAGGCGGCCGGTTTCGATCAGACGCAGGTAGGTGTCCATCATCTCCTTGTGCGCCTCGCAGGTGAAGAGGTTGCGCAACGGCAGAATCTGCCGGCGCACCTCCTGTGCGGCGGGATCGGCGAACGGAACCCCTTCCGTCGCCCGGCGGATGCTTTCGAGGTTCCTGCCGCCGACGATGGTGCACCACGCTTCAAAACAGGGGGTAGTTTCCGCGATGAGATTGCTCAGCGTGTCGAAGTATTCGCTGAAGCGGCGAACCGCTTTTTCGTCGAGCGGCTCAACCCGCCACGGCGATTCGAGGAAACGGCAGGGGAGAATCGCCACCGCCACCGCTCCGTTGCGGTCGAAGGTGAACTGCGGCACGTAACCGGTGTACCAGAGGTTGTCCGGGTCGAACGGCTGCTGTTCCCGCATCGGGAAGAAGAAGTTCCCGGTGCTGTAGACGATCGGCGCCCCCTGATAGACCTCCATCCCCTGCGGACAGTGGGTGTGGATGTTGACCACCGCCGACGCGCCCGCTTCGACGAAGGCGCGGCAGTTGCCGACCATGCGGGGCGAGGGAACCGGATTGAACTCGTTGCCGCCGTGGCTCACGACCAGCACGAGGTTGCCCGCCCGGCGTTCCCGGGCAATCTGCAGCAGCAGCGGCGCGATGTCGAGCGGATTGGAGCCGGGCGTCGCCGGCGTCGCGGTGCCGAATTCGTGCTCCGCCACGTTGAGGATGCTCAGGGACAGGCCGTTCCGGCGGATGCGGAGCGGATGGCGGGCCTCCGCCAGATCGCTGCCGGCACCGACGGTCTGAATGCCGGCGGCGTGAAGCCGGGCGATCGTCTCGTTGACCGCCTCCGGCCCGTAGTCGCCGATGTGGTTGTTGGCGAGCAATGCGACGTCGAAGCGGCCCGCCTGCAGCAGTTTTACCGCATCCGGCGCGCAGCGGATGTTCGGGCCTGATTTGCAGATCGGCGTATCGGCATCGGTGAGCGGTGTCTCCCACTGCACCAGGCGAAGGTCCGCGTTGTCGAGAAACGTTCTGACCTGTTCAAGGATTTCGCCGGAGCGGCCCGCGGAAACCTCTGTCGCGGCGGTGCCGCGCGGGCAGGTGTCGCCCGCGATGGCGAGGGAGAGTGTCTCTTTCCCCACTTCCGGGCGGATTTGCCGGTTGATTGCGTAACTCATCATCAAAACCCTCTTTCTGGCGGCGGGAGGCCGGCCGGTTGTTTTTGAACTCCGGGAATAATGTAATGCGGATTTTCCGCTTTTCAATCCCGGAATTCCAGGGCCAGCGGATTTTCCGGCGACAAGTGGAACTCTTCGATCTCGCCGTCGGGGCGGAAGCGGAGACGGACCCGCTGGGCCGCGGTCGAGCTCAACCGGAAACTGCGCAGTGTTCCATTCCGGCGCACACCGCTCGCGACCAGGCCGCCGGGCAGGTGCACGTTGGTGAACTCCACATCCGGCCAGATCTCCGGAATTCCCGGGAAGAGTTCGATCACGCCGCCGCGTTCGTGGATGGTCAGTTCCAGCAGAGCGGTCGCTCCGGCCATCGTGCCGTCGAGCTGCATCATCTCGTTGGTCTCCTTCGGCTTGAGGGCGTCCGCCCGGCGGTGCGAGGAGAGACCGCGGAACTTCGGCAGGTAGACCGTCGCCAGACTCTCGTTGAGGAAGAGCCGCTTCCACACTTCGAGGAGGACCGAGGGCGCCTCCTGCATTCCCCAGCGGCTCTGCAGGATCATCGCCCACGGGTAGCACCATTCGCTCCACTGCCCCGCGCCGCGCCAGATCCAGTGTTCGATCGCCTGATCCACCTCCTCCGTCTCTTCGGGCGTCAGTTCCGCGGTGAGGTCGAAGGGATAGATCATCGAGAGATGCGAATGGTGGCGGTGGCAGACGTCGAGATCCTGCCCCTCCCAGATGGCGACGCGCCCGTTGATGGTGGAGAAGCGGGGCAGACGCTGCTGGATCTCCCGCCAGGCAGGATCCGCTTCTTCGCCGAGTGCGGCGGCGCCGGCGATCAGGGCGTTGGCCAGCGCGTGGCAGCAGGTGAGCTGGTTCGACGGATTCTTCCCGGCGTTCTGGTGACACGGTTTCCCGTTGCGGATGACCGGGAAGGTGCAGCCGTATTCGGCGGAGATGGCCAGCGGAATCATCAGCTTCCCGTCGGAATCCTCGCGCATCGCCGCGCGGAAGACGTTCATCACCCCCCGCATGAAGGGCATGGCGCGGTGGCGGAGAAACTCCCGGTCGCCGGTGTAGCGATAGTAGAGCCAGTAGAGCATCGCCATCCAGCCGCCGCAGACGAAGTCGAGCATCGAACCTGCGGCACAGCCGCCGACCTGCATGCAGCGGTCATCGACCGCGTGGGTGAGCAGAAGGCCGTCGTCGATGCCGAAGAGAAAGCGGGCGTTTTCCCGCATGGTCCGCTGCGACGCTTCGGATTCGAGCATGTCGAAGAGCGGCAGCATATGTTCGAAGCGCCCGGTCGGCAGTGCCAGCGAATAGACCTGCTGGACGTTGACGTTGAAGTGATAGTCGTTGCTCCAGCGGGGGGGCTGATAGTCCTCCTGCCAGGCCCCCTGCAGGGAGCAGGGCACTTTGCCGGGCATGGTCGAGGCGGCGAATTTGTAGAGAGCGAGCCGGTAGAAACGGTTGAGCGTCTCATCCGGCAGGTTCAGACCGGGGACCTCCTGCCAGTAGCGGCTCCACCAGGCATGCGCCGCCTCCGGGTCGGGTTCCGGCAGCTCCGGTGCGCGGCTCTCCCGCTGCAGGGCGGCGGAGAGGCGCCAGCCGCCCGGAACTTTCCTGAGTTGCATCCAGCATCCGGGATCGGCCGGACAGGGTTGGAACCAGCCGCCTTCAAACCGTTCCGGCGCCTGGAATCTGCCCTCTTCAAAGAAGTCGTGAAGTTTTTCCCACATCGGATGCGGTTCGACGGAGCGGATGATTCCGGCCGGATCGGCGATGGAGAGCTGGTCGGTGGCGAGATCGAGTTCCAGCGTGAGATTTCCGGCGGCCGTCCGGATGGTGACGGTTCCGGTGGCGTACTCCAGCTCAATTTGTTCGAGTTCGGCGGCGAGCTGGAGTGTGAATGTGCCGCCGCCGACCCGGGTGCTGCACCAGTAGCGGGTGCCGGTCAAACGGGGCTGTTCCGGGCCGCTGTTTTCCCGCAACAGGCGGTTGACCTCGTCGACGGACTCCGGAGTCCAGGCGGCGACGAGATCGTCATAGGGGATCGGTTTCCGGAGTTTTTCCGAAAAGCGGTGATCCCAGCACGCTTCCAGGGCGGCGGTCAGCTGAAGTTCTCTGCCGCCTCCCCAGAGGAGAACGCCGAGACTGCCGTTTGCGATCGGCAGGCCGGTATGTTGCCGGGAGAGGGGAAAATCGAGCGTAAAGGTGTCATGAGTCATGATAACGGGTCCTCATATTACTCCGTTCGGGGTTACATGGTATCTCGACGGATCACTTTCGAGATGATCCGGTGCGTGCTGGTGAAATCGGGGTGCCGCCCGTCGATGGCGGCGATCAGTTCCTCCGCGAGCAGCTGGGCGATCAGCTCCAGATTGGGGGAAAGGGTGGTTAAATGGTAGTTGGCGAAACGCCGGTCGTCGTCGAAGGAGATGAGCTTGTAGTCGCGCCCCGGTTCGTAGCCGGCGGCGCGGGCGGTGTCGATCAGCCGGGCGGCGGCGCGGTCGTTGCAGGCGATGAAGGCGGTGTTCGGTACGAAATCCCGGGCGAACTGCGGATAGTGCCCCGTTTCGTCCGGCTGGTAGGTGGAGAGTTCGACCGCCTCTTTTCCATAGCGCGGCATGCTCTCTTCGATGCCGCGGTAGCGCTCCAGCTGGAAGCGGGAGTGCCGTACCGAAAGCAGGCAGAAGACCACCCGTGCCGGATGGGTCCCCATCGCGGTTTCCAACGCGAGTGCTCCATCTCTTATGTTGTTGATGCCTACGATATTGCACCAGGAGCAGTCCGGCATGATCCCCCCGCGGTCGAAGAGGTGGATGTGGTTGCGGAAACGGAACAGCAGTTCCGGGCGGTCCGCCAGAATCCGGTCCCAGTTGCCGCCCGGCACGACCACCAGGCCGCCGCACCCCTGCCGGATGAGTTCGAACAGCACCTGCTGGTAGTGTTCCGGCGTCATCGAGTCGTCGATCAGCCGCTCTTCGAAGTCGATCCGGTGCCGTGCCAGCATGGTGCGCAGCGGGATGAGAATCCGGTCGTTCCAGTGGATGTTCCGGTAGTTGAGCTGACTGTGATTGAGCACGCACACCTTGCGGCTGACCGGCAGCAGAAGCTGACCGAGCTCATACTCCTGCGGACAGCGCAGCAGAGTGGTGCCGCGGCGGCGGTCGCAACGGAGGATGCCCGCACGTTCGAGTGCCTTGACCGCGTAGTGTGCGTTGAGCCGCCCGGTGGAAAACTGCGCCGCCAGCTGATTTTCCGTCGGGAGTTTGTCCCCGATGGAAATCTCGTTCGCCGCAATCCGGTCGAGCAGATACCGGTAGATCTGTTTCTGATGGTCGTTCATTTGCCGGGTGAGGGGAGGAGGAGTTCTCTCCTTCCGGCCGGCGGCCGGAAGGAAACTTGAATTGCATTATTTTGCCGCTTTCGGCGCCTCCGCCAGTTTTGCCTGGAAGGTGACGGTGACCGCTTCTCCCGCCTTGCAGGAGATGGGCTGGTTCCAGCGGTCATTGTGGGCGCAGGTCACAAAATTTTTGCCGGAAGCTCCCTGCGCCTCCTTGACGAAACCCGGTTTGCCCATCGGCCACCAGCGGTCGGGGCGGTCGGCCTGTTTCGCCGCCGTCTCAAAGTCGCCGTTGGCGATTGTCGCGCCGGTGACGCGGATGTTGTCGTAGGAAACCTGAAATTTCGGATTGTCGCTCATGAGGTTGATGCTCACTTTGCCGTCCGCCTTGGGCACGAAGGTGAAGCTGAACTCCTTCCACTCCTGCGAAATCGGTCCGGTGACGATCAGCCGGGTATCTTTTTTCTCCTTGAGCCAGCCGGCCTGGCTGCCGGTGGTGCCTTCGGAGCCGTTCTTGTAGACCATTCCAAGCCCCTTGTCTCCCTGCAGATCGATGCGGAAGACATTCCGGACCGCGGCGGCGGAGACGGAGGAGGCCGCAGCGGCGGCCAGAAGTGTGAGAAGAAGTCGGTTCATGTGGTGTTCCTTTCGTGTGTTTCGATTACTGGTTCAGCATCAGTTCGGCCCGCTCCACCTGGACGGTTCCGGTGGTGTGCGCGCCGAGGCCGATGCGCAGAGCAAGGTAGTTCGCCCGCGGCGGAATCTTGAAGTCGAAGGTGCGCAACTGCCGTGCCCCATCCCCTTCCAGATCCTGTTTGCGGGTGGTTTCCGCATAGTGGAGGTTGCCGCCGTTGTAGTTGACCGCGAGCAGGAGACCGTGACGGCCGCGGCCCGGTTGCGCCGCTTTGACGTCGCGGTAGCGTAAGACGACCTGCAGCGTGCCGCTGCGGTACTTCCCCGGTGGAATCGGAATCTGCTGCTGAATCACGCTTTCCGCCACTTTGTCCGGCCGGTGGTTGGTGATGACAACCCCGTTTTTCCCGTCGGCGGTAACCGTCATGCCCGGCGTAATGCTGTAGCACCACCAGGCGGGATCGCCGTACGAGGCGTCGGAGAAATCGGTGTTGTGAAGCTTCTGCTCCCGCGGAATCCGGATGAGGTGGTAGTGGAGACGCTTGCGGAACGAGAGCCCCGGGCGGCTGCCGAGGGACTCTTTTTCCTTCTCCCCCGGCCGGTCGATTTCAAGGTCGATGCCGTAGAATTCCGAATCCGGCAGTTCATCGAGCGGAATTTCAAGGGTCATCCGGTACCCGGTCGCGGTGCGTTCGACTTTGCGCGCGGCGCGGGTCGTCTCCCGGCGGACGGCGATGGTTTCCACTCCGGTGGAGGAGGGCAGGGCCGCGAACACATACTGGTGCGGCTTGACGTCGTCGATGGAGAGATTGCGCAGCGGTTCCGGATCGAGGAACACTTCGACGGCGGAACCGTTCCAGAGATTTTTCCCGTCGGCGGCCTTGAGATTGGAATCTTTCACTTCGAGCTGAATTTTCAGCATTCCGTTTGAGACGGAGAGCGCGGCGCGGGTCCCTCTGCGGAGCGTCACCGTGGCAGGCAGGGTGTAGCCGGGCGTCTCCGGGACCATCTTCACGCCCGCCGGAATTTTTCCGGAGAAGGGCAGGGCGGCCACGGTGTGGCCGACGTCGTTGCGGAACGAGAGGTGGAGTGGCATCCCGCCAAGCACGCACTCCATTTCGCCGGGGAGGCCGGAGAGGTTCTTCGCGTCGAGCAGGAGCAGGTCGCCGAACCGCCGTCCGTGGAACTCCACCGGATTTTCCAGTTCGAACCGGGAGCCGGTCAGCGCCTTCCGGACCGCGTCCAGAGTTCCGGCAAGGTAGTACGGCTCGAAGCCGAGATGATACTTCCCGGCGGCGGTCCGGTCGTTGCCGTAGAGGTCGAGAATTTTCACCCCGTCGGCGCGCCCCGGAATCCAGGTGCTGCCGCTCGGGCGGAAGTCGTATAGGAACCCCAGCGCCCGCTTCCCGTCGCGGGAGAGGAAGAGCGCGGAGCGAATCTGCGGATTGAGTTCGACCTTCTCAAGTTTCTCCATCCCTTCGAGCAGGGCCGAGAGCGCGTTCTGCGCCGCCGCCACCTCGTTGAAACTGATCAGGTTGACGGTGTTTCCGGTGCGGTGGAAGTAACTGGAGGGATCCGGCGAGGCCGCCGCCGTGACGCCGTGATAGAGCCCGTCGAGGAAGTGGCGCTGAATGTCGTTCGCCCCGTAGCGGCTGAACTCCCGGCCGTGGTTGATCTGGCGGAAGCGGGCGGCGGGCAGATAGTAGCATTCGGTGTTCCAGAGGGGGCGGGGCCGGGCGAGTTTGTTCCGGATGTTTTTGACGCACTGGCCGTAGAGGCCGCGGATGCCGTTGAGGTAGTCCAGCCCGCTCGCGTAGGGGTGGAAGGCGATGCCGTCGAGGCTGTCCACGTAATTCGGATCCGCCTCATTGAGCTGTTCGCACCACTTGACCACGTTGATGCCGAAGTCGCCGGTGACGCCGTTGCCGAGGATCACCGCGTCGGGGCGGCGCGCCTTGACGGTGCGGTTGGTGTATTTGAGGTAGTCGATGTAGTTCTTCGCGGGCATGCCGAAGATGCCCGGCTCATTGGAGACCTCCCAGATCCGCACCTGCTTCCCCCAGTGATCGAGGACGAAATCGAGGTAGCGGCCGTAGACCTCCAGCGGCGGCAGTACCGAGCCCTTGGCCGGATCACTGCTCTGATGGTACCAGCGGAAGAGGTATTCGGGCAGGTTGCTGTTGCCGCGTTTGAGCCGCTGCTCCAGCCCTTTGCGTCCGCCGTGGATGATGAAGTTCCCGACCAGACAGAAGATCGGTTCATAGTTGTAACGGGCGATCTCCTCCATCGGGAGGTCCATGATGCCGGCGGTGAATTTCCCCTCCTCCGGCTCGATCTGCCGCCAGTGGCCCCAGATGCGGAGCATCTGAACCCCCGCCTGCCGGAAGAGCCGGTAGGCGCGTTCCATGCCGGCGAAGGGGAGGATGTAGTTGTTGACGCACTCCTTCCCCGAGCGGCCGTAGGGGCAGAGGCTGGGATCGTTGGCGCCGAGTCCCCAGCCGGGCGAACCCCACGGATGGCGGATGACCGGGTGGAGCACGACGAACGTGGAGTTGACGCCGCGGAGCGTTTTTCCCGGAATCTCCAGACCGGTGAGGAAGGAGCCGTATTCTCCCGCCTTGAGTTCCACGCTTCCTTCGAAGGTTCCGTCGGCGTCCGCTTTCAGGGTGACCGGGAGCGCCGCGAACGGGGAGTTGTCATATTCGCGCTTGAGCCGGAGCGTTCCGGCGAGCTCCTTCCGGTCGGAGCGGAGCCGGGCGCGGACGGTCAGTTTGACCGGGTCGCCGGGGGCGTAGATCTGGTCGGTGCGGTCGGGGATGACGGCGTATTCCTCCGGCTCCTGTGCCGGTTTGCCGTCGACCCAGGCGAAACGGAAGTTGTCGAGGTAGAGGGCGTTGCCGGTGCCGCCGTCCGGAATGCCGTTCGGCAGAACCCAGATGTGATAATAGTTGGTGTAGGCTTTGACCTTGAACCGTTTGGAGAAGCGTTTCCATTCGGTGCCGGGGCGGAAGCTGAAGCCGGTCAGCATGGGGTAGTAGCTGTCGCGGCTGAGATCGGGGAAGGTGCGGAAGTCGATGTAGAAGCTCTTCTGCGGCTGCATGACGCCGGATTCATCCGGACCGATTTTCGCATCGAAGGAGATCTCCACTTCGCCGTCGCGCGTGAGCAGAAAGTCGGCGAGTTCGAGCTGGTAGTTGGAAACGCCGGTGTAGCCGGGAATCATCAGACAGCGGCCGGGGTTGCCGCCGGAAACGGTCCGGGCGAAGTAGACCTTTTCCGGATTGGCGTGCACGGCGGAGATCGCCGCCCGGTTGATGTCGAGCCGGTAGGCGGGAACGCCGGCGCCGGTCAGCCCCAGCTCCATGGCTCCATTGAGGTTGATCGGTTCCCCTGCGGACAGCAGTGCGACGGTTGACGACAGGATGGCACAGGCGATGACTTTTCTCATAAGCGGACTCCTATGATAAAATTCCACTTCGATGCCGGGAAAGACTCAATTTTTTACGAGTTTGAATTGAGTAAAATCCTCAAACATCCAGTTGTTTT
>URVC01000016.1 GCA_900551245.1 uncultured bacterium | reverse complement strand
TGAATAAAATTATGGCAATTTATCCTCCGTTATGATATTATTAGTTGATAAGTTCTTAGTCAAAACGACTTTACGGGACATCTTTTGCAAAATGCCCGTAAGGTCGTATGTCTTCTTGCACCAAATAATTCACTTCAATCGGATCTGCACCGTATTGAGCTGATTCGACTTCAATGGAATCTCAAAGTTGCCGTCCTCCATTGCCGGATATGCGGGCTCGACGGGCGGAAAATCGCTTCGAAGAACCAGCTTCGGTTCTTTCCCCGCTGCAATTTCAGCAGAAATCATTTTCCGTTGTGGATCGTAGTGGAAGGAACGGATATCCAGATCGCGGCAGTCCGTCGCACGAACGTCACCATAGATGAAATCCAGCGCCATCGTCACATTGGAGGTCAGGCGTATACCTGGATAGTCTCCGCTGAGGCGCTGGAGAAGTTTACCGTTTGCCAAGCAGTCTTTTACAAATTTCAACCGCTCTTCCGCGGAAAGCCCTCCAAGGCGAACCGCCATGTTCATCACGGCATGATCCTGCCGGAATACTCCATTCCCATCATATAGCGAAGGGCGGATGAAACGGCGGAGATACTCCTCCTGTCCTTTCGGAATGTAATCGGCATAGAGTTTGAGAAGCCGCGGCGGAATCCCCTGGCTCATATCGTAGAGGTGATAGGAGGTGTTGCGGGGAACCACGCCGAAACGGTATTCATATCCCGATTCGGTAAATCCAGTCCCGTAAACATCTTCGACTTTAAACAGGGCCAGACCTGTCTCACGGATGTAGTTTTTAAACGAGAAACGCGCGAGCGTTGGAACCGTTCGCCGGGCGGCGCGGTAAAGCGCCTGATCCCGCCAGGCTTCGTCGCCGAGAATCTCCGCGATCCGGGCGACGTTCATCATTCCGGCATATTCGCAATTGAGCATGTCGATCGAAGCAGCCTGCCCGGACTCCCCGCAATGCCCGGTCAGAGTCACCGGATCATCCCCGCTGAAAATCAGCTTCGTGAACCACCGGAACCATGTTGGATTTGCCCGGATGAACTCCCGCTGGCCGAACTGTTCCGCCACCGCGCACGCCACCGTCGTGATCATGTAGACACTCTCATTCGCATCGCAGATATTGAAATTGGAACCTGTTCCAGGGGCAAACTTCGTATGATGTACGCGGGGGCTGTTGAAACAGACCGGGTAACGCAGGCCGCTGTAAGGCTCTTCCCGCCACCGGGAGGCACTCTTGTATCCGTATTGTTCCACCGGGGTCAGCAATCGATAGGCGAGGCGGGCCTTGAAGTTTTCCAGATTCCGGGGATTCAGGCCAAACGGAGCAACGGCCGTACCGGGGGTGCCGTGCAACCACATGTGCAGGCTCATATTCCGGCCGGGATGGGACGGTTTGAAGGGATGGATGAAGTTCGCCGTGGCGACCGGACGGCTCCCGCCGATAAACCGGGCTGCTTTTGCGTAAACCTCGTTGATGACGGTGTCCACGTCGCCTCCGATCCGGCAGCCGGGATAGGCAGGGAGTTCATCCTTCGGCAGCGGGAGGCTCCAGTTCACGGTATCGGAACCGGATTTCGCTGCGAAATAACCGAAAGCGGTCGGCAACTGCCAGTTTTCCGCCTCGGGCGATTCAAAAAGCATCCCACGGGTGAAATAAGCAAGTGGCGAAACCGAAGCAAAAGGTTCGGGTTTGATCTTCCAGTCGTTTGCAGTTTTCCGGTACGAGTAGGTGGTTCGGATCTGAATGCGTCCTTTTTCCCGGTCGATCTTGAAATATTCCCGTGCCGCGATCGGATAGGCGTAGGCTTTGGGAATCCAGAAATCGATTTTCCGCAGGAACTCTTCCGGGAGTTTCTTCTCCCAGCCGATGGTCGAAACCCGTCGGTTCCCTTCGATCCACAGCGGCAGGATCATGCCGATTCCGCCCCGGCGGGTCACAGTCAGGCCCGAGAGTTCGCCTCCGGAGAAGTCAAACGATACGGAGTCCGGTTGTTTCGAAAACACCAGCAGCAGCGGAATTCCCTGATCCTTCGGGAAAAGCAGCAGAACCGGTTTATCCCACTTCCCCGTCAGCCGCGGCGGAGTACGGAGGTCGAAAACTGAAAGCCCTCCATTGCGGAATACGGCTGCATATGCGGCGAGGTTGCTCAGTGCAAGAAATGTATTCTCTCCGGGAAATTCCCACCGGATTCCCGGAAAGGCGAGGCTCGTGTCGAAACGGTGTGTCTCGCCGGTCGCAGTGTCGACGACTTTACCGCCTTTCCCGAACGGATTGGCTCGATCCACATAGACGTGACGCGCCGCCCGCGGCGGTTGCGGCGGCAGAATTTCCGGGCAACTGCCGAAACCGCCGCTCTCCCGGAGATTTTCCGTTACGACCCGGATCTTGTTTTCTGCTCCGAAACGAATTCTATCCTCCGGAATCCGGTAACGGTGCGGCCGTTCCCAGTAATTCGGCATATCCCGGGTCACTTTGCCCAGAAGCGTATCGTTGAAATAGACCTCCGCCAGATCGTCTATGCCGCGTTCCACCTGAAAAAAAAGCGGTTTTCCGCGCCACTTCTCCGGAATGACCGGCGCGCAGCTCAGCTCCAGCACGCCGATCTGCCCGTAACTGTAATTCCAGTCCACATCACGCTCCTGCTCCGCCGGGGCTCCGGAGATCGAACGGATATGCCACTTGTTCAATCGCAGTTTGGGAGCCGCCTTTTCCAGAAACTCATACTCCCCACTGCCTGAAGCGACCGAGAGATTGTTGCGGATGGTTTCACACAGCAGGCCGTCGCCCAGAGCAAATCCCACCCGGCCGATGTTCTCCGCCGTGATTCCTTCCTGCCAGCCGTCCCCGTTGCGTCGAGGAGAACTCAACTCTTTTTCCGCTAGCTTTCTGCCGGTCAATTCCGAAAGCACCCGCAGCAGAAAAGGGTCGATGGCCGCCTTTTCACGAATCAACCCGCATCCCAGCCCGAATGCGTTGTAGATGACCTTTCCCCGGCGCACGAGGAGCGGTGCTCCGTTGTCGCCGGTCAGCAGGATTTCTGCGCCGGGCCGGGGGCGCAGATCCCGATAGATGCCGAATTTCGCATCGGAGAGCTCCCGGAACAACGCCGCGTTTTTTCCGGTGGGTTTCAGCGCGCTCCGCTCCGGGAATCCGGAGACTTCACGCACTGTCACCTCCGCCGGAATCAGTTCCGCCACTTCCGGGTCGGCGATGTTGGCCGCGGCATACAGCCCGGTGCCTTTGCGCACCGCCGCGGCAATCCGGGCGGCGGCTTTCGGGTCGCGGGCGGCGGCGGAATAGACGATCACGTCCGCCTCTTCAGGCGAGTCGCAGAGGGTTGCCACATCCTTCACCGTATCGAGAAGCATCTCGCGGTAGCCGCGGTAGGGAATGGGATCGGTCAACCCTTTTGCCGATACGGCGACGTCATCGTCATTGTCAAGATGAAAGTACACCTTGAGCGCATCGGGAGCGGGAGCCTGACGCGGACGTGCGGGAGGATAGACGATCACTTCGGCCTGGTCGGAACCCAGACCGAGGCTCTCCGCGGAGCCGATCTGGAAATCGCGGAATTCCACCGTCACTTTTTTGCCGGCCTGCGTGCCGTTGATTCCGATGAACGGCTTGATCTGTCGAATCAGATACTCCTGATCGAGCAGCCCGAACGTGCTGTCCAGCCCGAAGTGATACCGGGCGAACTCCCGGCCGGAAATCGTGATTTTCGGCCCCCAGTGCATGACGACTTTGCCGTTCTGGCGCGTGGAGAGGATCAGATGAACCTGAACCGATCCCCCTTCTGGACAGCGGGCGCGGAAAACGAGTTTCCCCTGTGCGTGGACCGGTGCGTCCACGCTGCGCACCACCTGCACCGCACAGTTGGAATTGTTCTGCGGTCCCGGAATCAACGTGAGAGTGAACTCCGTCGGAGAGAATGATTCCATCTCCGCCCGGGAATCCTTGGAGAGCGTTTCCGGAATGTAGCTCCAGTCAGCGTTTTTCCGCTGTGGCCGGGTGGCTGCCGCGGGGAGCGCCGGAGCGTCTTCGAACCGGAAATCCTCCATCACCACCGTCACCGCCTGACCGCCGCGGGGATTGACGATTCCCACCCCCGGTTTGATCTGCCAGATATGATATTCCTTGTCAGGCATGCCCAGATCCTTGTCGAGCCGGAGCACGTAATTCTTCCACTCTTTCCCGGAAATCTTGATCTCCGGCCCCCAGTGCGGAACGCTTTTACCGTTTTCCTGCGCCGAAACCACGAATTTCGCGCTGATCGTTCCTCCGTCGGGACAGCAGGCCCGGAACGCGATCTGCTTCGGATTTTTGACCGGTGCATTCATGGTGTACACCAGCTGGGTTCCGCATTTGGCGTTGTTCTGTGCGCCCGGCGTCAGCGTCAGGCGGAAGGCCGCAGGGGAGACCGATTCGATCCGCGCATCGGAATCCGAAGTCAGCAACGTCGGAATCGTCTGCCAGGCGGACGGAGCCGCGTGCAGCAGCAAAAATGGAATGATCGTTAAAAAACTAAGAATCAGTAATTTCACTTTTCTTGACATTTGGTTGCCTCCTGATGGTTGTCTTATAAAACTGCGATTGAAATCAGTCGCCACGAGTATTGCCGGTTGTGCGGGCTTTGCCGTTATATGTCCAGACGTTTCCGTCCTTGTTGTAGCACTTCAACGGTCCCCCCACCGCATACCAGTCGAGGAAACTCTTGGTCCCGCTCTGATTGAACAGTCCGATTCCGCGAAGCAGGCTGACGCTTCCGTCGCCGTGCGCCAGATTCGCGACCCTGCCGCCTGCGTGGTGGGGAATGACGTAACTGCCGCTCGTCCAGGTCGAATTCGTCAATCGACCGTTTCCGGCATCCGCCACAATCAAAAACAACGATGGCTTCCGGAGTAAGGTAACCTTCAGCCAGGGGTACGTAGTGTCGGTAACCTCCCGGCCGCCAGTCTCAAAGCAGTTATACCCGTAGGTAAGATGTTGATACATTATGGAACTAAGATCATTCTTCTGTGCACCATTTATCGCAATTTCCGCGTTTGCACCGCCCCACCTGAGCGCAGCGATATCCGCGAAAACCGACAGTGTCACGTATTTCCGGTCGGTCAGAACTTTCGACCAGAAATTGTCGCCTTCATACATGACCGCCTTGGGAAAATAATCGTTGTAATCCCCCTGATACAGCGTCAGGGCGCTGCCGATCTGCTTGAGATTGCTGACACAATTCGAGGCCTGTGCCCGCTCCCGTGCACGATTTAATGCCGGCAGCAGCATCGACGCCAGAATCGCGATGATGGCAATTACAATGAGGAGCTCAATAAGCGTAAATAGTACTCGGGCCGTTGCGTGGGGGGTGTCTGCCGCCCCACGCAGCCCCGGCGCCCGGCTAGAGGCTGATGTCACGTACGAAGCGCTTCCCGCCGGGGGGCGGATGGTCGTAAAAACGGACAGGAATCGTTTCTGCCGGGGACATTCCGACCGGGCGGGCTTGTCGGAATATCTTCCGCAAACAGCGTAAGACTGCAGCCTGATGAAAGAGAAGTTCTTGTTCATGATTTCCCCCGTTTCAGTACCCATATCTTTTGGTTTTCATGTTTCATGTGAACAGATCGGTGTCTGGACTGTTTCGTTTATTCCTCCGGCTGAGCAGTCCATTATCCGCCATTGATCCCGTCTTTCTGAATTCCGCTCAGTGGATTTCGCCGGTAAACACGGTTTCGTAAGGATCCGGTTGCAGACAGCGGCCGTGAATCCGGTTCTGATGAATTTTGATCGTCTTTTCCCCCGCGAGATTGCGGAAAAGAATCATCTGACCGGAGGGCGGACAAACATAGTCCCCCAGGCCAATGGCGATCGTCGTCGGACATTTGACCCGTGTCGCAAGATTGGCAGTATCAAAATAGCGGAGCGTCTCCGTGTATCCCGGAGCCCAGCCACCCAGACGCTGAAATCTGGCTTTCCCGGCCAGATCCGCCATCCACGGGATTTCCGCCACACACTCCGTGACATGCGGATTCAGTGCCGCTGCGGCAATCGCCTGTGCCGCTCCCATGGAGCCGCCTTCCACTCGAATCTCCTTTTTGTTCCATACGGGCAGCGTCTCCGCGTACTGAATTGCCCGCTGGCCCCGCATATACATGCCGTAGAAATCATTTTTATATTTGTCGTTGTTGTTGCGAAAGCAGTAGTTTTTCATCTCGTGTTCCTGGAGATTCTTGTAATATTCCGCTTCGCGATCGGGCGCTTCTCCCTGCCGGGTGACTTCTACCACAAGCCACCCCCTCTTCGCAACCCCGAAGGGAATCCCGGTGGCATGGAAGCCGTATCCGGTAAATCGAACCATCATCGGCAGTGACGCCGGTGCGGCGTCCCGGGGATACAGGATGTACCCGGTCGCCGGGCGTTCGCCCGGGAAGGTGCTGATGGAAAATTTCAGTACCTTGACGTCCCGGTGCGGAAGTTCCACTACTTCCGTATCGAATGGAGTCTTGTGCAGGCGGGCGACTTCCTTATCCCAGAATGCATGGAAATCCGCAGGCAGAGGATCGGCGGGCAGCAGGTTGACATCCGCCCCGGCTCCGCTTTCGAACCGCTCGGTACGTCCCGTCTTCGGGTTGCCGTTGTGATCCAACACGTTCACAATGATCCGCACAAATCCGGGTTTGTCGATCCGGGTGGTGATCTTCAACGGTTCATCGGAGAGGGCTTCGCCGTGTTCGGTTTTTCCATCGTCTCCGGTGCGGTTCCAGACCAGTTTTCTGCCTTTGACCATTGCACCTTCAGCGTCTTTGTCCCGTAAAGAGATGAGGAAGGTCATCGGTTCTCCGGCCTTGTAGAGAACTGGATTTTTATCCGTTTTCCCGTCAAAATAGAGGGATTCCGCCCACAAAACTCCGGTAAATGTGAGACTTGCGATCAAGAGCAATTTTTTCATTCTGTCTCTCCTGGACATACGTTTCATTACTCTCAGCAGGGGAAGAGAGGATGCCGAGGCGGTTGGTTGATGATCTGAGCCACACAGGAACTGTCGCGTAACATGCTGCGAGCCATGATCTCCTGTTCCGTCAAGCGCGTCAGCAGAATCGCCTTTTCTTCGAATCTGCTCCAGTCATGGAGAATGTAGATGACCCCATCGCCGTCTTCGGCAACATCCGGATAAGAGGTGTGCATTCGAGCATCGAGCAGCATGGGAACACTCCAGGATTGCCCGTCATCACAGGAAATGGATGCGCTCATGTTGATCCGGTCAGCCGCATCGTTGTTGCGGACGCAGATCAGATTTCCGGAACGGAGGCGGCCGATGTAAAAACGACTGCCTGGACTTGTCAGAGGTCCGTTGATGCCGTCGCTCCACGTTTTTCCACCGTCCATCGAAACGCATTCGGCGATGTGTCCGGTGTTGGCGGTCCGGGCAAACAGTCGGAGTGTGCCGTCCCGGTGTTCGAGGATCATCGACTCGTCGAACGGGGTCGGAATTTTTCTGCCGGCCTCCCGGCGGACCCAGCTTTTCCCCTGATCGAGGGATTCCGAATAGCGGTAGCGCTCGCTGTGCCGGTCATATGCGCACAACAGCCAGCGGCCGTCGCGCAGTACGGTTGGTTTGCAGCGCAGGAAACCATCCGTCACGTAAAATGGTTCAGACCAGCGGATCTCTTCGGCATCCGGATCGTCGGTGGTCATTGCCCAGGTTTCATGGAACTCATTTTCTCCCCAGCCGATGACCTGCGTCCAGAACACCCAGCATTTCCCGGCCGGATCGATCCACAGCTGGATGTCGATGCAGCGCAGCCCGACGGATAATTTGCTCTCGATTACGAGGAGCGGTTCGCTCCAGGTTTCCCCGTGGTCGTCGCTGCGCACGAGCAGATTGTAATTGCGCATATCCGGTTCCGCGATTCCGCCGGAATACCAGCCCGCCAACAGGCGCCCTTTCGAAGTACAGACGATGGTCGGGCATCCCTGCCACAGGCGGTGCCGGGAGGAAAATCTTTCTTCTGGATGGAAATATATGTTTCCCGGCTGTGAGGGGAGCGCAATGGTTACTATTGACATTTTCGTTCTTGTTTCCGTTTCTAGACCTTGTTGTATTTATTTAATATTATAGTATATTAGTACAGTAATGACAATAGTAAAAATAAGTTATTTATTGTATTTTTCGATACTGCCGAGGTGGCTTGATGGACAGTATTTACGGAAATGAGTGGAAAAACCGGGAGAAGGATCTTCTTTCCGCCGACCAGATTTCCCGGATGAAGATCGTTCAGAATGCGTCGCCGCCACTGGTGCTCAATGTCGCCCACTGGAACTGCTTTTCCCCGTGGCATGTTCCCTTCCGGAAAATCACGGATAATTTGCTGCTGTTCATCGAGAGCGGGGAATTTATCGTCAGGCTGGCACATCGGGAGTTGCGGCTTCCGCCGGGGGTGGGGCTGTTGATTCCGGAGAATACGCTTCACTCCTACGAGCTCGCGCCCGGCTGTTCCGACAGCAGTTACTACATTCTGCATTTGTTGTGTCTGCCCAATGACTTCATGGCGTTTTTTCCGGAATCCCCGCATCGGCTGCATTATCCGGAAGCATTTTTTGAACATTTGCGGTATGGAATTGCGCTTCGCAACATGCATCCCGGCCATGCGGAGGTCTACGTGTGCGAACTGCTGCGGCTGCTGATCCGGGAGTGTGTCGCGGATCAGGATTCCGTTTCCGGCGAAGCGGAAAGTTCCGACCACCGGATTCATCAGATTCAGGAGTTCATAAAATGCAACTACGCCGGCAACATCAGTGTCCGTGACATTGCCGACGCCGTGGGACTCAAGGAGGTGCAATGCCGCAGAATCTTTCAGAAGGCAACCCGGATGAGCCCGATGGAGTACCTGAATCGGCTGCGGCTGCTTTACGCGATGCGTCTTCTGATCTGCAGTGACCGGAATGTCGGAGAGATCGCCTCCGCCGTGGGCTTTCACTCGGCGAGCTACTTTTGCCGCACCTTCCGCAAGTTCTATCGGAAAAGCCCGGAAGAACAGCGGAAGTTATATCGCTGATTTCTGTTTGCATGTATACAGAATTTTGAACAGGCCTTTCGGTCCCGAACTGCGTTCTAAATCATCCGGAGACAGATTGTGTTGTTTGTCACGAGGATGCATGAGGAAAAGTTCGCTCTATAGAAATCCTATTCTGAGGACGAGGCGCACACCCTTGTTTTAAAGTTGAGCAATTTTTGATGAATCTCGCAGAGAATTTTTCGAGACGAATGGAGCACCCTACCTTGAGGGATTTGAAAAATTCGTCATTTTAAGGTGGAGAGAAGAGTTCAGGGAAATCCTAAAATAGTCGACCTTTTTTGTCTTTTGGGCCGACCGGTCTTCCGGTCGGCTTTTTTTTCTGCAGTTGCCCCTTGAGGTTGTAATCATCCATTTTTAATGTCGGGCTGGGTTCGCGAAGTTCGTATTCAGAATGTCGCACATCGATCGCTCCATAGAGAATTACACTTCGTCCGAGAGAGGTGCAGCGCATACGAGATCCATCTTTTGAACCATGGCAAGTTGAAAATCGGAACAACGGAGTTATATTTTTGCAGTTGCGGATCAGTCGCTGAAGAATAACAAGCAGGGATACATTTGTGTTATGCGTGTTCTTGTTTTTACCCTTCTGTTTCTCTTCTGTTTTGTAATTCCGGGCGGGCTCTGTTTTCTGAAGGAGCGTCATCCAAACTGGTTCCGCCACGGGAAACTTCTCTTGTGGATTGCCGCTCTTACCGTATTCTCATGGAGCAGCGTTGTCGGAGCCATTCTGATTCCCTGTTTCTGCGGTCTCTTCATTCCTCGTGGCCCGGAACTCATTTTTGCACTCTTCTTCGGCTGGGCCTATCTCTGGATCGCTTCTGTCCCGATGTTTGTCATCTATGGAAGTCTCCGATTGGTGCGCCGACTTTGCTCATGTATTGGACAACGATGATTGCGATAGAAAGAATCAGTATTTATGCCACAAATTGTAAAAGTTCTGATCGTTTCGTCAGACAGCGGAAGCGGTGGTCAACCCCATGACGGGTCGAACCTCCCCCTTCCGTCCCAACCATGCATTCAGCCATGAAAGGAATCCCGCCATGAACAGTTGGAGAGACATCCCCAATCCGTGGAAAGAACTTCCTCTTACAGAGCAAAGTGATTTCTACCTGCCCAACGAGAAAAACGACAACTATAGTCAAACTATTCCACCGCAACCGTATCAGGGGACACCGGACGCGAAAATCTGGATCTTGCTGGCCAATCCCGGATTTAAGGATAAAGACGATATTACCGAGGATATGGAAAGTGATATCGATTTTTTCAAACAACATAAGGATCTGGTTTTAAAGCAACTGATCTTCGAGCAAACGAAAAATGGAGGGTATTACAATTTTGTGTTGAATCCCGGACTTGAGAAATATTGCGGACGCAAATGGTTTCTTGATCGATTCATCGGAAAAGGCAAGCTGTTAAGCAGCGAAGAAGAAAAGCAGGCGTGTCTGAGTTATAAGTCTGACGTTCTCAATGCAATCGACCTACGATTCTTTTTGCTGCAGATACATGGTTATGCCTCCCCGACCTATAAAGCTTCTGAGCATTTTTCTCACTCCGATTACAATGAACAGCTCCTGCATTGGGCATTGGCAAATGATAAAATCATTGTGATTGCCCGTTGTGTCGCTCATTGGCTGAAAGTGATAGAGAAAGTGAATCACAACACCCAAAAAATTTTTGTCATGCTGAATAACCGCAATGTAAGTTTTTCTTCCAATAATCTGGTTCGATATCCTGCGTGGAAATATGCCCAGGAAATTCTGAGCGAAGCCAAAAAAGCCACCCCAAGACAGCTGAATGAAATCTGGGAACGTATACACACATTGAACGGGGAGATGTGAGAGCCTGTTTTCTGATTGCAGACACGATTCCCTGTCGGGTGTAAATTCCGGCGGCTCCTCAACGCAGTTGCTCTGTTCCTTTCTGCGAGAAGCCGCCATCTTTCTCCCCTGCCCTCTCTCCATCTGCGTCACGGAATTCGCTCTTTTCCCCCCGTGCCTCATTGAAAAAGGCAGTTTCCGGAAGTATATTATATGTCATTTTAAATCTGGATACCTGACTGATCATGAAAACTTGCCCGCGGCTCACTGTTTTGTTTCTGTCTGCGATGCTGGTCTCCTTTGCCGGCATCGTCGCAGCTGTCGTGCTGCATGCCGCGCCTCAGGATTGCAGCCGGTTCCAGAACGAAGACGCGGACCTTCTGCTCGCCGCCGCCGCATCCCGGATGCAGTCTGACGAAGCCGGATTCCCATCCCCCGGTTACGATTCGGTCGGCAGAACGCTCAACCGCTCCAGCGAAACGCATCCCACGCGGTCGGCCCGCCCGGCGTTTCTGCTGAAACCGGTCCGCTTCCTTGCAGAAAACCTCTCCACCCGGACTAGTTTCGCCCCTCCGGCGAACTCACGGCTGCAACTCTTGACCTGGCTTTCGCCACGTCTCAAGGCCCGGGCGGACCCCGCCGCGGCACGGTACTGCTCTGTCGCTTGAGTGTACGGTGCCTGTTTTCTGCATGTAAAATTTCAAACCGGCTCGGTCCGATTCCTCTGACGGCAACCCGTCGGAGATGCCCCTTTGCATAGTTCTGCCTGTTCCGGGGGGCGAAACGGCTCGTGCACTTCCTGCGGCATATTCCCCTTTTTCCCATGATTCAAAAAAGCCCAGGAGTGTTAAAATTATGAAAAAAATCGACTTTATGCTGACTGCCTTCCGCGATGGATTCCAGTCGGTATTCGGCGCCCGCGTCTTCAGTTCCGATTTTCTGCCCGTGGTGGAAGAGGCCGCCGCGGCGGGAATCACCCATTTCGAGGCCGGCGGCGGAGCGCTGTTTCAGGCCGCCTATTTCTACAGCAACGAGGATGCGTTCCGCGTGATGGATGATTTCCGCCGCATTGTCGGAAACAGCGCCAACCTCCAGACCCTCGCCCGCGGCATCAACGTGGTCGGGCTCGACAGCCAGCCGCGCGACATCATCAAGCTGCACGCTCAGTTGATGAAAAAGCACGGCATCACCACAATCCGCAATTTCGACGCCCTGAACGACGTGAACAACCTCCTCTACAGCGGGACCTGCATTGCGGAAGCGGGCCTGAAGCACGAAATCACCGTCACCATGATGGAACTGCCCCCGGGGTGCGTCGGCCATACCGTGGAGTTCTATGAATCCATTCTGCGCCGGATTCTCGACTCCGGCATCCCCTACGATTCGGTCTGCTTCAAGGACGCCTCGGGAACCTCCACCCCCCACAAGGTCTACGAAACCATCCGGATGGCGCGGCACCTGCTCGGGGACCATGCGCGAATCGTCTTCCACTCTCACGAAACCGCCGGCTGCAGCGTTCTGGCCTACCATGCGGCGCTCGAAGGCGGAGCCGATCAGCTGGATCTCTCCATCGCCCCCCTCTCCGGCGGCACCTGCCAGCCGGATATCCTGACCATGTGGCACGCCCTGCGCGGCACGCAGTACGATCTGGATATCGACGTGAAGAAGATCATCAAGCTCGAAGAGAGTCTCAAACGGGCCATGAAGGACTATTTCATGCCGCCGGAGGCGACGCAGGTCAACCCGCTGATTCCGTTCTTCCCGATGCCGGGCGGCGCCTTGACCGCGAACACCCAGATGCTGCGGGACAACGGCCTCATGGAGAAATATCCGGAGGTCATCGCCGCCATGGGCGAGGCGGTGGCCCGGGGCGGCTTCGGCACCTCGGTCACGCCGGTGAGTCAGTTCTACTTCCAGCAGGCGTTCAACAACGTGATGTTCGGCCCCTGGAAGAAGATCGCCGAAGGGTACGGCAAGATGGTGCTGGGCTATTTCGGCCGCACGCCGGCGGAACCGGATCCGGAAATCGTCCGGATCGCCTCCGAGCAGCTCAAGCTGGAGCCGACCACCCGCAGTCCGCTGGACATCAACGACGAAAATCCGGCCAAGGGCCGCAAGGCCGCGATCGCCATGCTGAATGCGAACCAGCTGCCGATCACCGACGAAAACATCTTCATCGCCGCAAGCTGCAGCGAAAAGGGAATCCGCTTCCTGAAGGGCGAAGGTACCATCGGCGTGCGCAAAATCGATCGGAAACAGAAGCAGGAATCCCCCGCCGCCACCGCCTCCGCCCCGAAACCGGATGCGGTCACCGTCACGCTGAACGGCAAGAGCTATGCGGTGAAGATCTCCGGCAACTCCGCGTCGGTCAACGGCAGGCAGTATGATTTCGCGTTGGCGGAGGGCATTGTCGAGGAGCAGCCGGTCCGTCAGGCCGCGATGGGGACGTCGGGGGAGAAGTTCACTGAGGTCCACTCCACTCTGCCGGGTGCGGTGGTCCGCATTCTGGTCAAACCGGGCGAGAGCGTCCAGGCCGGCCAGCTTCTGATGGTGCTCGAAGCGATGAAGATGGAAACCCCGATCAACGCTCCGGAAGCGGGCGTGCTGGCGAAGCTGGAGGTCGCGGAAGGACAGCAGGTGCAGTCCGGCGCGCTCCTCGCCGTGATCAAGGACTGACGGGAGGTGAGTCATGAATAGCTTTCTCGATCTTTTTCAGGGATTCGCCGTCATGGCCGCCTCGGATCCGGTGGTGATCGCCGTCCGGATCACGCTGGTTCTCCTCGGCTTCGCCCTGGTCTGGCTGGGGCGCAAAGGCATTCTGGAACCGCTGCTGATGATCCCCATGGGGCTGGGCATGGCGACGATCAACGTCTCCTCGATGTTCTTCGACCCGATCAACATGGCGAACAAGACGCCGGTGGATGAAACCGCCGTGAACAACCTCTTCCTCGACTCCACGATCAGCAACAACGACCATCTGATGACGCTGATGCAGATCGACTGGCTGCAGCCGGTCTACACGCTGACCTTCAGCAACGGCCTCATCGCCTGTCTGATCTTCATCGGCATCGGCTCGCTCCTGGATGTCGGCTTCGTGATGAAGCGGCCGTATGTGTCGGCCATCATCGCGCTGTTTGCGGAGCTGGGGACGCTGCTGGTTCTGCCGCTGGCCAGTCTGTTCGGGTACAACCTCAAGGACGCGGCCTCGATCGCCCTGGTCGGCGGCGCGGACGGGCCGATGGTGCTCTTCGCCTCGCTGAAGCTGTCGCCCCATCTCTTTGTGCCGATCACCGTGGTCGCCTACATGTACCTCGGGCTGGCTTACGGCGGATTTCCCTATCTGGTCAAGCTTCTGGTTCCGAAGAAGCTGCAGGCCATCGAGATGCCGCCGGACGATCCGAAGCTGAAGATCACCAGCGGACAGAAGCTGACCTTCGCGGTCGTCGCGTGCGTGCTGCTCTCCTTTCTGTTTCCGGTGGCGTCGCCGCTCTTCTTCTCGCTGTTTCTCGGAATTGCGATTCGGGAATCCGGGCTGGAGAAATTCCAGCATCTCGTCAGCGAGATCGTGCTGTACGGTTCGACCCTGATGCTCGGCCTGCTGCTGGGAGTGCTCTGCGAAGCGAAGACGATCATGGACCCCAAAGTACTGCCGCTGCTGATCTTCGGCATGGCGGCGCTGGCGCTCTCCGGAGTCGGCGGCATTCTGGGCGGCTATTTCATGTACTTCGTCACCCGCGGGAAGTTCAATCCTGTCATCGGCATCGCCGGAGTCAGCTGTGTCCCCTCCACCGCGAAGGTCGCGCAGAAGTGCGTCACCCGGGCGAACCCGAATGCGATCATCATGCACTACGCGCTGGGGGTGAATATCTTCGGCGTGATTACAACCGCGATTATCGCGGCCATCTACATCAGTTTGCTGCAGAATTCCTGAGGAGGTGTTCACTATGGAACAAGCATGGATCATTATGGGAGAAACCTATCTCCTGACGATTGTGATTTCGCTTTTCGTAGCGTTTTTGATTCACATGATGACACTGCTCATCCGTCGCTTCGGCACGGCGGCGAAGCCGCTGCCGGTCTCGGCGGAACAGGTCGAAATATCGAAACAGCCGGATGATCCGGATGAGCTTGCCGCGCTCGCCATCGCGATTGCGACAACGCGGAGGCAGTGCGGGCACCCGCAAAACGCTTCGCGCTGATCTTCGAACACCGGCCGGCCTTCCGCCCCGTCGGAAGCCGCCGGCCGGTGTTCCACTGCCGGGAAACACCCGGCCGTTCTGTCTCTCCTCTCCGCAGTCATGGTTGCAACTTCTCCTGTTCGAAGAATGGGGCTGACCGCGTTATAATCCGACGGTCAATGCGTCGATCGTCGCGTTGCATTTTGCCTCGTTCCAGGCTTCCGGGCATCCCCCCTCCTCCCCCGGGGAGGAAGCAGGCGGCAGCGATCAGCCCTCTTGCTTTTTTCTCCCCGCATGGTATACTATCCCCAATGAAAATGCGGAAAATCTGCTCACAAAATTTTGTCGATCTGCTCACATACACTATAATAACAGTGAACAACGAAAGATGGGAAAATGCTGCTGCAAGCCAGAACTGAAGAATTTTACCGCAAGCTCGTCCCGGAGCTGAGCCGTTTCTCGCCGGGAGAACGCTTCTACTCCACCCGCGAACTTGTCCGGCGCTTCAAGATCAGCTACCGGGTCGTGGCCGCCGTGGCGGAGCGCATGGAGGCGGAAGGGCTTCTGGTCCGCCGGTTGCGCAGCGGCCTCTATGTGCACAGCGCAACCCCCTCCCGCTCCGTCGCCTTTTTCTACGTGGACTGGCCCAACCAGCATGTCCGAAGGCAGGTTCAGCTTCTGAAAGCAGCCCTCAAACAGCTGGGCAACTATCAGTTCTCCGCCCTCTCCTACCGGTATCAGGACAATCTGCTTACACAGATCAAATCCTGCACGGCGGACCTCATCGTGCTGGCCTGCCCCTCCCGGGAATTTTCCGACGAGGAGCTCATCCTGCTGATCCGGAACAAAACGAACATCGTCGTAAGCGACCGCGATCTCCGGGGAATCTCTTTGAACTGCTTCTATCTCAACGCCGCCTACGCCGCCCAGATGGCGCTGACACTCTTCCGGCGGCACAACCATACCCGGCTCGGCGTACTCCTGGCGGAGCCCCCGAGCGGCGGCGCCCTGATGCTCTATCAGAACTTCCTCGACGCCGTCCCCTTCCGCGGCTGCAACGCGGTCCCCATCGCCTGTCACACGGAGGACGGGGACTATTCCGCGGAGAGAGCCTATGAGGCAATGACCGCTCATCTGGAGCGGTTCGGGCTGAACTTCACGGCTCTCTTCATCATCTCCGGCGGCGCGGCGTCCGGCGTATTGCGCGCATTCTACGAGCATGAGATCAAGGTGCCGGAACAGGTGAACATCATCGCCTTCGGCAACCCGGAGGAGACCCGCTTTCTCACGCCGCCGATTCCCACCATCGCCGACGATGAAAACGAAATGGCACGCCGCAAAGCCGCCGCCATCGACCACTACCTCAGATCTCCGGAGAAAATCCCGTTCTGCGTCGAATCCAAACCCGTTTTGTACGATCACCGCAAGGTTACCCATCAACCCGCAAAAGGAGTATTGCAATGAAAACCACAAACCAGAAACGCTCGTTTACGTTGATCGAACTTTTAATCGTAATCGCGATCATCGCCATTCTGGCCAGCATGCTGATGCCTGCTTTGAACAAGGCGCGTGCGAGAGCGACCGAAGTCTCCTGTGCCGGGAATCAGCGGCAGATCGCCTCCTTTCTGACTCTCTACGTCAACGATTACGGCGATACGCTTCCGCTCGGCAGAAAACAGTGCGGCATCAACCATGGAAGCACACCGCACATCGATGACTTCTGGCCCAATCCCCCCTGCTGGTTTGAAACGACCTGCGGAATCTACAGCAAGAAAAACTATAAGTTGTTTGTCTGCGCGACCTATCAACCGATGGGGAAGTTCGCGCCCGGATGGAACACCGATTTCTGGCGGGAGGCGGAACTCACCTACGGCTACAACTGCAACGGGAGCGGCCAGAAACTCGCCCGCTGCAAATCCCCCGCCCGCACCTATGTGATCGGCGAGTTCTGGAAAGGAAATTTCGGCGTCACCGGCTACGGAATGTATGAAAATTCAACCATCTGGGACTTCGCCGCACTCCACAACAGGAAATGCAATCTCGCTTTTTATGACGGACACGTCCGGGGCGGAGTCGATATTCTGCTCTACCCCGCCACCACAGACGAATTCACCGCCAATTTCCAATAACGCCCCCCCAAACAAAAGAAAGGATACTATCATGTTCAAACACGGCATCAGCACTCTGCTCATGCTGGCCGCCGCCTGCTGTACGGCGGCGGAAACGGCCCGCCTGGTCGCCGATCCCTACGGCGCCGCCTGTCACATCACCCGGAAAGAACAG
This sequence comes from uncultured bacterium, assembly GCA_900551245.1. Classification (GTDB taxonomy): domain Bacteria; phylum Verrucomicrobiota; class Lentisphaeria; order Victivallales; family Victivallaceae; genus Victivallis. The sequence goes on along the minus strand of URVC01000016.1, from coordinate 57,418 downwards.
TGGATCGCCCCGAAGCTCTTTCCGCTGATGAAAGAGGCGGGCATCTCCTGGGTCCGCTCCGACGTGGACTGGCGCTACTGGGAACTCAAACCGGGCGAATTCAATCCGCAATACGACCGTCTGGTGGATGCCCCGCTGAAGGCCGGACTGCATTTTCTGCCGATCCTCCCGGGGGATCCGCCGAAATTCGGCAAATGGCCCTGGGAACATCTGGATGCCTACGGGAAATTTGTCCGGCGCTGTGCCGAAAAATACGCCCGCTCCATACAGTACTGGGAGGTCTACAACGAGCCGGATGCCGGCAGTCCCTGGTGCCCCTCCGCCGAAAAATACGCCCCGTTGCTCAAGCGCACCTGGCAGGAACTCAAAGCGGTCAATCCGGAGCTCAAGGTTGTCTACGCCGGGCTTGTCGGCGCCAACGTCGACTGGGTCGAACGGACCTTCCGGAAAGGCGCCCACCAATATTTCGACGTGATGAACTATCACCCCTACACCTCGATGCCGGAGCTGATCTTCGCCTCAGCGCGCCAGCTGCGCGAACTGATGACCCGGTACGGAGTGGGCGATAAACCGATCTGGATCACTGAAATCGGCTGGCCGACAACCCCGCTGCTTGATTTCTATCTGGAAGTTCTGCCGGTGGCGGTCCGGGAAGCGGGCCTGAATCCGGCAGAGTGCACGGTCGCGCTGGTCTGTGACGCAAAGAGCGGGTTCGCCTTCGGCATGGACAACCATCCCCGCGAACTCTTTCCCCAATTCAAGGGAATCCGCCGGATTACCCTCGAAGAACTCAAGACCCTGAATCCGGCAGAGTGTCAGCTCCTGCTGACCCATCGCGAAGAGGGATTCCCCATGGCGTACTATCCGGCCGTGGTGCAGTATGTCAAAAAGGGCGGTACACTGGTTCTCCCCTACAAACTGCCCTACTACTTCGATCATCAGCTCGACAGCCGGGGCGGCTATGTGCTCAAGCAGGTCAACGGCGACCACCTGAAGGATCTGCACATCGCCTGGGATGCCTGGTGGACCCGGGAAGGCGTGCCGCAGGCGGAAAGTTATCAGCGCCCCGCACCGGCCTTCCGCGACAAACTTCACTGGGATCTCAAGGACCATTCCAAAGTCGGCCGTTTTCTGAGCCTTCGCAACATGAAGGAGGCGGATCAGTTCATTCCACTGGTCGAGGGCGGCAACAGCAGTTTCAATGCGCCACTCATCGGCGTCTACAAACTCAACAGCGATTTGAAAGGCAACGTCATCGCCTCGACGGCATCCGTCGTCTACGGGGTGAGCGAAAAACTGCAGGCCCAGTACCTGCCCCGCACCTTCATCTGCGGTTTCGCCGCGGGAATCGAACGGATTTTCTGGTACAATTTCATCAACAACCACGCCAATAAAAATTACTCGGAATCCCATTTCGGGCTGCTCACCAACACGCTGGGGCAGAAGCCCGCCTTCAAGGCGCTCAGACAGCTGACCCGCCTGCTCCCCGGCAACTCGACGGTTCCAGTGGTCGAAACCCGGGACGATGTCTACCTGGCCCACTGGATCAAACCGAACGGCGCCCATGTCTGGGCCCTGTGGAGTGCCTTCAACCGGCAGGACCTCAATACACCGGTGACATTGCAGATTGACGGAAAGATCGTCGCGGCACTCAACCACATGGGAGCCCGGCAGCCGATTCCCGAATCCGGCAGTGTGGTCAATGTGACCGGCTCGATTCTCTATCTGGTCGGCCCGCAAAAGGTCAGCTTCCAGTTGAAATAACAACGCCTCTGCGACGGGCGGGGAGGAGAGGTTTCCGCCCCCTCCCCCCGTCCGCGGCCGGCACCTGAAATCAGGCGTCGGCCTTCGCCGCATTCTCCCGGCGGGACGAAGCCCGGTACTCTCCGGGGGTGGTGTTGAGATACCGCCGGAACAGAACCGTCATCCGGCTCTGATCGCGAATCCCGGCGATCTCGGCGATCTCCGCCAGCTTGTAGGGGGACTCCTCCAGCAGACGGCAGGCCCGGGCCACCCGCAGCCGCTGCAGCCAGTCGCTGAAGGAATATCCCGTCTCCGTCCGGAACAGGTGCAGAAAACGGGAGACGCTCAATCCACTGACCTCCGCCGCCTGCTTCGCCGTAATCCAGTCATAGCAGTGGTCCCGCATGTAATTGGCCGCGGCGAGAATCCGTCGATCCGAAGAGGGGAGCTGGGTCAGAAGTGGTTTTTCCTGCCCGGGCAGCCACTCCGAATCGAAGAGATGATCCATCCGCTGTTTGAGGTAGTCGCCCAGCAGACTCAGTTTCCGGTCCGAAACGGACGGGAGATCCAGCGGAACCAGCCGCTTCGTCTCCCCGGCGAACGGCCCGACAAACAGCACTCCCTTCAAGACTCCGGAAACCGTCATGCCCACCGCGAGGGTCTTCACGCCCGCATGGCACTCCGCAATCCGGAACCCCGGCGACAGCCGCAGTTTCCGAAACGATTCGTCGTGATGAAAGTGAATACAGCGGTTCAGCTTCCGATAAGGATTGCCCTTGATCATCCGGCAGTAGGGATTCGCGTGCTCGCACTGCTCCTGCAATACGTTCATCAGCAGGTCGTTGTCGGAAAAATGCCAGACGAAACCGCTTTCGAGAAAATTCCCCAGCGTCTTCAGCTCCTCGGAAAACAGCCGCAACTTTTCCATAAAGTCGGTTTTCAGCATAATCTTCCTCTCTTTCAGCATGAAATATATATACATTTTCTCCGGATTCAAGTATAATTAAAAATAAAAAACGGAGAGAATCATGAAGATCACCGCAGTCAAAACCTTTGTCATGGACGCCTTCCGAACCAACTGGACCTTTGTGAAAGTGGAAACCGACGAAGGGCTGTACGGCTGGGGCGAAGCCTCGCTGGGGACGCAGGAGGGAGCCCTCACCGGCTGTGTCGAAGACCTGAAACGGCTGATCGTCGGCCGCGATCCGCGGGAGATCGAACGGATGTGTTTCGAGGTCTACCGCGACATTTACTGGAAGGGCGGCCCGGTGCTCATGTCCGCAATCAGCGGCATCGAGATGGCGATGTGGGACATCACCGGAAAATATTTCAACGCCCCGGTCTACGCCCTGATGGGCGGCAAAATGCGCGATTCCGTGCGGATGTACGCCAACGCCTGGTTCGTCGGCGCGCGGAGTCCGGAAGAGTTTGCGGCCGCGGCGCGGAAAACCGCCGCGCTCGGCATCACGGCATTGAAGTGGGATCCCTTCGGCAAGGCCCATATGACGATCGGCAACCGGGAACTCAGTCACGCCTCCGCAATCGTCGGTGCGGTCCGGGAGGCGGTCGGTCCGGAGGTCGATCTTCTGATCGAATGCCACGGCCGCTTCAACGCTTACACCGCCCTGCGGATCGCCCGCGAACTTCAACAGCACAACATCATGTTGATGGAGGAGCCGTGCCCGCCGGACAACCTTGCCGTGCTGGCCGAAATCCGCTCCCGGTCACCGATTCCGATTTCCGCCGGAGAACGGGTCTACACCAAGTTCGGCTTCGAAGAGCTCTTCTCCCGGAATGCGGTCGACATCGCCCAGCCGGACATCTTCCACACCGGCGGCATGTTTGAATCGAAGAAGATTGCGGCGATGGCCGAGGCGAAACACATTCCGGTCTCGTTCCACAATCCAAGCGGACCGGTCTCCAACGCGGCGATTCTGCAGCTCGCCGCCTGCACGCCGAATTTTCTCATCCACGAAATCATGCTCACGGACGGAAGTTTCCGGAAACGCATCACCGACGAATGCGTTGAATTCGACCGGGGGTGCATTCGCATTCCCGACCGGCCGGGACTGGGAATCGAAGTGAAGGAATCCGTCCTCGCGGAGTACCCTTACAAACCGCGCAATCTGCGCCACTACACCGGGAACGTCACCGACATCCGCCCGAAAGACGACACGGTCTATTACTTCAAGGAGTTGGAACATGAAACTTTCTGAAGAGCTCAGGCAGGCCCGTTTTCTCGCGATTCTTCGCCACATTCCGGCGGACCGGGTTCTCTTCTGCGCGGAAGTGTTCGCCTCGCTGGGCGGGAAATTTCTCGAAGTCACCTTCGACCCCTCCGACTCCGGAACGCTCCGCCATACGGGGGACGCGATCCGGGAGCTCCGGCGGGAATTTCCGCACCTCCGCATCGGCGCCGGAACGGTACTCAATGTCCCGATGGCGGAGGCGGCGGCGGACGCGGGCGCGGAATTCCTCGTTTCGCCGGCCTGCTCTCCGGCCGTAATCGAAACGGCCCACCGCCGGGGGGCGGCCGCGATTCCGGGTGCATTCACCCCGGACGAAATTCTGCGTGCGTGGGAAGCGGGCGCGGATCTGGTCAAACTGTTCCCGATTCTTCCGGGGCAGGAACAATACGTGAAAACGGTGATGGCGCCGCTGTCGCACATCCCGTTTATCGTGACCGGCGGAGTGATGCCGGAAACACTCCGTTCCATGCTGGCGACCGGGGCGGTCGCGGTTGGAGCGGGAGCTTCGGTTTTTCCACAGATTCCGGTAGAACGGCGGGATCGTACCGCCCTCGCCCGGCAGATTGAACTTCATTTCAGGGAGATCGTACATGGCTGACAAACTTGCAGAAAAAGTGGCTCTCGTCACCGGCTCGGCGCAAGGGCTCGGACGCGCCATCGCCGAAGCGCTGGCCGGACAGGGGTGCCGGGTTCTGATCAACTGCGCCCACTCGCCGGAAAAGGCGGCGAAGGTATGCAGCGATCTGCGGCGGAAGGGATTCTCCGCCGACACGCTGCTCTTCGACATCACCGATGAGGCAGAAGTGCATCGGACAATCGGCGGAATGGCGATCGACATTCTGGTCAACAACGCCCGGCAGGACCCCTACAAACGTCCGGCAGGCATGAGCGACGGCACCTGGTTCAATCACCTGCTGAACGTCAATCTAACCGGCGCCTATCTCTGTGCGCAGGCGGTCAAAGAGGGGATGAAGCGCCGTCGCTGGGGGCGGATTCTGAATGTCTCGAGCGTACAGGCGCACATCGGGATGGAGGAGCGGCTGCTGCCCTATGCGGTTTCGAAAGCGGGAATGCACGCGTTGACCCGCTGTCTCGCGCTGGAGCTGGGGGAGTTCGGCATCACCGTCAACACGCTGGCTCCGGGAATGGTGGAGACGGAAAACATTCGCAATCGCCTCTCCGATGAGGAAATTGAGAGGAAACTGCAACGCTTTCCGCTTCATCGCGCGGCCACTGCGGAAGAGGTTGCGGAGGCCGCGGTCCACACCCTCCGCAGTGGAGCGATGACTGGAGAAACAGTAAACATCAACAGCGGCGTCTATTTTGCGCCATAATGCAGGAGAAACGGGAAATGCTGGAAAATGTGAAAAAACGGTTGAATGCAGCAGACATCATTGTGCCGCCGGTTCCGCGGGAGGATTTCTGGACGGATCCGAACCATTTCAATCTGGAGGAGGATCCCATGGAACACTTCCCCGGAGCGGAACTGCTGGGGCGTCTTCCATCGAAGAAAAGCATCGATGTGAAGCACTCCATCCTCGGAATCGGCTTTGAGACACTCGACCGCGATACCTTCGATCCCCGGAAGACCATTCCTTTCCTCGCGGAGAGCGGCGTGAAGTTCGCCCGCTGTCAGACCGGCTGGATGAAGTGCGAGAAAGTTCCGGGAGAGTACGACTTCTCCTGGCTGGACGAAGTGGTGAACTCCCTGGCGGAAATCGGAATGGAGACCTGGTTCAGCCTGAGTTTCGGCCACCCGGTCCACACTCCGGCGGCGGCGTATGAGAAAGCGTGGCGCGAAGCGGCGGGAAAGATCGTCCCCGGCTGGGCACGGGGCTGGGTGGGGGAAGTTCCGCTCTACCATGGAGAAAAGGGCATGAACGCCTGGGAGCAGTATGTCCGGGCCCTCTGCCGCCACTTCCGCGGCCGAGTCCGCTACTTCGAGGTCTGGAACGAACCGGAAGCGTTCTGGACACACAATGGGATCTCCCTCTGGGATACCATGTCCCTGGCAGAAAAGGCGAAGGACTATACCGAATTCGTCGCCCGGACGGCGGCGATGGTCCGGGCGGAAATTCCGGAAGCGCAGATCATCGCCGATGTCGCCCAGACCGGTACCAGCTACATCAAGGCGCTCGGGAAAAACAAGCTCGCCGATCACATCGACATCTTCAGTTATCACTTCTACGGCTCGGTACCGGAGGAGTTCATCGGGGAACGGGTGAACCATCTCCGCGCCTGTCTGCGTCCTTCTGATCCGGCAAAGAAAATCCGTTTCTGGCAGGGGGAAAGCGGGCGTGCCAGCGGCAAGTCGATGCTCTTTTCCTTCCCGACGGAGATGGCGCAGGCGAAATATCTGACACGCCGGTTTCTGACGGATCTGGCCTGTGGCGCGGAACTGAGTTCGATCTTCACTGTGACCGATTTTCTCTGCTATTATTCGGACGGGCGCGACCAGTATTACGGTGTGATCGATGCGAAACACAACTGCGGGAAACTGGCCTACTATGCGATGCAGGGGATGGGATATCTCTTCGACGGGCTGGAGAACGCGCCGGACAACTTCTGTGCGTTCCGTCCCGACAACTGGCAGGCGTTCGAACCGCGTGCGCCCTACCGGGTGGAGGCGCACGCCTTCCGCCGCAACGGGAAACCGCTGTTCGCCTTCTGGAATCCGGAACACGTCGAACTCTCCGCCCCGGCGGTGTACGGTTCTATCTACATGCTGATGGATGACGCGGAGATGTTTGAAAATCCGGTGGTGATCGACCCGATTCGGCGAAATGTCTGGCAGCTGGATGAACAGCTGGTACAGCCCACGCTGGAGGGCGGCAATTTCTACGGCACACTCCGCATTCACCGCTTTCCGGTCATGGACTACCCGCTTTTCATTGCGGATGCATCGATGTTCGACGAAATTCAAAACTGAAGGGATGGTTGCACTATGAATCTGCTGCAATGGGGAATCGCCTGCGGAATGACCGGCTGCCTGCTGGCGGCGGCCTCCGCGGCGGAGCTGGTATGGAAGAACGATGAATACCGCATCTACCCGAAAAAGAATCGTTGCGTCGCCCGCAAGATGTCCGGAGTGCCATCCGGCCTGGAGGTGCTTTTCCGGCCGACCCAGTCCCGCCCGGGCGTCGAAGCGCCCTTCATGGTGGTGGCGATTGTTCAGAAGGACTCCCGCTTTTCCGACCGCATGGCCTCCTACGGCGCTTTCGCGGTCGACGTGGAGAACTGCAACGACCGCACGCTGGTCTTTCAGGTGCGGATCGTCACCCACCACGGCAAAGTGGAACGGGCAACAGAAAACTTCCGACAGATAATTCCCGCACGGTCGAAGGTCACGGTCACCGCCCCCTACGCGACCGTAGCCCCCTTCAGCCGGATTGCGCTGGATCCCCGGCTTCGCCTGAGTCCGGCGGGAGTCGACTGCAACGTCAATTTGTTCCGCGAACGGCTGAGCGTCGACTTCGGCGTTCTGAGCGCTTCGCTCTATCAGGAGAAGGAGTATAAATTCAAACTCACCAACTTCCGTCTCACCGGGCAACCACCGCAATACACTCCGCTGCTGGCCCATCCGGAGAAGTTCTTCCCCTTCATCGATGATTTCGGGCAGTACATCCACGCGGACTGGCCGGAGAAGGTCCGCTCCGAAGCGGATCTGAAAGCACGGGCGGTTGAGGAGCGCAAGGCTCTGGCGGCGACGACGCCGATTCCCCGGCGGACCCGGTTCGGCGGCTGGGCGGACGGGCCGACGCTCCGGGCGACCGGATTCTTCCGGGTTGACCGGTACCGCGACCGCTGGACTCTGGTGGATCCGGAGGGGAAACTCTTTTTCGGTATGGGAATGAATGGAATCCGGTTCCGTCAGAACGACTACAAAAAAGATCGCCGCCACTGGTTCACCCATCTGGAGGATCACACCAGTCGCAATCTCAAAATCAAATACGGCAGCATCGATCCCTCCGCCGTCGACATGGCGCAGGAACGGCTCTGCAAATGGGGCTTCAACACCGTAGGCGGCTGGTGCGACAAACGGGTGTATCGCGGAGGTCGTCTCGCCTACACTCCGGTGTTGCTCGACTGGTCGAAACCGGCGCTGATACCGGGGCGGAAATTCTACGATGCATTTGATCCGGCGTTCGTCCAGTCGCTGGATGACGCCTTCAAGACGCAGTGGAAATTCACCATCGACGACCCGTGGTGCATCGGCTATTTCATTCACAACGAGCTGACGCTGAATCCGGTGGAGCTGGGCGAACATGTAGCGACAGCTCCGGCCGCCATGCCCGGGAAAAAAGAGTTCCGGAAGTTTCTGGAGAAAAAATATCCCTCCATCCGCGACTTGAACCGGATCTGGAGCGCCGACTATGCCGATTACGACGATTTCATGAGTTCCCGGAAAATCCGGTTCGACAAGCGGAAAAGCCACTCGGATATGGCGGCATTCGGTCGAGTGATGATCGACCGTTACTATCGGGTCTGCCGGGACGCGGTCCGGCGCAATGCCCCGAATCATCTCTATCTGGGCTCCCGGCTCCGGCCGCTGCCCGATGCCGATCTCCAGGTGGCATACATCGCGAATCAATACTGTGATGTGGTGAGCATCAACAGCTATTATCTGCTCTACCGGGATCTCGGCATGCCCGGCATCACGAAGCCGATCTGGCTGTCGGAGTATTCGATCCGGGCGGACGGCCGCGGCTACTGGGGGGCGCAGCCTTACCGCGATCAGAAGGAACGGGCCGAAGTGTTTCAGCAGGTCTTCCGCGACATTCTCGCCAATCCCGCCCTCGTCGGCGCCAGCTGGTTCTGCTACCGCAGTCAGCTGGTGACCGGCAGGGATGCCAGAGGGGAAGCGTATCCCTTCGGCTTCGTGGATATCACCGACACACCGTACCCGGAGATGACACGAACCACCCGCCGTTTGAGCGAGACCATGTACGACATCCGCTTCAGAGAGGAAAAGTGACCAACAGGAGAAGATTTTTGGAGAAATCGGCATCCATCATAACACAAGGAGGTGAACATGAAAAGGAACACAAATTTTACCCTTATTGAATTCCTCGTCGTGATCGCAATCATCGCCATTCTGGCTGCGCTCCTCATGCCGGCACTGAACAAGGCGCGCACCACCGCAAGAGCCGCCAAATGCATCTCCAATCTGAAACAGTGCGGAATGATGATCGGCATGTACGGAAGCGATTTCAACGGCTACTTCCTGATGCGGGTTCCGTCGGCGGAGGGATGGTATTTCAAGCCCTGCCACAACAGCCAGAACGGCGGCAGGGGGTACACCTACGGGACATGGGGTCAGATTCTGGCCAATGCCGGTTACGCCAACCCGAGCAATCAGGTGACGGTCTGTCCGGAATCCAAAATTCCGCACGACGCGAACAGCGCCTACTTCGAATACACCTACGGGGCCAATGCCGACGGCCACTGGGAAAATCACGGAGCCTGGTGCGGCACCAAAGGCTGGGGCAATGAGAAGGGGCGCTGGTATTATCGCGGCAGTGAAATCGGTGCAAAGAGCGGCGACGACTTCAAAATAATGATCCCGGAGAAGGCGCCGAGCACCTTTGTGATGCTCGCCTGTGTCCGCACGCCCTACGGGACGCTGAAGACCTCCGGAGCGAAAGTATCGGGACTGGGCGGAACCAGCGTGATCTGGGGCAGTTCAAGCCTCAGCGGCACCTGCTACTGGGCCGTCCATAACAAACAGGTCAACGTCCTCTTCCCGGATCTGCATGTCGCCTCGCAATCCACCATCGAGATGCGTCAGAAAGTTGCGGACAACCTGCAGTTCTTCTACGGGGATGAGATCTATTGAACCGGGTTCTCCGCCGGCGGCCGGCCGTGGCAGAAGTACCTTAACTATGTACGGCAGTATCGTTTTTATGTATTTGCAGTTCCCGGTTTCGCATGTATTATTCAAAACGGACGCGCAGTCTCACGGACAGAAACGCGAAATTCCGCCCGGCGAAAGCAGGAGCAGGGTTACTCGAAGGAGAAAGATTTGATGTCAAAACAATGGGAAAAATTTCCGGGGAATCCGGTGATTCCAGCCGGGCAGTGGGGAACGATTTTCGATCCTTTCGTTCTGGAGTGCAGACCGCCGGCGCCGCGGTTCCGGATGTACCTGAGCTGGCGCCCCCAGAACGCCATCGCCATGACCGAGAGCGACGACGGCATCCACTGGAGTGATCTCCAGATCGTCCTCGGCGCCTTCCCCCGGCCGGACCTGCGGGAGTTCCGCATCAACCGCGCCTGCGTCGTTCCGCTGCCGGACGGCGGATTCCGGATGTATTACTCCGGACAGGGGCCGGACCGCACCGCGCCGAAGCACGCCGCCATCTTCACCGCCGAGAGCCGGGACGGCATCCTGTGGAACCGGATTCCGGAGGCGGTGTTCTCGCCCGACGGCGCCTGGCAGAACTGCGGCGTCATGTGCCCCCATGTGCTCCACGACCCGGCGAGCGGACTCTTCCAGATGTGGTACTCCGGCATGAACAACCCGGGAATCCACTACGAACCGGATGCGATCGGCTATGCGGAAAGCCGGGACGGACTCTTCTGGGAGACCCCCTCCCCCGATCCGGTCTTCCGGGCGGAACAAATTCCCGGTGGCAGACTCATCAAGGTGACCGCGGCGCAGGTCATGAAGCACGGGGAATTCTACTACATGTTCTACATCGGCTTCGAAAGCCATTCGCGGGCGACCATCTGCCTCTGCCGCTCCCGAACCGGCGTCGACGGCTGGGAACAGTATCCGGGCAACCCGATCGTTTCCCCGGACGAAGGGAGCTGGGACCACGACGCCTGCTACAAACCGGCGGTCTGCCCCGCAAACGGCGGATTTCTGCTCTGGTACAACGGTCGAAAAGAGTCCTCCGAACAGATCGGTCTGGCCGTGCTCCGCACCACGGAACTCTGGTAAGAGAAAAGGAGGAATGTCATGCGGGAGTTCATCGATCAGCGCATCGTCGCCGCGTATTGCAGAAAGTTCAATGCACAGGATACCGAACTCTACCGGGGCGACATCCCGAATGCGGAGGCCGAGGAGTTTCTGACCGAGCAGATTCCCCGTTTCGACTGTCCCGACCCGGTCTTCCGGGAGATCTGGTACTTCCGATGGTGGAGTTTCCGCAAGCACATCCGCACCACCCCTTACGGAAGAATCCTGCTGGAATTCATGCCCGATGTGCCGTGGGCGGGAGCGTTCAACTCCATCAGCTGCCCGGCGGCCCATCAACTGCGCGAGGCGCGCTGGTTTCGCGACAAGGGCATCGCCGGGGAGTACCTCGACTTCTGGATGAATCCGGAAGCCGCCGCCTCTCCCCGCAGCTACACCTTCGGTGCCGCCGCCGCTGCGCTGGACACCACGGCAGTCACCGGTGACAGGGCGCTGTTGCGGCGGCTCTATCCGGCGCTCCGATGCAACTATGAGCAGTGGCGGGCAAGTCACCTCACCCCCGCCGGCCTTTTCCGGCAGAGCGACAACCGCGACGGCATGGAGTGCTCCATCGGCGGCAGCGGGTACCGCGTCACCATCAACAGCTGTATGGCGGCGGAGGCCGGAGCGCTGGCGCAGCTCGCCGCCGACTGCGGAGATACCGGAGAAGCCGCCCGCTTCCGCCGGGAAGCGAAACGCCTGCGACGGCGGATCGAAACCCGACTCTGGAACGAGAATAGCCATTTCTTCATGACCCGGCGCGAGGAGGATGACGCCTTCGTCGACGTGCGGGAGCTGCACGGCTACACCCCCTGGTACTATTTCTCCGGCATGGCGCGGAAATTCGATGTCGCCTGGAAACAGCTGACCGATCCGGAAGGGTTTTCCGCCCCGTTCGGACCGACCACCGCAGAGCGGCGCCACCCCGGCTTCCGGCTGGACCGCGGCGGACACGAGTGTCAGTGGAACGGCCCCTCCTGGCCGTTTGCCACCTCGGTCACCCTGACCGCCCTCGCCCGGCTGCTCCACGAGCGGGAGAGCGCGGCAGTCGGGCGCCGCGCCTACTTCGAAACGCTCTCCTGCTACACGCGAAGCCACTACCTGCGGGAAGAGAATCGCACCATCCCGTGGATCGACGAAAATCTGGATCCCTTTACCGGGGAGTGGCTGGCCCGTTCGATTCTGCAGAACTGGGAGAAGGCCGGAATCCGGAGCGACGCCCTGATCCGGGAACGGGGCAAGGATTACAGCCATTCGACCTACGCCGATCTGATCATCACCGGTCTGTGCGGAATCGATCCGGATCTCTCCGGAGAGATTCGCGCCGCGCCGCTGCTGCCTCCGGAATGCTGGGATTACTTTCTGCTCGACGGCCTCCGCATACGGGGGCACGAACTCGCATTGCAGTTCGACCGTGACGGCAGCCGCTACCGGCGCGGCACCGGGCTCGCCCTCTATCTGGATGGCGAGGAGGTGGCACGCACCCCCTCGCCGGCCGGGGAAGTGCACGTTGCTCTGTAACGCGAAAGAGAGCGCCCGGAGCGGTTCAATTCCGCAGGATTTTCCCGCAACGGGATTTGCAATCGCAAAAAACGATAGTATCTTACAATTTCAAGCGATCCCGGGAAGGTTTTTTATCTCCTTCTGCGGACAAAGAACCATCGAAGTTACAACAAGGGAAACAAAATGAACCAGTTCGCCAAACGCTTGATGTGTCTCGCCGCACTGGCGCTCGTCGCCGGATGCCAATCGGTCCAGAACGCTCCGCAGGAGTCGAAGACCACCTTCGCCAAAGATGCGCTGATGCCCTACGTCGAGAACGGGCAGCTCCCGGGCGCCATCAACGTCTTCTACAAGGACGGCATTCAGGAGACCGCCTGCGTCGGATATGCCGACGTCGCGGCCAAACGCCCCATCACCATGGATGACGTGTTCATGCAGTGCTCCCAGACCAAGGGGTTCTGCGGCGTCACCATCGCCATGCTGGTCGAAGAGGGGAAGATCAAGCTCGACGACCCGGTCTCCAAGTATCTGCCCGAATTCAAGACGCTCTGGGTCCAGAAATCCAACAAGAACGGCGTGAAGACCCTCGTCAAGGCGAAGACGCCCCTCACCATCCGCATGGTCATGAACCACACCGGCGGCTTCCCGTTTGAAATCTCCGCCAAGCAGGGGAACATCAAGGGCGGCGGCTGGTCCGGCGGCGCGCCCCTCCGTCAGACTGCGGCGATCGCGGCGGCCTCCCCGCTGCTGTTCGAACCCGGCACCAAAGTGCAGTACTCCAACACCGGCATCGACATCGGCGCCGCCATCGTCGAAGTGGTCACCGGACAGCGCTGGGAGGATTTCCTCAAGGAGCGGGTTCTGCTTCCGCTCGGCATGACCTCCACCTGGTTCTGGCCGACCGACGAACAGCTCGAAACCCAGGTCGAAATGTATGACTGCGTGAAGGATGCTCCGGCGAAGTACCGGCTCCAGAACAACATGCAGCAGCGCCCCTACAACGACTCCCACGTGTTCGCCTCCGCGGGAGCGGGTCTCTGGACCACCGCCAACGACCAGCTCAAGTTCTACAAGATGCTGATGAATCTCGGCGTGGGTGACAACGGCGTGCGCATCCTCAAGGAGGATACCGTCAAGAACCTGCTGGCCAAGTCGAGCCGTCCGAAGGGGATGGGCGGCTACTCGCTCGGACTCTCCGCGCCGGAAGTGGACAAGGAGGACTCCTGGTTCGGCCACGGCGGCGCCTGGGGCACCAACTGCTCGGTCAACTGGCACCGCAAGGAGCTGAAACTCTGGGTCGTCCAGCTCTGCGGCCAGCCGCGTCCGTGGGACAAGGCACGCGGCGAGGCGGAGAAGAAGTTCTTCCAGTACGTCATCGACAACTCCGGTGCGGATGCCTACACCGGCCGCGTCAAGTAACCGGCTTCCCGGCGATACAAAAAACGGTGTTCTGCAACCTGTGCGGTTCAGAACACCGTTTTTTTCCGGAGAAGGCGCTTTATTTTCCGCTCTTCGCTCCGGACTCCGGCTGCGACACCAGCTGGAAGAGGCGGAACAGCGCGTCGCCCTTGCCGTCACCGATGCCCTGTCCGTAGGACAGATAGCCGTCGCGCCCGACGCCGGAATCGCTGTTGACCAGCAGTGAGGCCCCGATGATCGCTCCGGGCGTCAGCTTCAACCCCATCTCCTCTGCGTCGAAGTGGATCTCGTACAGGGAATACCCCTCCTCGAACCGGGTGAAGTCGAGCCGGGACGCCTTGCAGAGCCCCTGCGGCATATGTTTGTAGGCGCGGGTCCTCCACAGGATCTCCTTTCCGCCGGAGCGGGCGGCCTGGACTTCGTTCCAGCTGCCGGTGGCCTTCCGGTCCGCACCGCGCATCTGCACCGACATCTGGACCGAATCGCCCCACCAGACACTGTCGGCCGGATGGTTGTTGAAATGCTCCGGATCCTTGACCAGAACCTGACAGATCAGCTCCCGGCTGCTCCAGAACATGCGGAATTTCGCCCCGATGTTCGCCACCATCACGCTCGGCACCCAGGGCCGCCAGTAGGGCGCACTGCTGATGTCGAACCAGTTCCGGCCGGCCAGCAGGGCGGAAAGGGTACGGTCACGCTCCATCGCCGCCACCGGCAGAATCGGAATCGGTTTGGTTTCGTACGGCTGGAACGAGAAGCAGATGTCGGTCGCATTGCCGTTGCGGTCCCGGAGGGATACGGCGCGGAACTGGGCCGGTTTCACGTTCGCGTCGAATACGAGCTGGAACGACACCTCTGCGGTACCCCGGGCGGGGACATCGACGCTCTGCGGCGGTTTCTGCACGGAGATGCCCTCATCCAGCTTCAATTCCGGTTCAAACTTCAGCGTCTTGTCGCCGAAGTTGTTGATCCGGACCTTCACTTCGGCGGACGGTCTGTCCAGCAGGAAGCCGTAACGATCCACATGGAACTGTTTCAGGTCCGATACCGGCTGAAACACCAGCGGTTTCGCGGCACGCGGAGCTGCGTTGAAGTTCTTCGCGATTTTGTACAGCCGCATGGCTTCGGTGTTCCGGTCGACGAAATCCTTCTCCGCCTGCAACGGCAGATAGAGGTAGACAAGGCCGTCTCCGCTGGAAAGACGGTTGTCTTTCACGGTCAGAGTCCGCCCGTCCGCGCCGGCGGCCCGGATGACCGGCAGACCGGCGGGAATGGTGAAATAGTCCCGTCTCTCCGCCTTCACGCCGGAAAATTTCTCCTTCGCCTTCGTCTGCATTCCGGTATACAGGACGACGACCAGATCGTTTCCGCTCCGGAACACGCGGGAGCGCAAGGCATTGGTGCCCTTCAAATCTCCGGCATATTCGCGATGCGAGAGAACGCGGACCAGATGGCAATAGGCGGCCATGGAACGCAGCGGTGTATGCCTGGCATCCATCATGCCGAAGTTCCGTTTCCCTTCGGCGTAATTTTTATATTCAAACGCGAAATAGCGTTCTAACCCAAGTGCGCGCATCTCTACTGCCTTCGCCACAATTTCAACCGCACTGTTGAGGTCATCCATCAGAAATGCCCGGGGATTCCCATCGTAATACCAGGGCATTCCACACTCGGTAATCCAGACCGGGATACCGGAGCGGGAAGGTTCCCATTTGAGTTCCACTTCCCGCAAAGCCTTCACCTCTGCTTCCAGCATCAGAGTGTCGACATAAGAGTGAAAGCTCATCACATCACAGTCCTTCAACAATCCGTTGCGGACAAAAGTGTCATAATAACCGGTCCCGGGGCGGGTCACGGAAATGACTCCGCCGACCACTCTGGTTTTCACTCCGGCAACGGCAAAGGCGCGGGAAACCGCCTTGGTCAAAGCCGTCACATATTCCGCAGGGAAATAACTGCCGAAACCGAAGTCGGGTTCATTCCAGATTTCAAGTCCGCCGAGGGTCCGTTTCCATTCATCGGCAATGCGGGCCATGCTCCGACCTGCCAGAAAGAGATTATCCGGATAAGGATTGCTGCGAGTTCCATAGGCCCAGCTGGGCTTGCCGGCACCAGTCCATCTGGGAGCACAGTGGAACGTATCAAGCGTCCGGATTCCCTCCTCGCCGGCAATACGGTGGTAAAGACCATACCGATTATTGAAGCTGAATTTCCCCGGTTTCGGCTCCAGTTGCGGCCAGAGAAACCGGTCCCGGTTCCACAGGATACCGTTTTTTTTCAGAATGCGCAAATACCGGCGAATGCCCTTTTCATCGGCGGGAGGCCCTCCCCAGCTGAATGAACCATCCACGCCGAAAAATTCATCAGGTTGCCGCGGAGCAGGTTCATCCGTTACAATTCCGATTTGAATATTCAGCTTTGGAAACGAAAGTTCATAAAACCCGTTTCCCGGAGGAGGCGGAACAATCAGCTGTTCATTTTTCCTGTCATACTGCGCCATTCCGGTCAACCGTTCCACTCCGGCATAATCGCGATAGGAGAAACGTAATACATCCGGCTCCCGGGCCGTAACGGAGGAAGAAACGTTGACGGTCACCGGGGTACGGTCTCCTATGTGACGAAACAGGGCTTCCGGCTCCGGAATACTCCATTCGAGCACATTGCAGTGCGGATCATCCGTCTCCATGGAAATATTGGAAAACTCCACCGTCTTCTGAGCACTTCCAAGATCAGGCCGATGAATGACAAACGAATACTGCCGGATCGGCGGAACGAGTTTGCCGTCATTGGGGCCTCCCCAGTGATGTTTGGCTGCAGTTACAGGCAGCGAAACCGAAGCTGCACCGCCGTTCGCGGCAGATACATCAAGAAAATGCTGATGAATCTGCCAGCGGGAATCAAAGAGATTCACGGCGATCCTTCCGGAAATTCCCTTTACCGTAAAGTGCAGTCCATCCAAATTGATCGGGACCGGCAGTTTCCGTTCCACGGCAATGTAATAACCGCCTTCACGGAAATCGGCATCAACCCGGATTCTGCCGTCACCGATTTCCAATTTTCCCGCCGCTCCGGGGCCGACATTCAACGTCCACCCATCGCGGAACAGAGACTCTTTGACCAGCGGAGCGGCATTCACCGGAATCACTCCGGCAATCAGCATAAGCCACCCCAAGGTCAAGACAGCTATCAATCTGCAATGCATCAGTGATTCTCCAATATGGAACCTGAATTGTAAGAAACTTTCATCTTGGAAGGTGCCGATCTGAGTTCCTGTTTGGTCATTCCTTTTGCATGACCATCAAACATCAGCATATTTCCGGTATTGTTGTGTCTGCGGCTGAAAGCTATTTTACCTTCCCGGACGCCTTCGCAACCGAAATAATAGGCTGATGTCTGCTGTGTGGAATGATAGGTATCTCCGTATAAAAATGTTCCGGATGGTCTTCTTACTTTGGTCATCTGGTAATAATTATTTGAACCGTCAATGAGCAGAAAAGATCCCAGTTCATCTTTTTTCTTGACGCCGTCGATCTCCTTATTTCCGGTATAATCGCCGTCATAGACATAATCGCACAATCCATTGAGTCCCCACCAGAATGAATTCAGCTTTCCTTTGGCATCGGATGGGCAGATTCCAACCTGATTGGGTACGTAACGCAAACTGTAATCGCTGTCGTTATCGAAAATAATATGCCCCCAGGTGCAGTAAGATGTCTGTATGACCAGCAAGTCATTATAATCGTGTGAATATTGCAAAAAGGCCAATCCCATCTGTTTGCAGTTATCCAGACAACTGATGCTCTTACCCCGTTCTTTTGCCTGATTCAAGGCGGGTAACAACAGCGCGGCAAGAATTGCAATGATAGCAATAACAACGAGAAGTTCTATCAATGTAAAACACTGACATCCTTTTGCCGTTCCCCTGTCGGAGAGAATACAGAAACGATTCCGTTTCATCTGTCTTGATCTGTTCTGATGTTTCATAATACCTCCTGTCATGTTGAAGAGAGCACTGATAAGATCGAGAAGTTGAACGACTTCCCCTTATATCTTTTTTTTGATCAAAAAGTCTTTCAGGAAAATTGTGCGATTTTCGGCGACAGTTGCAGGACACTCCCCGGCAGTTCAGGACGTTTCAGACGGCGAAGCAGGGTGTCCAGCGCGAACTCCGCCATCAGCGGCATGTTCAGATCGATCATCACCGGACGCGGCGAGAATGCGTACAGCAGCGGCGAGTTGTCACAGACGATCAATCCGGCGTTGCTGTAGGCGGCAAACAACTCCAGACTGTCCAGCGCACAGCAGAGTTTCAGGCCGCAGAAGGCATTGAAGGCGAAGAACCCGACCCGGCGGCGGTCCGCGGCCAGAAACCTCTTCAGCATCGGCAGAAAATCACCGCCGTTTTTATGGAACGGCAGGGGCTCCACATCGATGTGGCGCTCCTTCATCGCCTCCAGAAAACCGGTGATACGCGGATGGTTGGGAATCCCCACCATCTCGCGGCACCAGATAATCGCCGCCCGCTCGATGCCGGTTCTGCACAGATGATCCACCGCCAGTTGCACGACCAGCGAGTCGTTCGCGGTAATTCGATCCAGACCGGGGCGCATCGGCTGCCAGCCGAAAATCTGCACAGCCGGAATCTCCGGCGGAAGCACAAAATCATCCGGATCGTTGTAAAACAGAATCCCCCGGTACTCCTTCGCAATCTCCGAATTTGCCATCAACTCCTGACAGCTCATATACTTATATTCAATCCGCCGCTCATTCAGCAGCAGAAACAGTGCGGGGATGATCCCTTCGCGCACCGGGTCCGGCTCGCCCGGGAACTCATAGTACAGCACCAGCAACGGTCCGCTTTCCCGTTCCGCCGCGCTTTTCTTCTGCGTCGCCCGGCGCTTGTAGGGGCGCGGCGTGAATCCGCTCTCCTCCGCCAGACGCTGGATCCGGTCCCGCATCTTCTCCGACAGCAGCGGCGAATTATGCAATGCCATCGACACCGTCGCCGCGGTTACGCCGGCCCGTTCCGCAAGATCATCGAGATTTCGCACTTTTCGTACAGATGCCATCGCTGCATATCCCTTTTGGTTTTCCTCCATTATTATGACACATTTGACGCAAGATGTCAATTCAAATCTTCAAATTTTTAATAAAATAATCTTAAAATATCTTAAAAAAACGGAGAGAATTCCGGCAGAAGAAACCATATTATCTACCTTAAAATCAACAAAATAAAACAATTTCAACAGAGGAGAAAAAGAGGTGGGGACGACCGCGGCGAAGCGCTCCTCCGAAGCGGCAGAAAAAGACTGGCGCCGCCTCACGGGGGTGCCGGCACGTGCTTCCGCCCGCCGCGGAACGTGTGAGCTGTTCCGGAGGCGGGCGGTCAGGTTGAAGACGGCGTTTCCGCCGGTTCTCCGTTCAGCGGCCGTCAACCGGCGACAGCAGAATGGCGCGAATTTCAAAGGGAGCGAGTTGCAGTGTCACTCTGCCGGAACGCGGAGCACTCTGCGGATTCTCCACCCCGTCGGCGTCACGCCAGGAGCCCATCCCTTCGGGCAGGGCAAACCGGACCTCCGCCCCCTGCCCGAGCGCCTCGTAAAACCGCAGGAAAATTCCGCCGGCGGACTCCCGCAGTGCGCTGATCCGGACATTTTCCGGCAGTTCGATGCCGCTGAAATCGTACCGCACCGGCAGATCGACGGTCCCGTATACGGGGCGGGCATAGAGTTCCGCCGGCACCATCACCGGCGCAAGGGACTCCCCGTCGCGCGGCATAAGCGCGTACTCCACCGTATGCGGAATCCCGTCATTGAACGAAAGTTCACTTTCGCACTTGTACTCCATCGCAACGGAGCGGAAAATGCTGAGCAGCATCACCCCGTTCGCATCGACGTTGTTGCCGGGGATCCCCCGGTTGAACAAGGTGAGCCCGGCTCCCGCCGCGGCACAGTCGCAGAAGCCCTGCGCCGGATACTCCGAATGGCCGCGTTTCTGGAGCCCGAAGGGGATCTCGTGAAGAACCGTTCCGTTCCGCAGCGTGGTCGGGAACGCGGCGCGCAACCGGTAATGCCGCCCGTGCGGCAGAAACTCCAGCCGAAAGCGGATCAACGGAGAATCTGCGTCGAAATCGCTTTGCAGAGTGAATTCCAACCGGTTGCGCCAGAATGCAATCCAGCCGCGCTGGACGATGCGGAGCGACTGCGCCGACCGGAAACACTCCACCGACTCCACGCACGGATAGACATTCTTCCGGTTGATCAACCCGTCGGCGCCGGGTTCCCGTTCGAGCGGATCGGCACAGTTGCAGGTGAAGGCCGCCGCCCGGCTGCCGCCATCGAGCGGCCCCTCATAGATCAGCCAGCTGTCGCCGTTGTCGTTCAGCATGACCGGCGCGCCGAACCGTGCGGGCGAAGCCGCATCGACCAGTTCGACACCGGCGGGAGTGCGGAGGCTTTCGAGGAACCCGTCCCGCCCGAACCGGGCGCGGTAGAACCGGTTGGAGAACTCCCCGGGCAGTTCGGAGAGCTTCTCCAGAGAAGACGCCGTCTCGAGAGCATGGAACGGTTTTGTTTCAAACGGCTTAAGATCTGCAATCACGCGCTTTCCATCCGCGAGCTCCACCACCTCGCGCCGGGCGTGGGAGGCCGGGTTGTACAGCGCCGCCGGGGCGGACGCTCCGACGCGGAGCGCTTCCAGTTCGCCGCGGGCGCGGAGCAGTGCCGCATCGGTGATGGTGCCGCAGATGGTGTCGTGGAACTGATGGGTGAGCAGTGTCTCCCACGCTCCGGCGAGATCGCCGGAGGCGAGGCCGTGCGTCGCCCGGAACCCCTCTTCGGCCAGCAACGCCTCCCGACGGCTCCAGAGCAGTTGTTTGATCGCGATGTTGGTCGAATAGGTCCCCTGAAACGCGGCATTGAATTCGCCGGAGAAGGTTTCGAGCGCGGCCTCGTTCACGGCGCGATGGTAGGCCGCGGGGGTGGAGAAGCGAAGATCGGCCTCCGGGTTGCGGTTGAGTTCCCGGAGCGTGGCGGGCGCGCCGGCTTGCGGAATGCAGAAATCCCCGCCGTTGCAGATCAGTGTCGCGCCGAATTCGCCGTAGGTGTGCAGCTGATCGGCGAGCGTGTCAATCGCCCGCCCGGACGCTTCGGCGATCTGCAGTTCCAGCCGGTTTTCGATGCCGCCGCCGTTGTCGGGGAAGTGGATTCCGGCGTAGCCGCGTGAGAGCCAGTGGGTGACGATTTTCGTGCCGTCCAGCCCCTGCCAGAGAAAATCGCTCCGGGCGACATCGGGCCGCATACAGCGCCAGAAGAAGTAGGCGGAGTACCCGGACTGGCGGAGGATCTGCGGCAATTGGGCGTGGTGCCCCCAGCAGTCGGCGATCCAGCACGCCTCGGGGACGACGCCGAGATGTTCCGCGAGCCACTCCCGGCCGACCTTCGCCTGGCGGAAGAGCGATTCGCCGTCGATCATGTTCATATCGGGCATGACGAACATGCCGGGCGCGAACGAGAGCCGCTGCGCCTGCGCCAGGGCGCGCATGGTTTCGCGCCGCTCCGGACGGCGGCGGAAATATTCGCGCACCAGAATCACCTGTTCGATGGTGAAGCAGTAGTCCGGCTCCGCTTCGAGGATCTCCAGCGCGCGGTCGATGATCGCCATCGCCTGCTCGAGATATTCGTCATAATCCTTGAGATAGAGCACGTCGTAATGAAACGTGCTGACTACGTGAATGGGGGAAGATTTCATTTTTTCAGCAGAACCTGACCGGTCCAAGTTGATTTTATTCTGTTTTTCTTTGAAACAACCATATCATCCATTGTCCCGAAGATGCAATCTTGGCGGAACAACTTCGATCACTAAAAAGTAAATCTCTTTGTTTGAAAATACAACCCTCCTCTTCAAAAACCTGAAAGAGGTTGTTCACGCAACGCATCGACCGCGCC
Organism: uncultured bacterium; assembly: GCA_900551245.1. GTDB lineage: Bacteria > Verrucomicrobiota > Lentisphaeria > Victivallales > Victivallaceae > Victivallis. Next base: position 35,600 of record URVC01000016.1, on the reverse strand, counting down.
TTGCCGCGTGCCTGATTCAACGCGAACAGCAACAGGGAAGCCAAGATGGCAATGATTGCAATCAGGATTGACAATGCAATCATAGCAAAAAACTTCCCATGCATCACCTTTCCCTTTCCACTCTTTCGAGTTCTCAAGCTGACAGCTGATATTATACCTTAATTCACGAAGAATAACAACAGGTCAGCCAAACCATATTATATCTTTTTGCGGAAATGTATTTCCTTTTTACGTTCCGTAGAGAAGAAGGAAATTGGTTTCGCAAAATCCGGGAAAGGCGCTTTTTAACGCTCACACGCTTTGGGAAGATGCATTTTGCCGTTTCCGCCGGAACTCGGTCGGGGTCATCCCGGTGCGCTGACGGAAACGGCGGGAGAAGTGCATCGTGCACGGATAGCCGATGTTGCGGGCGATCTGCCCGAGCGGCAGGGAGCTCTCCGCCAGGAGCTGTTCCGCCTTGGCGAACTTGAGATCGTCGAAATACTTCCGGGGCGAAGTGTGCCGGTGGCGCGCAAAGAGATTTTCCAGAGTCGAAGTGCTGGTCTGAAGCTTCTCGGCGATTTCGCCGATGGTGATCATCTGCGAAAGATTCACCTTCATCACATCGATCGCCTGCCGCAACAGCGGCGGCAGCTCCCGGTCGATCGAAGCGGCCAGTTCGAGCAGCAGCCGGTAGGAGAAGGCGGAAAGGTCCGCCACATCCTCCTGCGCCGCCTCGCAAATCCGCCGTTCCAACTCGGCAACATAAGCGTAGAACCGCTCCGGGTCGCGCAGTTTCAGCCGGAGTTCCTCCACCAGTCCGGTTTCCGCCACCAGCGCCGGCAGCAGCGGCCCGGAAAAGCAGATCCCGACTTTACGGCAGAATCCGGCCGGCCCGACCCGATAGGAACTGTCTTCGCCGTAGTGAATCAGATACACTTCGCCCGGCGAAACGATATGCGTCTGCCCCCTGCACTCTCCGATTAAATTGCCTTCCAGCGGCATCTCCACCGCAAACCGGGTACAGTTGTAATGCGTGAATCCCTGATTCCGGGAGAGTTCCGCATGGTTGAGATGGGCGGGCCACAGCGGAAGGCTGGCCGGAAAGGAGAGCCGCGCCGTATCGATGCTCAACCGGTGAAACAGCCGGGAATTGCCGACCTCCACCGAAAAGAGTCTTGCATTGTGAGCATTAAATCCCGCCATCGCCCCCAGCCCCGCTTTGCATTCACCACCTGTCATCCTGTACAGATGATCCCGCTGTGCATCTGCCATGCGCTAACAATATCACGGAAGCGTGTATTTGCAAACCGGAATTTGCGGGAAATGCGTTTTCACACTTCCGGATTCCGTTCCTCCGGCGCCGTGCCGCGGCGGAGAAAATGCCAGATCACGTAACTGCGCTGACCGGCACTCGTCCGGCTGGAAAAAAGGCTGAAAAGATACGACGCTCCCATCGCAGTGAAAATGTTGATCAAACTGAGAAACATGAAGCCGATCCGCTCCTCCGGCACCGCGATCAGATAGCGGAACACCGCGAAATATACCGCCCCGGGCAATGCGACGATCAGTCCAAAAATCATCGCCCGGCTGTCCACCCGGCTGGTGAGCAGCCCCATCATGAAGATCGCCGAAGAAAACGATCCCAGCACACCGAGACAGAGATTCGACACCTCCAGCAGCGGAATCTCCCGATTTCGAAAGAGCAGCAGCACCGACACGCCGAACAGACAGGTTCCGGCCCCCACCAACAGCGTCACCAGTTTGGCAACGCTCAAATAATGCGTCTCGTCGCGGCCGGGGACCAGCAGCCGCTGATAGATATCTTTGACGAAAACAGTACTCAGAGAGTTCTGCACCGAATCCACCGTAGACATCACGGCGGCAAGCACTCCTGCCGCCAGAAGGCCGCGGATTCCCGTCGGCAGATAGACTGAGATATACCGACAGAACGCCTCATCTCCTTTCATGCCGGTATCCAGTTCCGGCCGGAGCACCTTGAAGAAAACAAATACCGCCAGACCGGCGAAGTAGAAAAGAAAGCAGACCGGCAGATTGCCGATGGTGCTCCAGCAGACGGCCCGGGCGACCTCTTTGAAATTTTTACAGGCAAGACAGCGCTGCAGATTGACCTGATCGGTCGCTGTCAGCACCGCGAACGGCAGCCCCAGAAGCAGAGCCAGAAGTGAAATCCGCGGCTTGAATGAAAAATCCCAGAAATCCGAATCGGCTCCGAGTTGAAAGGTGCGGCCATGCTCCACCGCGGTCTCCCAGATCCCCAGTACACCGCCCGGCGTATACCAGGAGATGACGCCGATCACCAGCAGAACCCCGCCGAGCAGGACGAAAAACTGCACCACGTCGGTCCACACCACCGCTTCCATGCCGCCCATATAGGTGTAGATGGTGGAGAATATGCCGACGGCCAGCACGGCGATAACCGGATTCCAGCCGAGAGCATTCTCCAGCAGCAATGCGGTTGCATAGAGCACCACACCCAGGTAGACCAGACGCCCCAGCATGAAAATCAGACTGTTGACAACGCGGAGGGAGACGGAGAAGCGACGCTCCACATATTCATTGATGGTCCAGAGTTTGAGCATGTAGAAGAAGCGGAGAAACACCAGCAGCGTCACCGGCAGAGCGACAACTCCCACCAGGCCGCTGACCAGCATCGTGCAACCGAAGTTGTACGCCTCCCCCGGCATGGCGATGTAGCTGATCGCAGAGAAGAGCGAAGCAAACAAGCTGATGGCGATCGGCCACCACGACATTCCGCGTCCGGCGAGGAAATACTCTTCGGTGCTGTGCTGTTTTTTGCCGACCAGGTCGCCGATGACAATGGTCATAATCAGATAGAAGCCGCAGATGATCAGGTCGATGGTGCCCATTTCGCCTCCTTGAACGGGGTTACGGCAGTGACGCCGGACTGGAAATTATCGAAATTCACTCTCCTGATAGTATACAAGATTGTATCCAATTTGTCAATAGTATAACAATGAAAAATATTGTTTTTTGATATATTTCAACATAAAATAACCAATAATTCAATAAAAATTGGATACAATATAAATCAATTCATCCAATAAAAAATCCACTTGCATACAGAAAAAAGGCGGCTATCACGCCAACCGACAGCCGCCTTGTTAAAATGTTTCAAACATGAAAAAGCCGGGCGGCATGCCCGTCAAGGAAGAGGACATTTGCGCCGTTTCGATGCCGAGAAGCAGTTGCACGGGCATCCCGCGACCGGTCAGATACCTCCCGTACCGACCGGTACGGCCGAGGAGATTGCGGAAAAACCGGGGGTTCTGGAACGAATCCAGTTTCTCACGCTTCTTCAAAACACACGGACATATCCCCGTCACCGTTTCGCCATCACGACACATTCACCAATCCGGACCGCGGCTGACATGTCGGAGCAATGCGGTTGCTGTTTTCAGTGTATTCTTCCGTCCTTCGATGTCGCCGACTCCGGGTCGCGGTAGAGGATGAGGTCGATTCCACTGCCAAAGCGGGCGGGCAGCAGCAGTGCGGAGCGGCAGCCGGGCAGTTCCGGCAACGGTTCGCGCAACACCAGCCGGATCATCACCTGAAGCGGCAATGGTTTGCGGCGGAGCGCCTCAATCCGCAGATCGACCGGCAGTGAGGGATTCCCCCGGCGCGCGGCCGCCAGCTGCCGCGACACCTGCCGGAAACAGTTCAGCGTCGTGCCGAACGAGGGGGAATTTCCGCCCCGGCAGAGGTTGACCGTGTAGAGGAACTGGCCCGTAAAAACCAGTTCCCCGGCGATCAGGAGCGCCAGAAAACGTTTCCCGAACCGGGGATACTCCCCGCAGAAAAAATCGAATCCGCGCCACCAGAGCAGCAGCACGGCAACCAGCGCCGCCCCGGGAACCGCCGGAAGCCGCCCCGTCAGCAGAACTCCGGCCAAATACCCGAAAAGCACTCCCCAGTTCAGAAGCGCCATCCGGTCGAAGAGAAACAGCTCCTCCCTTCTTCGCATACGGCGGCAGAGCGCGACGCCGCCGAGGAGGAGCCAGAAGAGTTCCGCCAGCAGCAGCGCGCCGAAAAAAAACTGCCAGCAGACGCCGGACCAGGAGCGAAAGTCGAAGAAATCCGGCATGTACCGCTCGAGAAATCCGAAGCCGCCGAGCATGGTGAAGGGCGCGGCAAGTTCCGCCGGCGAAATGTCACGAAGCGCCTGCCCCTCTCCGGTCAGAAATGGAAGTGCCGCGAGCACTCCGGCAAAAAGTACGCCGAGAAGAACTCCGCGGCGGCCGCGGATTCGCAACAGCAGTTCCGCCGCAAGGACAGCTCCGGCGAACGAAACCGGCACCTGCCAGAAACCGTTCCCCGGCAAACGAAAAGCGAACCAGACATGCGGCGCGGCAATGAAAAAGGCGGCGACGCACAGGAAATCCCGGTGGAACAGCCGTCCAAGACGCCACAGTGCTCCGATCGAGATCAGCAGACAGACCGCCGCCCCGGCGCCGGCGGCCATGGCCGGATTGGAAGAGATCCGGAGCCAGAGCCGGAGCGTCTGAACAGGAACAGAGCCCCCCTCTTCCTCCAGAGCGGCGCGGAAGAGTTCCGCCTCCGCCTCGCGCCATGGCACGTCTCCCGGAAGAACCAGTGTCAGAACCGCGCCGATTCCGAGCAGAATTCCGAAAAGCCACGACACATTCCAACGGATTTTCAACACACCTTCCTCCCATCCGGATTCGTCCATTTCATAACATACTCCGGAGCAGGCGGAAAAACAAATGGCTCTTTCCAGTTCTCCCAGGGCAAGCGGTCGATGTCAGGGATGAAATTCCGCTTCCAGCTTGTTGCAGCCGATTTTCCCGCCGCAGTCAATCGCCCGGAGTATCTATTGCCCCCAGCTCTGCCGGATCAATGCAACGTCAACCGGCGCAACATCAGCCGCGGGAGTCGTCGATCATTCCGCCCTTGCGGGCGACGATGTAGTTGCAGACGTTGTCGCCCGTCACGTTGCAGGCGGTTTCAAACATGTCCAGCAGCGGATTGATTCCGATGGCGAGCGCGACGATCATCGCCGTCTGTGCGTCGTCAAGCCCCATATTCGCCAGCACCATGAAGAGCAGAAACACCGAACCGCCGGGAATCCCGCCCGCACCGACCGAGGCGAACACCACGGAGACCACCAGAACCGCCAGTTTCGTCACGGAAAGATCAATTCCGAAGATGTTCGCCGCGAGAATCGCGAACACCGGCAGGTGAATGCAGACGCCGTCCATGTTGATCGTCGCGCCGAGTGGAAGCGCGAAGCTGGAGAGCTCCTTGCGGATCTTCAGCTCCTCCGCCGTCTTCATCGACACCGGTAGCGCCGCCGCGCTCGAACGGGTCAGAAACGCGGTGACGATCGGAGAACGGATTCCCCAGAGAAACCGGTAGGGATTCTCCCGGCAGATGAGCGCCACAAGCAGGGGATAGATCACAAAGATCATCAGCAGGACACCCGTCACCACGCAGAGGGCAATCCGCATGTAGGGGCCGAAAAGCTCCACGCCGTAAAGGGCGAAGTTCGCAGTGGTCAGCGCCAGTACGCCGATGGGGAAATATTCGATGATCCAGTCGATGATCTTGAAGCAGACCTTGAGCGCGGCGTCGAACATTTCAATAAGCTGTTCGACTGGATGGCGTCCCCCGGCCTGCTGTTCGTGGTCGATCACGGTCCGGGCCGCAATGCCGAAGATCATGGCGAAAACGATCACCGGCAGGAAGTTGCCGGAGGCGAGCGCTTCGAACGGATTGACGAAAAGTCCGTTCACGAACGAGGAGACGGAGCCGCCTCCGGCCCCGGCACTTCTCAGCTGGCCGACCTGCATCAGGTGGCGTCCGGAAAGTTCCGCGGCGTTGCTCATGCGCGGATTCATCACCGTCGCCAGAAACACCCCGAACACCGAGGCGGCAATCGAGGTGAAAAGATACCAGAGCAGTACGCCGCTGCCGAGTTTGCCGAATTTCTTCACCGACAGGCTGGAGGCGCCGCAGACCAGCGAGAAGAAAATGATCGGAATCACGATCATTTTCAGCATGGCGATGAGCACGGTGCCGAAGGGGGAGATCCAAGCGACGACCCGGTGCAGCCACTCCTGCCCCATCGACGTTCCGGCATACGAGAGCGCCATTCCGGCGAGAATGCCGATGACGAACGCCGCGCCGATCCGGTAGATCAGCGGCGTCGAACAATATCCCGAACAAATCTTCTTCAGCATCAGAACCTTCTCCTGCAAATAAAAACAATTATATTAATGTATCAGCCCCCCTCTGTTTTACAAACAGAAAATACAAAAAGGAAGACCGGTCCGGGGACAGTTCCGGAACCACCTCTTCGCATTCCTCCCCTGCCCCGGCGGAAAAACATCCCGAACCGACGGCGAACAATTGCAGAATAACGACACCCCGGCACATTTTCTGTTACAATCCTCAAGAAAAAAATTTTGGCAGAAATATGCCTCCTCCTCTTGACTTTTCTTCGGAAGTAACCTATAATTAATGGTGGTAAAGCTATGGTAAATATTATATGGGATCTGTGAGATGGGCAAGAAAAACGCCGTTGAATTCATGAAAATCAGACGGTATGTACTGAATCTGATTGCGACCGGAGGAGATATGCCGCAGCGCATTCCCTCTTCCCGGAAACTGGGAGAAATGTTCGGCGTCACCCATCCGACGGCTCTACGCGCCATTCAGGCATTGACCGAAGACGGCTATCTCCAGCCGTTGCGGGGAGGAGGCTCCATCACCTGCCCGGCAAACTGCAATCTGAAAAACACCAGGCTGTTTGGTTTTCTGGAGGGAGATGGCAAAATCGCCATCGACATCTATTACACCGTCTGTCTTTACTCCATCGCGGCCCGGGAGCTGACCCGCCGGAATCTGACCTATTGCTGCCAGCATCTCTACCTGAATTCCCCTGCGGATCTGGAATCGATGATTCAAGAAAATCATCTGGCGGGCCTGGTGGCGCTCAATATCCGTCTCCCTGAACTGAAAACAGAGCTCTGCCGGATGAAGGAACGGGGGGTTCCCGTGATCTCGCTGTTCGGCAGGCTGCCGGGAGTTTCCTCCTGCAGTTACAATTATCAGGAATATTACGCGATGGGGCTGGATCGCTTGTTTCGGGAGAAGAGACGAGAGATCGTCATTCTGGTATCTCCGGCATTTACCATTGACGAGGCGATCAGAGCTGCGGTAAAGGAGCAGTGCGCCCTCCACGCGGTTCCGGAAGAGCGGGTTCTGATTCTGAAAGACACTCCCGAGATGCTGGCGGAGCAGCTGGAAGAGATGCTTCAGGCCGGCCGCCGTTTCGATGGCGTCATCGGCAACCACGCCATTCTGCCCTCCTATGAGATCCTCGACCGGTATCTCGACCTTGAGCAGGAGTGCCGGGTCATCAACTCGGAATTCACCATTTACGATGAGATGAAATATACCGGGTATGCCATCAATTTCGATTGGGGGAAAGTTGTGCCGGATATGATCGACGATCTTCTGCTTCAGACGGACTCGCAGGATGTTCCGGTAAAAAATCAGACGATCGGACTGTACTTCACGTTCTATAAAAATGGAACGCAGGTGTTCTCTGAGAAAAACTAAAGGAGGCGATGCAGAGATGAAAAGGAGAATTCGATTTACGTTGATAGAGCTCTTGATCGTAATTGCGATCATTGCGATTCTGGCGAGTTTACTGCTGCCCTCCCTCAACCGGGCACGGGCGCGAGGACGTTCTATTTCCTGCCTGTCAAATCAGAAGCAGTGCATGCTTGCAACAACCCAGTATCTGGCTTCCAGTAATGATATTATGTACGCGGAAAATGAAAATGAAACGGGTTACTCCATGGATAGAACTCCTCTGGGGCTGCTGTGTAAGCAGAAACTTCTGACGTCCAGAGTCATTGTCTGCCCCTCCATCCCGTTCATGCCGAAAAATGATACATCTTCGGCTGTACTGGATGATAAACAAGCAAAATTTTATTATAATCGAACTTACGGTTTTATCGCACCCCGCAATACATATGCCGTCAAGATATTCAACACTCTGGCTGGAGGTGCAATGCTGGCCACCTGGAGTGGAACAAGCTGGAAAAGAGAAATTAGTTTCAAATCCGTAAAGACGGCATCAAAATTACCGATCATGGCCTGCAACTATCGAAACTGGGGCGGCGGCTATTTCATGCTGAATTTTCAGTCCTCAGGAGCAGGTCTGCCGTGGGTGAATGCACATCTGAACGGTTGTAATGTAGCATTTTTCGATGGACATGCGGCTAATTTGAAAATCAGCGATTTTCATCAGATGAGAATTGCCTCCGAAGCTGGTGCAGGAAAGTTCTATGTCAAGGCGGCCTTACCGGAATTCATTTTTGAGCCATGAAATCATGAAAATTAAAAGGAAAGAGAGAGTTGTTCATGAGTAAAAGAATTTGTCAGTTATCACTGTTGCTTCTATGGATGCTGTCGGGAAGTGTCATGGGAGACGAAGCGAGAGGCCTCTATCTAAACGGCGCTCGCGGAACAATAATGAAATTTGACAACGGAATGCGCTTCTCGCTGATCTCACAGGGAAAAGAAAAGAAAGCGTCCGACGCGTGTGCTGTTTTCCCTCTTGGAGATGCAATCCGGAAAGGGAAATTGTATCAAGTTCGTTTTAAAGCTCGCGGAAATCAGCCGATGACTCTTGGAACGGCGATGAAGCAGCGCCATCGTCCTTATGCCTATGTCGGCCTGAAAACGGAAACGGTCCAGTTCTATTCAATCACCTCCACGGAGAAAATATATGAATACCAGCTCCGGGCGACAAAATCGTTTGCCTCCGGAGAATGCGTTTTTCATTTTTTCTTCGGTGCGAATCCCAAAGGCTCTCAGCTTGAAATCCGGGATTTTGAATGTTCGGAAATGACGGAACCTTTACCCCTGGATCTTTCGAAGCTGGCAAATTTCGGTTTTTTTGATCCAGTGGAAAATGATGGCCGGGGGGGCTGGACCGATCAGGGCCCGAACAACTGTTTTGCCGATTTCCCGCTCGGGCAGCAGACGTTCCGGGGAATTCCTTTCCGGATCCTGGATCCGGAAAGGAATGGTGGACGTTCCATCCTTTCATTTCACTGCAATAAAGTAAAAACCGATTTGCGGGAAGCCTGTCTTGTGCTTCCTCAGGAAAAACGACGCTATCTTTATCTGCTTCATACCGTCGCGTGGGTTTCGAAAGGGAAAACACTTGCGGGATCATTGATTTTCGAGGGCGACGTAGCGACGGTTTCCCGCCCGATTTCCATCGGAGAGGAGGTGGGGAACTGGTGGGGGCCCCTTGACGTCTCTAACGGGAAAGTCGTCTGTGAGCAAACGGTTAACGGCAGACGAATTGGAGCCTATCTTTCAAAATTTGAAATTCCGGTCGGGACATCGCGGATTCGCCTACAGACTTCCGGCACTTGCAGCTGGATTGTGATCGGAGTTACCATAGCCGATCAGAAAATGAGCGGCACAACTTCCACCCCGTTGACGATTATGGCAAATCGCGAATGGCGCCCGATTTCTTTGGCGCCTGCGATTCTTCGCAATTCGGCACTTGATTTGAGTGAAACAGCTTCTTCGGCCGGAACTTTCGGCAGAATTACCGCCCGTCCTGACGGGACTCTCGCATTCGCCGAGACTCCTGGTCGCCGAGTCCGCCTGAACGGCTTCAATTTTGTTCCACACGGGCTGTTTTCTTATCCGGAATATCTCAATAAACTCCCGAAACAGGAGTGGAAGAGAAAATTGCAGGAATTCGCCGATCAGGTCGCTGCAAATGGCTTCAATGCAATTCGCTGGCATTTTCTGGATTATTCTCTGATGATGGGGAAAAAGCACGATATTCTTCCAATTCCTACGAAACCGGAAGAGATTTTCTTTGATCCGCAGATGACCGACATGTTCTTCTATCTCTTTCATTTGCTGAAGGAACGCGGGGTCTATTCCATTGTTGATCTGGCCTCGTCACCGGCCGGCTGGACTTCCGGATACCCCTATGCCAAAGATCCCCGGAAAGCTCCCCGGATTGCAGGAAGTTATTTCAAGAACGCCATGTATTATGATCCGGTGTTACGAGCGAACTGGAAAGCGGGAGTGACACGGCTCCTGACCATGCACAATCCATATACGGGAACTACTCTGAAGGACGATCCAGCAGTTGCAGCTGTAGTTTTTTTTAACGAACAGTTCTTCTCTTGGACACCGCAGCACTGCGAAGCGCTGGACGGCGAATGGCAACGTTGGATGCAGAAGCGTACCGGCACATCTAAACAGTTTCCTAAACTGCAAAAAAAGCTGGCATATTCTACAACAGATCCGCTCGGGATCGCAATGTCTCTCTTCATCGGGGAAAAGGAGTCGGAACTGGTAGATTTCTATCTGAATACGGTTCGGGAATGTGGATATTACGGACTGGTGAACACATTCGATAATTCCTTCACGCTCAATCGGATACCGGCGATGGAAAAATTGTCCATAATCGCATCTCATCCGTATAACTTTCATCCGGTTTATTCCGGAAAGTCGACTCTGATCGAACAGGGTAGTTCTCTTACGGGACATCCCGGAATGGCCGAACGGTGCGCCTTTTTCGGGAAACCGTTTTTTGTCACAGAATATAATCATGTCATGTGGAACGGTTTCCGACATGAAGGAACCATTCGTGGAGCTACAGTTGCGGCGCTTCAGAATTACAGTGCCTTCATCATGCATTCCGATGGAGTTGCACTGACCCAGAGGCCAATGCGACCATTTCGGGCAGCGGACGATCCGATCTGGCGCGGTAACAATCTGCTTACCTATTTTATTTACCTGCGTGAAGATGTCGCTCCCAATCCGAATTCCATCGCGTTTTACGTGACAGACGAAGATATTCGAAGAGAGGGGCTTGGAGAGGTCAATTTCCGTCTGGGCAGTCTGGGATGGCTTGCGCGTCTCGGAATCCTTTATGAGCATTCCAACGCCATCGGGAAAGAGTTTCCCGCTCTTGCAATTTCTCCCCACACCGGCGCGCTTCGCGTCATCGGAAAGAAGTTGCGGAAACCGGAAACCGCGCTTTCTACAGAGGAACTGGTCCGTATATTGCGACAAAAAAAACTGCTTTCCGCTGCCAATCGTACTGATCCTGCTCATGGAATTTATCACTCCGCGACAGAAGAGGTGCTGGTCGATGTTGTCAATCAGGAGATGCGCGTCATTACCCCCCGCCTGGAGATGCAGGTCGTCAAGCAGAAAGATAAATTATTTGAACTTGATGCTCTGACCATTCGCTCTGCCAGCATTCCCGCCGGAATCGCGGCGATTTCTCTGGAAAAAACAGCGGCGCTATCGAATTCCGGACGAGTTCTTCTGGTCATTTTGACTGATGCTTTGAATTCCGGAATGAAGTTTGCGTCTCAAAAGAGAGTTGAGTTGCAGGCAAACGGAAAACTCCCCGTACTTCTGCGATGCGGAACGTTTTCCATGGAACTGAAAAGCCGGCTTGCGACGCCCACACTTTATGCACTCAATTGTTCTGGAAAGCGAATGGAGGAAATTCCCATCCGAGTTCAGAACGGACGGTTGTCTTTCACCATTGATACCGGAAAATTAAAGGAGCCGGCAATCTTTTTTGAACTTGTTGAGAAATCATGAAAATGCGGGGCAGCAGCAGGCTAATCGCAAACATTTGAAAAAACGATTTGAACTTATGCCGGGGAATGGATTTTTCCCGTCCGGGAGATAGATTGCCGCCACGAAAACAGCAAAATGCCATCTGCGGGAGAATGAAAATGGAAGTACCGTTTCAACGGGGGGATGACATTCGGGTTTTACGCCCGCCGGGGCGTCTATTCGTCGCCGTGGGCAAAGGAACAGATCCGGAAGATGAAACAGCTCAATGTCGAGTATGTCGCATTGATCGCCACGGTCTTCCGGGAAGCGTGCGGTTCCACCCGGGAATTTCTGGATCTCGCGGAAAGTCCGGGCGAACTGGAGCTGGCCCGGATGATCGATTTCATCCACGCCGAGGGGCTGAAGGTCATGCTGCGCCCCATGCTCGAAACCCATGACGGAAACGGCAGGCTGCAGGTCTGGTTCCCCGATGACCGCGAGCGGATCCCCGGAAAAATCTCCGACTGCTGGAAACGCTGGTTCGCCAGTTTTCGCGCCCGGACCCGTCTCTTCGCCACGCTCGCCCGTGAGACCGGCTGTGAACTGTACGGCCTCGACAGTGAACTCGACCGCACCGTCGGGCAAAACAGCCAGAGGAAAGAGGTCATCGCCGTCGCCAGAGAGTGTTTCCCCGGACCGATCACGAGCTGCCACACTCATCTTTTGAATTTCGAGCAGGAATTTTCCCGGCCGGACCACTGGTTTTATGATCTCGACTTTCTGCAGACAAGTTTCTATCACCGTGCGGCGGATGCCCCCGGAAGTTCGGTGGAGGAGATGGAGACGCAACTCCTCCCGGTCCGTGACCTCTACCGCCGGATGGCAAAGCTCTACGGCAAACCGATCATGTTCGGTGAGTGCGGCTGCACCTCAAGCACCGGAGGTGCAACGGCCCCCTCTGGTTGGAGCGGCGACGGCCGTTACTCTCCGATGGAACAGGCGAACTACCTGCAGGCGGTCTGGAATCTCTTTCACGCCGAGGAGTATTTCCGCGGTCTGTACTGGTGGAAATGGGACGAGCAGAATCCCCGAACACAATTTTGCGACGCCCCCGCCGGCGACAAGGGGTTCATTCTGGATGGGAAACCCGCCGCCGAAGTGATGAAACAATGCTTCCGGCGGCCCGGAAACACCGCCCGCCGCCGGGAGTAAAACTACTTCTCCGCCAGCGCCTTCTCGAGCTTTCCTCCGAAGAGGGCGAAGAGTTCCGCCTTCTTCTTCGCGATTGCCGCCTGAACCGGTGCCGGATCGGTCACCACCTCGATGCCCGGCGTGTTGCCCGGCTGGGTGTAGTTGTAGAGCTTGACGTTTTTCGCCGTAATCGCTCCACCCCGGATGGTCCGGAAGCAGGCGCCGGGCTTCTTCGAATAGAACCAGAGATTCTCCAGCACCGCGTCGCCTTTGTCGCCGACGTCGCTGTAGATCGGCGCCGCCGCCTCCACCGCGACGTTGCGGAAGCTGTTGCGACGGTTCAGCACGAAGAAGTCACGGCTGTCGGACCTGGCGATGTAGAGGTTCTCGTGGTCCGCCTCCGCCGTTCCGGCGTGGCAGATGCCGGTACCGTTGCCGATCGCGACCAGATTTTTCACCGTGATGACGCAGCCGTCGTGCGCGCTCACGCTGTCGTCGCCGCAACCGATGGCGGCGATGTTTTCAAAGGTGATATTCTTCGAAGCGTTGTGAATATTGTAGCCGTCGTTCCAGAAATGTTTTGCAATCAGATTCTTTACCACGACATATTCCGAACCGCCGTACATGCCGACGCCGTTGGCGAGGCGGGGTATCTCCACCCGGACCGTTTCCGGCGTCTTCCCCTCCGGCAGGCGGAAATAAAGATCGGTACGGTTCACCAGTGTCCACTCAAACGGTTTCAGCTCCTCCGGTTTCTTCAGTTTGCCGCATTTGCGTTTGGAATGCTGTTCCATCCGCTGCTGTTTCCCGTCGAAGAGCAGGAAGAAGCGCCACACCATCGATTCGCCCGGATCCTTGATGTTCATCCGGTACAAGCCGGGTGAAACCTGCCGGGCCTCCTTCGACGTGATCCGGGCGGCGCCGGTAAGAGTATTGAAGGAGCCATCCACCACGATCGGCTGCTCGGCGGTCCCCTTGATGCCGTACAGAGTCAGCATGGTCGGAATCGGCCGATCCGAGGGCACCAGCCGGATGGTATCGCCCGGCTTCACCTTTCGCGCGGCGGCAATGAAACTGCGCAGCGGCGCGTTGACGCTTCCGGCGGCGGAATCACTGCCCCGATTGAAATCCACATAATACTCCGCGGCGGGCAACACCGCCACCATTCCGGCCACCACCGGAATCAACCATCTTCCATTCATTCTCATATTTCCTTACCATAGAAAAATCCCCCCGGAGAGCGGGGGGAAATTCTTTGTCTCACCGGGCGGTATTGCCGCCGATTTCCATCTTCTTCACCGAATCCGGATCGTAAAGGACACCGCTTTTCACGCCGGGGGTCGACGACTCCCAGACGTTGTTCAGCACCCGGACCGTGCCGGAGCTTCCGGCTCCGATCAGGCCGCGCTTCGCCTCCTTCACCGGCACGGCTTCGCGGTTGATGAACCGGTTGCCGCTGATCGTCACGTTGTCGGCGGTGCTGACGAACACCGGCGCGCCGGTCGACTCCCGGAACTCGTTGCCGGTGATCCAGATGTCGCGCAGAACCGGGTGTTCGGTCTTCAGCAGCGAGGGGTCGCTGCGCTGATAGCTGTTGATGTAGATGTCCGGACGGTTTTCGCTCACATAGCGCCCGCGCTGGTTCACCCGGGAGAAACGGTTGTTGCGGATCACCACGTTGCGAACCCCGTACCCCTCGCTCCAGGCGTCGAAGGTGTAGCCGGTCTCCAGCTTGATTCCGGAGGCGTTCCCCTCTTCGAAGCGGTTGGTTTCGATCGTCACATTCTCCGCCATCAGCAGCAGACCGCGCGGGAAGTGGTGGATGTGGTTGTTGCGGAAGATGAGATTCTTCGAACCATAGGCGCGGTTGATCAGCACGAATCCGGCGCCCGCCGGTTCCGGAAGCGGTTTGTCGAAGGAGATCTCGCCTTCGCGGCGGTTGCGGAATTTGATCGCGGTGATTTTGCCGGTGAATCCGGTCGGCGCGAAATCATCGTTCCACAGTTCGATCGGGTCGCCCACGCGGAAATAATCCCCGGGGTGGCTGTTCAGATTGGTGGTCAGAATCCGGTTTTCCCCCAGTTTCACCGCGTAGCCATTCAGATCGTGGAAGTTCATCGTGTCATCACAGCTCCAGGCAAGTTCGCAGTTCTCCAGCCGGAAAAATCCGGAGGAGCTGATCGTATGCATCGCGTCGGCAGTGGTGCTGCAGGGGCGTTTCGAACCGGCGGGCGGCGCAATCCGGGAGTTCAGAATCTGCCAGTGATGCTGGCGGCCGGTCGAAATCACCCCCATGCCGGGGGCGGATGCCACGTGGACGTTTTCCAGCGTCAGATGCTGGTTGTTGCGCAGGAAGAATGCGCCGAAATCATATCCGTAATGACGTTGCAGAAAGATCTCCCCCGGTATGGCGCTCTTGAACGTGCCGGGGCGGTGGGTGTATTCCACCAGATTCGGTTCGATCATCCGGCACTGCGGCCGGTTCTGCCCCTTGTTCATCTCCAACACAATCCGCACCGGCCGGACCGGGTCGGACTGCCGGGTCGCCGGATTGAGCCGGCTCAGGTCGACCAGGCGCGGCTGCTGATGCGGAAACTTCTCGTAATCGACAAAGCGCAGCCGGATGCTCCGGCGGTCCGGGGCGACCTCTTCCACCTTGACGACGCTGGCCAGAGGATCGTTCTCCCAGTCCCAGTCGATGGTGAAGTTCTTCAACGCGGTCCTCGTGGAGTTCGAAACGGCGATCAGCTGCCGGTCACCGCCGGTGCGGTGGAAACGGAGCTCCGCGCCGTTTCCGTCCAGCTCGAAATCCTTCATCGCATTGATGATGATGGATTTGTCGCCGCGGAACCAGTAGACGCCCTTCTCCAGCACCAGACGGGCGGGAGATTGACGGCGGAGCGTATCGATCGCCCGCTGCAAAGCGGCGGTGTTGTCCTGCGACGCGGTGGAGATGCCGAACTCTTTTGCCTGAAACACCTTCTGATTCTGTTTCTTCGGCCGCTCCACCGTGAACTCCTCGGAACCGGTCGGGAGATTCTCCGGCAGCGGCACCGCCTTCGCCTGACGCGGCACGGAGACCTCCTTCAATTCGATCGGCGTCACCGTGATCTCATCGACCAGGGCGAGCACGCCGAAATGGGAGTGCACCTGCAGAGAGTAATCGTCCGGCCACGCCGGGACGTTGAGGCGGAAGGTGATCTCCTCCACTTTGCCAACCGTCAGCGGCGTGAACATGCCGGCGTCGGTCAGCTCGTGGTTGGCCGACAGCGGGCGGATGAGAAAGAGCAGCGACGCCCGGTCGCCCCCCTTCTCCAGCACCTTTGCTTTCAACATGATTTTATAGCTGCGGTTGGGCTGAAGAACGCCCTTCGGCAGGCTCCACACTCCGTTCCACTCCGATTTGCTCGGACGGGTGTCGACCCGCAGGGAGCGGGTACCGGAAATCGGCTGTGCCGTTTCAATCGCCGCATAGCGCCGGTCGTATCGTTCGTTTCCTAATCCCTGCTCAAAGTTGAACACCACCGGCTGTGCGGCCTGCAACGAAGCCGCGGCCGCCATAGCTGCACAGAAGATCGTTCCTTTCATCGATTTCTCTTCCTTTTCTTTCACATCAGTTTCAACGGTTCGTCAGTCTGGTAATACACTTTGCGCACCTGAATCTTCGCCCCGACGAGACCGTTGATGGTGAGAGAACGGACACTGCCGTCAAACCACGAAAGGTTGGCGCTTCCATTGTGGATGGCATGGATTCCATTCTGCTCCTGATTGCCCGTATAGATGTCCACACTCCACATATAGTAGGGAAGTCCGGCCCAGGGAACTCCGTCAATAGAATCGGTACGGTAGGTCACCGTATCGGCCAGCATCGGCAGGTTGGAAGCACTTTTGATCCGGCTGGTGGCATAGACAATGAAGGCGGATGTGTTGGGGATGACCAGGGGAGTGCCGGCCCAGGCGGTAAATTGATCGCGACGATTGTTGTAATTGGGGTCGCTCCGCATGTTGTACATGCCGTAGGCGGCGTTCAGATTGGTGACCTGCTGCCCCTTTTCGTTGGAGGGACAGCGCCAGAGTTTGTTGCGGTACGGCACATACCCGGTATTCTGCAGCATCACCGTATGGGTGATGCTCGTTCCACCGCCATTGTGATCGGTCTGCACCACCACAAAACCGTTGTAATCGTTGGCATAGAGCAGATGTGCGGCGGTGAGCTGTTTCAGATTCCCGGAACAGCTGGATTTCCGCGCCGTCTCCCTCGCCTTGTTCAGTGCCGGCAGCAGCATCGCCGCCAGAATTGCGATGATCGCAATTACGATCAACAATTCGATAAGAGTGAATTTTCTGCTCATGGTGCCCTCTCACATTTAGGGTTGAGTATTCAAACGACAAACCGATTGACGTTCCAGCAGATGGGAAACTGCGCGGGTATGAAACCAGGGGCACTCCCCGGAAAAAATCCGGAACAACCCGGTGATGACCGCGTCGGCGATCTCCTCCGGATCCGTGCCGATGCAGGTGAGCGGCGGCGAGAGAAACTCGTTGCTGGCCAGCCGGTCGTGCCCGATGATGCTGACCTCCTGCGGAATCGCGATATTGTGATCGCTGAAGAATTTGTAAACCTCAAGAGCACTGGAGGAACTCCCGAGAAAGAGACCGGTGAAATCGCGGCCGTGCTCCCGCAGATGCCGTTCCAGCGCCTGATAGCAGAGCCCCTGATAGGACTCACCCAGCTGAATCCCGGTTTCGATGATCCGGACACGCGCGCCGGAAAGTTCCGCAAATTCGCAAAACCCCGCACAGCGCATGTCAAAACTGTCACTGGAGGGCTCCGTCAACAGCAATGCGAGATTGCGGTGCCCGTGCTGAATCAGATAGGCCGCCGCCATCATGCCGCCGGAAGAGGGGTTGTCGCCGACCATCGAAATGCCGATACCACCCAGTTCGCAGTGGAGCAGAACCACCGGAACCGGCAGAGAGGCGAGCAGTACGACATCCGAAGCCGAAATACGGCTGCCGGGAGCCACCAGAACCAGAGCATCGCAATTATCCGCCCGGATCTGCCGGTAGAAATCCGGCGTCACCTCCAGCATGGAGTTGGTAAATGTGTAACTGTTTTCGCGTTCCGCACGCCGGCGGAAACTCCGCTCCAGCTGCTGGTAATTTTCGCTCGCCCAGTTCGGCAGCACCATCCGGATCCGGGGCAGTCCGCTCTTTGCGGAAGGAGCGACAAACCATCCGGCCCCCGGCCGGCGCACCACAATGCCCGAGGCGCCAAGTTCATTCAGCACCCCTTCCACAGTACGCTGGCTGGTCGCAAAACGCTGCATCAGACAGCGGATTGTCGCCAGCTTCGTATTCGGAGCGGCACTCTCCGCCTCGCTTCTGATCTCCATTAAAATCTGATTGCGGTCCGCCATGCTGAATACCTTTTTTATTTTGTATTACAGGATATATTATACTGTATTCATCAATCAATGTCAAGCCCTCTTCCGCAAAATGGCAAAAAAATCTTCGGAATTTCCTTTTTGCTCTGAATTCTCCCTGAAAACAGTGTATTTTCACCCTTAAAAATCGCCTGCCGTTCGCAGATAAATGGAGTTTCTTCAAAGAAAAACGTATTTTTCTGTATTCTCTATTTGTATTCATCCATGTAGTATGGTATACTGAGAACCAAAAACATTCCACCGCCAGCAGAAGGGGAAACACGATGAACTGGTCTGCTTTTTCTGTTCCGCTGTTCGTGGCGGCCGCCCTGCTCTCCGCGGCCGCCGCTCCGCCGCATCTCACAAAGAACGGGATCGAAATCGACGGCGGCACCATGGGCAGATTCACCTTCGGCTACCCGAAGTTCCGTTCCGAGGGGGAGGCCGTCGCGCCGCAGGTTGCCTTGAAAGAAAACAGCGCCACCCTCTCCTACCTTGCAAAGGGAGCGCCGCGCCTCGAACTGACGCTGAAGAATGGCCGCCTGACGGGAAAGAGTGCGAGCGCCGCCCCCGGGAAGCTGATCTGGGAGATGTTCCTGCCCATCCGTTTTGCCGGTCAGGGAGTGTGGACCCTGGAACCGGGCGGGCAAAGCGGCCGACTGCCGGCGGAACAACCGCCCCGCCCCCACCTCGTCCAGCAGCATGGTTCCAAATTCCGTTTTGCCGATCCGCAAAGCGGGGAAAGCATTTCCGTCACCTGGGGCGGCGACGGCTTCTGGCAGTTGCAGGACAACCGGCAGTGGGGGTGGAAGATCTTCCAGCTCTCCCTCTTCACCGACGTGCTCGAACATCGCAACGCGGAGTTCTCGCTGGAGTTTGAAGAGGCAGACGCCTCCCGCGTTCCGGCACGGGTGGACCGGTTCGGTCAGTCCGTATCGTTCGACTTTCCGGGGAAGATCCGCGATGAATCGGAATTGCGCTCGGACGTCGCCGCCGACCGGCTCTATTACAGCTCCCTGACGCCGCCGCCTGCCGCCCCGTGGGGCGGTATGCCGGGCAGCCGGAAAGAGTTCGGCCGCAAGGCGACCGGATTCTTCCGCCTCGATCAGGTGGAGGGGCGCGACGTGCTGATCACGCCGGAAGGAGATCTCTTTTTTCAGCTCGGCGTCTGCACAGTCTGCCCGGGCGACGACCACACTTACATCAAGGGGCGCGAACGGATTTACGAATGGCTGCCGCCCTATGAAAGCGAATACAAAAGCGCCTACCGGGGTGCGTGGGCGACCGATTTCTCCTTCTATCTGGCGAACCGTATCCGCAAGACCGGGCGCCCGTTCGAACTTGCCGGGTGGAAACTCGAACAGATCGACCGCCTGCGCCGCTGGGGGTTCAACAGCGAAGGAGCCTTCACCACGCACACTCCGGAGCTCAACCGGCAGAAGAAATTCGGCAGAACTCCCGAGCTGGCCAGATTGCCGGGTCTTGCCGGAGAGATCCCCGACCCGTTCGACGAAGCGGTCCGCCGGAAAATGGACAAGGCGTACGCACCGATCGCGGAGTTCCGGGACGATCCCTCCATCATCGGTTACTTCATCGCCAACGAACAGCCCTACGGTGATCTGCTCCGCAAACTACCCGTCTTCGACGGCAGAACCGCCGCCAAGCGGGAACTGGTGAAACAACTGCAGCGGCAATACGGTTCCATCGACCGCTTCAACGCCGCGTGGAACCTGCAGGCCGGCGGATTTGACGCGCTGAACGATCTCCCGCTCCCGGTCCGGACCCGGGCGGCGTGGGAGGATATGCAGAACTTTGCGCGCCATTTCTTCGACGCGTACTTTTCACTCGTCGCCCGGACCTTTCGCAAATACGACCCGAACCATCTTCTGCTGGGCGCGCGGTTTCAGCCCTCCGACGTCGCCGTCACCGCGGCGGCGGAGGCGTGCGCGAAATATTGCGACCTCTTCAGCATCAACTACTATGCGCGCGCGATCGAGCCGGAATTTCTGGAAAAGCTCCACCGCCTTGTCCGGCGGCCGATCCTGCTCTCCGAATGGAGCTACGGCACGGCGGAACAGGGGCTCTCCGGCGGCGTGATCGACACCCGGAACCAGATGGAGCGCGGCCGCGCCTACCGCAGTTATCTGGAGACGGCGGCCGCCCTCCCCTTCGTCGTCGGCAGTCAGTGGTTCTCCCATCTCGATCAGGCGCTGACCGGGCGCTATTTCGAACACTACAACGGCGAGAGCATGAACATCGGCCTGCTCAACGTCGCCGACCGCCCGTACAAGGAGTTTCTCGCGGAGGTGATGAAGAGCCATCGCCGGATCTATGCGCTCAAACTCGGCAGAACCGCCCCGTTCTCCGAACGCACCGCACCGGAGCGCCCGCTCCGGAAACTCCAGATTCCGCGCGCCCTCCCGGGACAGCGGGTGGACGGGGTGAAAGAGCCGTGGCCCGGCAGGCCCGCGGAACGGCTCGACCGCTCCTGTCTCGTCCTCGGCGCGGAGTCCGGCGGAACCGGTGCGGACTTCCGGCTCTGCTGGGATGAGCAGAATCTCTATCTCTACGTCGAAGTCGTCGACGCCACCCCCCGGCGGAACCACCGCCGCGGCCCCGACCTCTGGCAGGGGGACTGTCTCGAACTCTTCACCGGCGTCGAACGCGACGGCTCTGGAGCCCTGCGCCCCGGCGACCGCCATCTGCTGATCTCCGCCGGAGAAAACGGCGGCAGCTGGTTCGTCAATTCGCCGGAACAGGCGGCGGTAACCGCCGTCGTCCTGCCGCACCCGGGCGGGTACGTTCTGGAAGCGGCGGTTCCGTGGCAGGCGCTGGGCATCGAACCGCGAAGCGGCCTGAACTTCCGCTTCGATCTGGGGCTGGATGACGGCGATGGAACCCGGCGCCTGCGGCAGTTCCTCTGGAGCGGCACGGCGCGCAACAGTTCGGAGCGTTCCGCCTGGGGCTCCGCCGTTCTGGTGGAATAACCTGCCCCGGGGAACCGGTTCACTCCGGCAACAGCAGACCGGCGATGAAATCCTCGGCGAAGCCGGGAATCGAGTTGAGCGGCAGCTCCTGCGGCAGCGACGCGAGGCGGTCGAATTCATTCATGCGTTCCGGATGCGCCGCCAGCAGAGCCGCCCCCGCCAGCGCGGCGTTTCCGCAGATGCAGACCTCGGCTCCGGGCAGTGCGGGAAGCATTCCGATCGCCTGCGCCGAGGCGAGATCCAGCCCGCGCGCGAAGCCGCCGCAGAGCCAGAGCCGTTCCAGTGCGCCCGGCTCGATGCCCGCCGCCCGCAGGAGAGAGTGGATCCCCGCCCACACCGCCGCCTTCGCCTGAAGCAGTGCCTCCACGTCGGTTTCCAGAATCACCACGCCGGGAGCGATTCGACAGCCGAGCACGCCGTCGCGCATCACGCGCCTCCCCCAGCGTACCGGCACTCCGGGATCGAAGCGGCCGAACTCATCCAGCAGACCGCAGCGGCGGCCGGAGGCGAGAAAGTCCACCAGCGCCGAACCGCAGAGTCCGGCCGCTTTCCCCCCTCCCCGGACCGAGAGTTCAAACCGCCCGGCGGCGTCGAACCGGAGGTGTTCGATCACCCCCTCCCCCGCCCGGCTGCCGCTCGCCGCACCGGAGCGTTCGAAGGCCGGACCGGCGGCGGCGCTCGCCGCCAGAAATTTCCCGTTGTGCGACAGAATCATTTCACAGTTGGTGCCGAGGTCGAGCAGAAGTTCGGTCCGGCCGGAGTTGCCGAAGCGGGTCGCCGCCATCCCGGCAACCAGGTCGCCGCCGACGTTGCCGCCAACGGCGGGCGCGGCCAGCAGTTCCGCCTCCGGGGCAGTGGAAATTCCCAGCTTCTTCGCCGGAACCTTCGGGAAACGGCGAAGGGGCGGTTCAAACGGCGCCACGCCGATCGGAGCCGGATCGATTCCGTACAGAAGGTGGGTCATGACCGTATTGCCCGCCACCGCAATCCGGCGGATTTTCTCCGGCTCCGGCGTCAGCTCCCGCAGCAGTGGATCGATCGTCTCCGCCGCGACGGCGCGCTGCAGGGCGGTCAGCCCCTCCGGCGAAGCGGCGGCGGCGATCCGGTCGATCACGTTGTCGCCGAAAACGGCCTGCCGGTTCAGCCGCCCCGCGGCGGCGACAGCCACCCCGTCGCGCAACAGCAGGGCTGCGACCGTCGTCGTGCCGATGTCCACCGCAACACTCCATCCGCCGCCCGGTGCGGCGGTCTCCAGCGGGAGCAGAAATCCGGTCTCCACCGCCACCAGTTCCTGTTGAAGCGACGCCGGCGGAATCCGGAGCGCCCCGGTTTCGCCGACTGGACTGGTGTCGCAGGCGCGCACGGTATGCGGACCACTTTCCCCGCAGTCCAGCAGTTTCCCGCCGGAGAGGAACTTCCCGGAGAGAAGTTCGACCAGACAGCGGTTGCAGCGGCCGTTCCCGCCGCAGCGCAGATCGAGCCGCCAGCCGTTCCGCCCGAGCGATGCACTCAACGGCACACCGGGCTCCGCGGTGATGTTCCGCTGTTCGGACCCGCATACAACAAGTAAATTCACGCCGATTCCTCCTGCCGGAGGGGTTCTCTTCTCCGGACCGGATACTATACCACCTCCGCCGGACACCCGCAAGCGGCAAAAGCCGGAAACTCCGCGAAATAATCCCGATATCGACTTGCAAAAACTCCATAGACAGGGCACATTAATTGCGGCAAACCATGGAACATGCAATTCAGGGATCCATCTATGGAGGAACTCGATTTTCAGAAGGCGGGCGGCATCATCCCCGCCGTGGCGCAGGATTACCTCTCCGGCGAAGTGCTGATGCTCGCCTACATCAATCCGGAAGCGTGGCAGGAGACGCTCCGCACCGGCCGCGCCGTCTATTTTTCCCGCAGCCGCAACCGGCTCTGGCGCAAAGGCGAAGAGAGCGGCAATGTCCAGATCATCAAGGAGATCCTGGTCGATTGCGACGGCGACGCCGTCATCTACCGGGTCGAGCAGAAAGGCGGCGCCGCCTGCCACACCGGCCACCGGAGCTGTTTCTACCGCAAACTGGAAAACGGATCCCTCGTCGAGCAGAGCAAGCCGCTCTTCGACCCCGAACAAGTATACAAGAAGCAATCATGAAACCGGACTATTTTGACGAACTTCAGGCCGCGTTTCCGCAGCTCATCCTGCGAAACGAACTCTCTTATCGGGAAATCACCACTCTCGGCGTCGGCGGCACTCTGCCGCTGCTGGCCGAACCCCGCGACGACCGCGAACTCGGGAAACTGCTCGAATGGACTCACGCCCGCGCCGTTCCGATTCTGGTCATCGGCGGCGGAACCAACCTCGTCGGCTGCGACGCCCCCACGCCCGCTCTGGGAATCCGGCTGGCACAACCGCCGTTTTCCCAGGTGAAGGCGGGGCGCACCCATCTGACCGCCGGCGCCTTTCTCCGCCTGCCGAAACTCGCCTCCGCCGCGGCGGAACTCGGGTATGGCGGCGTCGCCCCGCTCGCCGGAATCCCCGGCACCCTCGGCGGCGCCCTGCGGATGAATGCCGGAGCCAACGGCATCACGATCGGCGAATTCGTCCTCCAGCTCTGCGGATTCCGCTTCGACGGCACCCCGTGGACGGCGGAAAAGGAGGAGCTCCAGTGGGGCTACCGGCAGACGAACATTCCGGAAGATGTCATCCTTACCGCCGCCATCCTCACCCTGCCGCCCAGCGACAAAGAGAAGGAGGAGGCGGAAATCCGCCGCGAGCTGGAGGCCCGCCGCGGCCGCGAACCCGGCGGCCGGAGCGCCGGATGCACCTTCCGCAACATCTCCGAATTCGAACCGGCCGGCAAACTGATCGAACAGTGCGGCTTCAAAGAGTACCGACTCGGCGGCGTGGAGGTGAGCGCCGCCCACGCCAACTACATCGTCAACGTCGACTCCGGCACCGAACGGGACTATCTGGAACTGCTCCGGGAGATCCGCACCGCCGTCGCGGAGAAGTTCGGCTTCTACCTCAGGCCTGAAGTGAAGTTCATCGATCCGGCGGCGCTGGAGACGGTGCTCGCCGCCCCCCTTCCGCCGAAGGTCAACGTGCTCAAGGGCGGCACCAGCCGGGAGCGGGAAATCTCGCTCAAAAGCGGCGCCGGCGTCGCACAGGCGCTTCGCAACGCCGGGTTCGACGTGACCGAAACCGACCTGCAGGAGTGCCATGTCACCCCGGAAATGCGGGCCGCCGACGTGGTCTACCCGGTGCTGCACGGCGGCTTCGGCGAAGACGGCAGCATCCAGCGGGAAATGGAAGACGCCGGTCTGAAGTTCGTCGGTTCCGGCAGCGCCTCCTGCCTGCTGGTCATGGATAAAATCGCCACCAAACAGCTCGCCGGCAAACTCGGGATTCCCACCGCAAAGTGGCACACCGTCACCCCCGAATCGCGCGAATTCCCCGCCGATCTGAAGCTCCCGGTGATCCTCAAGGTTCCGAAGGAGGGCTCCACCTTCGGCATCGTGCGCGTCACCTCATTCGATGAGTGGGAAAAGGCGCTGGAGGAGGAGTTCAAGCAGGCGAACGAGATTCTGGTCGAAGAGTACCTCAACGGCGTCGAAATCACCGTGCCCATCGTCGGCGGCACTGTTCTGGAGCCGATCGAGATCCGCAGTCCGCACGGCTTCTACGACTACGATGCGAAATATGTCTATCAGCAGGGGCACACCGAATACTTCTGCCCGGTGCAGTCGCTCGCCGAACCGATCGTCCGCCGCGCGATGGAGCTGTCGAAGAAGTTCTATCTCGGCGCCCGCTGCCGCGACATTCTGCGGGTGGATTTCATCGTCACGCCGGACGGCACCCCGTGGCTGCTCGAAGGCAACGCCATCCCCGGCTGCACCGCGACCAGTCTGGTGCCGAAATCGGCCCGGCAGGCGGGAATCTCCTTCGAAGCGATGACCGCTTCGCTGGTCTACGCCGCAATGAAGCGGCCGTCTCTGAACGCTTCTGCGGCAGTTGCCTCCGCCGGGGAGGAAACGGCTCCGGCGGAGCAGGAAATGCCCTTGCGCCGCCGCCCCAGCCGGCTGCTGCTGAAGACATGCCGCTGGCTCTTCCGGCTGGTGCTGCTCTGCATTGCACTGCCGATGCTGCTGGTCGGCGTTGGCGCGATCCAGGAGGCGCTGCCGGAAGGATTTATCCTTCTGTTCAGCGGCTTCTTCATCCTCGGCGCCGAATGGATCTTCAACTGGTTCAACAAGCTGGAGAAACTCCGATGAAACTGCTCCTCCGTCTTCTCGCCGCAGTGCTGCTGCTCTCGTTCATTCCGGCGAAGCTTCACGCCCTCCCCGCCGTTTCGCCCGCCGTGGAGACCGGCGTCCCCGCGCCCGAACTTGAGGTGAAAAAATGGATCAAGGGCGGGCCGGTCCGCCTCGCCGACCTCAAGGGGAAAAAGTGTGTCGTCCTCTTCTTCTGGACCCTCAGCCAGAACGGGACCGCCGCCTTCGCGGAAATTGCGATGCTCGCCCACAGACTCGGCGAAAAGGAGGTTCAATTCGTCGCGGTCGGCTGTGATTCGGCCGACTCCATCGCGAAATTCAACCGCCTTGACGAACTCCCCTTCCCGGTCGCGGCCGACAACATGCTCGCCACGGTCAACCACTACATGCGTTCGACCGACCGCATTCCGATGGCGGCGGTCATCGACCGCAACGGAGTGCTGGTCTGGCGCGGCGCAGTCGGCGGACTGGCCGCCGTCCTGCCTGAGGTGATCGCCGGGAAATTCAATGTCAAGCAGTACATCGAGCGCGAAAAGTTCTCGCAGGCGGTCATGAGCGCCATCCGGATCAAGGACTACCCCACCGCGCTTAAACTGCTCGACGAAGAGCTCAAAAAGAACCCCGGCAATCTG
The DNA here is from genome assembly GCA_900551245.1 of uncultured bacterium. Taxonomy (GTDB): domain Bacteria; phylum Verrucomicrobiota; class Lentisphaeria; order Victivallales; family Victivallaceae; genus Victivallis. The sequence goes on along the minus strand of URVC01000016.1, from coordinate 9,488 downwards.
GAACTCCTGAACGTCAAACTCCCTCTGCAGGGGAAGTTGATGAAGGATCTCGACGGTGCGGAGAAGAGCGCTCTCGCCGCCGTCGAAAAAAATCCGAAGGAGCCGCAGCTCTACTGGATGATCATGAATCTTCTGCAATCCTCCGACCGGCCCGGACGCCTCGCCCCGTGGATCGACCGGCTGACGAAGAATTTCAGCGACCAGCCGCGGGTGCTGCTCAAATTCGCGCAGCAGGAGATGAATCAGCAGCTCACCTCCCTGCGACCGTGGAACGCCTGCAAACTCCTTGAAACCGCCTGGAAATCAGGGAAGTTCAAGGACGACCGCGAGCGCGGCATCGCCGCCGGGGAGTACGCCAGAGCCCTCTACTTCTGCGGCCGCCCCGACCTCGCGCTCCAGTTCGCCAAGGAGGCGGTCAAACTGCTCAAGGGCACCCGCGAAGCCGCGCAGGCAAACGCGCTGGCGGTCTATCTCAACACGGTCATTCTCGCGTCGAAGCAGTTGAAGTAAGCCGCTGTTTCGCAAGTTCGCGGATCGGCACGCCGTCGATCAACAGATCTTCGACACAGCCGAAGCCGCGATAGACGCGGACCACCAGTTCCGCGTCACCGCGCGTAAACGAATCCATAAGAATCTGCTCCGCCGCCGGGGCGAGTTTCTCGTTGAGGTAGAACCGTTCGAACGGGGGACGGAAGCTGTTCCGGGTCCCCCGGAACCTCTGCAGATCGACGTTGAGCCAGTCGCCCGACTCCGGCGGCTCGGGCGACAGATGGTCGAACCGCGCCCTCCCCTTCTCATCGACGGTAATCGACACGCAACACGAAAACGGTCCACACGTGTCTTCCGCAGGAATCGCGGAACTGCGGGCCACATGCTCCATCTCCAGCGCGAGGTAACGCCCCCGGAAGGGATCGCGCGGGTCGTACGCCTGAATCGGGAACCGGTAGCTTCTTCCAAACCGGTACGCCACCTCCGCCCGCACGATTTTGATCGAGACCACCGCGAGAATCAACAGCGAAGCGAACAGATAAGCGATCCATTTCCAACGTTTCATTGCACCGCCTCCCGCCGGAACTTCCGGGCCAGAACCAGATTCACCCCGCCGAGCGCCGCGCCGAGCACGAGAAAACAGATGCCGCAGGCGAGAATGTCGCCCGACGCGCAGAAGCGCAGAAAGATCTGAGCGCCCAATATCAGCATCCCGCCGTTGAGCCAGCCCAACTGCCGCAATCGCACCCCGTACCACAGCATCCAGAGCCCGGTGACTGCAAAGTAAATGTTGAAAAGCAACATACTTTGATCAGGATTCTCCCCCAGCAGACAGCAGAAGACCAGCAGTGGCGCCGCAACCGCGATCCAGCCCCCCTCCGCACGGCGCCGGTAACGGCAGAGAAATCCGACGGCTGCGGCGTAGAGCGCGAGGGTGAACAACAGCCAGATCCACCCGGAAGCGGTGCAGTCGACCTCGCGGAACATTCCCCAGAACTCGCGAAAACTGCCGGCGACGACCAGCCAGGCCAGCCCGCCGAATCCGGCGAGGAGAAAGAGGTTGCCGAAACGGCCGCCGCCCTCCCGGCGGAACAGCTCCGCCCCGCCGGTCAACAGCACCGAAAAGAGCGCCGCCCACGAAATCAGGCTCACGAATCCCCCGGTCTTTCCCAGAGCGCAACCGCCCAGCGTAAAGAGCAGAAGCAGTGTCGCCAGCTGCCCCGCCAGTTTCCCCCAGCGGCCCGCAGCGCGCAGTGCCAGACGCAGTGTCCACGGCGCGAGCAGCAGGAAGAACAGCGTCGTCTGAAGAAAGCTCCTCTCGATCAACTCCGCCCCGCTGACCGCCATCGCCACCGTCGCAACCGAACAGCAGAGAGCCAGTGCCGTACTGCGGAACAGCCAGACCTGCGGCACGCAGAGCAGAATCAACCAGAAGAGGTAGTCATTCAGCGAACCGCTGACCTGATAGAGCTGGGAAACAATCGCAATCGCCGAAGCGGCGGCGGCACCGATCCAGAGCGCCGCGGGTTCACACCAGCACGGCTCCCCGTCGTGGCGCCGCAATACGAAGCCGCCGAAGACCAATCCGGCCAGCAGCGGCAGGTACGCCATCGACAGCCGCCAGAAGGGGCTGAGCATATCCCAGTTGTGCGCGATCACCAGAATGAGTCCGCCGCCGAGCAGCGCCGCACAGAGAATCGCCAGAACCGTCAGCAGTTTCCGCTTCACCGCATCCGCCGCCACGCCCGCCTCCGCCCTGTTCCGGCGAAGCAGAATTTCGGCGCTCTCCGGTGAAATCAATCCTTCGCGCACCCACTCCTCCAGATGCGCCGGAAGCTCTTCGGCAAAACTCCGCCCCATACGCCCTCCCCGGGTTGCAATTTATTTGGCCGGCTCCTCCGCGGCCGCCTTGTCGCGGTTCCACATCCGCCGCGGCGGCGGCGAATACGGCTTCGCCTTCAGCCGGTAATGGCCGGTTCCGAGGATCGAATCCAGCTCCCGGAGCAGCTCCGGCGTCACCGAAATCTTCCGTCCGCGCGACTCGATGAAGGTCACCGAATCATCGGTCCCCACCAGGCAGACCACCACCCGGGTGTCGCCGGGAGCCCGGAAACAGGCCTCCGAAATCTGTTTGAGTTTTTCGCTGGTGATCTCCGAAGCGTAGATGTGCAGATGCAGCTCTTCGGCCAGCGTCGCCGGCGCCTCGCCGAGCAGCATCACCCGCTCGACGATCACCCGCGGCTTCTCCGCTTCATCCCGTTTGCTGACCGTGGCTTCGAGCAGCAGCGGCGTGCCGGGAAGCATCTCGATTCCGGAACTCAACAGCGTGTTGAGCGCCCGCTCGTAGATCATGCACTCGGCGGAGGAGTCGAGGTCCTCCAGCTGGAGGATGCCGAACTGCTTGCCGGAATTCTTGCTGAACTTCTGGGTGAAGGAGCCGACCATGCCGGTCAGCCGCACCTGCGCGTTGTCGTTGAGTCTATCCAGATCCCGCAGCGGCACGCTCGCAAACGCCCGGACCAGTTCCGCGCAGTAGTCGAGCGGGTGCCCGGTCACATAGAAGCCGAGCAGCTCCTTCTCGCTCTTTAAAATCTCCTCCTGGTCGAACTCCGGAATATCCGGAATCGGCACCGAACAGACCTCGCCGGCATCCGCCTCATCGAGCAGGTCGAAGAGCGACCCCTGTCCGGCGGCGCGCTCCGCCGCGCGCACCTTGGCGAACTCCATCATCGGTTCGGCAATCGCCAGAATCTGGCTGCGGCGCAGCCCGAGACCGTCGAGCGCGCCCGCCCGGGTGAGATGTTCGAGCATGCGGGAGTTGACATCCGAGCCGCACCGCTCGCAGAAGTCGGCGAAGGTTTCGAAGCGGCCGTCGGCCTTGCGGCTCTCGATGATCTTCGAGGCGGCGACCTCGCCCACCCCCTTGATCGCGCCGAGACCGAAGCGGATGCAGTCGCCGTCGGTGGAGAAACGGATGTCCGAAGAGTTCACATCCGGCGGAAGCACCTTGATCCCCATATCCTTGCAGGTGTTGATCATGAAGGCGATCCGCTCGGCGGACTCGATTTCACCGTTGAGAATCGCCGCCATGAACTGCACCGGATAGTTCGCCTTGAGGTAGGCGGTCTGGTAGCAGACGAAACCGTAGGCCGCCGAGTGCGACTTGTTGAAGCCGTATCCGGCGAACAACTTGATCTTCTCCCAGATCTGGTCGGCCAGCTTCTCATCGATGTTGTTGGTCTCCTTGCACCCCTTGAAGAACTTCTCCTTCTGCTTGGTCAGCACGTCGACCTTCTTCTTGCCGATCGCCCGGCGCAGAATGTCCGCGCCGCCGAGGGTGAAGCCGGCCAGAACCTGCACCACCTGCATGATCTGCTCCTGATAGAGCATGATGCCGTAGGTCTCCTTGAGACAATTCTCCATCAGCGGGTGGTCGTAGATGATCTCCTCCTCGCCCTTCTTGCGGCGGATGAAGTCCGGAATGAACTGCATCGGGCCGGGCCGGTAGATCGCCAGAAGCGCGATGATGTGCTCGAGCGTCTCCACTCCGAACGAACGGCAGAGATTCTGCATACCGCCGGATTCCAGCTGGAAGACCGCAACCGTGTCGCCGCGCTGGAGCATCTCGAAGGTCTTCGGGTCGTCGAGCGGAATCTTCATCATGTCGATGTCGATCCCGAAGTCCTTGTGGATCATGTTGAGCGCATCCTTGATGATGGTCAGCGTCTTCAGCCCGAGGAAGTCCATCTTGAGCAGCCCCTGCTCCTCGCACGGGTGCGCCGGGAACGGCACCACCATGCTGTCGGAGGCGCTCCGCGCCAGCGGCACGAGGTTGTCCAGCCGCTGGTCGCCGATGATCACCCCCGCGGCGTGGATGCCGGTCTGACGGTTCAGCCCTTCGAGCACCTTCGCGAACTTCCACACCTTGCCGATCATCGGGTCGGTCTCGATCTTCTCGGCGAGTTCCTTGTTCTGCTCGACCGCCTTGTCGAGGGTCATCTTCGGGTCTTCCGGAATCATCTTCGAGAGGCGGTTGCCGAATTCGAAGTCACAGCCGAGCACGCGGGCGACGTCCTTGACCACCGCCTTCGCCTTGAGCTGGCCGTAGGTGCAGATCTGCGCGACGCTGTCGAAGCCGTACTTGCCCCGGACGTAGTCGATCACCTCGCCCCGGCGGCGTTCGCAGAAGTCCACGTCGAAGTCCGGCGGACTGACCCGCTCCGGGTTGAGAAAGCGTTCGAAGAAGAGGTTGAACCGCAGCGGGTCGATGTCGGTGATCCGCGTCAGATAGGCGACGAGAGAACCGGCGCCGGAACCGCGCCCCGGCCCCACCGGAATGTCCTCGGCCTTGGCGTGGCGGATGAAGTCCGACACCACGAAGAAGTAACTGATGAAACCGGTCTTCTCGATGACGCCGAGTTCGTATTCCATCCGGTCGAGGATCTCCTTCTGGCGCGCGTCCGGCTCGGAGATTTTGCGCGGATCGAATCCGTAGCGGTACTCCATGTTGTCGAAACAGACCTCGCGCAGGTCGTTGCGGTCGGCCAGCCGCCCGTCGGACATGTAGAACTTCGGGTAATGGTTGACCTCGGGCACGTAGTGAAACTTCATGCTGCACCGTTCGGCGATCAGCCGGGTGTTGGTGATCGCGTCAGGCACCTCGCGGAAGAGTTCGCGCATCTCCTGCTCGCCCTTGAAGTAGAACTCCGGCGTCGGGAAGCGGAAGTGCTTCTCCGCCAGCCGCGCGCCGGTCTGGATGCAGAGCATGATCTCATGCGCCTCGGCGTCCTCCTTGCGCATGTAGTGGACGTCGTTGGTGGCGATGAGCTTGAGGTTGTTGCGCCGGGCGAGGTCGATCAAGTACTTGTTGCAGCGCTGCTCCTCCTCCATGCCGTGATCCATGAGTTCGATGAAGAAGCGGTCCGGGCCGAAGATGTCGAGATATTCGCCGAGCGCCTGCTCCGCGCGCTTCGTGTTGCCCTGGAGGAAGTACTGCGAAATCTCGCCGCCGATGCAGGCGCTGGTGCAGATGAGCCCCTCGTGATACTGCCGCATGATCTCCTTGTCGATCCTCGGCTTGTAGTGGAATCCCTCCTTGTTGGCGGCGGACATGAGCTTGCACAAACTGAGGTAGCCCTGTTCGTTCTCGCAGAGCAGCACCAGGTGGAATCCGCCGCGGTTGAAGGGCTTGTTCGAATCGAAATCGCGCATATCGCCGGGAGCGACGTAGGCTTCCACCCCGACGATCGGATTGATTCCGGCCCCGGAGAGCACCCGGTGGAACTCTTCGACGCCCCCCATGTAACCGTGGTCGGTGATGGCCATCGCGCTCATGTCATGTTCTTTGGCCAGCTCGACCAGACCGGGGATGGTGCACGCTCCGTCGAGCATGCTGTAATGGGTGTGCAGATGCAGATGAACGAAATCGGAAGCCATTTTCGGCGCATTTCTCCTGTATGAAAAATCGTGAACAATACCACGGAATAGTATACTCCGGAAAGCGTCTCTTCACAACCCGCCGACCGAATATTTTTCAAAAAAAAATCCCGGTATTCCGTCTCTCTGCCGAATGCAGTATGAGCGGCGGATTCCATCCCCCCGGGGAGCGGAATTCCATGGAGCATTCCGCCCTTCCGCGATCAAAAAATCATCATTTTTTTCGTGAAACGATTGACATTCGGCGCGAAACTGATTATAATACGGATATGTGCCCGGTGCGCCGGCGGGGATCCGACAACCGTCGCCCCGGGAAGATTTTGAAACGGGTAAAAAAAGGAGTCCGTCATGAAACTGTTTGCAACGCTGTTCCTCTCCGCCGTGACCACCGCATCGCTGTTCGCCGCCTCCATTCCCCGGTGCGATGTTTCCGGCGTGAACAAAACCGGGAATGTCAAGCTCACTCCGGGAACTGTCGAAGGCGGGATGAAAGTCATCCATCAGACCTGGGGCGATCAGGCGACCCGTCAGCACCGGATTTCCGCCACGGCCCCCAAGGCCATCGGCTCCGAGTGGACCCTTTGCAAGTTCGTCTTCACCCCGGAAACCTCCGGAAATGTGAACCTCTCCATCGGCGGCCAGTGGGGGAAAACCGAGAATGACCGCGCCTGGATGCTGGTCAGCAAACTTGCCATCAACGGCCAGCCCGTGACCAATTCCGACATGAAAAAGACGACGAACCGCAATGGCAAAATTATGCCGAATGGATTCTGGCTGGGCGGCAAGAAAGTGAAGTATGTCGCCGACGGCGGTCCGGACGGCGCGGCCGCGGTGGCCGTCAATCACGACAACCGCGTCTACCGCACCATCAAGGTGGAAGCCGGCAAGCCGGTCACCGTCGAATACATGGCCAAAGCCACCGAAGCTCCGGCCAACTGATCAGATTCATCTCTCCCGTACCATCCGGCGTCTTCCGTTGCTGCGGAGGACGCCGTTTTTCATTCGTCGTTTTCCCCCTCGCATGGAAAGAAAAAAGAAAATTTCTCCGCCCGGCAGGTTGACAAGAATGGACAAAATGATTATACTATTCGTTATGTGCCTGGTGCGCCGGTTGGGGAACCGATCCTTCGCGCCGCCATGGTGCTGTTTTCATCAACGCAAGAAAGGAGTCCGTCATGAAACTGTTCGCAACGCTGTTCCTCTCCGCCGTGACCACCGCATCGCTGTTCGCCGCCTCCATTCCCCGGTGTGACCTCACCGGAATCACCAAGGAGGGCAAGGTCAAGCTCACGCCCGGAACCTCCGAGGGCTGGCGGGTAACTCCGCAGGGCTGGGGGCCGGCGGAGACCCGTCCCTACCGTCTCTCCGCCTTCTCCACCAAACCGGTCGGCGCGGAGTGGACGCTCTGCAAGTTCGTCTTCACCCCGGAAACCTCCGGAAACGTCTATCTCTCCATCGGCGGTCAGTGGGCCAAAAACGCCGAAGAGCGCGGCTGGCTGGCGGTCAGCAAGCTCTCCGTCAACGGCACGCCGGTCTCCAATGCCGACCTGAAGAAGGTGACCGATCGCAAAGGCACGATGATTCCGAACGGCTTCTGGGCCTACGGCAAGACCCAGTATGACGCCGACGGCGGTCCGGACGGTGCGGCGGCCATGCTCGTCAATCACGACAGCCGTCTTACCCGCACCTTCAAGGTGGAAGCCGGCAAGCCGGTCACCATCGAGTATATGGCCAAGGCGATTGAAAACCCGAACAAATAAGCCAACTCCGGCAATTCCAGAAAGGGGCTGTTGCAAAACCTCATAGTTTTGCAGCCGCCCTTTTCCCATATTTATAAGACCCTCTCAGCATTTCATTTTGCCCCACTATTTGCTTCTTCATGAGTCTTTTCAGATTAGCCTTCTTTGGAACTTCCGGTTCAAGATCCGCAGGAGCAATCCAGTAATCTGTTTTACCTTTTCCTTCGAAAAAAGAAAATAATTTGCGGATGTTATATCCCAGACAAACGAGCATACACTCGGCACTGACATTATCGAGCCCTTTTCGCCTGACCCCTTCATAATCCATATCCTGCTTTATTATGCCGAAAGCTCCTTCTACTTGGGATGAACGATTGATACGCATTTCAATTCCTTTCGGCGAAAGCAAATTTTGTACGGCTTGTTTCTTGAATTCATATAGATCATAGCATACCTCAAAAACTCTATCTTGGCGTTCTTTATCAGCAACACATCTCATACAAAATGGTTTAAATTTACATTCGTTGCAATTTTCAATATGATAAAACTTGGTTTCTTTCCCTCTGGAGTGAGTTCTATACGTATCAAGTTTAACTGCTTTCCTGCCGTTCAAACAAATCAGGTTTTGTTCTTCATCGAAACGGTATAGATCGATATATTCTCCGCGAACCATCTTCTGCCAAATCTGCGGTTTGACATAGTTTTCTATGCCCTCAGCAGCCATATACCTGCAGTTATCCAATGAACCATATCCACTGTCTGCACATAACTTTTCCGGAAAAGAGCCATAGTCAGCATGATAGTTGTCAAGTAGAGGTATAAAAGTTTTACTGTCGGATCTATCTTGTGACACAAGGTAATCTAGAATCCGTCCTTTCGAAACTACAATTTGAAGAGAATACGCGGCATGCATGTTACTTCCAAGGCCTGAATATCCGCTTTCAAACACATTTTCGACCTACGCCTGAGTACTCTAAAATCCTGAGATAATTATCGAGTTTTTGCTTTTCCTCAGAGGATAGATCTGAGCAAAGAAACAAATAGTCCTGCAAATTTGTAAAATAGGCCATGGTCATCTCCTGATCATAGCCTTATTATACACAATTTTACCGAGATTCAAAAGAAAAAGGGCTGTCGCATACCTTATGAGGTTTTGCAACAGCCCCTTTTCGTATTTTAGATGTAAAATTTCTGTTCCGGATTTTCAGAAGCTTCTTTTCTCCGGGCTGGTACCCCGAAGCGGTTCCTTGCCTGCTGCTCCGGAGATTCGGGGCATGAACCGGGAGCGGCGGACGTATATTCTCAGCGGGTTATTTCCAGTGTCGGGAGCTCATGCAGGTATTTTCTCAGTATCTCCTGCGAAAAGCCGTTGTTTTCAATGATTTCGCGATAAAATGCGGCACTCGGCTTCGGAGTCCGTTCAAAGGTCTTGAAGTCCACATTCACGAGACCGAAGCGGGGCAGGAAGGAACTCCATTCGTAGTTGTCCATCAGCGACCAGTAGAGATAGCCGCGCACATCCATGCCCCGTTTGAGCGCGTCATGCACCGCTGAAAGGTAAAGAGCCAGGTAGACGATGCGGAAGCGGTCGTCGTTGCAGCTGCAGCCGTTCTCCGTAATGTAAATCGGCTTGTCGCGAAAGCGTTCCAGCATGGCGGTCATGCCTTCGGGATACATCTCCTCCAGATAGAAATCCTTGTCGATCATCCGCAGTTTCTTGTGCGGGAAACGGGAAGCGGACAGATCTTTCCGGCGGGAATCGATGAGTTCCCGCGTATAAAGGTTGACTGCCCAATAGTCCGCCGCTCCCTTGAGTTCCGGACA
>URVC01000015.1 GCA_900551245.1 uncultured bacterium | reverse complement strand
TGCAAAGAAAGAAAGTATCATGCACTACATCACCCAAATTCTTAACTGGATCTCCCTGAGTCTGCTTCTGCCGGTCACCATCCTGCTGATCGCCGCGCTGGCCGCGTCGCTGGTGACGCTCGGCGGATTCGGCTCCACCTGTCTCGGCCTCCTGCGCCAGCGGCGCGGGAGAGAGATTGCATTGAAGGAGTTGGAACAGGATCATTCGATCGATTTCTCCCGCATCGGTTCCGGTGTTTTCGCCCGCCATCTGCACGAACTTGCCGAGCTCGACTGGGATGAAATCCACTGCGAAAAACGGATCAGCGACTGGCACCGCAGCTACGAGCGCGAGCTGGAACGGGCCGGGTTCATGGTCAAAGTCGGCCCCATGCTCGGGCTGATGGGCACGCTCATTCCGATGGGACCGGCGCTGGCCGGACTCGCCTCCGGCGACATCGGATCGATGGCCTACAACATGCAGATCGCCTTCGCCACCACCGTGGCGGGCTGTTTCGTCGCCGGCGTCGGCCTGCTGGTCCACTCGGTCAAGCGCCACTGGTACGCCGAGGAGATCTCCTCGCTGCGCTATGCGCTCGACGTTCAGCTCCGGCGGAAGGAGAGAGAGCATGAAGCGCGCTGACCGCTACCGGGCCTTCGGGCGAAACGACGACTTCGACCCGCGCGAAACGCTGGTCAATCTCTTCGACGTGGCGATGGTGTTCGCGGTCGCGCTGATGGTCGCCTTCGTCATCCGTTCGCAGATGACCGAACTTCTGACCAGCGAGGATGTCACCTTCGTCAAGAATGCCGGCAAACCCGACATGGAGATCATCGTCAAGAAAGACAACAAGGTGACCCGCTACAAAAGTGAGAAATCCACCGGCACCGGCCGGGGTGAACGGGTCGGAATCGCCTATCGGCTCGAATCGGGCGAGATCATCTATGTTCCGGAGGAGGAGGTGCGATGAAACCGGTCCGTCTCATTGCCGCCGGCATTGCCGCGCTTCTCTTTCTGCTCGCCGCGGGCGGCTGGGCGCTCTGGCGGAACATGGCGCCCACCCGGATTGCGCTGGTGAACTTCTCCGGCTACAAGACCGCGCCGATGTTCGACACGGTTCCGGAATGGTTCTTCCGGGTGGAAACGGTCGAATGGAACGACGCAATCGCCCGCACTCTCCGCCACTTCGACCTCATCCTCTTTCAGGGCATGGGCATGTCGGTCAGCGAGAAGCAGAAAGCGGCAATCGCAGAGCTTCAGTCGCGCGGCATCCCGCTCTACGTCCATCAGGATTCCCGGCCGGACTGCCGGTTCGGCACGCTGTCGCGCGAACAGCGCGAGACCGTCGCCGGATATTTCGCCAACGGCAGCCGGGAGAACTACCGGCGGCTCTGGCACTACCTCCGCTACGAGATCGACGGGAAGCGGCTCTTCGCCCCGAAACCGGAACCGCCCCGCATCCTGCCCGCCGACGCCTTGTTCCACACCGCGCCGGAGGCGCTCTTCCAATCAAAGGAGGCGTATTCCGACTACTACCGCAAGGCGGGGAAATTCCAGCCCGGCGCTCCCACAGTCGCACTGGTGATTCCCGGCGACGGCGGCGCGGCGCGCGGTGAACCGGGGTATCTCACCGATATCATCCAGGCGCTGGAGGCGCGGAAACTCAATGTCGTCGGCATCTCCGGCGCCGCGAAACGGCTCGACTTCCTCAAGGAGGTTTCGCCCGATCTGGTGATCTATCTGCCGCATGGGCGGCTCACCGACGAGAGGGCGGAAGAGGCGGTCGCCTTCCTGCGGGACCGGAACATTCCCCTGCTCTGTCCGATCAAGGTCTACCGGACGCTTGAACAGTACGGCGCCGATCCGCGCGGCCTCTCCGGCGGCATGCTCAGCCAGAGTGTGACGGTGCCGGAGCTGGATGGCGGCGCAGTTCCCTTTCTGCTGACCGCGCTCCGCCGCGACGAACGCGGCATCGAAGAGCAGTGGGCGATTCCCGGACGGCTGGAGAAGTTCGCTCTTCTGGTTGAAAACTACCTCAACCTCAAACGGAAAAAGAATTTCGACAAACGCATCGCGATCTTCTTCTACAAGGAGCCGGGGCAGAACGCGCTCCACGCGAGCGGCCTTGAAGTTGCCGAATCGCTGCTCGCCCTGCTCCGCCGGTTGAAGCAGGAGGGGTACGACACCGGTCCGCTGCCGGAAAATCCGGATCAGCTCATCGCCGCGATTCAGCGTGAAGCCGCCGTCTTCGGCGCTTATGCCGAGGGGGAGATCAACCGCTTTGCCGCGCGGCAGGAGACGGAATTTCTCCCGCTGGAAACGTTCGAAGCGCTCCGGCAAAAGGCGTTCCCCGCCTCGTTGATCGCGGACCAGGAGCGCCTCTACGGGCCGCCTCCGGGGCGCTACATGGCCACGGTGCGCGGCGGCAACTCCGGGCTGGTCGTCGGCCGGCTGAAGTTCGGCAAGGTGACTCTGCTGCCCCAGCCGCTCTCCGGAATCGGCGGCGACACGTCGAAGATCGTCCACGGCACGAAGGAGGCGCCGCCCTACCCCTATGCGGCGGCCTATCTCTGGAGCCGGTTCGTCTTCCGGGCGGACGCGATGCTCCACTTCGGCACCCACGGCAGCCTCGAATTCACACCGGCGCGGATGATCGGCCTGCTCGACGACGACTGGCCGGATGCGCTGACCGGGCCGGTGCCGCACTATTACCTTTACGTCATCAACAACATCGGCGAGGCGCTTGCCGCGAAGCGCCGCAGTTACGCGACCCTGATCGGCCACCTGACCGCGCCGTTCATGAACGCGGGGCTCTCCGGAGAACTCGCTTCGCTCGACGGCAAACTGCACGCGATCGAAAGCGCCGACAATCCGATGCTGTCGGCGGAATACCGGCGAAGCGCGGGCGAGCTGGCGGAGCAGCTCGGCATCGTCAAGGACCTTAAACTCACCCTTCCGCTCTCCGACGACGGGCTGGAACGGCTTCACAACCATCTGCACGAGATCTCCGAATCGAAGGTCGCCCGGGGGATGTATGTGCTCGGCCGCCCCTATTCACCGCAGGAGCTCGACGAGACCGCGCTGCTGATGACGGTGGACGACCTCGCCGCCCGGAATTTCGAAACCGATCTCGCGGCGGGGAACGTTACGGAAGAGAAGCGGGAAAACCAGCGGTTCTACGACGAACACTACCTCGCCCCCGCCCGCGCCCGGATTTCCGCCGCGCTGGCGAAGGGGGACGCGGGGCGGCGGGAGGCGCCGGACACCTTCGCGGCGCGCGACGCACTCGCCCTCTCGACCCGCGCGGAACTGGATGCGCTCGTCAACGCCCTGCGCGGCGGCTTCATCGCACCGGGGCCGGGCGGAAGTCCGGTGCTGAATCCCGACACCGTGCCCACCGGGCGCAACCTCTACGGAATCGATCCGGAGCGGACCCCGACCCGGGAGTCCTTCGCCGTCGGCCGCCGCCTCGGCGAGGCGCTGATCGAGAGCCGGCTCCGGGCGACCGGGAACTATCCGCGCAAGGTCGCCTTTTCGCTCTGGGGCGGGGAGTTCATCCGGACCCAGGGGACGACGCTCGGCGAAATCTTCTTCCTGCTGGGGGTGGAGCCGGTTTGGGACAGCCGCGGCAGGGTCCGTTCCGTGCGGCTGATTCCGGCGGAGAAGCTCGGCCGCCCGCGGATCGATGTCGCGGTTCAGACCTCCGGGCAGTTCCGGGGCATCGCCGCCAGCCGGATGATCCTGATCGACCGGGCGGTGCGCATGGCCGCCCGCGCCGCCGAAACCGAATCGGCGCCGAATTTCGTGCGGGCCAACTCCCGCGATGCCGAAAAGCGCATGATCGCCGAAGGACTTTCACCGGAACGGGCGAAGGAGCTGGCCGACGCCCGCATCTTCGGCCGGATCAACAACGGCTTCGGCACCGGCGTCCGCGAACAGGTGGAGGATTCCGGCCGCTGGAACGAGCGCGCCGAACTCGCCGACCGCTACTTCGAGAATATGGGTACGATCTACACCGAAAACCACTGGAATGAACATGTTCCGGCTGCCTTCCGCGCCGCGCTGGCCAACACCGATGCGATCATCCACTCCCGATCGTCGAGCACCTCCGGGCCGCTCTCGCTGGACGACATCTATCAGTTCATGGGCGGGCTGAGTCTCGCGGTCAAAACCGTCAACGGGCAGGAGGCCGACGCCTTCTTCAACGATCTGCGCAACAGCGGACGCGCCAGGATTCAGGAGCTGGGCGAGGCGGCGATGGTCGAGGCGCGCTCGACGTTGCTCAACCCGAACTACCTTCGGGAGATGATGGCCGAAGGGCAGACCGCCGCGAACAACTTCGCCAAGACGGTGCGCAACTCCTTCGCCTGGGAGGCGCTCCGGCCGGAGATGCTTTCCGACCACCTGTGGGAGGAGTACAAGCAGACCTTCGTCGACGACAGACACCGGCTCGGCATGCGGGAGTACTTCAAGACGAAGAATCCCTACGCGCTCGAAGAGATCACCGCCGTCATGCTCGAAACCGCCCGCAAGGGATTCTGGAAGGCCGATCCTGCGACGGTGAAGCAGCTTGCCGAACTGCACGCGGAACTGGTGCGCGACCACGGGCCCGGATGCTCCGGTTTCGTCTGCGACAACGCGCCGCTGCGGAAATTCATCGGGGGGAAGCTCGTCTCGCCGGAAGCGAAACAGAGTTACGAGAAGAGCATCTCCTCGGTCCGCACCGCCTCCGCCGCGCCGCAGGTGACCGGCATGACCCTCAAGGAGGAGAAGCGCGAGCTCAAGCAGGAGGAGCGTACCGGACGGACCGCGGTGGCCGCACTGCTGGGCATCGTCGCCGTCGCGGCGGCCGCCCTCTGGCTGGGCCACCGGCGGAACCGGAGGTTCGAAGAGTAAGCTCTTCTACGGAAAGTTGGTGGCAAAGCGCTCTTTCCAGAGCTTGGTGGCGGCGGAGCTCCACGCGTCCCCGGCGACGTTGAGTTCCGCCACCACATTGATCATCGCCGCGTGGCCATCCACATGAAGGAACCCGGCGTTCTTGCCGTGCACCGTCCCGACGCGGTCGGATTTTGCAAAATCTGCGCTGTAGAGCGCGGTCGTGGTCGAAATATAGCCGACACCGAAATCATCCAGTTCGTTCTGCCGCTCAATGATGCAGATCTTCCGGCTGGGCGAGCGGACATTGCCGGGACGCACAACGCCGATTGGGCTCCCTTTCCCCATGGTTCCGGTGATGCCGACTCCGAGAGTCTTGTACATGTTGACATTGGAACCGACCACAGCATAGGAGTTGACCGGGAAACTGCTGGTCGGCGAGGAATGCCGGCCGGCGTGAGCCCGGCAGCGCAGCCCGAGCAGATTGCCGTGTTTGAGTTTCGTGTCATAGGGAAGATAAGCACTGCCGATGGGAGTAAGCGCAGCGGTTTTCCCGATCAGGCGGTTCCACCAGCTGATCGTCTCGCCTGAATTCCCCCATTCAACTCTCTCATCCTGCGGCCAGGGGAAGAACCCGGCATCCCCGGCGTACTGCAGCAATCCGACGCCGATCTGCCGGAGGTTGTTGACGCAGCTGATCGCCTCGGCCCGCTGCCGCGCCTTGTTGAGAGCCGGCAGCAGCATCGCCGCCAGAATGGCAATGATCGCAATCACGATAAGGAGTTCGATCAGAGTAAAAACAGGACGAATCCGGAATCGCCGGGGAGAATTTTTGCAGCACATGGGAAACGACCCTCCATGAAAATTCCCGTCTTTTCTCTTATTATGTCCAAAAAAAATTGGAAATGCAACCTGCGCCATCAAAAAACTTAGAAAATCACCGCTTTTTTTGTTCGACACACCTGTGATTTTTTAACCAAAGTCTGTCCTCACCGGTCCGCCAGAGAGAAATCTGCCGCCGCTCCTCGCGGAAACCGTCCCCGTTTTCCTCACGTTGCATCGCATGAATTGCAGTCGGAAGAGAAACGCATACAGGAAAATAAACCGTCACACTGTTTGTTTTTTTTCAATTTTTTGCTATATTTATAAAAATCATTCTGAAACAATCATTTTTCAACTGAATCAAATACAATGATATCACACTCTTCATTCCTCGACCGGCTGAGGTCCCGCATCGATCGATGGAATATGCTTCTCACCCCCGGGCGGCTCCTCGGCTGCGCCGCTGGATCAGCCGTGCTCTTCATGCTCTGCTACCTGCTTTTCTGCAATGACATCTACCGCGATGTTGCGGCCTGCTACACCTACTATGCAGGAGAGTGGAGCCGGGGGAACTGGTTGTCGGCCCCGATCTCCGCCCTGCCGCCGCTGACGATCTTCGCGGCGGGGCTTCTGGCACGGACCGGGCTGGAGATCTATTCCGCCGTTATTCTGCTCTCCGCGCTGTTTTATATTTTGATGATCTTCCCGCTCTACGGTCTGTTGCTGCGCTTTTTTCCCGCCCGGATTGCCGCCTGGGGAACGGTGCTCTACGTCCTGACGCCGAAGATCATCCGGCACTCCGGCATGGGCCTGCTGGAAAGCGGCCGGGATTTCTTTCTGGTCCTGGCGCTCTATCTGCTCTTCCGCTTTCTGGACGACCGGCGCCGGCGGCTGCTGCCGCTGCTCTGTGGCGCCTCACTCGGATTTCTCAGCCTGACCCGGGGAGAAGGTGGCGTCGTCGGCCTGCTGCTGCTGATTCTCCTGCCGGTTCTGGTCTGGCGCGCGGAACACTATCGCCCCCGGGCTCTCCTTGCCCGCGCCCTGCCGTTCTTTCTGCTGGCCGCTCTGGGGATGGGGGCCGTTCTGTCTCCCCGGCTGATCGAAATGTACCGGGTGACCGGATATCCGGTTACCGATTCCCGGATGATCTCCGTACTGCAGAAACTGCCGTTCGTTCCGCAGCTTTTTGAGGACAAGCGCGAAGCGCTGTTTCCCCGCCCGGAGAATCCGGCCCCGTTGCCGAAACTGGAGCACGAGGCGACGCTGAAACGGCTCGTTTCCAGCTTCAGGGGGCTGTCGCGGGGAGCTTACGAGCTCTACTTTCTCTTCGCGCTGGCCGGTCTGATCCTGGTGATCCACCGCAGACAATGGCACATGGAATACACCGTGTTCGCACTGATTTTCGTCTGCTGGCTGGCCGTCTTCTACGGCATCGTCTCCGCCTACCGGTATTACTCATTCGCCGTGCCGCTGCTGATGGTGTTCACGCTGACCGCGCTCTGCGAACTGTTGCGTCTGGCGGAAAAAGTCCGGCTTCGCGAATTGGTACTTGCGGCGCTGGTGGTGATCTTCCTGTTGCAGATCTCCAACGGGCTCGACATTCTGTTCCGCCGACATGAGCTGCACGAACTGGCCGGCTGGATCAAAGCCGGTTATCCGCGGCTTTTTCCGGAGCACGACCGGCGCCGGCCGGTGATTCACACCTATGAAACGCCGGAACTGCTCTACTATTTGAACGGAGTGCGCCGGTTCGACTACTCGTCGCCGGAGGAATCTCCCGCGACGCTCTCCGGATGCGATTTCATCATGCTGCGGGCCAAATACCGCGATCTGGCCGAAGAGTTCCGCCGCCGTTCCGATCTCGAGGAGGTATCCCATCCTTTTCAGAACCGCGTATCCATCTTCATCCCAGTACGGAGAAACACACGATGATGCGATTTGACCGGCTCTGTATCGTCATTCCATGCCACAATGAGGAAGCCTGCATCGACAACGTTCTCGCGGAACTGGAACAGCGTCTGCCCGGCGCCACGCTCGCCGTGGTGGACGACGCCTCCACCGACCGCAGTCGGGAGATCATCCGGAAACGGCTCGGAGAACGGTGCATTCTGCTTGCACTGCCATTCAACCTCGGCATCGGAGGAGCGGTTCAGACCGGTCTGCGCTACGCCGAACAGAATGGATTTGAATACGCGGTGAAGTTCGACGGGGACGGTCAACACCCGGCATCCGGTATCGAAGCTCTGCTGAAGCCTCTGGAAACGGGCGAGGCCGACCTGACGATCGGAGCCCGGTTTCTGGAGGGGAACCGGGGGTACCACTCCACCTTTTCCCGCCGGATCGGCATCTTGATCTTTGAATTGCTCAACTCGCTGCTGATCGGGCAGCGGATAACGGACAACACCTCGGGATTCCGTGCCTACAACCGCCAGGCTCTGAAATTTGCCGCACAGTACTACCCCTCGTTCGATTACCCTGAACCGGAGGAGGTGATCCTCATGGCGCGCAACGGGTATCGAATCCGGGAGGTTTCCGTGGAAATGCTGGCCCGCCAGGGAGGGCGTTCCTCCATCGGCAAACGCCGGGCCGTCTACTACATGTGCAAAGTAATCTTCGCGGTTCTGATGGCGGCAATCCGTCCGCGAATCCGCCGAAAGGAGCAGAAATGACACAAATTCAATGGGTCTCGCTGGCGGGAAGTCTGATCTTTCTGCTGATCGTTCTCGATGCGGTGCGGAAACAGAAACTGCGCGAAGCATATTCCCTGCTCTGGATCGTCATCACCATCGGCATGATTGTGGTCTCCATCCGCATGGATCTGCTCCGCTTCTTCTCCGATCTTCTCGGGATTGTCTACCCGCCCGCCACGCTCTTTCTGCTGCTGTGCGTGGGAATCTGCCTGCTGCTGTTTCAGTACTCCATCGTGATCTCGCTTCACAATGAGAAAATCACCCGGCTCACTCAGGAGATCGCACTGCTCCGGGAAAAAATGGAACGAAAGGAAAAGCCGTGAAAATTTCCATCGTCACCCCGGTTCGCAACGGGAAACGCTTCATCCGCCAGACAGTGGAAAGCGTTCTGAATCAACAGGGGGAGTTTGAACTCGAGTACATCGTCTGCGATGGTCAGTCCACCGACGGAACGCTGGAGATTCTGGCGGAATATCCGGAGTGCACCGTCATTTCCCGCAAAGACGGCGGTCCGTTTCACGCCATCAACTACGGCATGGATCTCGCTTCGGGCGACATCGGCGCCTGGCTCAACGCCGACGACATCTATCTGCCGGGAACGCTGGCGAAGGTTGCACGCTGTTTTCAAGAGCATCCGGGAACCGGCTGGCTCTACGGGAACTGCCCGATCATCGATGAAAACGGGCGGGAGATCCGCCGGCCGATCACGTTGTACAAGGAGCTGATCGGCTTCCGCTACAGTCACAACATGCTGCTCTGCGAAAACTTCATCAATCAGCCGGCGACCTTCTGGCGCATGTCGCTGTGGCGGGAACTGGGCGGTCTGAACTCCATCTACAAGGCGGCGTGGGACTACGAGTTGTGGCTGAAAATGGCGCAGAAGGGGCCGGCGATCCATCTGCACGCCGATCTGGCGGCATTCCGCCGCCACGCCGGTTCGATCAGCGAAAACTTCTTCGAGAAACAGTTTGCGGAGGAGCTGGCGATCGCCCGGCAGTACGGCAACCGCATTCACGGCGCCATCCACGCGTTCAACGCCTGGAAAATCGTCACCGCCTACAAACTGCTCTCATGAAAGGGAACAACTCACATCTCAAAACCTTCTTCTCCGGCAGTCTGATCTCCATTGTCGGAGTGGGAATCACCGGTGTTCTCAACTATTTCATCCGCCGGACCCTTTTCATGAACATGAGCGAGGCGGATTACGGCACCTTTTACAGTGCCGTCGCCTTTCTCCTCATGGTGGGCGGTTTTGCGGAGCTCGGCCTCTCGCAGACAGGTGCGCTCCTGATTGCGGAAAACAACACCGGCAGTCAGAAAACGCGGAAAATATCGAGCTGTTTCAGTTCCCTGTTATCCCTGAAACTCATTCTCGCAACGGTGGTGCTGATTCTTCTGCTCAGTTGCAGCCGGTGGATTCTGAAGGATTACCTGCGAACCGGCAATGGACTGTTCTACTACCTGCTGGCCGGAATGCTGTTCTTCCAGATCCTGGAATGCACATTCTATCCCCTCTTTTCCGGATTGAAGGATTTTGTCTCCTACAATTTTCTTCAGGTCACGAAGGCTCTGCTTCTGTTGAGCGGCATCGCGCTGTTCTCGCGGAGCGGCCAACTGCCGGCTGCCGCCGCGGTGTTTTTTTCGGTCGCCATACTGATCGTCTTCATCGCCGGCGCCATCGCGTTCTTCCGGGAAAAAATCCGTCTGAGCTGGCATCCGGACCGCGCGGTATGGACGCGACTTTTCCAGTTGAGCGGCTTCATCGCGGTTTCCACCACTCTGCTGAATATGATATACTACATGGATACGGTCATGCTGACCGCCATCAAAGGGGTGACCAGTTCCGCCCTTTACAACGTCGCACTGCCGATCATGCAGATCGTCCAGGCGGCGATGGTTTTTCCTCTCATCATTCTGCCGGTGGCCGTTCAGATGAGCCGGGAAAAGCGCTATCTTCAATTGAAGCAGATCAGCCTCTGGGCCATCGGCGTCGCGGCAGTTGCATTTCCTGTGACGTTTCTGTTTTTCCACCTGCTCTCGCCCTGGCTGATCCGCATCCTGTTCTCCGCACAATACCTGGCGGCCGCTCCGGCGGTTTCCATTCTCTGCAGCGGGTTGATCTTCTATACGCTCGGCAGCTTCCTCATGCAGATCGTGCTGACTATGGGGGGCGCCGGCCGGATGGCGCTCATCACCCTGTTTACCAGCATCTGCAACGTGATTTTAAACTGGTGTCTGATTTCACTCTACGATTACATCGGCGCAGCCTGTGCAACGGCCGGTTCCTACCTGATCTTCAGCCTGGCGACGATCGTTGTCCTGCGGCAGCTGATCCGGAAACGGGAGCGGGAGATGCTCTGAGCCTCCGAAAACAACGCCGAGAGCCCCCCGGGGGTCCATGGTCTGCCGGCGGGGAAGCTCCCTTTCCCTTTCCGGTTTTCAGAAGAATTTCTCCAGCTCCCGGTCGGAAAATGATGTCTGTTGAAACAACGGAAGCGCCCGTTTGAGCTCTTCTTCCGGCTTGTCCCACCAGCGAAGCTCCTCCAGACGGCGGATGACCGGCTCCTCGAACCGATAACGGATCAGCCGGGCGGGAGTCCCCGCCACCACCGCGTAGGGCGGCACATCGCGGGTCACCACGCTGCCGGCACCGATTACCGCACCGTTTCCGATCGTGACCCCGCCGAGAACGATCACCCGGGCGCCGATCCACACATCGTTGCCGATGGAAACCGGGCGCAGGACATCCTCCTCATGCGCTTCCGTCCAGCGAAACCCGGTGGGATTGTCCCGCTCCGTGAACACGGGCGACGTGGACAATCCCCGCAGATGATGAGCGGCCAGCCCGATCAGACATCCGGTCGCCACAGAACAGAATTTCCCCACCTCCGCGCACGTGAGCTGCGTCCCCGGGCAGATGTAGGAGTAATCACCCACCCGCGACCGAAACAGTTTGGCCATCGGGTACACCCGCCCTTTCCGGCTGACGACGGATTCCGTATCAATCATGGTCAGCAGCGAGACCCCGGGATGAAAGAAATTCAACAGAGTTCCCAGCAGATATTTTTTCAGCATACTCGTCTTTCCTGTCAGATGAGACCTGTTCCGCCCCCATAAAAGCAGGGCCGGGGAGAACCCCGGCCCGCGACACCCCCTCCCGCCGGATATCAGCGGGAGGAGAAGAAGAGCATCACTTCTGTTCCTGCACGAACTTCTGCGGCTTCGGCGGCACATAGCC
Source organism: uncultured bacterium (assembly GCA_900551245.1). Lineage (GTDB taxonomy): Bacteria > Verrucomicrobiota > Lentisphaeria > Victivallales > Victivallaceae > Victivallis. The sequence continues at coordinate 63,646 of URVC01000015.1, read as the reverse complement.
GTGGGTCGAACCCTGGTAGTAGATGATCTTCTTGGGCGATTTGATGTTGTTGTAGAGAATCGCCACACCGGAGGGCGGGCAGGTGTAGTCGCCCAGACCGGCCCGGGTGATGGTCACCGGGCACTTGATCCGTTTGGCGTGGTTGATCGGGTCGAAGTAATCCAGCGCGCGAGTGTACTCCAGCCGCCAGCCGGCCGCCAGACGCCCCTTCGTGATGCCGCCCAGGTCGCAGCACCACGGGATCGACGGAGTGGCATTGGTCACATCCGGATCGAGCGCCGCCGCCCAGACGGTCTGAAGGCCGCCCTGGCTGCCGCCGTTGGCGCGGAGGTTCTTTCCATCCCACTGCGGCAGGGTCTTGACGAACTGAAGCGAACGCATCACCCGCAGCGCCATACCGTTGAAGTAGGCGGTCTCAGGATCGGAGTTCTGCTTCTTGTCAAACGCGTAGCCCTTGCCGTTGGAACGGATTCCTTCGAAGAATTTCTTGTAGTAGGCGGCATCCTGATCGAGATCGTAGCCATGGGCGTTGATCGTAAAGACGATCGCATTGCCCGCACCGTCGCCGGGGGCGCGCTGCACCGAGGTGCCGTAGCCCTGATAGTTGACGATCGCCGGGAGCGACTTCTCTTTGGCATTGATCGGAATGGTGAGATAGCCGGTCACCGGACGCGGTCCGGCGCAGTCGACCTTGACCGCGTAGACATCCGCCCGCTTGCCGGTTCTGACCTTCTTCATCTCCGCCTTCACCGGGACCGCGTCGAGCTTCGCCTTCTGCTTCGCCCAGAACGCATCGAAATCCTCCGGCTCCGGCACCCCCTGCAGCTTGTCGATTTCAACACCGGCGCCGCCGTCGAAGAAGACCGGCGAACTGTTGCCGCGCTTCGGATCCCGCTTCATCACATTCCGGCCGTTGCGATCGACCAGCGTCGCGTAAATGCGGACAAATCCGGGGCGGTCAAGGCTGGTCTTGATCACGATCGGCTGCCCTTCGACCACCTTCGCCTTGCCGCTCGCCTTTTTGCCGTCATCGCCGGTGCGGCTCCAGTTGACGAAATAGTCCGACGTCGGCTTCTGGCCCTGGAAATCGACGTTGAGCGTGAAGGTCATCTCCTCGCCGGGAGCGAAGAGCATCTTGTCGCCGCAGCTGCCGACGAGGGAGGTCTTCTGCGGATCGAGCGTCACCACCTTCTTGACGGAGAGATTGTCGAACTTGCCGACCACATAGATCTCGGCCGACTTGTATTTGGAACCCGATTTTGAAAAGGTCCAGTCGGGGTGGCCCTTGGCGTCAGGATTATTGCCGATGCCAAGATCACAATTGCTGTTGGCATTAAAGCAGTTGAAGGCAAAAACCGTCTGTTTCTCGAGGTAGTTGTGAACCTGAAACGAGCCGTAGTTGCCGTTGTTGCCTGCCGAATCCCCGAAATCGAACTTCCCGGTGGCGCCGGGGATCTTCTTCGCGTTGCCGCCGCCGTAGTTCAGCCCCCAGATCTCGATATTTCCCTTCTCGAACTTGCCGGTCTTGAGACCTTCCACGTTGCCGGCCACTTCGAGGTTGTTGACATACTGCTGAAACACTTTGGACTCGGGAGAGGGAACTCCGGCGAGCGCCGGCTCCTGGGTGAAGGCGTCCATCGCCGTAAAGGCCCAGCTCGTCTTCCCGTCCTTCGCGGTAAGTTTGACCAGATAGCCGATCCGCTTGAGATCTCCGGAAAGCACCTCCGAACGATCCACCTGATACCCGTCGGCTCTCCAGCGAAGCGGATTGAACTTCGCGATCAGCTCATACCCCTTCGCCTCCGGCACCAGTTCCAGAAGTTCCGGGACCTCCGCCTGCAGACCGACGCCGCCGAGAAGCGCCACCGCCGCTGCCCAATGAGAAATTTTCATACCTTCTCCTTTCCATCGGTTGAATGTTCGAAACCGATCATACATCTACAATATCACGACCACCGATATGGTGCAACCTTCGACAGGAAAAAAAACTGTTTTCCCGGCACACCAGCCCCCTCCCGGACGAGGAGCGCCTTCCGCAGAAGAAAAAACCGGCCTCGCTCCGGCAGGGGGAATCCATCCGGAAGCCCCGCGGAACACGTGACAGTCGCCGGCAGAGTTCTTCGCCGCGCCGTTCCCGGGCGGCAAACCTGTTGTTCCACGGGCCTCCGATCAGAGCAACCGCTCCGTCTTATTTCGCCGCGGACTTGTCGAACAGCCCGACCACGTAGATCTCAGCCGACTTGTACTTCGTACCGGCCTTCGAGAAGGTCCAGTCAGGATGGCCCTTGGCATCGGGGTTGTTGCCGATGCCGAGGTCGCAGTTGCCGCTGGCATTGAAATTGTTGAATGCAAAAACCGTCTGCTTCTGCAGGTAGTTGTGCACCTGCAGCGAGCCGTAGCCGCCCTTGTTCCCCACGGAATCGCCAAAATCGAACTTCCCAGTGGCGCCAGGAATCTTCTTCGCATTGCCGCCGCCGTAGTTCAGCCCCCAGATCTCGACATTGCCCTTCTCGAACTTGCCGGTCTTGAGACCTTCCACGTTGCCGGCCACTTCGAGGTTGTCGACATATTGCTGAAACACCTTGGAATCAGGAGAGGGCACTCCGGCGAGCGCCGGATCCTGCGTGAAAGCATCCATCGACGTGAAAACCCAGCTCGTCTTCCCGTCCTTCGCGGTAAGCTTGACCAGATAACCGATCCGCTTGAGCGCTCCGGAGAGCTCCTTGGTGCGGTCAACCTGATACTTGTCAGCTCTCCAGCGGAGCGGGTTGAACTTCGCGATCAGCTCATACCCTTTCGCTTCGGGAACCAGTTCCACAAGCTCCGGAACCTCCGCCTTCAGACCGACGCAGCCGAGGAGCGCCGCCGCCACCGCCAAATGAGAAAATTTCATACCTTCTCCTTCCCTGTTACAGTTTTTGCAAGGCCGACGATGGTTCTATAATATCACGGCAATCAGTATATTGCAACTGCCGCAGGGAAAAAAATCCGAACTTTCAGAAATTCCACCCGCGGGAAAAGCTCATATTTTCCGCTCGTTCCGGCAGGGCTTTTCCCCGGTCCAACCTCCCGTTTCCGGCGGTCGCTCCGCCGGGTCAGGGGCGGTAGCGGGCGATCAGGTAGTTCCGGAGGAACCGGCGGAGTTCCTCCCGCTCCTCCGGGGCGAGCCGGGTGTCGTGCTCCAGCTGTTGCAGCAGCTCCTGAGCGGTTGGTTCCGCGCCGGGGCTGAGCAGGCCGCGCTTCTGCAATGTGCGGCAGCGGCGCAGAAATTCCGCCTGAAGCCGGCGGCGCTCCGGAGCGAGCCGGGTGTTCCGTCTGCGCCGCTTGTGCCAGCGGTAGAGGAGGACGGCGATCAGCAGGACCAGCACCGGCCCGATGACCGGATGCAGGAAGAGGAACACCACACCGCCGCCGAACGCTTCCGCGGCGTCGACAATCGCCGCCGCGATCCTGCCGCAGCGCAGATCGGCGAGCAGTTTGCTCCAGCTGAAGGCGAAAAGGTCGGCATTGCGCGCAAGAGAACCGAGCCAGTCGTCCGACGGCGGCGGCGGATCGACCGTTCCGGCCGGCGTGGCGTCCAGCAGGACCCAGACGCCGCGGTCGCGGTCGTAGGCCTCCGTCCAGGCGTGGGCGTTGCCGATCCGGGCGATGTAGTAGCGTTTCGACGGATGCTCCTCGAAGCAGACCAGCCCGCTGACATAACGGGTGGGGATTCCGCATTCCCGCAGCAGCAGCGCCAGAGCGCCGGCGAAGAGTTCGCAATGTCCCTCCCGGTGGCTCCGGAGGAAGTAGGCAACCGGATCGGTGCGGTACGGAGAACCGGGCCACTCGAGGGAATACCGGAAGTTCTTCCGGAAGAAGCCGACGGCCCGTTCAAACCGTTCCGCGTCGCTCTTCGCATCGGCCAGCCCGATCTCCTGCGAGACGGCGCGCAGCACCCGGCGGAGCCGCCGGGGGATTTCCCGGTATTCCTCTCCGGGCGGCGTCGGTTCCTGCCAGGCGGCGCGCGGGACAATCCGGGGCACCAGCAACGTATAACCGCCGTCGCGGATCATCCCTTCGCTGCCGAGCTGACCATCTGCACCACGGCTCACCTGATTGGCGATCACTTCCACGCCGGTGACATTTCCGGGCGCGGCGAGCCGGGAGTCAACCAGCGGCGCGGCCGGGAAGATGCGGATTCTCTCCCCCTCCCGTTTTTCGGAAGTCACCGCGTAGAATTCGTCTGCCGCCATCCAGTTCTCCATGGCGACCGGTTCGAGCGCGACTCTCCCGCGGTCCCCGCTGTCGTGCCAGGTGCCGCGGTCGTAGCGGGAGAAGGCATTGAGCCGCAAATAGCCGGGCGGCCCCGGGGCAATCGCCCGGAGCGCCACTTCGGCGGCCGCCTTGCGCTGTTCCGGCGGGAACGGGCGGTAGAGTTCGGGCGTGCCGCCGAGCTGATGCGGATGGCGCGTCGGCCGGTTCCGGTAGAGCTGGCGGATTCCCATCCGCAACAGCGCGTTTTCCCAGGACCGGATGGATCGTTCGTACTGCCGGTAGAGCAAGAGGAAGCCGAAGAAGATTCCGGCGGTCAGGACCAGCGAAACGGCGAGGAAGAAGAGGTGTTTCCCGCGCGGCCGTCCGCGCCCCGCCCGCGATGCCAGCAGAGCCGCGACCGCGGAACAGCCGAAGGTGATCCCGTAAAAGAGCCGGAAATGGTGCGTCAGCAGCAGGTCCAGTGCCAGCCGGTCCGCCTCCGGACCGTTGCGGCGGAGGTCGCCGCCGACCAGAAAGGCCATCAGAGCCGCCGCCGCTGCGATGCCGACGCAGTGTCCCTTCCGGCGGAAACCGACCGACAGCGCCGCCGCGTAGAAGAGGAAGGGCACGACGATGCCGGGGCGCAGAAAATAGGCCATGAACCCGAACCGCTCCATCCGGATCGGCACCAGATAGTTGCCGAATGCGGTCAGGATCAGCGCGACGATGATCGAATAGGTGACCGTCCGGTCGGTGACGCGCCAGCCGTTGCGGGAGACGCCGGCCAGCGCCAGCAAAAGAAGCGTGAGAACCGGCACGTGCGGCAGATCCGCCGCCACCGCGAAGAAGAGGAGCGCCGGCAGCAGAATTGCGGCGGAGGCGAAAACCATCCAGCGGGAGTGTTGTTCCATCTGGTTCACAGCGACACCACCTCCCCGTTCTGAACCGCACGGGGCGACACCGTGGAGCATCCCTCCGGCAGCTCCCCCTCGAAGGAGTCGCCGATCAGGAGAATCCGGGTCGAAACCCCGTGGCCGTGGAGCTGTTCGATGAAACGGCGGCGGTCCGCGTCGAATCCGAGCAGCAGGACCACGGCGCCGCCGATCCGGGCGACGTCGCGGAAGAGCTCCGGTTCCAGCTGGTTGAGCGCCGGTTTCGGCGAAGGTTCGATGCCGGCGAGAATGTCGCAGACCGATTCGAAGGAGGCGGCGTTCCGGCCGGTTTCAAGCCGGTAGAGCGTCGGTCCGGCGGCAAAGAGTTCCACCACCGCCTCACCGCGGGAGAAGTAGTCGGCCAGCGCCGCAGCAAGCTGAAGTGCCGCCTCCAGCCGTTCGTCCGGCTGACGGCGGCGGAACCGCAGCGACCAAAACGGCGGCGGCGGCACAAATGTATCGACGATCAGCGCGACCCGTTTGAGTTCGTTCTCCTCGAACTCCTTGACCACGAAACTGCCGGTTCGTGCGCTGCCGGGCCAGTCGATGTGCCGGATGTCGTCACCGTCGCGGTAGTCCCGCACGCCGATGAGATCGGCGGACTCCCCGACCCGGGAGTAGCTCATCGAGCCGGAAGCCTGACAGCGTTTCCCCACCGGCATGGCAAAACAGCGCAGCGGCGTGAAGGCCGGATACACCGACAGCATCGCCCCGCCCCGGCTGCGGCAGCTCCACTTGATCAGATGGAACGGGAAACCGGACTCCGCCCGGGCGGCGGGAATCCGGTACCGGCCCCGCCGGACCGCCCGCACCCGGCCGGATGCCGTGCAGGAGCTCCGCCCCGGCAGGACCTCCACCGTGGCGGCCGCCTCATGTTTCAGCCCGAACGCGTAGTCGAAGGGGTCCAGCGTCAGGTCGTACGCCGGGAGCCGCCGCCGGTTTCTCACCCGGAAAACGGTTCGGAACAAGGAGCCGGCCCGGACCCGTTCCGGCAGAGTGCGATTGATTTCCAGCCGCGGGCGGAAGATCATTCCCGCCGCCGTTTCCACCAGAAAAATCGCCAGAAACAGCGGAATCACCACGCGCATCGGCGCTTCCATCGCCACCGAAGCGTACAGGACCGCCAGTGCCATGACCGGCAGCAGCCAGAGCGCGACCGGAGAAAGCACGCTGCGGAGAATCGCCCAGCTCCAGGCGGCGAGCGCCAGAGTGCTGGAGCGGTAGCGGGCGCCGGGACGCAGCAGGAACGGCTGAAATGACGGCGGGCCGTCGAGAAAACGGTTGAGGATTCGGCGGGAGAACGCTTCGAATCCCATCTAGTTTCCCTCCTGCTCCGGGAGCCGGTAGGTGATGGAGACGGTCATATCCGAATCCAGGCCGAGCGAAGCCGGGTCGATCGCGTCCACATAGCGCTGAATCGCATGGTCCGTCACCGCGATCGGCCGGGTCGGGCGACCGGTGACCACCAGTTCAAGCGTGCCTTTTCCCGACTCTTCGCGATCGATCTTCAACTGCAAGTTGCGGCAGTTGAAGTCCCGCAGAATTTCGATGATCCGGCGGGTTCGCGGCGAATCCCCGGCCTGATTCAACAGGAACGGCTCCAGGGCGCCGAGCCGCAGATGATCCACCCGGTCGGAGGAGAAGTCCGCGGAAACCAGTTCCGGCGCCGCCCCGGGCAAAATCCGCCAGACCGCGCGCCCCGAAGCGACGCCGCTGATCGGTGCCGCGGGCAGCTTGAGCGCCTCCATCAGCTGACTGATCCGCACGCCGCGCAGGCGCACGCCCGTCTCGACGGCCCCCATGCCCGGCGCGAGCAGAACCGGTCCCTCCAGCCGGGCACGCCCTCCCCAGAGCACGCCGCCGGCGCCGATGAGATTGAACTCTCCCGACTGCGGCAGACGGAACCGCAGCCGCCCCTGGTGCATCGTCACCCCATGCCCGCTCATCCGGCGGAACGAAAACTCGCCGCCGGAGTTTTGCCGCCGGGTTTCGAATTCCCCGAGCCGGAGCGTTCCCTCGAGCCCTTCCCAGGCGAAACCGCCGGCCGTCAGGCGACCCTCGGAGGGCTGAAATGCCAGTTGCCAGCCCCCGCGGCCGCCGAAGGAGCCGGATGCGGCAAGTTTCCCGGTATAACGGCATTCCCCCTGGAATGCGGAGGGAGCATCGAACTGCAGCGGGCGGATCAACGGCGTCGGTTTCAGCCGGAAGGAACCGGCAAAGGGGGTTCCAGCACCGATTCCGCCCTGAAATTCGAGCGGCTCCCCCTCCAGATAGGGCGAAGAGGCGCGCCCCTGAAACGTGAGGCCGCTTCCGCCAAGGCGCAGCACGCCGCCGGCGGCATGAATCCACTCCCCGGGCATTTGGATCCCTTCCGCGGAAAATCTCCCCGACGGCCCCTCCCCGCTCTGCGGGAAATGGATCGGAACAGTGGCGGAAAGCCGTTTCACCGCCAGCGGAACCCCTTCGCCGAGCTGCACCGTCAAACTGCCGTCCTTCAGCGACGCTTCGCCGGAAAAATTCCCCTCCTTCCGGGCGAGAGACAACGCGACAACCGGGGCCTCCAGCGACCAGCCGGGCCGCCCGGCCGCCTCGCTCCAGGAGCCGGCGACTCCGGAGAGCGACATCGCCAGCGCGACCGGCTCCCCCGCCAGCCAGCGGGCATCGCCCGAAAAACCGCGGAAGGTGCCGGTAAAATTCCCCGTCTTCATCGTTCCGCCCGGCAGTTGGAAGTGTGCGTTCCAGCCGGAGGGGAGCAGCTCCGTGCCGCGGATCTCCCCCGACACCCGGAATTCACCGCGCGGGGCGCTCCAGGTCGAACCGAAAAGATTCAGAACCGGTTTTTCCAGCGCCACGTTCGAAATCAGATTGTCGCCGGGCGTGATCTGCCGGCGGCTGAAATCACAGTCCAGTTCCGCACCGGCGGCGGAGAGCTCCGCCCGTCCGTTGCGCAGTGTGCCCCGGCCGCAGCCGGCCGAGAGGCGATGGGAGGCGACCCGGCCCTCGTCATCCAGTTCGACCACTCCGGTCAGCCGGAACTCCTCGAGCGAACCGCTGCCGAACGCGGAATCCACGACGGCAACCCGGCCGATCTGAATGCCGCCGGCGATCTCCCCCGGGCGGCGGTCGGGACGCCCCGCCGCCAGCGAGGTGGAAAAGCGCCCGGCGAGATTTTCCAGCTTCAGTTTCGGCAGTTCGGCGCCGAAGACGTTGACGCCGGCCGCTTCCGGCTCCAGATCGAGTTTCCAGGCCGGTTCGCCGGGGAGCCGGGAGAGGGCGAATCCGATCCGGGCCCGCGCGGCCCCCCAGGCACTGCGCGGCTCCGGCCACTCCAGCTTGGCGGTGTCCAGCTTCCCGGTCAGGGTGAAGGAGGAGACCGCCGGAGCGGTGAAGTCAAAGTTCCAGCTGCCGGAAATCGTGCCGGGAAGCGCGGAAAAGGAGGTCTGCTCCGCAACCGGCCGGAAACGGAACTGGTCAAACCCGAACGCGTAGTCGATCTCGCCCCGCGCCCCCACGCCCGCGCCGGAAAGCTTCGGATTGCGCCAGAGACAGCTCACCAGCCCCAGCGGCGTCTCCCACTGCCAGTTCATCACCCGGTCGGAACTGCCGGACTGACGCAGCTCCCAGGCGCCGTTCTGACGATCTATCCGGCCGTCCAGCCGCAGATTCCCCGACTGCTTCCCCGCCGGAGTTGCCGTGGAGAGCGAAAACCGGAGCTCCCTGCCGCCGTCGCCGGAGACCGTCAGCGCGCCGAGCGGCGCCACGAAAGGCAGCTGAAGCTCCGCCTCCGGCAGGGTGATGCTCCAGTGCTTGCCGGGGCCTTCCCAGCGGAACGAATAGCGGCCGCCGGGCGTGAGGCGCCAGAAACCGCCTTCGATCATCGCCGGCTCCGGGAAGAGCCCGTCCGCCGTGAGCGGCTCCGTGAAACGGAGATGTTCCGGACCGAGCCGGAGCGAGCCGCTGACCGTGAAACGACCGGGCACTCTCACCTCCTTCGGCATCGGCACGCCGGCCGCCGCCAGCATCGCCGCATCGAGGTGCCCGGAGAAACGAAGCTGCCAGGAGCCCTCCGCCACGCGGAATTCCCCCGTGACCTGAAATCCGGTCTCGGGCAGAACGATCTTCACGCTCCGCGCCCCATCCTTTTCTTCGCGGATGCTCTGCAGAGTGAATGGATATTTCCTGCCGTTTTCGCCGATCCAGACGCCGGCAAGCGCGATCTCCTCCGCCGCAATCCGGCCGGGGAGGCCGTCCGTCTGCAAACTTTTCAGCAACACGGGCAGCTGCCGCAGGACGACACCGCCGCAGAGAATCGAGCGCAGTTCGCCCTCCCGCTCCGGAACCAGCGTCAGGCGGACCTCTTCGGCGGAAAACAGCGTTATTCCATTCTCACTCCACGCGAGATCGGCAATTGCGACGCCGTTCCCGTTGTCCGCGCGGATTCTGCCGAACTCCACCCCCGGAATCCGCCGCAGCATCCGCCGCACCCCGGCGCGGGGAGAGTGAACCGAATCCCAGCAGGAGCGCACCACCCCGGCGGTGGCGAGCAGAATGACCGCGCCGAAGAGGATCGCCTTCGCCCGGCCGATCCGGAAACGGCGGCGCCCCCTCATGGCAGGACCGGCTCCGACCGGTCGACGGAGTACTCCACCGTGCGGACAACCAGCCACTTCCCGTCACGGAGGAAACAGAGCCGCCCCTCCTCATCGACGCCGAACCGCCCGGCTGCGAAATCCGCGGTCACCCGCGGCAGGACAACGTGGTCGCCCGCCACCTTCAGCCACTCGAGATTGGCGACGGCAATCCGGCGCAGTTCGTCGTGGAAAGGTCCGTGCTGCCGGGCGGCACAAATCCGGGCAAGCTCCTCCAGCGGGTGCCCCTCCAGATCGACCGCCATCGGGCGGGAAACGCCGAGCACCGGCCCGGAATCCATCTCCGCCGCCCCGCTCCCCCGGTAGGGCTGCGCAAGGATCACACTGCTGCGGAGCGTGGGAAATCCGGCGAGAATCGCCTGCTCCACCGGCCGGAAATGGAGGCCGGCCAGCAACCTCCGCCCGTCCCGTTCAATCGTGAGATCTCCCGGGTGCACGTTGAGGCAGGGCAGATCATCGGTGAGATTGGTGAGCGGCACAAACCCGGCCAGCACGGCGAAATCCACCCGGTACGGCGCCATAAGCCGGCGCAGTTCATCGGTCCACTCCTCGCGGATCTCCCGCCGGCGTGGGGTGGTGAGCGCAATGGCTTCTTCGCCGCGCGCCCGGTAGAAGGCTTTGATGTCGAGCGCCGCAACCGGCACGCCGAACTCCCGCCCGAGAGCCGCCGCCCGGCTCGTCTCCGGCGCATCCGTGACAATCACCACCGGTTCGAATGCGAGGCCGGAGCGTTCCCGGCAAAACCGGAACAGTGCTTCCGCATTGGTTCCGCTTCCGCTCATCAGCACGGCGACACGCGCCGCCCCCGGGAGAGAGCGTTTTAAAAAAGGTCTGATCCGCATAGTTTCCGTCATCATATCGGTCGAATACATCGTTCAGGCGGCGACACAGCTGCGCCGTCCTCTTTAAAATGCCGTATTTTTCCAATTCTTCAAGTAAAATAATCGAATATTTTCAAACTCTGCGACAAAAAATATTTGCTTGTCGATGGAATCAGGTTATATTTTAAGAAAAGGAGTTTGTCTTTACACGGCATGCTGTCGAGTAATCCGCATTAATCGTGAGGTGCAAAATGGTACGTTTCAATCTGGTGAAAACCGCTCTCATGCTGTCGATCGTCGCGCTCTCCCTCGGAGCGGCCGCCGCCCCCTGGGCCGTCAACGGGCCGCGCGACCGGATCGTGACGCTGGTTCTGACCGGCAACTACAAGAGTCCCCGGCTGCTGGCGGAGCTGATTCAGAACGAGAGCCGCCAGCCCTACATTCTGCTGCCCACCCGGGAGTCCGGTGACAGCCGCATCTTCTTCTGCCCGCCGAAATCGAAGGGCTCCGCCTCGCTGGAAATTCCGGAGAAACAGTTCAACTCGTTCATCCGCTTCATCAATCCGCGCCGCATCGTCGTGCTCGGCAACGCCGCCTACATCCAGCCCAAATATCTGCAGATGCTCGACCATGCGATTCCGGTGGTCACCATCGACTGCGTGGACTGGCAGCGCAACGCGGAGGAGCTGACCGATCTGCTCAACCTCAGCAACCTCGCCGACAACTACAAGCGCCTGCGTGAAGTGATGCTCAACGACAGCCGGATCTACCGCCCGGTGAGCCGCCCCGCACCGAAACCGGTCCAGCCGGCCGAGGCCCCGATGGAGGAGAAGGCGGTCGAAGAGGCTCCCGCCGCGGCGGAAGAGACGCCGGTCGTTCAGGAAACCGCGCTCCCGGCGGCGGAGTGACCCCCGCACAGAGCGAGAGGCCGGCCGATGTTCAACTTCTTTAAAATCGCCGCGAACACCTTCCGGGAATCGGTCCGGGAGCCGGTGTTCTTTCTGATGCTCTTCTGTGCGCTGGTGCTGATCGGGCACTACCCGTCGGCCGCGCTTTTCGTCTTCTCCGAACAGCTCAAGCTGGTGGTGGACAGCTCCATGGCGACCGGTCTCATCTTCGGGCTGGTCGCCGGCGTGCTCTGCGCCAGCCACACCGTCGCGCGGGAGATGCGCAACGGCACCGTGCTGCTGCTGCTTTCCAAGCCGGTCTACCGCTGGAACTTCATCCTCGGCAAGATCGCCGGGATTCTCGTCGCCGTGACGCTCTTCACCGCGGTCTGCAACTTCGCCGGAATCATCGCGGTCTACGTCGCCACCGACCAGTTCCGCATGGACATGGGGGTGTACTACCTCTACCTCGGGCTGCTGGCGGTCGCCTGCCTGGCGGGGATGCTGGCCAACTTCTTCCGCGGCAGCTCCTTCCCGGAGATCACCTCGTACGTGCTGACCCTGCTGATTCCCTGCTTTGCGGTCTACTGCCTCCTCGCCAAGCCGGAGCCGACGATCTCGCTCTCCGACCTCGGCTGCGCGCTGGTGCTCATCAACTTCGCGACGATCGCCATGGCGACGCTGGCGGTGGTGTTCGCCACCCGGCTCGACATCGTGGCGAACCTCTGCGTCTGCACGGTGATCTTCTTCCTCGGACTGGTTTCCAGCTTCCTTTTCCAGCGGGAAACCGGTTCGGACGCACTCGACCTTCTGTTCGGATTTCTCTACGCGGTGATTCCCAACTGGCAGTACTTCTGGCTCGCCGACGCGGTGGCGGTCAACCGGCCGATTCCGCTCTCCTACGTGGCCGGCTGCGCAGTCTATGTCACCATTTACGTCGTCATCGCCGCCATGTGGGCGGTTGCGGTGTTCGAAAACAAGGAAGTCGCCGGCGACAACCGCATCTGACCGGCTTTTTCCACCAACATTCCGGGCCGCCGCCGGCGGCCTTTTCTGTATCATGATGAAACATACCATTCCCGTTCCCGAACCGGTTCTGCTCGATGTGGTGGATTCCACCAACACCTACGCGCGCAATCATTTCGACCAGCTGCCGGACGGCACGATGGTCGCCGCCCGCTGTCAGACGGCGGGGCGCGGGCGCCGCGGGCGCGCGTGGCTCTCGCCCGCCGGACAAAACATCTACGCCACCTTTCTTTTCAAACACCTTGCCGACGGCTTCCACGGCGGCTGCCTGGTCGGTGTCGGCGCCCTCGCCTGTCTGCGGGAGGCCGCGCCGGGCGTGGACGCCTTTTTGAAGTGGCCGAACGACCTCTACGTGCGTGAGCGCAAACTCGCCGGCCTGCTCTGCGAAAGCGCCCGGATCGAAGCCGGCAGAATCACCGGCGCCGTCGCCGGAATCGGCATCAACGTCAACCTGCCGCCGGAAGAGCTCCTTTCGGTCGATCAGCCCGCCACCTCCCTGCTGGCGGAAGAAAAACGGGAATTTAATTTAGAAATCCTGACAAAACGACTGGCAGAAACAGTATTTCGATATTATATTACTTATTTAAACAGTGCGGACGCCCTGCTTGCCGAATGGCGCAGTGCGAACCGGCTGATCGGACGGAAAATCTCCGTAACCGACTCCTACGGGAGTGCGCACGAAGGGATTTTCCGGGCGATATCGGCGGACGGCTCGATGATTTTCGAGGAGAACGGGCAGATGAAATGCTTCACCTGCTGTGACGTGAAGATCAACCGGGAGTCGGTCGACTGGAATCATTTAACATAGACAGTTCAATCTAACAACCAAAACGACAACAGAAAAGGGTGATGACATGAGCAACGTTGAGTTGATTATGGGCGGCCTCAAACTGTTGGTCTTCGGTATGGGGATGGTATACTTCTTCCTCATACTGATGATCATCGCCATGAACCTCATGCAGAAGGTTCTCGCGCCGTTCGCGGCGGCTTTCGAGCCGGCGCCGAAGGCTCCGGCCAAGTCGAAGAAAGCCTCCGATGATGACGCGCAGCTCGCAGCCATCGCGGCCGCGGCAGTCGAACTCGCCCGGAAGAAGTAAACCGATTCAAACAAAAAGTTTAATATCACAGAGAATTCCGCTATGAAAAAAATTAAATTCATGGATTGCTCGTTCCGCGACGGTTTCCAGTCCTGTCTCGGCGCCCGTGTCAAAACCGATGATTTCCTGCCCGCGCTCGAAGCGGCGGTCAAGGCCGGCATCAACTACATCGAAATCGGCGGCGGCGCCCGGTTCCAGAGCCTCTATTTCTACTGCCAGGAGGACGCCTTCGACATGATGGACCGCTGCCGCGAAGTGGTCGGTCCGGACGTCAATCTGCAGACCCTCGCCCGCGGCGTCAACGTGGTCGGTCTCTCCAGCCAGTCCAGCGACATCATCGAGCTGCATGCCAAGCTCTTCAAGAAGCACGGCATCACCACGATCCGCAACTTCGACGCGCTCAATGACGTGCGCAACCTGACCGCCTCCGGCAAATACATCACCCAGTACGGCCTCAAGCACCAGGCCACCGTCACCATGATGGGGCTGGCGCCGAACCTCCATGAGTCCTACGCTCATACGCCGAAATTCTACATCGACCGCCTCAAGGAGATCCTCGAGAGCGGCCTTGCGTTCGACAGCCTCGCCTTCAAGGACGCTTCCGGCACCTCCACCCCGCAGACCGTCTACGAGACGATCAAGATGGCGCGTGAAGTGCTCGACGCCGAGTTCAAGGGCGACAACCGCAAAGACATCCAGTTCCACACCCACGACACCGCCGGCATGGCGGTCAGCTGCAACATGGCGGCGATCGAAGCGGGCGCGGACACCATCGACCTGGCGATGAGCCCGCTCTCCGGCGGTACCTGCGAAGCGGACATCCTCGTGATGTACCAGCGCCTGCGCGGCACCGAATACACCCTCGACATCGATCCGGAAAAGATCCTCGCCGCGGAGAAGGTCTTCGAGCAGTGCATGGATAAGTACTTCATGCCGCCGGAGTCGATGCAGGTCTCCCCGAAGATCATCTTCAGCCCGATGCCGGGCGGCGCGCTCACCGCGAACACCCAGATGATGCGCGACAACAACTGCCTCGACAAGTACGACAAGTGCATCGAAGAGATGCGCGAAGTGGTCGCCAAGGGCGGTTTCGGCACCAGCGTGACCCCGGTTTCGCAGTTCTACTTCCAGCAGGCGTTCTCCAACGCGATGCAGGGCCGCTGGAAGGTGATCGACAAGAACGGTTACGGCAAGATGGTTCTCGGCTACTTCGGCAAGACCCCGGTCGCGCCGGATCCGGAGATCGTCAAGCTCGCCAGCGAACAGCTCGGTCTTGAGCCCACCACCGAAGCGGTGGTCGACATCAACAACCGCAATCCGAAACTCGGAATCAAATACAACACCGAACTTCTGGAAAAGGCCGGTCTCCCGGTGACCGAGGAAAACATCTTCATCGTCGCCGCCTGCGGCGAAAAGGGCCTCAACTTCCTCAAGGGCGACCGCCCGATGGGCATCCGCTACAAGGAAGCCGCCGCGCCGAAGAGCGCCGGCAAATCCAACGGCGCCTACACCGCCACCGTCAACGGCAAGAACGTCGCGGTTCAGCTCAATGCGGCGGGAGACGCCTACACCGCCACCGTCAACGGCAAGAGCTTCACGGTCAAGGTTGCCGAAGGCACGGTCGCTCCGGCGGCCGGGGCTGCTCCGGCGGCTTCCGGCGATGCGGTTCCGCTCCCGTCCCCGCTCCCGGGCACGGTGGTCAAGATCGCGGTTGCCGAGGGTGACGAAGTCGCCGAAGGCGATGTCATTCTCGTGATCGAAGCGATGAAGATGGAAACTGAAATCAAGGCTCCCAAGGCCGGTATCGTCCGTGAGATCAGCGTCACCCAGAGCCAGGTTGTGGCCGCCGGCGACACGCTCGCGATGATCGAGGAGAAGTAAGTCATGCGCATTTTCAAACTCTTTTTGACGGCATTTGCCGCACTCTTCGCCGGCGCCGCCATTGCCGCTCCGGAGCCGACGGTTCCGGCTCCGGTCGCCAAAACGGTGCAGGCGGTGGAGAGCATTCAGAAAGCCAAACCGGCGGCGGATCTCACGCTTCCGGCCGGCATCGTCGCCCTGCCCTCGGGGGACGATCTCTTCCAGTGGTTCGCCGCTCCCGACGGGCGGAAGTACCTGGTCTACGCCTGGGAGAAGCCCGCGGTGGTCTTCTCTCTGACGATGGCGGCCAAGCAGAAGGTTCTGCCCGGCCGTGAGGCGCTGGTTGTCGCTCCGCAGGGGCGCAGCAAAGGCAAACTCAAGATCACCGAATCGCTGAAAGTCGAGAAACTCAATCCGGCGCTCGAAGCCTCCGCCATTCTGACCAAGGGAATGGTGCTCGGCTGCTTCCTGCCGGTGGATATCGTTCACGACTCGGTTGACAACAATACGCCGGAAGGCGGCAAGATGCCCGGCTGGGGCGAGGCGTTCCAGGGGCTCTGGAAGAGCACCGGCATCTACGATCTCTGGCACCAGACCACCAGCGACTTCAGCAAGACCTGGATCCTCGGTCTCGGCCGCGTCCTGATGATGGTGGTGGCACTGGTTCTGATCTACCTGGCGATCGTCAAGGAGTTCGAGCCGCTGCTGCTGCTGCCGATCGGATTCGGCGCGCTGCTGGCGAACATTCCGCTGGCTGGCATTTCCGGGCCGGATGGTCTGCAGGGGCAGATCTACAACGTCGGTATTGAGTCCGGCGTCTTCCCGCTGCTGATCTTCATGGGCGTCGGCGCGATGACCGACTTCGGTCCGCTGATCGCCAACCCGAAAACTTCGTTGCTCGGCGGTGCCGCTCAGCTCGGCATCTTCACCGCTCTGATCGGTGCGCTGGTTCTGACGATGGTCATTCCGGGAATCGACTTCCACTTCAAGGAAGCCGCCAGTATCGGTATCATCGGCGGCGCCGACGGCCCGACTTCGATCTACCTCACCAGCAAACTGTCGCCGAAACTGCTCGGCGCGGTCGCCGTCGCGGCCTACAGCTACATGGCGCTGGTGCCGATCATCCAGCCGCCGATCATGAAACTCTGCACCACGGCGGAAGAGCGCAAGATCAAGATGAGCCAGCTCCGCAATGTCAGCCGTCTGGAGAAGATCTGCTTCCCGCTGCTGATCACGCTGCTGTGCGCCTTCCTGCTGCCCGATGCGGCTCCGCTGATCGGTATGCTGATGTTCGGCAACCTGATGCGCGAGTGCGGTGTGGTGGAGCGTCTCAACCAGACGGCGCAGAATGCGCTCATCAACATCGTGACGATCTTCCTCGGCCTCGCGGTCGGTTCGAAGCTCTCCGCGGATCAGTTCCTCTCGCTGCAGACGGTGGGTATCCTGGTTCTCGGCGCGGTTGCCTTCGCCATTGGTACCGCGGGCGGAGTGCTCTTTGCGAGAGTTATGAACCTCTTCAGCAAGAACAAGATCAACCCGCTGATCGGCGCGGCCGGCGTCTCCGCGGTGCCGATGGCGGCCCGTGTTGCCAACAAGGTCGGTCTTGAGGCCAACCCGCAGAACTTCCTGCTGATGCACGCGATGGGACCGAACGTCTCCGGCGTCATCGGCTCGGCGGTCGCCGCCGGTGTTCTGTTGAACATGCTCAAGGGCATGATCTAAACCGGAAATCCGGAAACAACGAAAAGCCCGCGGCGCGGATGCGTCGCGGGCTTTTTTTATACCACCGGGAGCTCCGGCGGCTTTTCTGATGGAACAAAGGAACGAATGGAAATTTATTTTGCGCAGCGGGCGATGGCGACCCGGCCGGAACGCGCCATCTCGACGATGCCGAAATCGCGGACCAGTTCGATGAAGTTATCCAGCCGGTCCGAACGGCCGGCGATTTCCACGGCGATTTCACCGCGGCTCACCGAAACGATCGTGCCGTCGAAGATCTCCACGAGCTGAATGAGTTGCGACTGCTCCTCGCGGGAGGCGGTTTTGAGCTTGATCAGCGCCATTTCCCGTTCGATGAACCGGCTGCCGGTGAGATCATCCACCCGGATCACATCGACCAGCTTGCGCAACTGCTTGTCGATCTGCTCCAGGATAGCGGCGTCACCGGTCGTGACGATCGTCATTTTCGAATAGGCGGGATCCTCCGTTTCATGCACAGTGAGCGACGAGATGTTGTAGCCGCGGCCGCTGAACAGCCCGGCCACCCGGGCGAGGACGCCGAACTTGTTCTCGACCAGAACCGATATCGTATGTTTTTCCTGATTTTCCACCATAGGAACACCCTCTCTGATTGGTACTTTCTATAACATGCCGCAACAGTCCGGGTTTGTCAATCCTTTTCCGGGAAAAACTCCCATCTTTGCCGAGGTTCGGCGGAAAAACGCAGAGGACTCTCCCTTCTACTCCTCGACCACCGTCACCCCGGCCGGAGCATCGATTACCGGTTTTCTGCCCCGTTCGGCTTCGATCTTCACCGCTCCCGCCGGTGTGGGGAAAGAGAGTTTCAAATAGTCAAGTCCTGCCAGATCCGGCCGGATTGCCAGGCGGCGGCACCCCGGTTCAAGACGGCGGATTCCGCCGAGCCGCTCGCTCAGAAATGCGGTCGGTCCGGCCGCCCAGCCGTGACAGAGGCTGTGACGCAGTCCGACGTAGCAGTAATTGCCGAAATCGGCATGCAGATCGTCCCGCCCCGACACCGGCAGTTCTGAGATCGGCGAGGTATTCCGGAGCCAATCCAGATCAAAATCCTCCCAGAAGGTGGTGGCGCCGTAATCGAGCATACCGCCCCAGTAGCGACGAATCAGCTCCAGGGCCGGAGCGGTCGGCTGTGCGAACAGCATGTAACAGCCATAGAAGGTGCTGACTCCATGGAACGGGTCGCGCAGAAGCACATCGCGCCGGTCTGCCAGTCCGGAGAGCGTCTGCACGGCGGCAGCGGCCTTGCTGGAACCGCAGTCGGGAATGTATTCGGCCATCCGGCGATGGACCGCTTCGAAATCGGCACTGTCGATTCCGAGTTCACGGCAGAGCCAGATGCCGCAACCGAACGCCCAGTAGAGCAACCCCTGCAGTCCGGCATGAAGCGCGACCGGATTCCGGCGGCTCGGCCAGTCGAGAAAACGGTCACCGGGCACCGCCTCTTTTCCATCCGGAGTCACATACGAAAGACACTGCCGGAGCAGGCCCGCCAGATACTCCTTCTGCTGTTCGAGCCAGGCGCGGTCCCCGGAATGCAGATAATAATCATAAACCGTGATGATCCACCAGAAGTTGTAGGAGGTCATATTGTTCATCACCGCGGGCAGCGGCGTGTGTCCGCGGAGAAAGTCGAGCGTCGTCGGAATCAGCGGAATCGAACCGAACACCACCAGGATGCTGCGCACTTCCGGATTGAGATCCCCCATCCAGACCAGCCGGTCGCGCTTGGCGCCGTCGTAGATGTAGTCCTGCATATTGAGCAGCAGCGTGTAGGCGCCGGTCTGCCAGATTCGGTTCAGCCGTTCATCCGAACTTTCGAAGCTGCCGATCCATTCCAGATCCCGGTAGAGGGCGACGGCGATCACATTCTGCAGTTCCAGCGCGCCGCCGACGGCGTCAATCCGCACAAACCGGAAGGCGGTGTTGCCATATTCGAGCATTCCCATCGCCGGCAGGTCGAGCACCGTGTTATGGATCGCGTGATCCTGGTCGGG
Source organism: uncultured bacterium (assembly GCA_900551245.1). Lineage (GTDB taxonomy): Bacteria > Verrucomicrobiota > Lentisphaeria > Victivallales > Victivallaceae > Victivallis. Next base: position 44,386 of record URVC01000015.1, on the reverse strand, counting down.
AGTCCCCATCGCCTCGCTCGCGGACTCCCCGAACCGAAGGCGGGCGCGCCCTTTCCGACAGCAGAGCAGCCGCACTCCGCCATGCAGTTCAATGCCGAAGTCCAACAATATGCCGCCGCCTTTTGCAATCCGTATTTTCGACATCGGTCCGGCCACCCTCGGCTGGAGATCAAGATTTCCCGGCATGATCTCCGCACCGGAACAACCGGACTGCCACAAAATCCGTTTCACAGGAAGATACTCCCGAATCCGCTCATCCCGCCGCGCGTTGGCATAGATACTCATTTTCTGCTCTCCCGTACGCGTTCAACAAAAAAATATATCGATAATATAACAGATTTCCAGGCAAAAACCTTGATAATCCGCTCATAAAAGGGTATATTCCGTCTAAAAGGAGCAGAAGATGGCCGAAAAAGAGATCGTTATCACCCTGGAGTGTTTTGATGACCGGCGCTATCCGCTTCTGCGGCGAATCGACTACGACACGGCGGAATCGGACGTCGCACACTGTCATGAGTTTCATGAACTGGTGCTGGTGCTCTCCGGCACCGGGTTTCATCGGACGGGCGGGGAGGAGTATCCGATTTATCCGGGAGACGTCTTCGTGATTCCGCCACGGCAGGAGCACAGTTACCGCAATCTGAAGAAGCTCTCCATCGCCAACATCCTTTTTCTGCGCGAAGAGTTCCCCGCCGAATTCGAGGAGCTGCATGCGATGCTCGGATATTATGTCCTGTTTGAGGCGGATAAATCGTTTCCGGGGGTACACCGGCGGCATCTTACGCTCACCCAGGAGAATTTTTCCCGCGCCGCCGAATTCATCCTGCAGATGGAGCAGGAGGCGTTGCGCAAAGCTCCGGGGTGGAGATTCATCACCAAACTGCTTTTCTTTCAGCTCCTCGCCCTGATCTGCCGCACCTTTTCCGCACCGGAGGCCGCCCGGGAAAACGAAACATTCAAAATCAGCCGGGTACTGCGCTTCTGCCGGGAAAACTATTCGCGCCGCCTCACGCTACAGGAACTGGCCGACGCCGCAGACATCTCAGTTTCCACATTGACCCGGCTTTTTCGACAGCGCATGGGGCGCAGCCCGATCGCCAGTTTGAACCGTCTGCGGCTCGACCGGGCGGCAACACTGTTGCGGGAAACGGATCTCCCGGTATCCCGCATCGCCGTCCTGTGCGGCTTCTGCGACAGCAACTATCTGGCCAAGAGCTTTTCCGCAACCTTCCAGCTCTCGCCCCGCGCCTACCGTGCAGCGGGCCGGCGAAGTAGCGAACGGCGCGGGGAGCCTCTCCGGCCGGCAGAGTGATCCGGATTCCCGGCCGGACCGCTTCATGCGCCGTTTTTTCCGCATCCGCCACGGCGAGAGTTCCATACAGAGCCCCCCGGAGGTTGCGTGTACCCCCATCGCCTGCCGAAAAAAAAACAAGGACCGGAGAAACTTGCTTCCTCCGGTCCCTGTCTCCGTCTCGCTGGATCTGCCGATTACCTGGCGCGGCGGATGCCGAGCGCGTCGGTGATCTCCAGATACTTGGCGCGATTCTCACGGGCAAGATAGCTGAGCAGCTTCTTGCGCAAACTCACCATCGCCAGCAGTCCGCGGCGGGTGCTGTGATCCTTCGGGTTCGCCTTCAGGTGCTCGGTCAGCTCGCTGATGCGGCCGCTGAGCAGCGCAATCTGCACTTCCGGCGAACCGGTGTCGCCTTCCTTGCGGGCAAACTTGTTGATGATCTCAGTTCTCTGGGCCTTGTCCATCTTTTCATCCTTTCACTGGTTGCGTGTTCGGCAGCCGGTCCGTTCCGGACAGAGAAACGGCAACCGCCTGAACCGTTGCGTCGATTTTATTAAAATAATCCCCCAACCGGAACTTTTCAAATATTCCGACAGGAAAAACTGTTTTTTTCCACTTTTCGATTTGATTTCATCCCGGAATCATGGAACATTACGCATATGCAAAACCCCGGGAGAAACTTTCACCGATGAAGAAAACCAGAATCCTGTTGTGCGGCTTCGGCCAGATCGGCCGGATGCTTTACCGAACCCTGCTGCGCCGTCCCGAATTCGAACTCGCCGGCGTCATCGACCTCGCCCCTGAACTCACCGGCGCCGACGCCGGAACTGTCGCCGGGTGCCCCCCCTGCGGCATCGCCGTTTCCACCTCGCCGGAGGGAATCGCCGCCGACGTCGCCGCCGTCACCACCGTCTCCCGCGCCGACGCCTGCGCCGACACGCTGGTCGAACTCGCCCGGGCCGGAATCCCCGCCGTCACCACCTGCGAGGAGCTCTTCTACCCCTGGCCACTCCACGAAGCGGCGGCGACGAAAATCGATCAGGCCGCCCGCTCGGCCGGCGTGCCGGTTCTCCCGGTCGGCATCAACCCCGGATTTCTGATGGACTACCGCGCGGCGGTGCTCTCCGGCCTCACCGGGGAGATCACCCATGTCCACATCCAGCGCATTCAGGACGCCTCCCCCCGCCGTCCGGCGTTCCAGAAGAAGATCGGCGCCGGGCTCACCCTGGCGGAGTTCGAAACAGAGAAGCTCGCCGGGCGCCTCCGCCACGTCGGCCTGCCCGAATCGGTCTATTTCCTCGGCACCGCCCTCGGCCGGAAACTCGACGCCGTCACCGAAACCATCGAGCCGGTGATCGCGGAAGAGGATCTCGCCATTCCCGGCGCGGTTCCGGTCCGGCAGGGGTGCGCCCGCGGCGTCCGCCAGCTCGGCCTCGGAATCTGCGACGGCCGCGAATTCATCCGCATGGAGTTCGTCGCCGCCATCGGCGAACCCGGTTCGACCGACCGCGTTCACCTCTGCGGCACCCCCGAACTCGACAGCGTCATCCGCGGCGGAGTCAACGGCGACCTCGGCACCTGCGCCATCGTCCTCAACGCGGCCCGCGCCATCGCCGCCGAATCCCGTTCCGGCCTGCTCACCATGCTCGACATGCCGCCCGTCACCGGCGCCTGACGTCTGAATTCCCGAATTCCGCTTCCCTTCTCCTGAGGCGGATTTTTTTTGCCGCGATAATATGTAGTACATATTGACCTTTCCCCGGAATGGTGTTATATTGAAACAGAAGGAGGAAACAGGGAACGGGAGAAGCCAATGGAAGAGAACGCGCGCCGCGAATCCTTGACCGACATCGCCGAAAGAGAGATCTTTCACTATCTGCGGGAAAACCGGTTCCGCCCCGGCGACCGGCTCCCGATGGAGGAGGAGCTGGCGGAGAAATTTCATATCAGCCGGACCATCGTCCGCGAAGCGCTCAGCCGCCTCCGGATGATGGGGTTCATCGAATCGAGAAAACGGCGCGGCATGGTGGTCGGCCGCCCGTCGATCTTCGAAACGGTCGCCAAGGTGATCGATCCGGCGTTCCTCGACGAGGAGGAGCAGAAGGATTTCTTCCGGCTCCGGCTGGCGATCGAACTTGGACTCGCCGACATGCTCGCCGAACAGCTGACGGAGGAGGATCTCGCCGACCTGGAGAAAATCGTCCGGGAGGAGGAGGCCGATCCCGCCGACTACCGTCGCTTTCTGGAGTGCGACTACCACTTTCATTCGCGCATCTATCAGGCGACGCGCTGCCGGTCGCTGGCGGCGTTTCAGAAGATTCTGCTGCAGTTTTTCACCGATTTCGAAACCCGCCTCCAGAATGCCTCGAGCCGGTTCACCCGGCGGTTCGACGATCCGGAACAGTGCACCCACCGGGATCTGCTCGCCGCAATCGCCACCCGCGATCCGGAGACGATTCAGCGGACCATGCGCCGCCACCTCGCCACCCACCGGAACCCGCCGGACGGGCAGGCCGGAACATGCTGAAAACCCGAAACCGCCAAAAAGGAACACGCCCCATGACTCCGGAAGAACAGACGAACTCCACCCGCAATTGGAACAATTTCTATGACGTGATCGTTGCCGGCGGCGGCCCCGCCGGTGTCGCCGCCGCCATCGCCGCCGCCGAATCGGGGGCGAAAACCCTGCTGGTCGAGGCGACCGGCGAACTCGGAGGCACCGGAACCGGCGGCGGAGTCAGCCACTGGCTCGGCGGACGCTTCGCCGACTGTTCCGGCTTCGTGGTCGGCGGGCTCTTCCGCCGCTTCGCCGAAACCGCGACCGCCGAAGGCTTCGCGCTCCTTCCGCAACCGGAACGACAGGGCTACTCCCCCTTCGGCTGGGACGGCAACCCGCACCTCACTGCAGGAGTTCCTTTCGACCGCTGGCGGATGAGTGAATTTCTCGACCGCCAGTGTCTCGACGCCGGCGTCGATCTTCTGTTCTTCACCCGTCTCATCGGCTGTACCACCCGGGAGGGGAAAATCACCTCGGTCACGCTTCACAACAAGAGCGGGCTTTTCGATCTCGCCGCGGCGCAGTTCATCGACGCGACCGGCGATGCCGACCTCGCCGCCGCGGCGGGCGTACCCTTCCGGGTCGGCCGCGACTCCGACCATCGCACCGCCCCGGCAACGCTGGAGTTCCAGGTCGAAGGGGTCGATGAAGCGGCGCTTTCCGGCTACATCAACGAACACCACGCCAACCGGATGCTGGAGGAGATCCGCCGGCTCACCGCGCAGGGGATCTGGAAGTTCCCTTATGACCGGTTCATCTGCGTGCGGATGCCGGAAGAGGGGGTGTTTCTCGTCAACACCTCGCGGCTCACCGGCGTGGACGCGCTCGACGGCCGTTCGGTCAGCGACGCGATGGTGCGCGGCAGGCGGGAGACCTTCGAGCTTCTCGCCCTCATGCGGGAACACTTCCCCGGCTTCCGCAACGCGAAACTCCGTTTCATCGCCACGTTGCCGGGCATCCGCGAGAGCCGCCGGATCGACGGAGCATTCACGCTGACCGTCCGCGACCTCCGCGAAGGAACCGCCTTCGACGACACGATCGGGTTCTGCTGTTACGGCTGGGATCTGCCGGATCCGAACCGCCCCAGCTACCAGCCGATGACCGAGCAGAACATCGCCATCCGGGATCTCATTCCCCTGCCCTTCCGCATCATGCAGCCGCAGAAGATCAACAATCTGCTCTGCCCCGGCCGGGCGGTCAGCGTCGAGCGGGATGTGCTCGGACCGGTCCGCGTCATGGCCTCCTGCATGGCGATGGGCGAAGCCGCCGGCGTCGCCGCCGCCCACCCGGAGTTCTCCATCGAGGCGCTCCGCGGGGAGCTCCGCCGCCGCGGCGGTATCGTCGACGTTCCCAAGCGGCGGTATTATTGAAAACAGTTTTTTCTTCCAGGACTCCAGCTTTCGACAGCCTAGTCCCACAAGGCTCTTATTCTTTTCATTTTTCTTGAAAAACAGAAGGATCTATATATATTATATATTTTATTAAATAATTCAGGGGAAACGAATACTTGACCGTAAATTCAGAAAGAGCGAAATGCTGTTTTCTTCTCACATTTTTCTTCTATTCTTTTTGCCGTGCGTTCTTGCCGGATATTTTCTTCTCAGTCGATGGCATAAGGGGATGTTAAGCAGGCTTTTCCTGCTCGCGGCATGTTTTGTCTTTTATGGTTGGTTCAACTATCTCTACGGCCTGCTGCTTCTTCTCTCGATTCTATGGAACTTCGGGTTCGGCCGACTGCTTCAAAACCTCCCGCAGGAAAAACGAATAATCCGGCTCCTGACGGCAGTCGTGTCGATCGCCGGCAATCTTCTGTTGCTCGGATACTTTAAATATACCGATTTTTTCATAGCTAATCTCAACCGCCTCTTTTCCACCGATTATCCGCTGTTGCACATTTTACTCCCGCTGGGAATCAGTTTCTTCACTTTCCAGCAGGTTGCCTATCTGGTGGACGTCTACAAAGGGAAACTCGCCAACAATTACTCATTTTTGACCTATGCACTCTTCGTATCGTTCTTCCCGCAATTAATCGCCGGCCCCATCGTGTTACCGGGAGAAATAATGCCGCAATTTCATGACCCGAACAATCTTAAGTGGAATTCCGACAATTTTGCCGGCGGTCTCCGCCTGTTCGCCATCGGCTTGGCAAAAAAATTGCTGATCGCCGACCTGCTGGCACGGACCATCGATCCGGCCTGGAATTCCGCCGACGCGCTCCTCCCAGTCGATGCCTGGGGAGCCGCCATCGGCTACACGTTGCAGATCTATTTCGATTTCAGCGGATACTGCGACATGGCCATCGGGCTGGGTTTGATGTTCAATATTCAAATTCCACAGAATTTCAACTCTCCCTACAAGGCGACAAGTGTTCACGATTTCTGGCACCGCTGGCACATCACGCTCGGGCGCTTCCTGGCGGAATACCTCTACTATCCTCTGGGCGGAAGCCGTTGCGGAATTGCACGCACCTGCATGAATATGATAATTACTTTTCTGCTGAGTGGACTCTGGCACGGCGCCGGCTGGCTGTTTATTCTCTGGGGATTTCTTCACGGCATCGCAGTCACGCTCTGCCGGCTCCGCAAGGATCTGAACCTCCCCCCCATGCCGACCTTCTGCGGCAGAATTCTCACGTTTCTGTTTCTGGTCATAACCTGGGTGATCTTTCGGGCGGAAACGCCGGCACAGGCAGAGAAAATCTATCGCGGCATGTTTTCATTCTCGCTGGAAGAGTGGCTTCGCGGGCCATTGGAACGCTCGAGTAACACGTTGGTACTCTATCTTCTGACGCTGTGCATCATCTGGTTTTTGCCCAACGCGGTGGAACGACAGCGATTTTTCCGGCCGACCGCGTTCAATGCAGTCATCACGATTCTGCTGCTGACCGCCTCCTGTTTTTCCATGGCCCGCCTGAGTCCGTTCATCTACTTCAATTTCTGAAATGCAGGATAAAATGTTCCAACTAACCGACAATCTGATCCCGGCGATACAGCGGCTTCTGCCGCCGGTGGTTACGGCATTCTTCTGTTCACCGATCCGTGCCGGCCGCTGGATAAAACTTGTCCTCTTCTGTTTTGCCGGAATTCTGGTGGCGGGAGCGTTGCTTACGATCACGATCGATCCGTGTATGCGCTATGCACATCGCCTGGGCCCTACCCTCTACATCATGGACTACGAGACAATCCCCGGAATGCTTCGCCACGAGCAATATGATTCGCTCATCATCGGCAGCAGCACATCGCAGAATTTCAATTTGAAAGAGTTCCGGGACCAGCTGAAACTTTCGCCAGTTAAAGCAACCGCCTCCGGTTGCTTCTGGGCAACCGGGAAGGTCTTTCTGGATATGGCGCTGGAGGCGCGCCGAGATTCACTGAAGGCTGTGATTCAAAGTCTGGAGATCCCCGCATATTTCAACCCGGCTGACCAACACAAAACCGAGCTGCCCGGATTTCTCTACGACCCGCCGGGCTTCCCCGACTGCCGCTACTGGTGGAATTTCGACATCTGGAATGAATACTGCAAAAATCTCCGTCGAATTTTCCTGAAAAGCAAGTCCAGCTGGGCAGATTACCAGAACCGGGATCTGATGTATGCCGGTGACTACCGTGCCGATCTGATGAAATTCGGAGCCGCCCGCCTGAAGCGGGAGTTCAACCGGAACCATTTCCGACCGAAACCGTTCCAGCCGGAGAAGATACAGAATTTTGAAACCAGTTTCCGAAAAAACATCCTGGATTCGGTCAGCCGCCATCCGGAGATCCGCTTTCTCTTCTACTTCCCGCCCTATTCCATCTTCTATCTGGCGGAATCTCTTCAAACCGGTCAACTTATTCCGGCATTGGAGACGAGAGAGAAAATCGCCGAAAAACTGCTTGCATTCCCCAATGTGGAGCTTTTCGATTTTCAGGCCGATTTCGACGTCATCACCAATCCCGACCGTTACAAGGACCTGATCCACTTCGTCCCGCCAGTCAATGACCAGATGGTCCGCAAAATGGCTGCTGGTGAAGGCAGAATCCGCACAGTAGAGATGGTACGGGAAAACAACCGGAAGATTCTGGAGCAACTGGAAAAGAATCCTCCGGTCCTCTGAGAGAAGCGCAAACGTCCTTCAACTACGCCAGCGCGGCGTCGATCCGGGCCAGCTCTTCGGGCGTGAACTCCAGGTGGTTCAACCCGGCGACCGTCTCGCGGATCTGCTCCGGACGGCTCGCGCCGACCAGCGCTGAAGCCACCCCCGGCAGATGCAGAACCCAGGCAATCGCCATCCCGGAGAGCGTCTGCCCGCGGGAGGCCGCGATCTCCTTCAGAGCCCGCACCTTGGCAAGCACCTCCGGCGTGATCGAGGAACTTTTCAGGAAACCGTTGCGCGCCGCACGCGAATCCGCCGGAATCCCATCCAGATAGCGGTCGCTCAACAACCCCTGCGCCAGCGGCGAGAAGACGATTCCGCCCACCTTCTCCTTTTCCAGCAGCCGGAAGGAGCCCTGCTCTTCATGCGCCCGGTTGAGCAGATTGCAGCAGATCTGGTGGAGGACGAAGGGGGTACGCAGTTTGCGCAGGACCGCAATCGCCCGGCGGGCCGCTTCCGGCGGATAGTTGGAGATTCCGACGTAAAGCGCCCGTCCGGAACGGACGATGAAATCCAGCGCCTCCATCGACTCCTCCACCGGCGTATCCGGGTCGGGCCGGTGGTGATAGAAGATGTCGACGTAATCGACGCCGAGCCGCCGGAGACTCTGATCACAGCTGGCGATCAGGTTCTTGCGCGACCCCCACTCCCCGTAGGGGCCCGGCCACATGTAGTAGCCCGCCTTGCTTGAAATGATGAGTTCGTCGCGGTAGGGCGCCAGATCCTGCCGGAGAATCCGGCCGAAGGTGATCTCCGCCGACCCCGGTTCCGGACCGTAGTTGTTGGCCAGATCGAAGTGGGTGATCCCGAGATCGAACGCGGTCTGCGCCATCTTCCGGGCGTTTTCATAAACGTCGACACTGCCGAAGTTGTGCCACATGCCGAGCGAGACGGCGGGCAGGCGCAGTCCGCTGCGGCCGCAACGGCGGTAGGGCATGGTTTCATAACGATTTTCTGCGGGACAATACATGGATTTTATCCTTTCCGGCACAACGGCCTGTCATCGATTCCGGCGCCGCTCGGCAAGTTCAGCGGAAGATCACCTCATCCAGTTTCCCGGCAACCCCCAGCTCCCGGAGGAAGCGGAAGTGCGGCAGGAAAAACCCCACCTCGTAGAGGTTGTGCGAATCGCTCCCCAGCGACAGCCGCACCCCCTTCTTCAGGCAGAGTTCAAAAAATTCATGTTCCGGCTGGTTCTGGTGAAAGTTGACCTCCGCCGCGACCCCGTAGCGCGCCAGCAGATCGGCGACCGGCGCAAACAGTTCCGCCGGTTTCTCCAGCCCCGCCCAGGCGAAGATGCGGAACGGATGGGCGAGAATGTCGACGCCGTACTTCAGCAGCGATTCGGTGTAGAAAAGAAACTCCCGCGACGCTTCGCGCAGGTCGCTCCGGTTGACCAGAAAGTGCACCGCCCCCAGCCGGACTTCGGCGAGCGGACACTCTTTTTCCGCAAGCAGGACATCGCCGTTCCGGTCGACGTCGAGCTCGAATCCGTGCCGGTAGCGCCCCGGCGTGCGGAGTTCGGCGCGGTACTCGTCGGAGCGGTCGATCGCCCGGCACCCCTCCGGCGTCCCCCGGGTGCGCCAGACCGAACGCCCGTTCCAGTAGTCGTCGCTCTCGAAGTAGAGCTGGCCGGAGTGTTCGGCAAAGGAAACTCCGCCGAGTCCGGAGAGCTTCGCCATCTCCAGCGCCCCGTCCACGTGCATGTTCTCACTGCAGTACGCCGCCGACGTGTGGATGTGAAAATCGGTCACCTGTGCGGCAAGTTCCGGTTCGATCAACGCCCGGCGCTCCACCTTCGGCAGTGCGCCGCCGTCGAACTCCGCAACCAGATATTCGAAGGGAGAGGTCTCAAAATCCGGCACCCGCCCGGCCGCCTCGCGAATCCGCCCGGCCAGCGCGGCGGGCGCAAGCGACTCCCCGCAGACCGTCACCGGCTCGACGGCCCCCGGAAAAATCACCGGCAGCTCCGATTTGCGCCGGGCGAGCGAAGCGTAGAAAGCCTCGAGAAACCCCGGCTCCGGAGCCGCGTTCCCTGCGGTCAGCTCCCCCGTCACCAGCAGCAGATCCGCCGGTTCGAAGCGGGAGAGCCAATGGGCGGCGCGCAACAGCAGGAACTCCATCCGGTCCCCGGCACGGTGGCGGGGGTTGGAGATCAGGGCGACCTTCACTTCTCCGCCTCCCGTTTCCAGCTGAGGATCGGCCAGTGGAGCTCTTCCGCCAGAGCCCGCAGCGACGCCGAAGGATTGACCGTATACGGGAATCCGCACGCTTCGAGAATGTACCGGTCGTTGATGCTGTCACCGTAATAGGCGAGCTCCGCAAGCGTGAATCCCCGCTGTTTCAGCTCGGCGGCGGCGATCTCCACCTTGCCCGGGCCGACGCCGTAGACGCCGGCGATTCGGCCGGTGTACCGCCCGTCGCGCAGCTCCAGCTGTGTGCCGAGCACCAGATCGATGCCGAACGCCCGCGCCACCGGGGTGGCGATCACCGAATTGGTCGAGGTGAGGATGCCGACCGGAAGCCCCGCAACACGCAGTTCGCCGATCAACTTCACCGCCTCCGGGTAAAGTCGGTCGGCGATGAACTCCCGGAAGTGCAGCTCAGCCAGCTCCGCCATCCGCTCAACAGTGTTCCCGGCGAACTCCCGGAACTGAAACTCATGAAAGGCTTCGATGTCCAGTTTCCCGGCATTGTAGTCGTCGAAAAAGCGGTCCGCCTCGGCAAGCGCCGTCTCCGGCGCCAGCTTGTGCGCCACCGCGAACTGCTTCCAGGTCACATCGCAATCGGCCTGGATCAGCGTATGATCCATGTCAAAAAGATAGAACTTCGCTTCCGTCACAATTCCCCCTCGTTGGTTAGCTCCGCGCGAATCTCCGCGGAAAAACGCTCCAGCAGCGCCTCGGCGGCGCCGCGCTCCTCCGCTTCGACGTTCAGCCGGAAAATCGGTTCGGTGTTCGATGAGCGCATCAGCACCCGCCCCGCATCAAGATCGAAACGCAGACCGTCAAAGGTCAGCGGCGAACGGTCCGCATATTTCCTGCGGAAGTGATCGAGCACGTTCCGCGCGGCAATCGGCGGCACCGGGAAACGGGCGGAAAGATTGTACTGCGCCGGAAACTCCGCCACGATTCCGGAAAGCGGCCGGTCGGAAAACGCGAGCCGTTCGAGAATCAGCGCCATCGCCGTGAAACTGTCCCGCCCGGAGTGAACCCGGCGGTAGATCACCCCGCCGCAGTTGCCCTCGCCGCCGATCATGCTGTCGGTCTCCAGCATCTTTTCGACCACGTTGATCTCCCCCACTTTCGAGAGGACCAGGCCGCAATGATACGAGGCGGCGATCGCCTCCAGCAGGCGCGACGTCTGAATGTTCACCACCACCGGCCCGGGATCTCCGCCGTCGAGCACCTGCTCCACCGCCAGCGCCACCGTGTAGTGCGGATTGAGCGCCTCGCCGCGGTCGGTCACCACCGTGAGCCGGTCCCCGTCGGGATCCTGCCCGAACCCGATATCGCAATGAAAGTTCCGCACGGTTTCGCAGAGCGCCCCAAGATTCTCCGGCAGCGGCTCCGGAGGACGCCGGAAACAGCCGTCCGTCTCATCGTGAATCGGAAACACCTCACAGCCGAGGTGACGCAGAAACTCCGCCGAATAGAGCGCGCCCACGCCGTTGGCACAGTCGACCGCCACCCGGAAACGGCGGCGGCGCACCCGCTCCGTGTCGATGACCGAAAAAATCCGCTCCTCATGCGCGGCAAACGCCCCCGTCATCGTGCGCACATCGCGCAGATCCTTTTCCACCCGGCAGGGGGGATTGCCCTGGCTGTAGAGATCGAAGAGTTCCGCCGCCTCCGCCGGATCGAGAAACATGCCGTCGCCGCCGATGAACTTGAGCGCGTTCCACTGGGCCGGGTTGTGGCTCGCGGTAATCGCGATCCCCCCCGAAGCGCCGATGCGCGAAACAGTGAACTGAATGGTCGGCGTCGGCACAACGCCGAGCTTGACCACCTGGCATCCGGCCGAGAGCAGCCCGGCCGAAAGCGCCTCCTCGAACATCGCCCCGGTGGCGCGGGTATCCCGCCCGACCACGACGCGCCCGCCGCCCCGGTAGAGGCCGAACGCGGCACCGAGTTCCGCGACCAGCCGCGGCGTCAGCCCCTCGCCGACAATGCCGCGCACGCCGCTTTCGGAGAATTTCAATGTGTTGAATCTGCCCATCTGCAAAGCAATCTCTTCGTTCCTTCCGGTAATATAAACCACACCCTTCCCCTTTTCAACAGCAGAACACCCATTTCACGCCATCCTCCTCCGCTCCATCATCAAAAAACTTAAGATTTCCTGATTTTCAATTTGAAAAAACAAATTTTTTTTATTATATTAGTTAGGAAACTATATAACAAGGAGGGTTTGCAGTGCTCAAACACCGTGATTTGATCGGTACGATCTTCTACATGGCAAGACGCATTGAGCGAATGGCGGACCGGCAGGCGAGAATCTCCGGCGTCTCCGGCAGCCAGGCGAGACTGCTCGCGTTTCTGTCGATCGTCTCCATGGAGCAGGATATTTTTCAAAAGGACATCGAAGAGGAGTTCGGCATCCGCCCCTCCTCGGTAACCGGGTTGCTTCAAGCATTGGAACAGGAGGGTTTGATCAGCCGGGAATCGGTTTCAACCGACGGCAGACTGAAGAAAATCGTATTGACAGGCAAGGCAAAGGAGATTCAGGCCAACATTGTCTCCTGCCACAAGCAGGTCACGCAGCAACTGCGCGGACCGATGAGCGACGAGGTGCTCCGCCGTTTTTTGAAAAACTGCGAGGAGATCTCCCGCAGAGCAGAACAGATTTGATCTTTGCATAGAATTTTGTCACTTTTTTTCCGTTAATAGAAAAAATTCAGTTTTTGAGGTGAAATAATGAATGTTTTCTTTCGAAGAATTATGACAGCCGCCATCTGCGGAGCCGCCGGACTGGGAGTTCAGGCGGCGGGGCCGGAAACGACCGCGCCGTCGGTCCGGGTGGAGAAGGTCACGGAACTCTCGCAAACCGAACCCAAAACCTACGTCGGCACCGTCGCCGCCTCCGAAACGGTCGATATCGTCGCCCGGATCAACGGCGTCATGTGGAAATCGGCCTTCAAGGAGGGCAGCCTGGTCAAAAAAGGCGACCTGCTGTTCCAGATCGAGGACACCATCTACCGGGAGAACGTCGCCATCGCCCGGGCGACGATCAAACAGACCCAGGCGGAACTCGACTATGCCACCCGGGAAAAAGAGCGGTATTCCCAGCTCTACCAGACCAACGCCACCGCACAGACCACCTATGAGAACGCTCTCCGTTCCTACCGGGTCTACGCAGGCAAACTCGATGAAGCCAACGCCGACCTCGTCCTCGCGGAAAACGATCTCTCCTACACCAAGATCTACGCTCCGCTCACCGGCAGAATCGGCCGGAACATCTACAGCGAAGGCAACTACATCACACCGGAAAAAGGAACGCTTGCCACCATCGTCCAGTTCGACCCGATCAACATCCGGTTTGCGATGAGCGAAGCGGATTTCTTCAAGCACAGCCGCAACGGCCAGCTCTCCTCGGAAGGTCTTGAAATCGTCCGCGCGGACAACCAGCCCTACAAGGGAAAAATCAAGGTCGACTTCATCGACAACCAGATCGACACGAAGACTGGTACCATCATGATTCAGCTGGTGGGGGAAAATCCCGACATGGCGCTGATTCCCGGCGGCTACGTCATGGTGAAATTCAGTGAAAAGTTCGACAAACCTCTTCCCGCAGTCAGCGTCACCGCCCTGATGACCGACGGCCAACATCACTACGTCTACGTCGTCGGACCGGAGAACAAGATCGAACGCCGGAACATCGTCATCGGACCACAGGTAAAGGATCGTCAGATCGTGCAATCCGGCCTCAAACCCAATGAAACCGTCGTCGTCGGCGGCATCAACAAAACCAGACCGGGAGAGACGGTCAACCCCGTCTTTGAAACCGGACTCAAGTAAGGAGATCTCCTCATGTTTTCAGCAATTTTCATCCGGCGGCCCCGGTTTGCGCTGGTGATCTCGCTCTTCCTCATGCTGGCGGGAATCATCTCGGTCTACCGGCTGCCGATCGCGGAATATCCGCAGGTCTCTCCGCCGACCATCATGGTCATGGCAACCTACCCGGGCGCGAGCGCCCAGGTGATCGCCGATACCGTCGCCTCCCCGCTGGAGTCGGAGGTCAACGGCACCGAGGACATGGTCTACTACTCCTCGCAGTCGGACAACCTCGGCAACTACACCCTCACTCTGACCTTCAAATCCGGCGCCGATGAAGACATGGCGCTGGTCAACGTCAACAACGCGGTCAAACGGGCCGAGCACGCCCTGCCGACCGACGTGGTCAACAACGGTCTCACCGTCGTGAAACGCTCCAGCGACATGCTTGCGACCTATGCGTTTTACAGCGACAATCCGGAACATACACCGCTCTTTCTGAGCAACTACGTCAGCATCCACATCAAGGACGCCATCGCGCGAATCGACGGAATCGGCCAGGCCATCATTTTCGGCGAACAGGAGTACAGCATCCGCATCTGGCTCGACCCCTACAAGATGCGCGCCTACTCCATCAGCGACGACGACGTCCGCAACGCAGTCGCCAGCCAGAACATCCAGGCGGCCACCGGTTCGGTCGGCACCGAATCGAGCAGCCGCTGGATGCAGTTCAAGGTCGACACCAAGGGCCGGCTGAGCACCCCGGAGGAGTTCGAACGCATCATCGTCAAATCCGGTGAAGACGGGCGGCAGATCCGGCTCGGCGACATCGCCAAGGTGGAGCTGGGCGCCGAAACCTACAACAGCACCGGTACCCTCAACGGCAAGCCGGCGGTGGTGCTGGCCATCTTCAAGCTCAACGACGCCAACGCATTGGAAATCATGAAGGAGGTCAACAAAACCCTCGAAGAACTCAAACAGAACTTCCCCGACGGCATGACCTGGGATGTCTGTTACGATTCGACCCGGTTCGTTGTCGTCTCGATGCAGGAAATCGTCGAAACGCTGATCCTCACCTTCATTCTGGTGGTGGTGATCACCTATCTCTTCCTGCAGGACTGGCGCGCGACGATCATTCCGTCGGTCACGATCCCGGTATCGCTGATCGGCACCTTCCTCTTCCTCTATCTCCTGAACATGAGCATCAATACCCTGACCATGTTCGCGCTGATTCTGGTGATCGGCTCGGTGGTGGACGACGCCATCTGCGTCACCGAAAACTGCACCCGGTTGATCGATGAGGAGCACCTCTCCCCCTTCGACGCGGCGATGAAGACTATGGAACAGCTCACCGGAGCATTGATCGCCACCACTCTGGTTGTGGTCGCCATCTACATGCCGATCATGTTCTACGGCGGCATGGTGGGCACCATCTACACCCAGTTCGCGGTCACCATGTGCATCGCGCTCTGCCTTTCGACCGTGAACGCAATGACGCTGAGCCCGGCGCTCTGCGCCCTCGTCCTGCGGCCCAGCAAAACACCGCGCGGCTTCTTCCATCTCTTCAACATCGGGTTGAACTGGACTCGGAACACCTATCTGTTCGTCGGCGGCCTGCTGGTGCGCCGCACTCTGCTGACCATCATTCTCTTCGGATTGATCCTCTTCGGGAACTACTACTTCTATCAGCGTCTTCCCTCCGCCTTCCTGCCGGAAGAAGACAAGGGAACCATCTTCTGCGAAGTGGTCCTCCCCGCCAGCGCTTCGCTGCCGCGGACGGAAGCCGCGCTGGCAGAGGTCTCCGACCTGATTAAGGATATCCCCGGAATCAACCAGCTTCTGGCCATTCCCGGCCGGAGCCTGACCGCGGGCGAAGGGGAAAACCTCGGTCTTCTGATCGTCGACCTGAAACCGTGGGGAGAACGGACCACACCGGAGACGCAGATCACCCGCATTCAACAGGAGGTGATCCGACGCGCCTCGGTGCTGCCGGACGCTTCGGTCAACGCCTTCGTGCCGCCGGCCATCATGGGTCTCGGCGCCACCGGCGGTGTGACCTTCTCGTTGCAGGCGACCGGCGACCAGAATTCGCAGGAGATCGCGCAAACGACCAACCATCTGCTCTCCAAGATCATGGAAACCGGCAAGGCGGTCTACGCCTTCACCTCGTTCGACGCCAACACGCCGATGCTCTATCTGGACATCAACCGTGACAAGGCGGAGGCGATGAACGTGACGATCAACTCGATCTTCAGCGCGCTCCAGAGCCAGCTCGGGTCCTACTACATCAACGACTTCAACAAGTACGGCAAGACCTATCAGGTCAAGACTCAGCTGGCGCCGGAACTGCGACAGAATCTCAACATCATCGATCAGCTCTACGTCACCAGCACCACCGGCGAGAACATTCCGCTCAGCGCGGTGGCGGACCTCCGCTGGACTCTCGGTCCCCGGCAGGTGGAACGGTTCAACATGTTCCCCTCCGCCTCGATCAACACCCAGAGTGTGCCGTCGTTCAGTTCCGGCGAGATGATGAATCTGCTGGAGGATCTCGTCCACAAGAATCTCTCCAAGGATTACCAGATCAGCTGGACCGATATGAGCTATCAGGAAAGCCAGAACGAAGGCAAGATCGTCAGTCTGCTGATGATCTCGCTGCTGGTGGCCTACCTCTTCCTGGTGGCGCAGTATGAGAGCTGGACCATGCCGATTTCAGTGATGCTCTCGGTGGCGACCGCGACGCTCGGCGCGATCCTCGCCCTGAAACTCAGCAACATGTCGCTGAACATCTACTGCCAGCTCGGGTTGCTGATGCTGATCGGCCTCACCGCCAAGACGGCGATTCTGATGGTGGAGTTCTCCAAGTTCGAACGCGACAAGGGTGCAACCATCCAGGATGCGGCTCTGAACGGCATGCGGGTCCGGTTCCGCTCGGTCATGATGACCGCGCTCTCCTTCGTGATTGGTGTGTTCCCGATGGTGGTCGCCAGCGGCGCCGGCGCAGGCAGCCGCCAGTCGATCGGCGTCACCACCTTCTGGGGAATGCTGGTTGCGACCATCGCCGGAATGATGTTCATTCCGGGATTGTACGTGATCTTCCAGAGAGCGGCGGAAGCGGTCACCGGCTTCTTCCATCGCAAGTGGTAAAGGGAAAACGGCGCCTCCTCAGGGGCGCCATGCAAGAATGCCGGAGACCGGATTCATCGCACGCCATGCGATGAATTCCGGCCAGCTCCGGACGCCGCCCTCGATCACGGCGCGGCAATACTCGAGCCCCATGATTCCGGCGGCTTCCGGGGCCGCGCACTTGAGCATGAGAATGGTCCGCCTCCGTTCGGGGGTGAGCACCTCCCGGATCCGGTCGGCGACCTGTTCGAAATACCCGTCATACCGCGAGCCGCGGCGGATCTGAATCATGTCGAGCCGCCACAAATCGCCGCGCTCATCGCGCACAGAGAGGTGAAATTCAAAACAGCACTCCCCGGTTTCGGCCAGATTCCGGAATTCCATCCCGGTCACCGCCGGGTGGGCGCAAATCCGGGCGAGCGCCCGGAAACTCTCCTCCGGATTCAGCGTTTCCGTGTAGAGGTGAACATCGATATCACGATGCGTCATCAAGAGTCCGCTCCGCAGGGAGCCGACCAGCGAAACGTCCGCCCCGATCGCCTCCCAGGCGGCAGTTACGCCGACCTCTTTCAACAACCGCCGGGCGCGGGCCTGGTTCGCCTCGGCAAGGCGCAGGAGATCTTTCACCATACGTTCCTCCTGAGAGTTCAAGGTTTTTCGACGGGATCACAATCCGCAGCACCGGCTTTGCGGACGATCAGCATCGACAGATATTCCCGGGGGCGGGCCGCAATCGCGTCGGGATCGTCCGAAACGAACTCCTCCTCCAGCCCGATTCCGGCCCCATACACCGCGTGAAATCCCCGTTCGGAGAGCTGCCGGAGCAACTCCTCCCGTGTCCGGTAACATTTGAGCAGCACGGTAGTGGCATCGGCGGCAAGCAGCCGGTCCAGTTCCGCGGATCCCGGGGCGATCGCGGCGGGAACAATCTGCAGCATCGTCTGATCCTCCACCAGCGGAACCGCCTCCTTCGCCGCCAGCGCGCTCCAGGAGTTCACACCGGGAATGATTTCGTGCGGCAGCTCCGGCTCCCGCCGCAGCAGCGCCCGCAACAGATAGCCGCAGGTGCTGTAGGTCATCGGGTCGCCGATGGTGACGAAAGCGGCATCCTGCCCGCTTTGCAGAACAGCGAGAATCTGTTCGGCGTGTTCGTCGATTCTCGCCAGCCGCTCCTCGAAGTTGTTCGACATGGTAAAGGCAAGTTCACACCGGCGGGCCGTCAGGCCGGGCAACGCATCGAGAATCCGCCCGGAGACGCTGCGGGAACTCTGTTGAGATGCCGCCGCATAGATCACCTGCACCGAACGCAGCACCTCCGCCGCACGAAGCGTCACCAGTCCCGGATCGCCGGGACCAAGTCCAATTCCGTAAAAATTTCCCAGTGACATTCTCTCTCCGCTTTCGTTTCGCGGGGGATCCCCGCCGGGGGTCAATATAACCGCCGGACCGTTTTTTTCAAGTCGAAGCGGCGGGAAAGCGGTCTCCATTCCCGGTGGGAGAATTTTCCTCACCGGTCAGAATTCCCGGCGGAAAGCGGAGATCAGCAGCTTGAGCACTTCGCCGCCCAGCATCTCCTTGTGCAGAATCCGGACCTTGGCGCTGCGGCCGGCAAACGTCTCCGGCTGCTCGTCAAACTGAATCTCAATCCGGTAGAGCGCCTGAAGTGAGATGTATTCCGACGGCTTCTTCTCGTCCGCATACACCGGGATGCTCCCGCCGAAGATCTGAAGCAGCGGCGAATGGCCCAGTTTCGCCGGAATCTGGGCGATTGCGGCGATGCGGCCGGGTTCCGCACCGAGCCGGTCGGGCAGGATGATCTCCGCCCGCTGTCCGACCCGGAGCTTGCGCACTTCCCGGTCGTTCGCGTAGGCGTACACCATCTTTCCGTCGGACACCAGCTCGCCGGCCACCAGCCCGGTCGACAGAAACGCCCCGGGGGAGAGGTCGCTCTTCCGCGGCACGAACAGTCCGGAGTGTGCCGCCCGGCAAATCAGGTTTCCTTCCCGGCGGACCAGCTCATCCATTCCGATGACGTCGCTGCGCAGTTTCTCTTCGGTCACCTGGCTGGCGCTGTAGGTCTCCCGATCGAGCTGTTGCAGCCGGAACAGAAGCCGGTCCAGCCGGCAGCTCCATTGAAACTTCTCAATGCTGAAATGAAGTCCGGGCTGAATCAGCGTAAACAGCTCCTCGCCCTTCTCCACCCGCACCGGCAGTTTCGGCCACTCCGAAGCGAGAAAGCCGCCCTCCTCCACCGTGACCAGTTCGCTGTTCTCCGAAACGATCTGGCCCGGGAGAATGATGTTCCAGGAGAGCGGGAAAAAGAGGACGATCAGCA
The DNA here is from genome assembly GCA_900551245.1 of uncultured bacterium. Classification (GTDB taxonomy): domain Bacteria; phylum Verrucomicrobiota; class Lentisphaeria; order Victivallales; family Victivallaceae; genus Victivallis. The sequence continues at coordinate 24,952 of URVC01000015.1, read as the reverse complement.
GAATCACCAGCGAAAGGATGCTCCAGTACCAGTTCGCCCGCACCGCCGCCTGCTTCGACATCTGGCGGATTGTTTTGATCTCCCGGTAGAGGGGGTAGAAGAGAAGCGTGTAAATCTCCAGCAGCAGCAGCACAACCGCCACCACCTTGATGAAGCTGTGATAGATCACCATGATGATCGACGTGTACAGGACGATCCGGTAGAGGAACGAGGCGATGCCGAAGGTCACCAGCAGCAGCCGGCGCGGCTCCTGCGGCCGGGTTCCGAGTCCGAAGAACCAGTAACGCCAGTACTGTTTCAGGCAGGCGGCGGAACTGCCCATCAGATTGTCAATATTCAAAAGATCGCAAAGGATGTAGTATCCGTCGTAGCGGATGAGCGGATTCCCGTTCACCAGCAGCGTACTCAACGTGCTGACCGCAAAAATATAGAACATCGTGGACTTGAACACCCCCGGCGGCAGATAGCACCAGAGCAGCGCGGCGATGCCGCCGACGATCACCTCGCCGAGGATACCGGCGCTGTCGATCAGCATTCGCTGACGCAGCGGTAGCCGCCAGCTGTCGGTGGTGTCGGTAAAAATCCGCGGATAGAAGACGATGAAACTTACGCCGATCGCCCGGACCCGGCAGTTGAACCGCATCGCGGCCAGCGAATGCGACGCCTCATGAATGATTTTCATCACCACGATGGCGGCAAAGTATTTTGCCAGCCCCGCCCACGAGATCGAATCGAGAAATGTGCTGCGGACGGTCGAAAAATCCCGGAGGAGCAGCAGATACCCGATCACCGCCGGAATCATCGCGATCAGAATCAGACGCCGGTCGGCAAGAAACCGCACATAGGGGCGGATCACCCGGAAAAACCGGTCCGGATGCCACGGCGGCAGTTTGAAAAACATATAGGCCGACGCAAACCGCAGCAGCCAGGTATCCTTCCGCACCTTCTCCATCTGGCGCTTCTTCGCCTCGAATTCGCCATATTCCGGAGCGAGCAGGTTGTTCTGCCGGAGGAAATTCACCAGTTCGATCACCTCCGCTTCCGTCACCGTCAGCCCGGCATTGTTCAACCGCTCCACGAAACGATCGATTTCGTAGTTCTGATCCATCTTGCTGATCATCAGCGCGGTATTGGCGTCGATGCGGTAGTAGTTCTCCGAAAGCGGATCAAACAGCATCGGATAGTTGCCGTGAGCCCCCGGCCGGATCAGTTCGATGTCCTGACGCAGTGTTCCGGTTCTCATATCAGATCCGACGCAGGTAGATGACCAGGTTCTTGAAGAGGTAGTACCCGAGCGAGACGCGGTCGCCGCGCAGTTTGGCGATGCCGCGCATGCCGTAACGCAGGTTGCTGACGCCATCCATCGTCGCGCGCACCTTGTAGCAGTAGACGCGCTGTTCGGTCAGTTCCGGATAGTTCGCAATCGCCTGCACCTTGCCCGGAATCGATATCTCCGGACGGGTATAGAGGAAGAAGGTCACCTCCGGCTGTCCCTGCAGAATGGAACTGTCCCGCTCATTGACCAGAATTTCCGCCGCGGCTCCTTCGCCGGTGTAGATGTCGAAAATCCGGTCTCCGGTGCGAACCGCCCGGTTGGTCAGCAGTTCCGCCCGCCCGTCGGCCAGCGCCAGCGTACCGGAAGCAGGCGCGGTCAGCTTCGAATGGGCCATGTACCATTTCGCCTCATCCACCGCGACCCGCGCCCCGTTCAACCGCGCCTCAATGAGCTGCACCTTTCCGAGCCGGGTCCGGTCGGAAAACGCGGCGCTCCGCTCCAGATCGAACTCCTTCTCGATCTCCCGCACCTGGCTCTCCGCGTTGGCCAGCCGGAACGCCAGCTGGCTGGTGTCGTATTCGGCGATCAGCTCTCCGGCTTTGACGAGGTCGCCATCCTGCTTGTAACAGCGGGCAATCGGTCCGTCGAACCAGGCGTAGGTGCTGACCGTCTTCGGCGCACGCACCTCGAACTCGGCGTTGACCGACTCCTGCACCCGGACAAACATCAAGGCGAGCAGCAGAATCGCGAGCACATAAAGCGCCACCCGCTTCGGCTGCATCCATTTGCGGATCTTCGCCTTGGCGGAAACCCGGCAGCAGCGGTGACAGTAGAGCGCTTCCGCATAGTTGCGCACCAGAATGCTCGCGGCATTGATGGCGTATTTCGGAATCTCCTCGGCGAATTCCAGCATCCAGACCAGCCGGAAATCGACGCTGCCGAGAAACGGCGGAGGCGCAAGCATGACAATCATCATCCGGTCACGCTCGCCGATCAGCTGAGACAGGGCGATTCCGGCGTACTGATTGAGATTCGGCACATCGGCCGTCGAAAGGATCAGCGGCTTCTCCGACAGCTCCAGATGCTCACAGAGCGAAGTCTGCAGCATCGCCGCATTGGAGTTGTGATTGATCGCCACCTGAGCATACTGAGCGACGATCCGGGCCTTGCCTCCGGAGAGCTCCAGCATCGTGGAGGTCTTGAATTTCAACAGCGCCCGGGAGCTGTTGACCGCCATACCGCAGGCGGTGTTGAAGTCGGGAGCGGCGAAGAGGTCGTTCCCGAGTTTGATGATCATCCCGAAGGCTTTCAGCCGGGCGGCCCACTCGCTTCTCGGATCATTTTCCATCAATCAGAACCCCCGTCAAACCGGCGGAAAGTTTGCCGTCAGAGTTGGCGATCAGCGCCTTCACCTCGACCGTTCCGGACCGGTGATCGGCGCGCGGCGAAACTTCAAATACCGTTCCCTCCACCTGAATCCGGTTGTCGGAAAACCCGAACCACATCTTCTCGCCGACCTCCGGCATCTTGGAAACGGGGACATTCATCACGGCGAGCAGTTTGCTGTCGTCGATCACCCGGAACAGCGGCTGCCCCGCCCGGATTGTCTCGTGCTCACGGCTGAGAATCGCTTCGATCTTCCCGTCAAAGGGAACTTTGAGAGTGCAGTAGCTCAGCTGCAGACGGCTTTCCGCCAGGTTCGCGTCGGCGACCTTCTTGCGGGCATTCGCCGTCGCCACCTCGGTTTCGCGGCGCTTGAGTTCAAGTTTGCTCTGGAACTCCTCATCGAACAGTTTTTTCTGAGCGACATAGGACTCTTCGGCAAACTGCGCCTGCACCTTCGCATCTTCCGCCAGGGCGGCCGCGCGCTCGGCCTCGATCCGATACTGCGTATCGTCGAGGACGAGCAGCGTATCCCCCGCTTTGAACTGCTCGCCTACCCGGAATTTATACTCCCGAACCGTACCGTCGACCTTGGCCGCAATCTCCGCTTCCCGGAAAGGGAAGAGCACAACCATCACCGTCCGCGCTTCGGCCGCGGAAACGACCGAACATACGAACAGCAGGATCAAGAGCATCCGTTTCAAGAGTTCCGCCCTCCCGTTCCCGCGCTTCAGACGGCGGCCATTTCGGCGATCGCCTCATCGACCGTATCGGTGAAGACATCCGCGGAGTCCATGATATCGGCGTAGTCGCCGTCCTGGAAGTCCGCCGCGTCGAAGGCCGTGACGTCATCCAGCGTCTCCAGCTGCAGTTCGTCGAATTCCGACTCCAGCGCCAGAGCAAGGTCGTCGATGCCGTCCGGAATGCGGGAGATTCTCCGCCGGAAGACGAACGGAGAGTCGTCACCGGCCAGGAAGAGCTCCTGCAGTTCCGCCGCACGCAGCTCATTGCCGAGCAGCATGGCGAGCGACGAGAAGTTGAGGTTGTATTCATCCGGGAAACCGTCGCCGACGCCGCCGACGCCGGAAACCATCCACATCTGACCATCTTTGTAGATGATGCCGTTGCCGGTGTTGTTGATCGAGCCGAAACTGTTGTCGCTGCCATTGATGTTGGTGATGGCGGTGTTGGTGAACGACACGATCCGGTTGCCGTCTCCGGTGATCGCAAAGTTCCGCTGGTTGCTGACCGCGGAGAAGAAGTTGTGATCGCCGCTCAGCGTGAATTCGCCGTTGTTGGTCACGCGGAAGAAGACATTGTCATCGCCGCTGACCTCGAGCGTCTTGTTGTTCACGAAGTCGCCGGTGAACTGGTTCGCGTCGCCCGCGACATCAAACGCACCGTTGTTGATCACAGTGTTGTTGAAGTTCGCCGGATTTCCGTCAAGCTCCACCGTGCCGTTGTTGGTGAAGACGCCGTTCACATCGAGCCCGGAACCGGTGTACTGCAACGAACCATTGACCGTCACATCTCCGGCGGTCTGATCGCTGCCGCTGATCGTCAGCTGGTTGTAGGAACCGGAGACCACATCGCCCGTACCGGCATACACCACCTGCCCGGTGGAGTTGATCGCGCCATCGGCACCGGCAACCACATTGCCGCTCGCGCCGAAGTTCAGCGTCCCGGAGCTGGTGACACTGCCGTTGATGGCCGCCGTGCCGTTGACCGTGGCATTGTTCATCGTATGCGCCCCGTTCAACGTCAGGGAGTCGTAGCTCCCGTCGATCACCTGCGCGGAACCGGCGTTGTAGGTCACCTGGCTTCCCGCGCCCATCGCCGCACCGCCCGCGGCGGTGGCGGCACCGTTGAAGGTGACGTTACCGGTACCGCCGACCGCGCCGGTGGCGTTCATCGTGCTGTTGAACACCGCATTGCCGCCCACCAGCAGATCGGCAACCGCGACAGCCGCATTGAACACCGCGCCGCCGGAAATCTCCGTGTCAGTCGCAGAAACAGCGTTGTGGAACGTCACATTGTCGCCGGTCACCGAGAGCCCGCCGTCATAGGTGCCGCCGAATCCGGTGCCGTTGACACCGGCATAAGTGACTTTCCCCGCGGCATCAATCGTGCCGTCGCCGGACGTCACTCCGGAGAAGGTCACCTCGATGCCGTCATTGACTTCGATGGTTCCGCCTTCCGCCGCGGCAACCGATTCGGTCACGTTGCTGTCCACCGCAAAGGTCAGCGTGCCGCCGTCCTGGACATTATACAGGAACATTCCGCCGTCCGCAGTATCCACGGTCAGTTTGCCCAGGATCAGGAACCCGTAGTTCCCGGTATCAAAATCATACTGTCCTGCAAAGTCGCTGACGCTCTTTTCACTGTCCGCGGCAATCGTGAACCAGATACTCAGATCCGGAACATTTCCGGCATAGTAGATCTGGCCACCCTGGACATAAACTTCGCCGGGGACATCACTCGCGGTCTGCGAAAGGAGCAGGACTCCGAAATCCAGAGCAGTGAGCCGGCCGGTATTCGATGCAACGTTGTTGATCTCCAGAACCGCCTCGCCGGCGGTCAGGTTCGCAGCTCTCTGCACCAGCACTTCACCGGCATTATTCAAGGTTGCCACATAGACACCGCCATCACCCAGCGTGGCATTGTCGGTATCATAACCGGAGCCCAGAGAATAGACATGGAATGTGGAACCTTCCGCCACATTGACCACGCCGGTAAAACGGAGCTGTTCCGCCATCGAGATGGAAAGAGTTTTTCCGGCGGCGACATAGATATCGCCACCCAGTTCCACTGTCGAAGACGGCTTGCCGAATGTGGCATCGCTGATGCCGAAATCCGTGTTGAAATTCAACGCACCGTTATTGGTGAATGCTCCGAGAACAATCCCGTCAGCTTCCACATTGAAGGTCGCATTGTTTTCGACGCCCGTCAAGGCGCCGGCGTAAGCATTTACCGTTCCGGAGTTGGTCAGCAAGCCGCCAACCGTGATATTCCCGCTGTTCAGATTGAGAACATTCGAGTTGTTCACCGCTCCACTGAATCCAACCGTACCGGCGACATTCAGCGTTCCGCCATTGCTTACCGTTCCGCCGACCATAACCGATCCGCCGGAGGTGATGTTCAGCTCTCCATCGGCATTGTTCGTCACGGTGCCGTTGATCTGAAGCGAACCGTTGGAAACGATATTCATCTCGCTGTTGTTGGTGATTCCATTCTCCAGCGAAATCGCTTCTCCGGCGTTGACGGTGATATCGACCAGTCCGTCATTCTGAATTGCACCGACTCCGGTCGAATTGCCGCCGACCTTCAAGGTGGCACCATCCTGCACGAAGATGGTATACGCACCATTGCCGGAAACCTTCCCCAGCGTCAGTGTCACGCCGTTCACCACGGTCATGTTTGCACCGTTGTTGGTCAACGACATGGTCATATCGTAACCGATATACTTCATACCGCCTTCCAGCACAGTTGTTATCGCCGCGTTGCCGGTATTGAAAAGATATTGTTCACTGCCGGAATAGGTCAGTGTACCGCCATTCATGATCAGCAGACCATTCCCAACAGTTTCACCGGCAAATTTGACCGAAATATTGTTTCCAAATTCAATCCGGCCGGCATTGTCCACCTTCTCATAAATAACAAACCCTTTCGGAGCAGTCGAGGTCCCCTGACGGAACACCATCGTACCGTCGACATCGAGCACTCCGGAGGAGCCGCTGCCGATGCTCTGGTAATCCACAACTCCGAGAGTGAAACCTTCCAGAACATTGAGCATGCCGCCCTTCATCAGGAGCTGATTCAGCTCAAGATTGAAATTGACATCCACCTTGCCGCCTTCAATGGTGACATTGGTATAGGTGCTGCCGTTCTGATAGAAGGTCTGCGCCACGTTCTGCCCAGTCGTGGAATCGCCGGCAAAGACGATTTCGCCGGTCGAAGTGACCTTGCCGCTGCCGGTGGTGCTGCCGGTGAATTTAATCCCGCCCGTACCGGTAAGAATGCCGTTGTTGACCAGAGTCCCGGCCAATGTGAGCATCGTGGCTGTACTGCCGAACGCGGTCGATTCAATCGTCGCGCCGGAATTGTTGACCACATTCGAGAGAACCGTTTCCGAGCCGGAACGAACCTGAATGTAGCCAGAGTTATCCACGCCGGTCGTACCGGAAACTCCTCCGTAGAGATAGAGCTTGCCGCTGTTGTCGATCTTTTGGAAGGAGGAGCCGAACGCCGCTGCGGCGATCGTCAACGTTCCGGTATTCGTCGTGGTCCCGCGGAATTCAACGTTGTCCGCAGTGATCGTGATCGTCCCTGCATTGGTCAGATCTTCAAAGACCGTGCCACTGGCGACAACCGAGGTGAACTCCAGAAGACCGGTGGCCTGGTTTTCCAGATTATTGAACGTCACCTGCTGGGCGATGATCAACTTACCGGCATTCACCAGAGCCCCTTCCACATGGTTCTGGTTGAACACCAGCCCCGCCTGCGAAATATTGATCACGCCGCTCTTGGAGTTCGTGATGCTTCCTTCCAGAACAGTCAGCAGAATCGAAGCATCATCCACCGCTGTCAGGTTGAAGATGTTGTTGTTAACCAGATCACCCTTCAGCGTCACCCCACGTCCGGCAAGCGTCAATGTGCCGTTGTTAGTGATATCCCCCTCGAGAGTGTTGACGGCGGTGATGGTCAGCGTCGCATTGCTTCCGAGAGTGATGTCAGACTGCAACGGAACTTCGAGCGCCGAGTTGATCGTAACGTCGCCGGCCACAATATTCATCGATTCGACGAATTTGAATCCGGCGTTGTCGCCAGCGAGAATCACTGCGCCACTTGTGTTGGTGAAGTTGTCAATCTGTGTCGCCTTCGCATCAGTGAAGTACAACAAACTGGAGTTGGTCACCGTAGCAAAACTGCTCTGTGCATTCACATAAGCAAAAGAATTTCCGCTGTTAGTAAACGCATCAAATTTATTACCGGAACCGTTGATCTCCAACCATGCACCGGAAAGGTTGCTGACTGTACTGGAGAAGGTATTGTTGCTGCCCTCCAGATAGAGGAAGGCTCGTCCCATGCCAGAGAATCCAGAATTGATCACATCACCGGAGAAAGTAAGATTTGAAGAATCCAGCGTCAGTGTGGCATTCGCCGCAACTCCACCGCGAGCCACCCCCTGAATGGTGGAGACAAACGGAGAGCTCTGGCCATATTCAGCAACCCAGGCGCTGCTCCAGGTAATCGTTCCAGGATTGGTCACCGGATACGGCGAATACGCCGCGGCATGGAAGTTGCGAACTTCGTTGAATTTCACCGAAGCACCGGACTCGACCAGAAGTTCAGCGGTTCCAAACACACCATAGTTGCGGAATGTCGTACCGCCGCCAAATGAGACTTTACCGCCGGAAAACACCACCGACGAGGTTGCATTCCGCGTCAGGTTCAATCCGGAATACTCCGTCTCCTTAACCGTATAGGTCATCATATCACCGAAGGAGATTAGAGCACCATCTTCCGTCTTATAGGATCCGCCGCGGTAAGTACGCACCCAGTTCTGCACATCTGCGTTAAAGACGACCGTACCATCCGTAACGGTGAAAGTGGTATCACGCGGACTGTTGAAGGCCGCACTGATATAGACATTACCGTTGAATGTCACCTCGCCGCCCAAAATGGTGAAAGCGCCACCGGCAACAGCAACCAGCTTCGCCACAGAGAAGTTGATGGTTCCGGATTCAATGTTGAACTCTCCAACTGAAACCACCTGACCGTTGAAGTTGATGATGCCATCACTCTTGATATTGATTACGCCATCATAATTTCCGGAGGTCAACGCCGATCCCAGCTGACCGGAAAGCCCATCATTATCCGAATTGGCAATATAATCCCGGTTGTCAAAAGGATTATAACCATCAACATCCGCCGTATCATACCACCCCATCGCATTGGTGAAGTGGAAGTTAAAAGTCAGGTTCGAGCCAGTGACATTCAAAGTACCGCCGGAAGAAGACAAACCAACGTTACAGTTGTATGTGGTATCAGATCCCGCCAATTCAACGGTTCCGCCACTAACCTGAACACCGCCGGAAAGCTGCGAACCGGAAACATTGAGCAGCAGATTGCCGTTAGGCCCTACGTAATATCCCCCGCGGATATTAGCGCCGTTGGCAACATGAAATTCGGCATTGCCGTAAATCCAATACATGTAGGCTCCGGAATCCTGCATCACGGCAGTTGCATCCTCGTTTCCGAGAGAGAAATTTGCTCCACCATTCACTTGAAGCGAAGCATCCCGGCCCATGATCAGACGATCCGTAACAGAGATCGTCCCGGATACGCTGTTTGTTCCGCCTTCCAGAGTCAGAGTGTTATAGGCAACCTGCGTCCAGCTGGTCCCGTCAGCAGAACTGTAAAGCTGGAAAATCGTGTTGTCACCACTGGCGTAAATGACTTTCGAAGTATCAAGGCCAGACGCGACCCGCATCTGGAAATTGGTCTGGTAGGTGGAAACACCGGCGAATGTGATCGTCGAAGTCGTCGAGAGATTCGTCAGATCCAGATATGCTCCGTTGAGCTCCATATCCGTGAGCACAAGATTCTTTTCGAAGGCGCCGTCGCCGATGGTGACATTCCCATAATATGAGCCACTGAACGGGTTCCGGGTTGTCAAGAAGGCATTGCTGTAAATCGCGTTCCCATACACCCGAACGGATTGCAATGTTACCGTATCAGCCACGGCAACGTCGAAAAGGATATTTCCGTTCCCAAGAATAGACAACTGATTGGAAATGGTGTAGTTCTTTCCGGCTTCGAAGAAATCACTCCACGTCCAGTCGCCCTCCGAAGTGAAACTAAGGTTGTTGTAAGTTCCCTCCAGCACAGGGATGCCGCTTTCGTAGGACACGATGCCGCCGGTCATATGAATCGATGCACCGGCAGTTGAGAGATCAACCGCAATTGTGAGAGACCCTGTTCCAGAAATCTCTCCACTCACCTGAACACCGGAATTGATCGTACCGGAACTTCCGTTGAATACGAGATCATGATAGCTACCGTCACTGATACCACTGGCGCCAGCACCGTAGGTAACCGTGCCAGAGCTCTGAATCTGCAGATTATCAATACTATCCTTGTTCACCCCTTGACTTAGAGTAATATCACCCAAGCCAGCATCGATCACTGCACCAGCAGATTGAGCATAAAGAGCCCCGTTCGACGTAAAATCGTAACCAAAACTATTCAGAGTCCCGTTAAAATAGGTATTTCCCTGAACCGTCACGTTACCCGCAAGCGTACGCGCCTCGCTGTTGTTCAAAGTCAGTGTCTTGTAGGTACCGCCGAAAACATCCCCGGAGCCAGCATAGGTGACGGAAAGCGAGGAAATAGAGGAATTTCCTTCCGCATCCGTGGTAGTCAGAGTGTTGATTACTCCAGAGCCCGCTGTCGCCCCACTGAAGTTCACGGTACCGCCGCCACGAATCACTCCATTATGAGTGACCGCGGTTTCAAATGTTGCCGTACCATCCACTTGAAGAATGGCATCACTGTTGATGGTGATGGTGTAGTCCGCCCCGCTGAACGTGAAAGCACTATCCGAGGAGATCGTCCAGTTGCCGTAAATCGTTGAATCTGCCTGCAAAACAAATTCAGCATCAGTATCCCCCGCCTCAATTGCTGCATTGAGCTGATATTCCAACGAGCCATCAGTGGTTACGCTTCCCCCATTCGTAACCGTATACGACTCCAATGTGTACCCGTAGTCGGAGGCGTCGAGGAACGGATTGTCGATCGTGCCGACGGTATACTCCAGATCCCAGTCGCCGCGGGCGCCGGTGTCATCCACCGAAGCCGCCACATCCGCGCCGGTCAGGTTCGCGATGTTCGAGATCAGCATCTCGCCATCCAGACTGCCCGCCACGTTGCAACCGTAAATCATGATGTCGCCGTCGGCAGTCATATGCTGGCCGATGTTCGCCCAGCTCGCCGGGTCGCTCATCACCGCATCCGCGTCGATGATCTGCCCGTTCAGGACAAAGTAGCCCGCGTTACCGTGCGAAACAATGTGAATCGCACTGTATTTCACATCGCCGTTCGCATCGAGGAAATCGTTGATCGCATCCAGCGGGTCGGTCCCCGCTTCGAGGTAGAGAACATCGGTGTTCTCGCCGAGCGCCTCGACGATCTGCTCCTTGTTCTGCACGCTCGAATTGATGATCACCAGATCGCGCTGCGGAGCATCCGCATCCGCCGCGACCGCGCCGCCATCCAGGGCGACCGGAGAGTCACCGTCGGAATCCTGCTCCGCATCCTGATCCAGATTGATGAAATCGTCGATGTCATCGCCGAGATCCGCATGCTGGATCGCATCGATTCCATCGGCGGTATCCGCCGCCTGCACATCCCCGCCGTCATCGTCAGCGGAAATGTCGTCGGCATCCGCCGCATCCGCATGAGCCTCCACCGCCGGAGCCGCATGATCACCGGCATCCGCCGCATCCGCAGCATCCGCATCAACCGGGTTGTCACCCGGAACAATCTCGCCATCGACAATGGCATCCGCCGCAGCGTCGAGATCGGCGACGTTCTCCGGCGTCGCCTGCTGCACCTGCTGCTGAACCGCCGCATCCGCCGGATTCTCCGGCGGCGCGTTTTTCAAGGCGTCCTTCGCCTCGTTATCCTGGACCTGGCTCTCCGAGACCTGAGAATGATTGTCCACATTGGAGGCCGCTTCGACGACCTCGGCCGCTCCGGCCGCGTCGAAGAGCACCCGGTCTTCCAGTTTAAAAATTCCTAAGTGACTCATCTTCGCCTCCTCTCAGGTCAGCGTTTCTGATTGAACATCGCATCCACTTTGCTGGGATTGGCATCATAAATCGCGATGAAATCAACATCGTTGAAACGGGTCAGCGGCTGCTTGACAACTTCCGCTTCGACCGCCTCAAGTTCCTTCATATCCGTATTGGCAGCGACACGCTTGACCCGCTCTTCATCATAGGTGGCTCTGGCTCTGGCCAGCTCCGCCTTCGCCCGGACCTGCGCCCGCTGCAGTTCACTGCGCAGCTCCGCAGTGCTCTTCGCATCGAGATGGCGGACACCCATCGAATTCAGAATCCGATAGTAGGAGATGTAATAGTTGCCGAGCGTCATCAGACGTTCGATTTCCGTTTCAGCGGTCACCAGACGCATATGGTCGAGTTCGAGCGAGGAGAGTTCCCCGGTGATCTTCTTGTTGGCAACCGCCCACTTCAGGTTGTTGCTGTAGGTCTTGTACACCTTGTCGTCGATTTCAAAACGCTCCTTGGTCGCCATCATGTTGGCGTGCGCGATACGAACCTGCGCCATCACGCCGATCGCCTGCGCAAATCCACGGGATTCCTCGGCGTCAACCTGCGAGCTGTACGCCTGGTAACGGGCGATGTGCTGCGGCAGTTTCAGCAGGTTGTAGGCGGCGCGGATTCCCAGCTCCCACCAGCTCATGTGATAGAGGAAGGTGTTCGTGCTGTTGGTGAAGTCGGTGTAGATCCGCACGTTCGGCAGCATCATCAGAATGGTCTTGCGGCACTCGATGATGTTGATGTGTTTCTGCATGTCGATCTCATAGAGTTCGGGACGCTGCAGAAGAGCAATCTGCTCCATCAGCTCAATGTCCGGAAGTGCGTTGAAATCCGGCACCTTGTTGAGCACCGTGTCATCCACCAGAATCTTACCGGAGGGGTACATCCCGAGCAGGGAGCGGAGTTCCACACAGCTGTTCTCATAGCTGCGGATGTAGTTGGTCAGCCGCTTTTCCATCTCCACAAACCGGCGGGTTTCGTCGAAGGCGCGGAACGGAGTGATCTCACGCGCCTTGCTCAACTTCTCAATCAGCGCGTAACGCGAACGGCAATCCTCCAGCAACCCGGTCGTGATCTTGATCGCCTTCTGCGCCGCCGCCACCTGGAAGTAGGCCTTGACCACATCGAGCGTCAGATTCTGCCCGGCGCGCGCGGTCCGCTGTTCGCGCATCAGGACCCGGTCCTCACCCTGCTGGGTGTTGAAGAACGCCAGACCGAAGTCGAGCACGCTCAACGCCAGGTCGATGTTCAGATAGTTGATGTCGCGGTTCTGGCTGGTGCTGTACCCGTAGGAGAGACCGCCTTCATCGACCTTCTCGCTTTTGGAGGCAGGAACATTGCTGCGGTTGGTGTAGGTGTCGGAAATATTCAGTTCCGGCAGCATCCCCAGCATATCCGCCGTCCGCATTTCCCGGGCGACCTCCTGCTCGAGATTCAGCACCTTCATGTCAAGGTTGTGTTCCAGCGCAAGCTTGATGCACTGCGTCAGGTTGACCTTCTCGCCTTCCATCATATCACGGTATTTGGCCGACTCGAAGTGTTTGATCGCATACTCCGCCCGTTCGTTGCGGTAGTCTTCATAGCTCTTGCATCCGCCGATCGCCACCATACCGGCAACGGCTCCCGCACACCCCAGACCAAACAAAACCTGATTCGCTTTTTTCATTTGCACTTTCCTTAAACTTGTATGGCGCAATTATTTTTTTCTTTGATCCTTTTCTTTCAGAACATTCAAAACAACCCCGGCCAGATTCCGGCCCTGTTTTGAATGTTCCGAAACTCCGGCAGGATAATCCGGCCGGAGCTCCCGAAATCGCTTACTTGGCGGCTTCGTTCTTCTGCAGAACCCCCGCCTCCAGCAACTTGTCGATCAGCTGCTGCATCGAGTTGAACGCACCGAGGAACCCCTGCGGCGGCATGATGATCCGCTCCTTGACCAGCGTCGTCGGCGCCTTGCCCTCGCCTTCCGGTTGCAGCGTCACAAAATCAAAACGGACCATTCCGCCGGCAAAGTGAATCTGCCCGATACCGTCCGCATAGATCTCTTTCTTTCCCTCCACAATAGCCTCCTTATCTCTGTTTCGTTGATGCAACACCCGGCACAGCTCACTCCAACGCGGCTTTGTCCAGCATGTCAACCTTTTCCTGTGCAAACACCGTGTCGAGCTCCGCCGCACGCGCGTACCAGCGGCGCGCCTCAAACAGGTCCGGATCCGTACCGATTCCCTTCTCGTAGCAGCGCCCCAGCATCAACAGCGCGTACCGGTTGTTCTTCTGCGCCGCCATCTTGTAGTAGGAGAGCGCCCGCACGGGATCCTTCGCCACGCCGCGCCCGGCTTCGTAGCAACACGCCAGCGCATACAGCCCGTAGGAGCTGCCCGCCGCAGCCGCCTTGCGATACCACTCAAATCCCATGGTGTAATCGGTCTTCACGCCGATGCCGTTGTCATAGCAGAGTCCGAGGTTGTACATCGCATCGGCATTGCCCTGCTCCGCGGCCCGCCGGAAACAGCTCACCGCCGCCGCCGGATTCGCCTTCATCCCGCGACCGTTTTTGTAGTAGAGCCCGAGATAGAGCAGAGCACTGGAGTTGTTCTGCCGCGACGCCTGCCGGAACATCTCCAGCGCCATCTTGTCGTTCTGCGCAACGCCCAGCCCCTTCTGGTAGCAGACGCCGAGCCAGAACTCCGCTTCCGCATTGCCGAGCGCTGCCGCCCGCTGGAAGTATTTCACCGCCTTCGACATATCCCGGGCAACCGCCACGCCATTCATGTAGCAGATGCCAAGCCAGCAGATCGCATCCGGATTGTTCAGCTTCTCCGCCTTCATGAAGTACTGAAGCATCTTGTCGGCATCGCGGGGAACCCCGCCCAGACCATCTTTGCTGAAAATTCCGAGAAGGTGCAGCGCACGCGGGTTCTCCGCTTTCGCCGCCAGATTCAGGTATTTGAGAGCTTCCGGGTAATTCTGTTCCACCAGACGCCCCTCCGAATAGACCTTGCCGAGCAGGAACTGCGCATCGGAGTCACCCGCCTCCGCCGCCTTGCGGAGCCAGTTCAACCCCTCCGCGGCATTCGCCTCCACGCCGATCCCGTTGAGATAGTAGTCGCCCAGCAGCGTCATCGCACTGCGATTGCCCTGCTTCGCCGACTGCGTCATCCACGAAAACGCTTCCTTGTCATTCTGCTCGGTGCCGAATCCCTCCTGGCAGAAGACGCCGTAGAGATACTGACCGAAGCTGTCGCCACCCGCCGCCGACTTCATCGCCGATTCCGCGGCAAGCGTCGGATTGGCCTTCATGCCAATCCCCTTGGCGGCACAGACCGCCAGGAAGTACTGTCCTTCCGCGTCTCCGCTCTCCGCCGCCTTGCGGAACAACTCCGCCGCACGGGAAACATCGCGGGACACCCCTTCTCCATTCAGGTAGAGACGCCCCAGCGCACACTGCGCCGGCGCATAACCGGCATCCGCCGAGCGGCGCAGATGCGCGATGCTCTCGGCCTTGTCCGCCGCGGCAGTGCCGAGCATGAATTCCGCCTCCGCACTGCCCTGTTTCGCAGCGCGCGCAAAACAATCGGCCGCCTTGACTTTATCGGTAGACTGATAGAGACGGCCCAGGGCCACCAGCGCTTCCGCGCTCCCCTTCGCCGCCGCACGATCGTACCAGGCCAGCGCCTCGCTGTCACTTTTTACCACACCTTCCCCCAGCCGGTAGCAGTCGCCCAGGCGGATCATCCCCTCCACATTGCCGCGGTCGGCCGCCATGCGGAAATATTTGACGGCCGCTTCCGGACTGGCCAGCACTCCGCGGCCGTCACGGTAGGCCTCTCCGAGCGCGATATCCGCGTAAGCGTTGCCGCGGTCGGACGCCCGGCGGAACCACTGGATCCCTTCGTTGAGATCCGGCTTGACCCCCGTCCCGTCGAAGTAGATGCGGCCGATGAGATACTGCGCATCGCTGCTGCCGCCCGACGCGGCGCGGCGCAGGAACATCAACCCTTCTTCCACATCGCGGGTAACCCCCGCTCCATCACAGAACATCCGCCCCAGATAATACTGAGCCTGGACACTGCCGCCATCCGCGGCAAGAGTCAGGTATTTGACCGCCTCTTTTGCATCGGCCTTCACGCCGATCCCCTTGTGGAGACAGATGCCGAGCCAGAGTTGCGCCTCGGGAAGCGAGGCCGCCGACGCCTTGCGGAAACGCTGGACCGCCGCGGCAGGATTCCGCGTGGTGCCGGTGCCGTTCAAGGCACAATACCCAAGATAGAATTCGGCCAGCGGAGAGCCTGCCTTTGCCGCTTTTTCGAATTTCTCATACGCCGCACGGTAATCCGGAGCCGCTCCGTTCGCGCCGCTGTAGCTGCGCAACGCCTCCTTCACCATTCCGGCGGCATCTGTTTCCGCCGCCAGCACATTTACCGCCAACCCCGAAGCCAGTATCTGCAACAACAACTTCGTATTCACGCGCATTGAGTCACCTTTTTTTATTAGAATGCAACCTGCAAAGTCCGTTCCATCATGCCGCGGCACCACCTCTGTCTCCCCCCGCTTCACAGCCGCGAAAAAGTCCCTTCCGTTCCCGGGGAAACAGAATTTTCTATATGAATATATTGCGATAATCCGGTTATTCAAGTAAAACGAAGGACTTTTTTGGAAAAAAGAGCATACAAAACAGCAATTGAAGCGGAAAAAACAGAAAAATGAGGCGAAAAATCATGAAAACTATGCTGAAATCAAACCATTTTACTCCCCTCTCCCCGCCAAAAACAAAAAGGGCTCCGGCACAACCGGAGCCCCGCAGGATCATCCCCTGCAATTATTTGTCGGAAAGCGAGACCACGCCGGGCAGAGCCTTCCCCTCGAGGAACTCGAGCGAAGCACCGCCGCCGGTGGAAATGTGGCTCATCTTGTCCGCCAGACCGGACTTGTTCACCGCAGAGACGCTGTCGCCGCCGCCGATGATCGAAACGCCGCCGTTCGCCTTCACTTCGGCCACCGCGGCGCAGACGCCGAAGGTGCCCTTCGAAAACGCGGGCATTTCAAAGCAGCCCATCGGCCCGTTCCAGACAACCGTCTTGGCGCCCTTGATCGCTTCGGCATAGAGCTCGGTGGTCTTCGGACCGATGTCCAGCGCCATCCAGCCGGCAGGAATCTCGTCTCCGACGATCTGCGTGGCCGCATCCGCCGCAAACTTGTCGGCGGCGACGTTGTCCACCGGCAGCAGCAGCTTCACACCGCGCTCCTTCGCCTTCGCAATCATGTCGCGGGCGTAGTCAAGCTGATCGAGTTCACACAGCGAAGCACCGATGTCGTGCCCCTGCGCCTTGAGGAAGGTGTAGGCCATGCCGCCGCCGATGATCAGCGTGTCAACCTTGCCCAGCAGATTCTGCACCACCGCGAGCTTGTCGGAAACCTTCGCTCCGCCGAGGATCGCCACGAACGGACGCACCGGATTCTCCACCGCACTGCCGAGGTAGGCGATCTCTTTTTCCATCAGGAAGCCCGCCACCGAAACCGGCATGTACTTGGTGATGACCGCGGTCGAAGCGTGAGCGCGATGCGCGGAACCGAACGCGTCGTTGCAGTAGATGTCGCCATAGGAGGCGAACTTCTTCGCCAGAAGCTGCTGCTTCTCCTTGAGTTCGGCCTTCTTCGCCTTGAACTCCTCGTCGGACTGCCCTTCCTTCTGCTTGAGCTTGCCCTGCTCTTCCTTGTAGAAGCGGGTGTTCTCCAGCATCAGCACGTCGCCCGGCTTCATCGCGGCAACTTCCTTGTCGGCGTTGGCGCAGTCCGGAGCGAACGCCACCGGACGGCCGAGCAGCTTCGCCAGATATTCCGCAACCGGCTTCAGGCTGAAATCCGCCTCATAGCCCTTCTCCGCCGGACGGCCGAGGTGGCTCATCAGCACCAGACTGCCGCCGTTGTCGAGCACATACTTGATCGAGGGGAGCGCCCCCTTGATGCGGGTGTCATCCTTGATGACTCCGTCTTTGATCGGAACGTTGAAGTCGACGCGCATGACCACGCGTTTTCCTTTGAGATCGACGTCACGAAGCGTTTTCTTATCCATGACAATTCTCCCTGCATTAATTAATGAACAGATGCGTTAATACAAAAAGGGCGGGCGGCATTCGACCACCCGCCCTTTCCGGGAATCACAAACCCAAAGTTACTTGGCGATGACGCGGGCCATCTCCAGAACCTTGTTCGAATAACCCCACTCGTTGTCGTACCAGGAGCAGACCTTGACGAAGGTCTTGTCCAGCTGGATGCCGGCCTTGGCGTCGAAGATCGAGGTACGGGCATCGCCGCGGAAGTCGGTCGAAACAACCGCTTCGTCGGTGTAGCCGAGAACGCCCTTGAGTTCGCCCTCGGAAGCTTCCTTCATCGCCTTGCAGATATCCTCATAGGTGCACTCGGTGTTGAGTTCGCAGGTCAGGTCGACGAACGAAACATCGGAGGTGGGAACGCGGACCGACATACCGGTCAGCTTGCCGTTGAGCACCGGAAGAACCTTGCCCACCGCCTTGGCCGCACCGGTCGAGGAGGGGATCATGTTCTCGAGGATGCCGCGGCCGCCGCGCCAATCCTTCTTCGAGGGGCCGTCGACCGTCTTCTGGGTCGCGGTGGCAGCGTGGATCGTGGTCATCAGGCCACGCTTGATGCCGAACTTGTCGTTCAGAACCTTCGACAGCGGAGCCAGGCAGTTGGTGGTGCAGCTGGCGTTGGAGATGATCTTCTGGCCGGCATAGGTCGTGTGGTTGACGCCGTAGACGAACATCGGGGTGGCGTCCTTGCTCGGAGCGGACATGATCACCTTCTTCGCACCCGCCTTGAGGTGAGCAGAAGCAAGCTCCTCGGTGAGGAAGAAGCCGGTGGATTCGACAACGACGTCGGCATCCACTTCATCCCACTTCAGGTTGACCGGGTCCTTCTCGGCGGTCAGGCGGATCTTGTTGCCGTTGACAACCATGTAGTTGCCTTCGACCTTGATGTCGCCTTCGAACTGGCCGTGAACCGAGTCATACTTCAGCATGTAGGCGAGATACTCGGGATCGAGCAGGTCGTTGATGCCGACAATCTGGATATCTTTGCTGAAATTCTGCACCGCAGCACGGAAAACCATGCGGCCGATGCGGCCGAAACCGTTGATACCGACTTTGATCATTTTGGTAATTCCTTCTTTTTTGTTTAGGGGAAAAACAGTTTTGATCCGTATTTGAAAATATACCGCTTTTTTTCCAAATGTCAAGCACAATCCCCCTTTCCCGCTTCGAAAACCCGGAGAAAGCCTTTCAAAAATCCCGCTCCCCGGAAAAATCCATCGGCAGTTGTGTATGACCGAGTTCCGCGATTCCTTATATTAATAGGGACGGAAAAGCGACGGAAGGCGCTCCCCCATGCAGCACCCCGTGGCGCACAACGTGACACACTCCTGTCGCTGGCGCACTTTTCGTGGCACAACTGCGCCAAAATGGCACACATGATTGTGTCAGACCGGGCAACACCCCCCGCCCGCCCCTCCCAAAAAGAAGTTGGCACGGGACCTGCTATTCTACCCGGCGTAAGATTTTGAATTATCATTTTCTTCATGGAGGTATTGAATCATGAGTAAAATTTTAGGTATCGACCTCGGCACAACCAACAGCTGCATGGCTGTCATGGACCACGGTGAGTACAAGATTATCCCCAACGCGGAAGGCAACCGCACCACGCCTTCCATCGTCGCCTTCACCAAGAGCGGCGAACGTCTGGTCGGCCAGACCGCGAAACGGCAGGCGGTGACCAATCCGAAAAACACCATCTTCTCGATCAAACGGTTGATGGGCCGGAAATATTCCGAAGTCCAGCGCGAGAAGGAACTGGTCCCGTACGAAATCGTCGAAGCGCCCAACGGTGACGCTCACGTCCGCGTCGGCGACCACACCTACTCCCCGCCGGAGATCTCCGCAATGATCCTTCAGAAACTGAAGACCGATGCGGAAGCCTACCTCGGCGAAACCATCAGCCAGGCGGTCATCACCGTCCCGGCCTACTTCAACGACAGTCAGCGTCAGGCGACCAAGGACGCCGGTAAGATTGCCGGACTTGAAGTGCTCCGGATCATCAACGAGCCGACGGCCGCGGCACTTGCCTATGGCCTCGACAAGAAGAGCGATGAAACCGTGGCGGTCTACGACCTCGGCGGCGGCACCTTCGATATCTCGATCCTCGAAATCGGCGACGGCGTCTTCGAAGTGAAGGCCACCAACGGCGACACCCACCTCGGCGGCGATGACTTCGACCAGGCGGTCATCAACTATCTCGCCGACGAGTTCCAGAAAGAGAACAACGTCGATCTGCGCAAGGATCCGCAGGCGCTTCAGCGGCTTAAGGAGGCGGCGGAAAAGGCGAAGTGCGAACTCTCCTCGAGCATGAGCACCGACATCAACCTGCCGTTCATCACCATGAACCAGGACGGGCCGGTCCACATGAACATGACCCTCACCCGCGCTCAGCTGGAAAAACTCTGCGATCCGTTGCTTGACCGCACCAAGATTCCGTGCCAGAACTGCATGAAGGACGCGGAGGTCACCAAGAGCCAGATCAAGGAAGTGATCCTGGTCGGCGGTATGACCCGTATGCCCCGTGTGCAGGAAGTGGCCAAGGAGACCTTCGACAAGGAACCGCACAAGGGCGTCAACCCGGATGAAGTGGTCGCCGCCGGCGCCGCGATTCAGGGCGGAGTTCTCAAAGGCGAAGTCAACGATGTGCTGCTGCTCGACGTCACCCCGCTGTCGCTCGGTATCGAGACGATGGGCGGCGTGATGACCAAGCTGATCGAACGCAACACCACGATCCCGACCAAGAAGAGCGAGATCTTCAGTACGGCGACCGACAACCAGCCCGCGGTGGATGTCCGCGTGCTGCAGGGTGAACGGGAACTGGCCCGCGACAACAAATCGCTCGGCCTCTTCAAACTCGACGGCATCGCTCCGGCGCCGCGCGGCGTCCCGCAGATTGAGGTGACCTTCGATATCGACGCGAACGGCATCCTCCACGTGACGGCCAAGGATCTCGGCACCGGCAAGGAGCAGAAGATCACCATCACCGCGTCGAGCGGCCTCACTGAGGCGGAGATCGAAAAGATGGTCAACGAAGCCAAGGCCCACGCCGAAGACGACAAGGCGGCCAAGGATAAGATCGAGACCAAGAACAAGGCTGATTCGATGGTCTATCAGACGGAGAAACAGCTCAAGGAGTATGGCGACAAGCTCCCGGCCGATGTCAAGGGCCAGATCGAAAGCGGCATCGCCAAACTCAAGAAGGAAATCGAATCCGACGACACTGCAGCCATGAAGTCGACCATGCAGGAACTGGAACAGCTCCTGATGAAACTCGGCGAAGCGGTTTACGCGCAGCAGCAGCAGCAGGGCGCGGCCGCCGGCAATGCCGGCGCCGGCCAGCAGAACGCGAACAACAACGGCAATGACGACGGGGTTGTCGACGCGGAAGTCGTGGATGACAAATAAACTCAATTCCTAGGTGGAAGAGTAATCCATTGAAGAGCCCCGCCCGGGGGAACTCCCGGGCGGGGGAGTTTTAGTTTCCGAAACGAGAACAGTTGTGTGAATCCAAACACCCAAACAATAAGGAGTATCAAAATGTCGAATGTCAACATCAAGCCGCTCGGCGACCGCGTCCTTCTCGAGATCTGCGAGAACACCGAACAGATGAAGGGTGGAATTCTCATCCCCGATTCCGCGAAAGAGAAACCGCAGGAGTACAAGGTGATCGCGCTCGGCACCGGCAAGAACGATGACAAGGGCAACAAGATCCCCTTCGACGTCAAGGTCGGCGATATCGTCCTGACCAGCCGTTACGGCGGCACCGAGGTCAAGGTCGATGACAAGGAATACAAAGTGGTCAACCAGGACGACATCCTCGCGGTGATCGGCTGACCCCTCCCCGCAACCATTTTCAGCTAACAGCAACAAACAGGAGTTTTCAATACCATGGCTAAACAGCTTGTTTTTTCCGATGAAGCCCGTCGCGGCATTCTCGAAGGCGTGACCCTCCTTTCGAAAGCGGTCAAGGCCACCCTCGGCCCGAAGGGACGCAACGTTGTAATCGACAAGAAGTTCGGCGCTCCCGCCATCACCAAGGACGGCGTCACCGTCGCCAAAGAGATCGAACTCAAGTGCCCCTATGCCAACATGGGCGCTCAGATGGTCAAAGAGGTCGCCAGCAAGACCAATGACGTCGCCGGCGACGGCACCACCACCGCGACCGTGCTGGCCGAGGCCATCTACCGCGAAGGTCTCAAGAACGTCACCGCCGGTTCCAACCCGATGGAACTCAAGCGGGGCGTTGAGAAGGCCGTCGACGCCGTCGTGGCCGAAATCGCCAAGATGAGCACCAAGGTCAGCGGCGACATGATCGCCCAGGTCGCCTCCATCTCCGCCAACGGAGACACCACCATCGGCAACATCATTGCCGAAGCGATGGCCAAGGTCGGCCAGGAAGGCACCATCACCGTCGAAGAGGCCAAGACCCTTGAGACCACCCTCGACGTGGTCGAAGGTATGCAGTTCGACAAGGGCTATCTGTCGCCCTACTTCGCCACCAACACCGAAGCGATGGAAGCGGTCCTCGAGGACGCCTACATTCTGATTCACGAGAAGAAGATCAGCAACCTCAACGACATGCTCCCGCTGCTCCAGGCGGTCGCCAAGGAGGGCAAGCCGCTCCTCATCATCGCAGAGGACGTCGAAGGCGAAGCGCTGGCCACGCTGGTCATCAACAGCATGCGCGGCATCCTCAAGGTCTGCGCGGTCAAGGCGCCGGGCTTCGGCGACCGCCGCAAGGCCATGCTGCAGGACATCGCCATCCTGACCGGCGGCACCTGCATTACCGAAGATCTCGGCATCAAGCTTGAGAACGTGACGCTCGATCAGCTCGGCAAAGCCAAGCGCATCACCGTCACCAAGGAGAACACCACGATCGTCGAAGGCGCCGGCACCCAGGCCGCGATCATGGGCCGTGTCGCCCAGATCCGCCGCGAGATCGAGGAGACCACCAGCGATTACGATCGCGAGAAACTCCAGGAGCGTCTCGCCAAGCTGGCCGGCGGTGTGGCCGTCATCAACGTCGGCGCCGCTACCGAGGTGGAGATGAAGGAGAAGAAGGACCGCGTTGATGACGCTCTGCACGCCACCCGTGCCGCGGTGGAAGAGGGCATCGTCGCCGGCGGCGGCGTGGCGCTGATCCGTGCCGCGGCGGCGATCGACAAGCTGCAGCTCTCCGGCGATGAGGCCACCGGTGCCTCCATCGTCAAGCGCGCGGTCGAAGAGCCGCTCCGTCAGCTCGCCGCCAACGGCGGGTATGAGGGCAGCGTCGTCGTGCAGCGCATCAAGGAACTCAAGGGCAACGACGGCTTCAACGTCGCCAACGGCGAGTACACCGATATGCTCAAGGCCGGCATCATCGATCCGGCGAAGGTGACCCGTTCTGCGCTGCAGAACGCCTCCTCGATTGCCAGCCTCCTGCTGACGACCGAGTGCCTGATCACCGACATCAAGGAAGAAAAAGAGTCCGCCGCGGCTCCGGCCGGCGGTATGGGCGGCATGGGAGGCATGGGCGGCATGATGTAATTCTGCCGCTCCTGCGAGGGAGTTTCCGCCTGGAAACTCCCCTCCATCGAGTCAGAAGGGCTGTTGCAGAACCCTCACGGGTGTGCAACAGCCCTTTTTTTTGCGACAACGACAGCTCCGGACCACAACGGAATGCAGAAAAACGGAGTGCTGCAAAACGTTCGAAGTCTGCAGCACTCCGTTTCCGTCCTTCGCCGGTCAGATCTCAGAGTCGGTTCTTCTTGAATGCATCCAGCAGAACCTGCTTGCGGAGCGTGTGAGGAACCGGGGAGAGGTTGCGGGGATCGTCGCTGTGTTCCACGCTCCAGCCGTGCCACTCCCGGAAGGCGTGATAGCACCAGTCCCAGCCGTATTCCTCGAAGAGGGAGATGCAATCCTGCAGGTATTCGGCTCCACCGGGGGCCCAGCGGGTGACGCTGAACTCACCGACCAGAATTTTTGCGCCGTACTTCTGCTGGAACGCTCTTACCGGCTGCAGGATTTTCCGCAACTGTTCCCGATTCCAGCCGCCGTCCGGATATTTCCGTGCCGACGCAGGATAGTTTTTAGCATAATTCGAATCGCCGACCCCCTGGTGCGTATATTCTCCGGGCGAATACATGTGCACCTGATAAATGATGTTTTTCAACGGCAGCGGGGTCAGACTCCCGAAAGCGTCGGGGGAGCACCAGTAATTGCTCTCCACGATGATCGGAACCTCCGGATCGATCTCGCGGATTGCCCGCGCGGCATCCAGCTGCAGCTGTCGGTAGCTGAACTTGACGGTGCCGCGCTGGTCCGGCTCGTTGACCAGATCATACCCGTAGATCACCGGGCAACCGCGGAACCGGGTCGCGATTCTTTTCCACGTTTTGAGGAAGGCATCCCGGTATTTCGCATCGTCCATCATCAGGAATCGCGCATCATTGCCGTAGAGACGCGCCGCCTCTTCTCCGACGGTGCCGAGAAGGCCGTGATTGCGGTAACGGCCGCCGGGCGGCGTATGCATGTCGACGATCACCTGGATTCCGCAGCTCTTCAGCACAGGCAGAAGCGCTTCGAGTTTATCGAGACACCCATCCATCCAGCGTTCA
Organism: uncultured bacterium; assembly: GCA_900551245.1. Taxonomy (GTDB): domain Bacteria; phylum Verrucomicrobiota; class Lentisphaeria; order Victivallales; family Victivallaceae; genus Victivallis. Next base: position 741 of record URVC01000015.1, on the reverse strand, counting down.
TACTCCTCGAGATCTTTCAAATCCCGGATGCCGTCGACGATCTGGTACCGCAACAGATTGACGTTCCAGCGGCCGAGTTCCTGAATGTCCTCGGCCCGGATTCGCTGGGGCGGCGGACTCATCACCCCACGCCGGGCGGACTGCTTGCGCAATGCCGGAGAAAATTCGCACCGGAACCCTTCCGGGAGCATTTCAGCATCCGCGTCGTTGCGCACCACCTCGTAGCGGGGATTGCGGAATTCAAGCGTTCCCCAGCCCTGTTGAATTCCGAAAACCAGTCCGGCGCTCTGGATGTTCGCCGGGAATTCACAGAATACGCTGACGGTTTTCCACTGCTCCTCGTCTCCCAGAAGCGGCGTGGACGAAAAGATCCGCGCACCGCCGGCATTGCGGTAAAACCACAGAATTTTCCCTCCCACGTGCCGCAGGGAGAGATCGGAGCCGATCCCCCGGCATCGCATTTCCGCCTGAACCATGATGCTCTTTCCGCGGAATTTCACAGGATCCAGCTCGACCGACACTCCGCGCGTCTCATTGACGGTATGAGGAACCCGGGGCAGTGTGACGGTGAAAACTCCATTTCGGTACGTGCTCTCCGGACCGGTTTTAAGCTGGGAAACCGACAGCGGCACGACCTCTGCCGCCACCGGCAGGACACCGGCCGAAACTGCACCGAGCAGCAGAAGAATTTTTTTCACAGCCATCCCATAGGAAAAGAAAAAGTTGAAAGATGATGGTTCT
>URVC01000014.1 GCA_900551245.1 uncultured bacterium | reverse complement strand
TAAATATTCAGTCTGCAACCTGTCCGCTTCCATACGTGTAAGTTAATCGCCATAAATTATACGCCGCAAGCAGAAACCGCGAACGTCAGCTATTTATCATACCATCTCCATACTCCTTGCGGCGTTTCCCACTACCAGGAAGTTGCCAGAAGATCTGGCGTGTTTCCCTTACTTTTGTAAAATCGCCTTGCCGAAACAACATTACCTGCGATCATAAGCACATTGGCGTTCCCGTTATGGCGGTAAAAAATTCTGCGTTGAATGCTGGAGGGATTCACCTGTGCATCAAGTACATTGTTGAATCCATACGCGATTGAGCCGGAGAGAGGTTCTCCGTACTCGGCAATCTCAATGACGGAGGTGGGATTCTTGATTCTTGTCACCTTCTTTGGCGCGGGTGCGCCGGAAGCATCGGGATCCACGGCGTTGAAGCTGGAATCGTAATTCATGATGTAGCCATTTTTTCGATTGGGATTGAGAACCGTATCGGAAGGACAGCCGTTAAAGTACTGCCGTGCCTGCCAGAGAGAAGTTGCCGCTGTCGGAGCGCTCTCATGTCCGACATGTGGGAAAACACTCTTGACCAGCCAGCTTCCCGGATCATACCAGAGACTGTTATCTTCTCCCCTCATCAAATACGGAACCGTGAAATCGTCAAATGTCCCTTGGCACAGGGCGGATGCGTGCCCCCATGTCTTTAAATTATTGGTACAACTCACGGCACGCGCCCTCTCTCTGGCCGAGTTCAGTGCGGGAAGGAGAAGGCCCGCCAGAATTGCAATGATCGCAATCACAATAAGGAGTTCTATTAAGGTAAATGGAAAGCGTTCTTCTGAAATCTTTGACAGAACAATGTTTCTCCCGGCACGGCGGCAAAATTGACGCCCATTCGTCTTTTTCAATTCGATCACGGCCATCGTATCATTTCTCCTTTCCGGGGTCATCCTCTTCTCGGAGGCGCCTCAAATAAATATTCAGTCTGCAACCTGTCCGCTTCCATACGTGTAAGTTAATCGCCATAAATTATACGCCGCAGGCAGAAACCGCGAACGTCAGCTATTTATCATACCATCTCCCTGGGTTTCCATTCAGAAATAGACGCTGAAAAAATGGACGTCGTCGAGAATCGCATTCCCGGCGGACGCGTAGTCGCACACCCGGGTGGTGAAGGAGCCGAAGTCCGCTTCGAACACACAGTGCGCCTCCTCCGAGGCAATCCGCCGCAGCCGGCAGTCGAAACCTGGCTCCAGCGCCGGACCGAACATCTCCGCTTCCGTATTGCCGATGAATTTGCTCCGCGCCAGCAGCAGCGGTCCGTACACCAGCGTACTGCCTGGTTCGGTGCGGAACATTCCTTTCATCGCCGGTTCGCTCCAGCGTATTTCATACCATTCGTCCGTCTCCGCCGGCGGCAGGTGGCGGCGGATCTCCAGTTTCCGGCCGAACCGAAGTCGGATTTCGGAGCGGCCCGCCGGAATTTTTTCCTCGATCCACTCGCCCGAGACTTCGCGCCGGACGCCGCCGCTCTCGATCTCTGCCGAGGTCGCCCAGCCGGGAATCCGCAGGCAGAGCGGCACATCGGCCGCGCCGGAGAGCTCCAGCGTCAGAAGCACCTCCCCCCGCCCCGCGTAATCCCCGGTGAGCGTGAACGAAAGCTCTCCGCCGCCCGGAAGCGGGAACCGCCCCTCCGACTCGACGTAGAGATTGATCGAAACCGCGCCGCCATGCAGCGTCACCGCCGCCTGGACCGCGTTCAGGAAGCCGCGCGGCATGTTGTTCACACAGCAGTGGTTGCGCCTCATTCCCGCCTGTTCGAAAACGATCAGGTGCCGCCCGTGACTGCGGACACCGCGCGCCCCCCAGCTCCCATCCCGGCAGGCGGCGGCGAGGAAGGGGTTGAGAAACGCCAGCTCGAAGTCATCCAGATAGCGCTTCTTTCCGGTCTCGACGAAGAGCTCATAGCAGAGCCGCATCCAGTGGAGCACGTCGCACGGCTCCGAGATCGCGTTGAGCTGCGCCGCCGCGTGGCGGAAGATGTCGTTGAAGCCGACACTGAGGAGCAGATTGTACTCCCCCCGGTGCAGCAACGTGTGAAACGCCTCCGCCGCGGCGAGCAGTTCCCGGTCCCCGGTCTCCCGGTAGAGTTCGATCAATCCGTCGAAGCAGGAGAGCATCTCGTACACCTTCGCCCACTCCTTCGGCTCCGGATACCACTCGTGCACCGGGCGGCCGGAGAGGGCGTTGGCGATCAGATTCGGCGCGAGATTGTCGGGGCGCTTCCAGTCGGCGGCGATCTCCTTCGCGAAGTCGAGGAACTCCCCGTTTCCGGTGGCGCGGTAGAGCAGCACTATCGGCTTCAAAATCGAACCGCTCGGAATTCCGGCGAAGGTTCCGGTGGAACCAAGCCGGATGTGGTGTTCCCGCAGAGAGTGGATGAGGTGCGCGGCCAGCCATTCGGCTCCGGCGAGAATCTCCGGGTCCCCCAGCAGTCGCCACGCCTCGAGCAATCCCCAGAGCGTGTATTTGCGGCACCAGATGTTCCAGTTCCAGTTGCAGGGCCAGCCGAGCACCGGTTCAGTCCGGGCCGGGTCGGCGGCAAAGACGTTCATCGGGTCGCGGTAGGTGCCGAGGTAGCCGGAAGGCTCCTGCAACACGAGCAGCCGGTACACCCCCTGCCGGATGAATTCGCGCAGTTCATCGTCGCCGTAATACTCCGCGGTGCGCACCGCTCCGATGATCCACTTGCCCCAGAACTCCCCCTGCCAGATGCCGTGAACTCCGGAGGCGTCGTCGAGCTTGTTGCGGAAGGCGTCCTCCGCCTCCTGATAGGCCAGGCGCCCCTCTTCCGAACGGAGGCGGCGGTTCAGAAACCGGTCCATCTGCGCACCGACGCGCCCTTTGAATCGAATCGTTCCCGGCTGCGGCGATACGGTGGTCGAATGAGAAAACTGTAACATTATTTTTCCATCAGGTTGTTTTCTTTTTGTTTCCTTTTATATTATACTTGAAAATATCTGTAAAAAAATGGTGAAATATCCAAAAAACCTTTGATTTCGTCTAAATATGCCGAAAGAGCTCTACCCGATATCAGAAGACAATCTCGTTTCGGGGCAGACCGTCAGTCCGCCGATTCTCCGTCCATGGTTTCAGCGGCTGACCGCCTCGTGGGGGCTGATCTTCGTCCGGGACGGCCACGGGGCCCTCGTCTGCGACGACAAATCTCTTGTCGTCGAACAGGGGATGCTCATTCTGATGACCCCCGGCTTCTGCCACCAGTTTTTGCCGGAACCGGGCTGGGAGCTGCTCTGGTTTCACTTCTTCGCCCGCCCGCACGTGACGGAGGCGCTGCAGTGGCCGCCGGCGATTCCTGGCGCGGGAGCGGTCCATTTCACCGGAGAGGAGGAGACGGCGGTCCGGGAGACGCTCTCCGAAGTCCATCAGCTCGAACTGCTTCGTCCTCCGGGCTGGAATCCGCTGGCAATGCTGCTGCTCGAAAGTGTGCTGGTGCGCGGCTTCAACCGGATCCAGACGGTCCGGGCGGAGCCGGATTCCTCCATCCGCCTTGCGCAGGAGCTGCTGCTCAACAGCAGCGACAGTGTGGACCGCATCGCCGCCCGCTGCGGCCTGTCGCGTGCGGCGCTCTTTGCAAAGTTTCGGAAGGTGACCGGCATCTCGCCACGCCAGTACCGGGAGTGCGCCATGCTCCGCCGGGCGGCGCGGCTGCTCGAACAATCCGGCCTCCCGATCAGTGAGGTTGCCGAACAATCCGGCATGTCGGATCCCTATTACTTTTCCACGCGGTTTCACAAGTTCTTCGGCATCTCGCCGCGGGAATACCGCCGCCGGGCGGCCGGAGCGTGGGAGGAGTCGTAATTTTGCCGGAAAGCGGTCGTTTTTCCCTGCTGCCGGACTTGAAAAAATCACGCTCGTATGGTATTGTCTGCAACCATCTGGAACTTCAGGAAGAAATCATGTACAACAGCATCATCTGCCGCTATCACGAAATCGCGACCAAAGGCAACAACCGCAATATGTTCGAACGCTGCCTGGTCGATAACATCTCCCATCTGCTCCGGGAAGTCGGCGTCTGCCGGGTCCACCGGGTCCGGGGAAGAATCTGGGTGAACCGCGTCGACGGAGGAGCCTTTTCCGCCGCGGAGATGGAGGCGATTCTGCCGCAGCTGGCGAAAGCGTTCGGGCTGGAGTCCTTCTCGCCGGCGGTACGGCTCCCGGTCGAAATGGATGCCATCCGCGAAGCCGCCGTCGCCATGGCTCCCGAAGTGCTCGGCACGGCGATGGAGACGCGGGACAACGTAACCTTCCGCGTGCGGGCGCGCCGGAGCAACAAGCGCTTCCCCTTCCGCTCGCAGGAGATCGAAATCGATCTGGTCAGCGCCATCGCCGAGCGGCTCGGGGAACGGCGCTTCAAGCTCGACCTCGACCATGCGGAAATCACCCTCGGCTGCGAAGTGCGCGACGAGTTCGCGGCACTCTTCTGGACCTCCCTGCCGGGCCCCGGAGGCCTGCCGGTCGGGAGCAATCCGCGGGTGCTGACACTGCTCTCCGGCGGCATCGACTCCCCGGTGGCCGCGTGGATGGTCATGAAACGCGGCTGCCCGACCGATTACATCACCTTTCACAGCTCGCCCTACACGCCGCCGGAAACCGAGGAGAAGGTGCGCCGCCTCGCCCGCCACCTCAACGAGTGGCAGATCCGGGGGAAACTCCATCTGTGCAACCTCGCGCCGCTGCAGAAACTGATCCGCGACTGCTGCAACGAGCGGATGCGCACCGTCCTCTACCGCCGCGCCATGCTGCGCATCGCCGAACAGGTCGCGCTGCGCAGCGACTGCCGCGCGCTGGTCACCGGCGAAGCGGTCGGTCAGGTGGCGAGCCAGACCATCAACAACATGAACACCATCAACCGCGCGGTCGACATGCTGGTGCTCCGCCCGCTGGTCGGCGCGGACAAGAACGAATCGATCCGGATTGCGGAAGCGATCGGCACGATGGAGCTCTCCTGCATTCCGGCGCCGGACAGCTGCACGGTCTTCGCCCCCTCCAGCCCGGCGACCTCGGTTCCGCTGGAACTGGCCGAGGCCGAGGAGCGGAAAATTCCCGAATATTCCGCGGTAATCGAGAAAATCATTGCAGATATCGTCACCGAGGCTTGACATTTTCCGGAAACGGCGTTAACTTTCAGAAACGAATATTTTTGCGGAGCCGCCGACAGCAGTTGTTCCTCCGAGGCGGCGCCGCTTTACAAGAAAACGGTTCAACAGGGGGTGGATTTTGGCCAGAGATACCGAATACGTTCTCGGGTTGCTTCAGGAGTACGGCATGGTCACTCCGGAGCAGGTTGCCCAGGCCCGGCAGGAGGCCGCCGACAGCGAGGAGTTCGTCGACGCGGTCGACATTCTCAAGAAGAAGGGCATCGTTCAGGAGCAGGAGCTGCTCGCCATGCTCGCACAGCAGTACGGCATGGAATTGCTCGACCTCAGCCATTACGATATTCCGCAGGAGGTGATCGACTCCATGAGCGGCGACATCGCGCTCCACTACCGGGTGGTGCCGGTGATGAAGCACGATAATCTGCTCACCATCGCCATGAGCGACCCGACCGATATGGAGACGCTCGACACGCTGCGCTATCTGCTCGGCGGCGACGTCGACGCGGTCATCGCTCCGCAGCGGCAGATCGACCTCCAGATCGCCAAACACTACTCCGACGAAACCGAACAGGTCAACCGCTTCCTCGGCGACGCCAACATCGCCGACGCCGACATGCTGATCGAACAGAACGAGGAGGCCGCCGACAGCCGTCTCGGCGAGGCGGAGTCTGCGGAGGACGCCGACGCCCCGATCATCCGGCTGGTGACCAAGCTGCTGATCGACGCCTACAAGATGAAGGCGTCGGACATCCACTTCGAACCGATGGAGAAACGCTACCGGGTCCGTTACCGGGTGGACGGCGCGCTCCGCGAGGTGGACGGGCCGCCGAAGTACCTGCAGGCGAACTTCACCAGCCGTATCAAGATCATGTCGCACCTCGACATCACCGAGAAGCGCATTCCGCAGGACGGACGCATTCAGCTTTCGGTCGGCGACAAGGACATCGACCTGCGTGTGTCGTCGATTCCGACTACCCACGGCGAGAGCGTGGTCATGCGAATCCTCGACAAGGCGAGCATTCAGCTCGACATTCCGAAGCTGGGTTTTTACGCGGACGACCTCGAACTGGTCAACCGCATCATCAGTCTGCCGGACGGCATCTTCCTGGTGACCGGGCCGACCGGTTCCGGCAAGACCACCTCGCTCTACGCGTTTCTCAACACGATCAACACCCCGAGCCGCAAGATCATCACCGTCGAAGACCCGGTCGAATACCAGCTGCCCGGTATCAACCAGGTGCAGGTGGACCGGCACGTGGAGATGACCTTCGCCGCGGCACTGCGCTCGATGCTCCGCCAGGCGCCGAACATCATCATGGTCGGTGAGATCCGCGACGTTGAAACCGCTGAAATCGCCATCAACGCCGCGCTGACCGGTCACCTGGTGTTCAGCACGCTGCACACCAACGACGCGCCGGGCGCGATCACCCGACTGGTCGACATGGGGGTGAAACCGTTCCTGGTGGCGACCGCGCTGCGGGCGGTGATGGCACAGCGGCTGCTGCGCCGAATCTGTCCGGAATGCAAGAAGCCCTACACGCCGTCCGCGGCGGAGATCAAGATGCTGCGGTTGTCGCCGGAGTATCTCGCCAACCACCAGTTCTACAAGGGGACCGGGTGCAAAAAGTGCGGCCACACCGGCTACAAGGGCCGGATCGGTATTTACGAAATCTTCCAGATCACCGAAGATATTGCGCGGCTGGTGTTTGCGAATGAGTCGTCCGGCGTGATCCGCGAAGCGGCCCGGCGGGCCGGGATGCGTTCGCTCCGCGACGACGCGATGCGCAAGGCGGAGGCGGGGATTTCCACGCTCGAAGAGGTGATCTTCGTCACGTTGATGGATGAAAATTAAGCGGCAGGATTGATAAAATGCTCGATATCGAAAGTTCCGCACTGATCGACTTGCTCACCAATGAGCGTTCTCAGGGCCATCCCGGCCTGAAGGACCAGCTCCGGGAGGTGGTCGACGAACATGAACGCTCCGGCAAGCCGGTCATGGAGATCATTGAAAATTACGGCATCTTCACCAAGAAGGAGATGCTTGAGGCGATGGCGGAGAACCTCGGCTCCTACGTCTGGATTCCCACCGAAGAGGATCTGCCGAAGGAGGTGATCGATCTCATTGAGGTCAACACCGCGCGCAGTTACGGCGTGATTCCGCTCAAGCTCGACGCGGATGAGGACATGCTCCACCTGGCGATGCGCAATCCGCTCGACTACCAGACGGTGGAGTCGCTCCGGTTCATCATCAACCACAACATTCTGCCGGTGCCGGTCGATCCGGACCGGTTCGACCAGGAGCTGGAGCGCTACTACCCGGAGAAGGTCGACACGGTGGCGGACATCGTCGCCGCCTTCGGGGAACACGAGGAGATCGTCGAGGAGGATGACGTCGACCACTCCAACGACGCGCCGATCGTGAAGTTTGTGGATGTGGTGATGCAGCAGGCGATCAAGGACAAGGCGTCGGACATTCACTTCGAACCGTTCGAGAAGAACTTCCGCATCCGCTACCGGGTGGACGGCGCGCTCTACGAGATGCCGCCGCCGCCGAAGAGCCTGGCGGTGCCGGTGATCAGCCGGGTGAAGATCATCTCCGGATTGAACATTTCGGAACGCCGCCGGCCGCAGGACGGCCGTATTCAGCTCAAGGTCAACGGCAAGCCGATCGACCTGCGTGTCTCCTGTCTGCCGACCAGCTACGGGGAATCGGTGGTGCTCCGCGTGCTCGACCGCTCGGTGGTGAATCTGAGCCTCGACTCGCTCGGCATCGGCGAGGACGTGCTGGAGAAGCTGCGGGAACTCATCCACCTGCCCAACGGCATTCTGCTGGTGACCGGTCCGACCGGTTCCGGTAAGACCACGACGCTTTACTCGGCGCTCGGCGAGATCAACAATCCGGAAGACAAGCTGCTCACCGCCGAGGACCCGGTCGAATACGATATCGAAGGAATCATTCAGTGCCCGATCAACGACGCGGTGGGGATGACCTTCGAACGGGCGCTGCGCGCCTTCCTCCGACAGGACCCGGACCGGATCCTCGTCGGAGAAATCCGTGACTTTGAAACCGCCCAGATTGCGATCGAGGCGTCGCTCACCGGGCACTTCGTGTTCAGCACGCTGCACACCAACGACGCGGCGAGTACCGTGACCCGTCTGGTGGATATGGGGGTGGAGCCGTTCCTGATCAGCTCCTCGCTGGCAGGGGTGCTGGGGCAGCGTCTGATCCGCCGGGTCTGCAAGAACTGCAAGACGCTCTACACGCCGACCGACGACGATCTGGAGCGGCTCAACCTGACACGGGAGGAGATCGGCGACCACAAGTTCTGCTACGGCAAGGGGTGCCCCACCTGCAACTACACCGGGTACAAGGGCCGGAAGGCGCTGACCGAGCTGCTGGTGGTGAACTCGGACATCCGGGCGCTGATTTCGGACAATGCGCCGACCTCCGCCATCCGCGACAAGGCGCGCGAGCAGGGGATGCGCACGTTGCGGGAAGACGGACTCGCGGCGATTCTCAACCATGAATCGAGCGTGGACGAGGTCGTCCGCTACACCTGATGAATGAACGGCGCGGAAAGCGCCTTTGCAATAAAACCAATTGGAGAATGGATCATGCCGCAATATCTCTACTCCGCAATGGACGGAAACGGCAAGGAACAGAAGGGCAAGATCAATGCCGATTCCGAAGAAATGGCAGCGGTCGAACTCAAAAGCAAGGGGTTGTTCCCCACCTCGATCAAACCGGCCGTACTGACCTCCAAGAAGAAAGCCGCCAACCGTACCGGCAAGAAGAAGGGGGGCGGTTCGCTGATGAACGTCAGCCTCGGCGCGGCAGTGATCAAGCGCAAGGATCTGACGGTGGTGACCCGGCAGCTGGCGATTCTGCTGAGCGCGGGGCTTCCGCTCATCCGTTCGCTGCACACGCTGGAGAAGCAGGCGCGCAACCCCGCGGTCAAGCAGGTGCTCGGCAAGACGGCGGAGACGGTCGAAGGCGGAGCGACTTTCGCGGAAGCGCTGGCGCAGCACCCGAAGTCGTTTGACAAGCTCTATCTGAACATGGTGCGCGCCGGCGAGGCGTCGGGCGCCATGGAGATCATTCTCGACCGTCTGGCGAGCTTCATGGAGAAGGCGGCGCGAATTTCCGGCAAGGTGAAATCGGCGATGATCTACCCGACGGTGGTGCTTTCGATCGCCATCCTCGCCATCGTCGGCTTGATGATCTTCATCGTGCCGAACTTCCAGAAAATCTTCAAAGAGCTGCTCGGTCCGGACGAACCGCTGCCGGACATCACGCTGCTGGTCATGGGGATCAGCAATACGCTGGTTTCGGACTGGTACTTCTACATCGGCGGCATCGCCGCCATCGTCGCCCTCTATCAGGTGATCGTGCACATTCCCATCGGAAAGTGGGGGGTGGACTGGGTCAAATACAACATGCCGCTCTTCGGGCCGATCATTGCCAAGACGGCGATTTCGCGGTTCAGCCGGACGCTGGGCACGCTGATGTCCTCCGGTGTGCCGGTGCTGAACGCGCTGGCCATCGTCAAGGAGACCAGCGGAAATGAGGTAGTGGCATCGGCCATCCAGAAGGTGCACGATGCGGTCAAGGAGGGCGAAGGCATCGCCGTTCCGCTCAGCGAAACCAAGATCTTCCCGGAAATGGTGATCAGTATGGTGGAGGTGGGCGAGGAGACCGGTAAACTGCCGGAGATGCTCGACAAGATCGCCAACACCTACGAGGAAGAGGTGGATAACGCGGTGAGTGCGTTGACTTCGATGATCGAGCCGTTGATGATCGTCGCGCTGGCGGTGATCGTCGGTACGATCGTGATCGCGCTGTTCCTGCCGCTGACCAAGATCATCGAAAAACTGAGCTGACGCAGGGAGAGCGGCAAATTTCATGAATCAGCCGATTTACGCTGTCGTCATGGCCGGCGGCAGAGGAGAGCGTTTCTGGCCGAAGAGCCGGAATGCCCGCCCCAAGCAGCTGCTCAAGCTGACCGGCGATCTGACGATGATCGAGGAGACCGTCTCCCGAATCAAAGATGTGACGGATGTGAATCATATTCTGGTCATCACCAATCGGGAATATGTTGAAGTCATCCGGCAACTGCTGCCGGAGCTGCCGGAGGGAAACATCGTCGGAGAACCGGCGGGGCGGGACACCGGTCCGTGTGCGGCGCTGGCCGCTGCACTGGTGAAAGAGCGTGGCGGCGGGGATGCCGTCATGCTGCTGCTGCCGGCGGATCATGCGATCCATCGCAGGCGGGAGCTGGCGGAGGTGCTGCGCGACGCCGCGGCGATGGCGACGGAGCGGCCAGGCTGTCTGGTGACGGTCGGAGTACCGCCTTCCGGCCCGGAGACGGCCTACGGCTACATCCATTGCGGGGAGGAGATCGGCAGGATCGGGTTGACCCGCTTCTTCCACAGCCTCGGATTCAAGGAGAAGCCGGATCTGGAACGGGCCCGGGCCTTTGTGGAGGCAGGCTGTTACCGCTGGAACAGCGGCATGTTCATCTGGCAGGTCGCATCCCTGGAGGAGGCGTTCCGCCGTCATGCGCCGGAGTTGAAGGAGCTGTTCGACGACCTCTGCACCCTGCTCCGGGAAGGGAAATTTGCAACCGGACTGGCGGAACGTTTCAGCCGGGCGCGTCGGATTTCGATCGACTACGCGGTGATGGAGAAGGCGGAAGATGTAGCGGTTGCGGACTGCCGGTTCGACTGGGATGATGTCGGCAGCTGGACCGCACTGCGCAACCACCTCTCCATCGACGGTGACGGGAACGCGGTGGAAGGATTGTTCGCGGGGATTGACACGCGTAATCTGACGATCATGGGCTCCGCGGATCATCTGATTGCGGCGATCGGTGTGGAGGATCTGGTGATCGTGAACACCGATGATGTGACGCTGGTCTGCCGGGCCTCCGAAGCGCAGCGGATCAAAGAGCTGCTCAAACTGGCGGATACGCGGCCTGAACTGAGAAAGTTCCTCTGATGCTTTTTCTGCTCAACATCGGCAACACCCACACGCAGCCGGGGCTCTGGAACGGGAAAACGCTGGAGCTTCTGCCCCGGATTCCGACTGCGGAACTTCGGCCGGACCAGCTGCCGGATGATCTGCCGGTGGCGGCGGCGACCGTGGTGCCGGAGGTGCGCCGGGTGCTGGACCGCGAAGAGATCTTCTGGCTGACGCCGCAAAACGCCGCCCGGTGCGTGGATTTCAGTTATGTGGACAGCTCCACTCTGGGGACCGACCGGGTCGCCAATGCGGTGGCGCTGGCGGAGTTCTATCCGTTGCCGGCGCTGGTGGTCGACTGCGGCACGGCGATTACGATTGAAATCGTCGACCAGGAGCGGATCTTCCGGGGCGGAGCGATTGCTCCGGGCCGGCAGCTGATGCGCCGGGCGCTGTTCACCGGCACCGCTCAGCTGCCGGAAATTCCGCTCTCCTCCGAACTGCCGCAACACCCGGGGAGCAACACCCGGGAGACGATCCGGTTCGGCATCGACCGCGGCGCTGTGGGGCTGGTGCGGGAACTGGTGGAGTGTTCCGCCGGGAAATACGGCTGTATCACCCGGGTTGTAACCGGAGGCGACGCGCCGTTCTTTTCCGCAGCGCTCGGCTTGCCGGTGACGGTGCCGGAGTTCACGCTTCATGGCATCCGGATTGCCTGGTCCCGTTGCCGGGATTGACCGATTTCCTCTCATTTTCCCTTCGGGAAACTCGATTCCGCACTTGTCATTGTTACAATAATATGGTATTTTATCCCTGAACAGTAACAGGAGACAAATTTCATGCCGGAAAAAAAACCGTTGATTCAAGTGCTGGACCGGGCGCTGGATTTGTTGGAGATGCTGGCGCAGGCGAAGACGCCTCTGCGGGCGACCGATATTGCGCGGGAGATGGGGGTGAGTTTGCAGAGTGCCAACAATCTGCTGCGGGCGCTCTATCTGCGGGGATACCTGTCGCAGGATGAATCGCGCAGTTACCGGCTGGGACCGCAGTGCCTCTATCTCGGCAGCTTCGCCGACCGCTGGAGCGAACTGCGTGCGGCGGTGGCCGGGCCGCTGGCGGAACTGACCCGCAAAACCGGGTTGAGCGGTTTTGTCGGCATCATTGAGAACGACAAGCTGCTCTGCGTGGCACTGGTTCCGGCGGAAGAGCCGGAAATGCCGATTCAGCCGCCGCAGTTCTGGATGGAGGAGCTTCACTGCACCGCCTGCGGCCGGGTACTGCTGGCGGCGCTCACGCCGGAGGAGCGGCGAAAGCTGTTCGCGCGGACGACCCGGCGGAAGATCACCGGCCGGACCGAGGTGGATCCGGCGGTGCTCGAACCGCTCTGCGCGGAGGTGGCGGAGGCGGGCTTTGCGGCGGTGGATGACGAATCGCGGCAGGGGGTCTCCTCGCTGGCGATTCCGCTCCGGGACCGGGCGGGGAAGGTGTACGCGGCCATCGCGCTCTCCGGCCGCCGCGGGAAGTGGGAGCTTCTTCCGTTTGAACGCAAACTCGAAGCGCTGACCGAAGCGGCGTCGAAGATCCGGAGATAGAGGGGTGTGGCAGGGATTTCTGCTGGCGGTTTTAACCGGCTTCACCTGGACGGCGATCGGCGTGGTGCTGAGCCGGTGTGCAAAGGCGCGTTTTGATGTGATCGCCTACAGTCTGGCTCAGACCTTCTTCGGAATTCTTCTCACGGCGTTCTGCTACGTCCATTTTGGTGCCATCGCGTGGAGGGAGCTGCTGATCCTCCTCGTGCTGGTGGGAACGGGCGGGGTGATCAACTCCATTGCACAGATGGTGGTCCGGCAAGCGATGAGCCGGGGGAATCACGGTCCGGTGTGGGCGATTTCGCAGGCGGCGCTGGTGATTCCGTTTCTGGCGGGTGTGGTGCTCTGGGGGAACACCGGTTCGGTCGGCCAGTGGCTGGGGACAGGATTGATCGCCGGGGGAATTCTGATTCCGGTGGCGAAGCAGTTCCATTCGCAACGGAGCGGACTCCTGCCGACACTGCTGGCATTTCTGCTTTTCGGCGTGGTGCAGACGCTGTATGCGGCGCCGTCGCAGATTCCGGATTTCCACGATTCGGCGGGACTGCGTCCGACGCTGGTGTCGCTGGGCGGGTTTGCCGGGTGGTGCATCGTGCTGTCGGCGCGGCGAGAGCGGCCGGTCTGGAATCGGCCGACGCTGGCTCTGGCACTCTTCATGGCGCTGCTCTCGCTGGTGAGCTTGAAGATCTTCTTTCTCGGGCTGGATCAGCTCAGCCGGGCCGGGCTGGGGAACGTGGGAATTCCGCTGATTGTCGGCGCGAACATTCTCGGGTTCGCCTTCTACAGCAGGGTGGTGCTCCGGGAGAAGCCGTCGAAGCCGGAGGCGGCGGGAATCGCGATGGTGTTGGCGGGAATCGTCGCCACCGCATTCTGAAGGCCGCCCCCGGGAGAAACTTCATTTTTCCGGAGTAAATTCCGCGACGGTGGCCTTGCCGGACTTCAGCAGCAGACGGCCGTCCGCGCAGGAGAAGGCGTCGACCGACGCAAGCATTTTGAGGTAGGCTCTTTCATACTCCAGCCCGGGACCGGCCATCATCGTGGCGCCGAGGGTGCCGAACCGGATTGTCCCGGCGGCTTCGTCGTACGTGACCGGCCCGAAGTAGCGGTTGACGCCGGCGCATCCGGAGACGCGCCCGGCCTCCTTCCCGGCGGGGGCGAAGGAGAGGGTGATGGCGTTTGCCGGTTTTGCCCAGCTGCTTTGCGTGCCGGAGAGGGTGGCAAGATCGAGCTTCCACGCGCTTCCGGCGAGCGGCGTTGCGGCATTGCCGGGGCAGCTTACACAGGCGCATCCGGCGCCGCAGAGAACGGCGGCCGCGACGGCGAACACTCCCAGGAGCAGTTGTTTCATTTTCATCTGATGTTCCTCCATTCTGAATTTATGTTTGCATTGCCGGATCATTTTTCCGGCGGGGTTTCGGTTTCACTGCGCTTCTTTTTGAGTTCGGCGGCCTCGGCGGGGGTGATCGCTTCGAGGCGGACGTTGTCGAAGCGGTAGACGCCGGCCGGCCAGTAGGCGTAGATGCGGACCTTCATCTTCACCGTGTTGCGGGTGGGGCGGAAGGTGATTGCGGCGGTGCGCCATTTGCCGGAGGGGGAACCCGCGGGCGCGAGGCGGGTCTGGTAGCAGTCGGTCAGCGTTTTCCGCCGCGGATGAATCATGAACCCCTTGATCCAGACGAACGGAGTGCCGCGGCCGAGGTAGTCGACGGAGAGTTTGTAATCCTGCCCGGGTTTGACGTCGAGCAGGACGCTGTCGAGCGCGGCGCCCTCGTAGGCTCCGACGCTTTTGAGCGGGTCGGAAGGGATGACCGGCGCAGGAGGCGGGGTCGCGGGATTCTCCTTTCGTTTCTTCTGGTATTCGAGCACCTGCGTGCGTTCCGGGCGGGTGTCGAGTTCGAGAATGCGGCCGCGGGCGCCGTCGGTGCGCCAGAAGCTGGTGAGGTTGTCGACCTTCTCCCAGTGGAGGGCGTCGGTTTTCCCCTCATCGAAACTGCCGTTCGGCAGGAGATTTTCCGCCCCCAGCGAGAAGGCGGCGAAGAGGACGAACAACGGGAGAGTGCGCATGGTTTTACTCCTTGTCATTACGCGATAAGTTCGGCTCCGCGGAATCCTCCGCGCCGAGCGCCTTGAAGTAACTGCCGACCCAGTCGTCGAAGCCGGGCGGAATCTTTTCCGCGGCGGCGGCTCCGGTGGAGAACTTCCGCAGCCGGGTGGTGCGGATCGTTTCGGCGTCGGCGCGGGCGACGGCGTCGATGGCGGTGCGGGCACGGCGCAGCGAAGCGGCGATTTCGCCCCGGATGCGGCGGATGTCCGCGCCGCCGGACTCCGAGGAGGCATCGACCCGGGCGAGTTCATCGATCTTGCGCAGAGCCGCGTAGAGTTCGCCGGAGGGGAGCCCGCGGGCGCTGACCTGCCGGAGCAGTGCGAGGGTGCGCTGTTTGAGTTCGGCCTGCTCCCCGGCGAGGCGGGCGGCGATGGCGGGATCCTGGTCGGGGGTGGTGCCGGAGAGCCCTTCGGAGCCGACGCCGGACTGTTTGCCGCCGCCGGTGGCGCCGCCCTGGGAGTCGTTGGAGCGGTCCTCGACCGTGCCCGCTTCGAAGGGGGACTGGACCAGCCGGGTGGGGGTCTTGCGTCCGCCCTTGCCGGTGGCGGTCTTCTCGACGAACTGCCCGGAGGATTTGCCGGAACGCCCCTCGCCGGAGCGGCCGCCGACCTCGTTGTTGTTGGGCAATACGTTGCCGGTGATCCCCTTGGCCTGCATGCTGTCGATGGTGCCGTCGGAGACCCCCCAGCCGAGGCCGTCGTCGGTGTCGAAGGTGAAGGAGTTGGTGCCGTCGGAGGTGTCTTCGCCCATTTCCTCTTCGGTTTCGATGAGATCGCCGATGATGTCGGTGAGTTCGGCGGGCAGGTCCGTAAGATCGACGTCGGCCATTTCGCCGTTCTCCTCGGAGATCCACTTGATGTAGTCCTTGGCGTCGGCGAGCCAGCGCTCAAGGTTGTTGGCGACCGCCTCGGCGCTGTCGCAGGCGGTGTTTTCGGCGAGGGTGGCGATTTCGATCTTCTTTTTGATCAGGGCGTCGCCCGCCTTCTGCAGCTCTTCGTACATCTCGACGAACTCGTCGGCCATCGCGGAGTTGGAGAAGTCCTGGCTCTGGAGTTTGGAGAGGTCGTTGAAGGCGGCACGGAAGTATTGGCTGAACTCCGCCTCCTTCGCGGCGAGGTCGCCGAGGAGCTTCTCCTCGCCCTCGCTCCAGTCGTCGGTCTTCGCCGGGTCGAACGCCTCGGTCTGCGCGATGATCTTCTTCTGTTCGGTGCGGAATTCGGTGAGTCTCTCCTGAAGACTCTGAAGTTTTTCGTAGAACTCCTTCTCTCCGGCGGCCTCCATCTTCTTCTGTTCGCGCTTCTCCCAGTTGCGGCGGACGGCGGCCAGCCCGGTCAGCAGGCGGCGCAGCCGGTCGATCGCGGCGCTCTGGTGAAGCACCACTTCGTTGAGGTGGCGGGTCAGGACATCACCGGAGCGGTTGAAGGGGGGCGCGGTCTCTTTTTCGAGCGGAGAGAACACCTCGCCTTCGAGCGCGTCGATGGCCTCGGCGGCCTTCGCCGGAATCGCGCCGGCGTTTCGCATCGACTTCACCAGCGGCCGGGTGGATTTGCTGAGCCGGGCGATCTCCCGCTGGCGGTTGTAAAGCGTGCGGGCGTCGTTGTAACGGAAGTTCCGGAGCCGGACGGTGACGAAACTGCGCGCCGCCTCCTGTTTGTCGAGCATGGCAAAGAGGATCTTGTAGAGCCTGCCGTCGCCCTGGCTGGAAGCGGCGCGGCGCAGTTCGTCGAGCGGGTCGGTGACATGAATGGTGAGCGGCATGGCGGTTCCGGGCGGGGAATCGGGCCGGAAATCGAACGCCGCCCCGTGCACCTCGACCGTACTGCCCGGCGGGAAGTCGCGCAAACTCAGCCGGAAAGGAACCGCTTCGCGGAGGGTTTTGCGGGGCGGAGCAACCGGGTAATCGTAACTGCAAATTTCGGCGCTCTGCCCTTCGCGCCGGGCGGTGAGGATGATCCGGCGGAGCGCCGCGTCATCCTCGGCGGAAAGCTCCAGCATCACGGTGGAGCCGGCGGGCGCTTCGAAGTTCCGTTCGCGGTTGAGAAAGCGTATCGCAGGGGGGCGGTCGGTGCGGCACTTCAACAGGTAGCGGGCGGAATCCGGGTAGCGGATTCCGTCGGCGGTGTCGACCAGCGTGACGGCGAGCGTCGTGTCGCCGGTGAGCGTGAAGAGTTCGCCGGGAACCACCTCCATCCGGTAGCCGGCGGGCGGCCGGGCCGAGAAGCGGATGCTGCTCCCCTTCCAGAAGGTGAATTCGCCGCGCGGCTCGGTGGAACTCCCGGTTTTCAGCCCGAGGTAGGCGGGCGGAGTCGCGGCCAGCTCAATCGCTTCGAGGCGCGGCGCCGGACGGACCCGGATGCGGTAACTGCGCGAAGCGTCGCGCCCGCATTCAATCCGGTAGACGGCGTCGCGGGTGATGCCGGAGAGCTCCCGGGTGGCGCCGCGGTCGTGGCCGGTCATGTCGAGGCTGGAAACGCTTTCGCCCGACTCGACCCTCAGCCGCAATCCGGCGCGGGGGCGGCCGTCGATCAGCGCCGACGCGCGGATCAACACTTTTCCGCCGTAAGGGATCTCCACATCGCCGGGCTCCACCCGGAATTCGGTCCGGTTGATCGGGGCGATCTCCCGCCACGGCATGAGAATCCGGCCGAAGGCGTTCGCGGCAGGGCGGGGCCAGAGCGCGGCGTATCCGGCGCAGAGCAGGGCGGCCGCGAGCAGCATCCCGCCCTGACGGCGCAACTCCGGCAGCCGGGAAATCCGGAACTTCTCCCGCTTCTCCGCCGCGGCGGCGGCACATCCGGCGTAGACCCGCCGGATCGATTCGGGCAGGTCGGTGCGGCGGCGGAACTCGACCCCGTTAACCAGCGCATTGCCGGGAATGTGAAGCCGCCCTTCCAGTTCGAGCGCGATGGAGCGGTCGCTCCGGCGGAAGAGGGTCCGAAGAGCGCGGCCGAGCCGCCAGGCGCCGCCGACGGGCAGAGAGAGCAGAGCCGCCCAGAGCAGCCAGCGCAGGGAATCGCTCCAGCCGAAGAGGTTGTCCAGCGCCGCCGCGGCGAACGCGCCGGCGACGAGCAGCGCCCCGGCGCAGAAGAGCGTCGAAACGGCCGCGCGGCGGAAGAGATAGCGGCGGAACTCAATCAAGATTGCAGATAAACTGTCCTTCATTCTCGCCTTTTTCTCCGTTTTTCAGTTCGATATGATCGCCCGGCGCGACGCGGCCGAGCCGGGCGAATTTCAGAAGTTTGCGCGGGGAATCACTGCCGGGCTGTTTGTAACGCACCGGAATCTGGCGGGTGTCGAGCTTCCACGCTTCGCCGTCGAAGTGGAAGTTCCAGATATCCAGATGCCAGACGTAGCCGCCGCCGGGCACATGTTTTTCGGCGGCGTAGAAGTTCGACCGCCGCTTGTAAAGAAGCGCCCGCGCCCGCTTCGCGTCACCGTTGGTTTCGAGCAGACGGCGGTCGGGGAAGAAGTCGTCGGCCAGCGGAACGACCCGGCGGATTCCGTCGAGCTCCTCCGGCTTGACCGGTTTTCCGGCGAGGCCGTAGAGCAGAAAGCGGTCGGTGCGCAGATAGAGCTCGTAGTTCCCCGGCAGAAGCGGCGGAAACAGGAAGGAACCGTCCGCCTTGACCGTGCCGGGGCAGACCACGTTGCGTTCCACGTCAAGCAATGTCGCCGCCTGCAGTTTTCCGTAGCCGGAGAGCTTGCCGGTGACCGGTTTCGCCGGGCTCTTCTCCGCCTTCGGGAAGCGGATGGTGACCGGGTAGACCTTCTCCTCGAGCGTCTCGCCCACTTTGCCTTTGATCTG
This sequence comes from uncultured bacterium, assembly GCA_900551245.1. Lineage (GTDB taxonomy): Bacteria > Verrucomicrobiota > Lentisphaeria > Victivallales > Victivallaceae > Victivallis. Next base: position 60,051 of record URVC01000014.1, on the reverse strand, counting down.
CCGGGTGAGGAAGAGTTTCCCGTTCCCCTGTCCGCCGCGCAGACGGAAGGCGAGCGAGATCAGATGCCCCTTGAGTTTTTCGCCGGAGACCAGCTCCACCTCGGTTGCAAAGTTGATGAAGGGGTAGCTCCCTTCCAGATAGGTTTTGTCCACCTTGCCCGCCTCGGTGTAGAGCCAGGGGCGGTTCATCGTCGCGCTCTCGACGCTCTGGGTGATCGAAACGAGGTCGGCCAGCTGGAACTTCCGCTGGATCTTGCTGTCGGGGAGCCGCAGGATCAGCGGCCGGTTCCCCATGATCGAAAGCTCGCCCGACCGGCTGCTGCCGTCGGAGTAGAGAATCACCGCGGGTTCGGCAAACAGCGTCACCGCCGCCGTGAACAGCGCGGCGACGAGGGCGGCACAACGGAACGGAATCCGGAACAGAACGTGATCGCGATTCAATGCAGTCTCCTCCTCATGAACCAGATGAGCCCCGCCAGCAGCAGTGCCGCCGCGAGGAACCAGATTGTTTCAAACACCGGCCGGAACTCCCGCTCGGTCGCACTCTGCGAAATTCGTTCGGCAAGATCGGCGGCCAGCCGGTCGAGGTCGGCGGGGGCGTAGATCCGCTCCGGAGATGCGATGCGGCGGAAGTTCCCGTCGAGAGTGCGCAAGTCGGAACTCTCCTCCATCGCCTTCCCGACGGCGACCGGCACCACCCGGCGCGCCTCGGGGCGGGATTTGCTCCGGGCGAGAATCTCCAGCTCGCCCGCCGCCCCGTCCGGAAAGGTGACGGCACCGAGGAAATTGCCGGACTTCTGCCGTCGGAAAAGGATCGTCCGCGCCGCCGCGTCTCCGGCAGAGAAGCTGCCGATCACCTCCTCCGTATCCGGCGGCGGCGTCACCCGGATCGCCACCGCCTCGCCGGGCAGCGGCAGAGCCGGAAGCAGCTCCACGCGCCACTGCGCGGCGGCGCGACTGCCCAGCCAGGCGGAGAGTTCCGCCAGAAACGCGCCGAAGTTGGCGTCGCGCTCGGAGGCGTTCTTCCCCCACAGCGGGAGCGATGGCGACAGAATCGCCGCCACCTGGCCCCGGCCGTAGGGCATGGCGACCACCAGCGGGAACTCCCCCGCCTGGAGCAGAACCGACGCGCCCGGCTTGAGCGATTCGACCGCGCGGAGCCCGCGAACCGAGCCCGGAGCGAACCGGCCCGCGAAGGGGCTCTCCTCCGGCGCGGTGATCTCCAGCGGCACGTCGGGCAGTTTCTGCGCCGACGGCGTGAAGGGGAGCAGTCGGGCCGCGGGCGAACCCGGCGTCACCGAGAAGGAGTCCGCGCCGCCGAGCAGAACCAGCGTGCCGCCCTGCTCGACGTAGGATTCGACGGCCGCGAGCTGTTCGCGCGAACCGGCGGCTTCGTCGAAGTCGCCGAGGATCAGCATGCCGACCGGTTTCAGCGCCTCCGCCATGGTCGGCAGGCCGTTTTCGAACCCCTTCCCGGCATTCGAACCGATCCGGCGGACGCCGCCCGCCGCTCCGGCCGGATAGAGCGCGGTGAAATCCGCCTTGCTCCGGGTGAAGAAGCGGACCAGCGGCCGGAACCCGGTGGAGAGCCGCGCGAACGAGATCAGCGTGAAGCGGGAGTCCGGCTCGGCGTCGACCGCGGCGGTGCGGCGGTTGTCCAGCGCGGTCACTTCGCCCGGGAGCGGAGCAAGTTCAAAGGTGAGGCGGTGAAGTCCGGCCATGGCGAGCTCCGCCTTCACCGGAATCTGCCGGGTCTCGCCCGGACGCAGTTCGAACCCTTCGGACGCCGCCGGTTCGCCGTCGACCAGCAGTTTGAATTCGACCTGCCGCGGCGCCTCGAACCCGGTGAGCGTCACCGGAATTCGCAGATCGAGCGACGCTCCGGCGCGCGCCGTCTCCGGCACCCGGAACTCGCCGAAGGAGAGGTTGGGCGCCGCGTTGAGTTCACTGCCGAATTTCACCGCGAACACCGGGGAATCCGAGCTCTCCACCCGGTGGCCGGAAAGGTCTCCGCCGTCGGTGAGAAGAACCGTCGCCGCGAGCGCTCCCGCGCCGTACCGGCGGTCGAGCGCGGCGAACGCCCCCCGGAAGTGGGCCGCTCCGGCAGGCTCATCAGCGTGTTCCTCCCGCAACTGCCAGTCGAAGTCGAACCGGGTGACCGGAACGTCGTTCCCTAAGCGGCGGAGCAGCTGCCGGGCAAATTCGTCGGCCGCGGCGAACCGCGACTCCCCGCTTCCGGCGTCGCGGACGCCCATCGAAAGCGAGGAGTCCACCAGCACCGCCACCCGGCCGGTCCGGTCGTCCGGACGGCGGAGGATCACCACCGGATTGGCCGCCATGAACGCGAGAAGTCCAGCCAGAAGCCAGCAGACCAGCCGGAGACGGCGGCGCGTCGTCGTGCGGAAAATACAGTATCCCACCGCGGCGAGCGAGAGCAGCAGCAGCCAGACCGGCACCAGGGGAGCAAACGAGATCATGCGGCCTCCTTTCTGCACATCCAGCAGTCGACGCCGAAGAGCAGCAGCGCCGCCAGCAACAGCCAGCCGGCCAGTTCAGTGCCGCGCCGGAGCTCCTCGAGCCGCAGACGCCAGTCGCCGTCCAGCCGCAGTTCCCGCACCCCGGGCAGGGTGCGGCGCAGTTCCGCGGCGGAGGCGGCGGCCGGTTCCGATTCCGCGCCCGCCGGCTCACTGCGGGTGACGGAGGATCCATCGTCCGGCGCCATCGCTTCGACCAGTTTCGCCATCGCTACCGGGAAGGAGCGCAGAAGCGGCCAGTTCGACGCGCGGCTGCGCAGGTCAAACGCGCTGTCGAACCGGATGCCGTCGCCGAGCCGACGCGCCGTCAGCAACGGGGTGCCGTCACCGAAGCGGAGCCACGTTTCCGCCCCCGCCGGAACGGCGGGCGGCACAATCTGTTTCCACTCGACAAAATCCATCTCCAGCAGGTCGTTGAGCGGCGCGAGCGCTCCAGCGAACGCGGCCTTCTTTCCGGCGGCCGGAACCGCCTTCGCCTCCGGAGCGGGGAGCCGCCAGAGCCGTCCGCCGTTCTTCACGAATTCATCGCAACGGGCCTCCGGCACCGTTCCGGCGACGATCACCAGGCCGAAGCGGCGGAGATCCCCGGAACCGAGTTCCGCCGGAGAGAGCTCCTCGAAACGGACGCCGAACCGCCCGTCGCCGCCGGGATCGAGCGCGTAGCGCAGAAAGTAGAAGGGGTCCGGCATGCGCCCGCCGCCGCGCACCAGCGCGACCGGCAGAGTTTCCGCAACGCGGAAGGAGAAGGTCGCCCGGTTGTCGCCGGGGATGTTCTCATCTTCGACCGCGACGCTCCCGGCACACTCTCCCGCCGGCGGGGCGAATTCGAAGGCGACCTCGGTCCACTCCCCCGGCGCCAGGCTCAGCAGGCGCTCCCCGGCCGGACGGGAGTGGAGCAGGAACTCCACCCGGCTCTCGACCGGGCGGTTCGAATGGTTGGCCACCTTCGCCCGGAGAATCCGGCGCACCCCGGCACGGCGGGGCAGTTCGGAGAATCCGGCGATTTCCACCGAGAGATTGTCCTCGCGCCCCCGCAGCGGCAGGGCGTAGATGCGCGCCTCTTTTGCTTCGCTCCAGCTGCCAAGGGTGCTCTTCTGGAAGTCGGAGAGGAGGAACACCTCGCCATCCCGCACCGTCCGGACCGCTTCGGCGAGCGTTTCGGCAAGCGTTCCGGCGCGCGGAGCCGTCTTCGCCTCCCGAATCGCCTGCCGCACCTTGTCGCGGTCGGCGGTCGGCAGTACGCCGGGCCGGGCGGAGGAGAAGAAGAGCGCCGTCTCCCCCCCGTCGTCAAATCCATCGAGCAGGGAGAGCGCGGTGCGCTGTGCCGCCTGAAACGCGGTCTCACCCGCCGGGAGTTTCCGCTCCATCGAGAAGGAATCGTCCAGCACGATCGCCCGGCGCACCGCACCGCCGCCGCCCGGCGGAGCGATTCCACGCAGCCGCGGCTGGGCGACCGCGAGAACCGGCAGTGTCAGAATGAGAAAGCGCACCAGCAGTTTCAAAAGATCCCGCAGACGGCGGCGCATCGCCGGATGGTGTTCGTCGCGCAGAAAGAATTCGAGGTCGGAGAAGCACACCACCATCCGGCGCCGCCGGAAATAGAGGTGCAGTACCAGAGCCGCCAGCCAGACCGCCGGCAGAATCCAGAGCAGATGCGGTGCGCCCCAGTCGAGCATCAGAACAGCTTCTCCCGTTTTGCGAAGTACGCCGCCAGCGCCCGCTCGAACGGCGTCGAGCTCGACAGCGTCTCAAACATGAAATTCATCGAATCGCAGAGGTTCCGGAGCTTGCGGTTGTGCGTTTCCAGCCGCTTGAGGTAGGCGTCGCGAACCGGCTCCGCCTCCAGCTCCAGCCGCTGCCCGCTCTCCAGATCCTGCAGCTCCACCCGCCCGCGGTAGGGGAAATGGAGCTCCGCGTCGTTGAGCACCTGAAAGAGGATCACTTCGCACTGCTTGAACCGGAGCAACCGCAATGCCGGAGCAAAATCCCCGTCGAGCGAAAAGAAGTCCGAGAAGAGGATCGCCAGCGAACGGCGCGGCAGCTGTTCGGCGATCTGCCGCAGACAGGCGCCGTTCCGGGTCGCCCCCTCCGGCTTGAGCGATTCGAGCGTGCCGAGCAGTGCGGTGAGGTTCGCCCGCCCCGCCCGCGCCGGCGAGGCCCGCAGAATCCGGTCGGAGTAGACGAAGAGCCCCGACGCATCCCGCTGCTGGTACATGAGGTAGCAGAAGGCCGCCGCGAGATAGCAGGCGTAGTGAAATTTGACCGGATGCCCCGCCGGGTCGCTCATCGCCATCGAGCCGGAACTGTCGAGCAGGATGTAGCTCTTGAGGTTGCTCTCCTCCTCGAACTCCTTGATGTAGTATTTGCCGCTGCGCGCCAGCGCCTTCCAGTCCAGATAGCGGATCGAATCGCCCGGGGCGTACTTGCGGTCCCCGGCGAACTCCGAGGAGAATCCGTGGTACGGCGAGCGGTGCAACCCGAGCAGTGCCCCCTCGACCAGCGAACGGGCGACCAGCTCGATCCCCTTGAGATTTTCCAGGGTCCGGGCCGGCAGGTAGGTGAATCCGGTGGCGGCTTCGCGTTTCATCTTATTCGGCGCTCTCCGGAACCGCTTCCATCAGCTTTTCGACGAGGATGTCGCTGGTCAGGTTCTCGCCGACCGCGTGGAAGTTGCAGGCGATGCGGTGGCGCAGCACCTCCGGCGCGAAGCGGCGCACGTCGGCACAGCTCACGTTGATCCGCCCCTCCAGCGCGGCGGCGGCGCGCGCCGCCAGCAGAAGGTACTGCCCCGCCCGGGGACCGGCGCCGTAGGAGAGGTTTTCGCGGATGAAGTCAGGCGCGTCCGGATTCTCCGGCCGCGACATCCGGGCAAGATCGGCACAGTAGGCGATCACATGGTCGCTCACCGGAATCGAACGCACGCACTTCTGAAAGTGAAGCAGCATCTCCGCGTCGAGCACCGGCTGCGGCTGCGGACGGCTGTTGCCGGTGGTCTCGCGCAGAATCGCAATCTCCTGATCGCGCTCCGGATAGGTGAGCTTGATCAGGAACATGAAGCGGTCGAGCTGCGCCTCCGGCAACGGATAGGTGCCCTCCTGCTCGATCGGATTCTGCGTCGCCAGCACGAAGAAGGGGCGCGGCAGCGGATTGCGCACGCCGTGGTTGGAGACCTGCCGCTCCTGCATCGCCTCCAGCAGCGCCGCCTGGGTCTTCGGCGGCGTCCGGTTGATCTCGTCGGCCAGCAGAAGATTGGTGAAGACCGGCCCGGGGATGAAGCGCAGTTCGCGCCGCCCGCTGCCCGGCTCCTCGTCGAGAATGTCGCTGCCGGTGATGTCCCCCGGCATCAGATCCGGCGTGAACTGGACGCGGCGGAAGTCGAGCGCCAGCGCCTGGCCGAGGCTCTGCACCAGCAGTGTCTTGGCCAGCCCGGGCACCCCCTGCAGCAGGCAGTGGCCGCCGGCAAGCAGGGCGGCCAGCACCGCTTCGATGACCGCCTCCTGGCCGATCACCGCCTTGCCGATTTCCGCGCGGAGAAGAGCGAACGCGCCGCCGAGCTGCGCGATCTCCTCCGGGAGCTGTTCGAGTTGGGATTGCATAAAATTCCTCTCCTAATGGGTTAAGAAGTAGCTTGCGATCGAACCGCCGAGGCGGCCCGCCGCCTCCGGCGTGTACATGATGCTCCCGGGGCGCGGCACCTGCTGCCAGCCGCCGGCGAGATCCACCGGCGAGTAGATCAGCGTCAGCCGGTCGCCGTCGTTGACGCCGTAGAGCAGTGGATAGCGTTCATTCGGGTAGCGCGCCGCCGCCTCGGCCGAAAATCCGCTGTCGGAGAAGCGGTAGGGCCCCCGGGTGAAGAGCGGATGATTTTCCGGAATGCGTTCGAGCGCCCGCCCCGGATAGAGCCGGGCGACGAGCTTCCGCACCGCCGCGTCGAATTCGGAAAGCCCCATCGTGTTGTTGATCAGCAGAAATCCGCCGTCGTCCAGATAGCGGCGCAGTTTGGCCGCCGCCGCGTCGGAGAGCTGGAAGTTCCCGAGCCCGCCGAGGTAGCAGAAGGGGTAGTCGGAAAGTTCCGCCCGGTCGATGTTGACGTAGTTGACGCTCCCGGCGGTGTTGACCTTGAGGTTCCGCCCGAGATGGCGCAGAAAGCGCTCCCCCGCGCCCGGGTCGGAGTTCCAGAAGCCGTCGGTGACCAGCTGCGCGAAAGGAACCTGCTCCGGATTGGCCGCGTCGGGCTCCGCCCCGCTCTCGCCGGCCGCGTAGCGCCGGGCGCTGTCGAACCAGCCGATCGCGTAGAGTGCGAGGTTGACGCCGAGATCGACCGCCGCGCCGGCCCGGTAGAAGGTGGCCGACGGAATGAGCTCCGGATAGGTGTTGTCCCACCCGCAGCCGAGCCCGACCGGCGAGATCACCGCCGCCAGCCGCGGCCCGAGAAAGAGTCCTTCGAGTTCAAACGGGCGGTTCTTGTCGCGGTTGGTCTCCCCGGCGACCAGCGATTTGGCGATGTGAAAGACCGGATGATCCGCCGGAACCCGCCGCAGCGGCGCCTCCGGCAGAATCCGCCGCAGTTCTTCGGCCGCGCTCCGCAGAAAGAAGGGCGAGCCGACCACCGAATCGAACCAGATCATGCCGCCGTCGAGCAGATATTTGCGCAGTTTCGCCCGCTCCTCCGGCGTAAAATTGATCCGCCGCCCGCCGGAAATGAGCAGAACGGGCACCTCCGACGGGTCGCCGGAGAGCATCCCGAGGTCGAGCGACGACGCCTGATACTCCAGCCCGCTGCGCGCCTTGAGCTGGCGGAGCAGCTGCTGTGCGTCCGCCGGAACCATGTTCCAGTCGAACACCCGGGTCACCACCCCGTTCGGCCAGGTATAGTCGAGGTAGCCGCCCCAGATCACCTTGCCGATCAACGTCGTCGGCGCCGGCGGATGCTTCTTCTCCGAACGGCGCAACGGCGTCGCCGGCAACGGCAGCGGCGGCAGAGATTCCCCGCCCTGACGGCGCTGTGCCTTGGCCGCCGGAGGCCGGCCGACCGGACGCAGAAAGGCGTCCTCCTCCGGCGAGGCGGCCCCCGCCGCCAGCGCGGCCGCCAGCAGAATTCCACAATATCGCAGAACGCATCTCATCGCTCCACCTCCTTTTGACGAATCTCCTTCAACAATCGCGCCGCCGTCACCGCGGAACGGGAACGGGGCGCGGCGTCGAGCACCTCTTTCCATGCCGCAATCGCCGCGGCGGTCTCGCCGCGCCCGGCGTAGAAGCGGCCCAGTTCCAGCGCGATCTCCGCGCGCAGTTCCTCATCCTCCGGCGCGAGACTCCGCGCCAGCTCCAGCAGCCGAGCCGCTGAACGGGGACGGCCCAGCCCCGCCTCCAGGCGGCTCTTGAGCTGCAGATAGTCCGGCGCCAGGCGGACCGCCGGACGCTGTTCCTCCAGCTGTTCGGCGTAGCGCATCCCGTCGGCAAACTTCCCGAGCACGATCGCGTTGCGGATCGCCAGCTTGATTCCATCCAGCCGGAGCAGCTGCCGCCGGTCGTACCGGTCCGACGGCGAAGCGATCTTCGCAGCGAGCGCTTCCGCCGCGGCACGCCCCTCCCTCATTGCGGCAAGATCCACTTCGAGCAGTTCGTACGAACGCGCCCGCGCCTTCGGCAATGCGGAGCGCTCCACCGTCGCAAACACCTTCGCCGCGGCGTCGGTCCGGCCGGAGCCGTAGAAGAGCAGTTCCGCCAGCGCCAGCCGGGCGGTGTTGAGTTCCGACGGCGCCCGGAGCCGGGCGATCAGGTTCCGCAGTTCCGCCGCCGCGGTATCGAACGCTTCGGAACGCCGCTGTTCGTCGAGCCGGGTCGCCTCGTAGTGGCGGAAGAGCACCTCCGGCTCGACCTTGTCCTGATTGCGGATCATCGTCTCGTAGAACTCCCGGCTCTCCTTCGCCAGCTTCGCCCGGCGCAGCGCTTCGCTCAGATAGCGGTATCCCCCCTCCTGAAGCCCGGTCTCCGCCTCCTGCGCCAGCGCGGCGCGGAGAATTTCCGCCTCGCGCCCCGGCTTCGGCAATGACTGCCCGTACCGATAACTCAGCTCCACCCGGTGGGAGATCTTCTTCCCGTCGGCGGTTCGAACCGAAACAACGTAATCGTCCGGCTTGAAGTAGGCGTGCGTGAGCGTCTTCCCTTCGCCGGTGCCGTCGCCCCAGTCGACCGAACGGATTTCGGTGCCGACCTGCGGAGAAAGCGAGACGAAGTAGAGCTGGAGCTTCTGGCCCTCCTCGGTGAGCATCTCCTCCAATTGCCAGCTGAAATCGGGAATCTTCCGCCCGTACTCATCCAGCCGGGGGCCCACCTTCGCCCGGAGCGTCGGGGTGTAGGCGCTCTCCGGAATCGGCGAAAACTTCTTTTCACTGCCCGGGGTGCGCCACCCCGCCAGCGAATAACAGCTCCAGCGCGAATTGGCGTGCAGATAGGTGATGCGGTGCTCCCCTGCGGCGAGTTCGACCGTTCCGGCCCGTTCGCCGCGCAGTCCGCCCCAGACGTCGTGGTTCCCCGGCCAGGCGACGACCGGCCGGCCGTCGATCTCCAGAAAGGAGGCGTCGGTGGAGGCGGTGCAGAAGGTGTAGCGGCCCGGCCGGGCGATCCGCAGCACCCCTTCGAACACGTGCAGACTGCCCGGATTCGGCCCGAGCGGATTCCAGCCGGAGTAGATCCGCTTCTCGACCACCGCACCGAGCGGTTCGGCATCGTCGAGCAGCCGTTCGAACGCCTTCCGGTTCGGAACCTGCCGGTACTTGACCCGGTAGACGCTCCGGATCACCCCGGAAGCGGGGAGCCAGTCGCTCGCCGCATCGGCGGGCTTTTTCCCCTCCTCCAGCCGGAAACTCTCCCCCGGTTTCGCGTTGAAGACGAAGCGCACCAGCGAACCGCGGCGCAGCAGCACCTTCGCCGGGCGCTCCGTGCGCAGGGAATCGGTCAGCCGGAAGTCAGGTGTCTCCATGTGACACTCCGCTTCGACCAGATATTGCCGGCCGGAAGCCTCTTTTTCCGCTTCCGGAACGGAAAGCCGCCGTTCCGCCGCCGCCGCATGAAGCATCATCCCTGCGGCCAATACGGCTGCCATCCCCCGGATTCCGGGCACTCTTCTCATTCTGTCTTGCAATCTCCGTTGAACAAATTCACAGGCAATAACATTTCCCCGTTCCCCCGTTCTTTCAAATGGATTTTTCTCTTTTTTCCATTATTTTTTTGTAATGCCGGGAAGTGCGGTTGACAGAGGAATCCGGACGGGCTATTTTGAAGCGGATCAAGCGAACCCCGGGCGGAGGCCTTCCCGTGAATCTCCTGAAAACCAAACTCAACTGGCAGGATTTCGAATTTCAGGTGCTCTACTGTGTCCATGACCGGGAGACCGACGTGAGAAATTCCCACTCCCACGACGACTACTATGAGCTGGTGGTGGTCCGCGAAGGGAACGCCTCCCACGGCTTCGGCGGCGCCAAAAACCGGATCGGCCCCGGCGACGTCTTCCTCATCCTCCCCGGCGAAACCCACTACTACGCGGAGGCGCGGAAGCTCGGGATCTACAATATCCTGTTTTCCCGCCACTTCTTCGCCCAGCTGCTGGCCGAATTCCAGGGCGCGGCCGAGATCGAAGCCTATCTCGGACTGCCCAACGCCTCCTCGCCGAAACCGCGCTCCCTCGAAATCCGCCACTTCGATCAGCGACTCTTCTTCCAGATCACCGAACTGCTCGATGAAATTCTGCTGGAAGAAAAGGAGAACCGCTCCGGCGCCCGGCTGATGGTGCTCGGCAACGCGCTGAAACTCCTGACGCTGATCTGCCGGCACGCGAAGAAAAACGCCGCCGTGCAATCCGGAGACGCCGCGGGGAAAATCCATGGAATGGTCCGGGAACTCGACCGCTCCTTCGCCGAAGAGTGGTCGCTCCGCAGCATGGCCGAAGCGAGCGGATTTTCCGTCGGCGGCTTCCGCCAGCAGTTCCGGCGGATCATCGGGGAACCCCCGGTCGCCTGGCTGCTCTCGCTCCGGCTGGAAAAGGCGGCCCATCTGCTGCGCAGCAGCACCCTGCCGGTGGCCGATGTGGCGGAACGGTGCGGATTCCACGACAGCAACTACTTTTCCCGCCAGTTCCACCGCAAGTTCGGCTGTTCGCCGCGCCGCTTCCGGCAGCGCGACGCAGCTCAGTGACGCAGGTTCAGAAACGTTTCCGCGCGCTTTGCGGCGTTCTCGGCGATGTTCCGGTAGAAGAAGAGGACATCCCCCATGTGCAGCACGCCGCGGGGAAAGAACTCCGCCTCGTACTTCTGCGGCGACTCCAGATCAACCACCATCGTGCCGCGTTCGAGATCGAGTGCACCGCCGCAGAAACCGGGCCGCTCCAGCGCGACACTGCCGTCCGGACGGAAGAAGACCGCGCCGCGGTTCGCCTCCTTCGGCGCCGGCTGTTCATCGGTGCGCCAGTTCAGCGGGTTGATGGCGATGCCGCCGCAGAAGATCGACCGCTCCGCGCCGGGCGCTTCGGTGTTCCACGAAACCACCACGCCGGTGTCGCATTCGCCGCGCGCCATCCGAAGCTGCGGATACGCCTCCAGATCCTCCTTCGTCACCGGCCAGCCGATCACGTAGGCCGCAACCAGCTGTTTCAGCGCCGGCGAATCGGGCGGAAGTTCGTTTTTCAGCAGATCCAGCACCGCCATCGCCCCCTGGCTGTGCCCCATCAGAAGGAACGGGCGGCCGTTGTTCCGGTGTTCCAGATAGTGGCGGAACGCCCGGCGGATGTCCTCCAGCCCCGGCTCCATCGACGAAAGATCCTGCGGCGAAGCGGAAAGGCCGCGCAACGCCCGGTTCAGCTCCGCCTGCCGGTAGTGAGGAGCGAAGATATTGAACTTCCCCCGGAACATCATCGTGTGCTCTCCGGAGATCAGTTCGCCGCGGTGACGCAGCGCCGGGACCGCGATGTCCATCACCGGGTGCGCCGCGTCGACGAAGACGGTCGGGTAGACGTAGAAGACGTCCACCGGGAGTGCCGACGGATTTTCCGGCAGCGGCACCGCCCAGCTCTCCGGCTTCGCGTAATCGGGCTCCACCGCGGCCTGTACGGCACGCACCTCCGCCGTGGTCTCCGGGAGAACCGCACACCCGGCAGCATACCACAGCATCACCGGCAACAACACAAGCAGCAACAGCCGCAGCAGGAACTTCATCTTCGCCTCCTTCTCAAATGCACGGCACCGAAAACATGTCGGCACCGGAAACTTTCATCTTTTATTAAAAAAAACTCCGGTCAGGCAGATCCCGGCCGGAGTGAATTAATACAATTTGCAGAAATTACTCCCCGGGAGTGCTTACGGATCCGACATTGATCACTTCCAGATTGTTATCCAGAATACGGGAGAATCCCAGCGACTTCAGCTGTCCTTCATTCAGCGCTTCTGCCCGGCCGTCGGGGAACGCCGCCACCGTCATATTGCCGTGAATCAGCGTGACACCCGCGGAACCGTCAGCTGCAGTGGGAACAAAACTCCAATACTGTTGCGGATCACCACCGGTCGAGTCGGCAACATAGGTATCAGCATACATGACCAGTTCACTGGGGGATTTCATCTTCTCCAGAACATAGGCCATGACGGAACCATCCGCCGCGGCACCCGCCGCACGGAACCGCCCGAGAGTCCTGTAATTATTCGAGTACCAACCGCCATTAGCAGAGGCGTTGAGCATACCGGCTACCTGGTCAAAACTGGTTGCCGTATTCGGATCGAAATCCTTCTTGTTGAGTTTACAGATCATGATCTTGCCCGGGACATACTCCTGCGACCTGGTGTCGTAGCCGGATTTGTTCCCGGTGAGGACCCGCGCGTAGTTGTTATTGGTATCGAGCTTGTAGATCAGCATGTTCTCGTTGTCATTGGCGTAGAGCAATGCACCGGTCATCAGCTGTTTGTAGTTGTTGATGCAGTCGGTGCGGTTCGCGGTCGCCCGGGCGTTGTTCAGCGCAGGCAGCAGCATGCCGGCGAGAATCGCGATGATCGCGATCACGACGAGGAGTTCAATAAGGGTAAAATTTTTTCGCATTTTTCACACCTTTCCAGTAAGGTTGGTTGCCTCTGATAAAATTTTCCAATGGTAATCTATGCTGAAAACGGCAAAATTCAAGGGGGGAATCCGCGACAAAGCGGATTTTTTCCGGAATATTCAACCGAAAAGCAGAAAGGATTGACCCGGGACCGGACAGCGTCTCGTTTCAGCGAATCAGACGGAAGATCCAGGGGAACCGGAAAACCCGCCCCTCCGACGCCTTCTTCGTGGCAAGGACAATCAAAATCAGCGCCCAGATTCCGAGCATGGCCAGCAGCGGAAACCCGATGACGACGAAGAGCAGGAGACCGCAGACAAAGGAGTAGACGATCAGAGAGATCTGAAAATTGACCACCTCTTTGCCGACCTCGTCAAGAAACGCGGACTCCTTCCGCTTCAGCAGCCAGAGGATCAGCGGCGCAAGCAGATTGCCGAAGGGACAGATCATCCCGGCGAACTGCAACAGCTGACAGAGTACCGCCAGATTGCACTCATCACGCGTCGGAAGCGCTTCTCCCTTCGCCTCTTCTTCTGGGGTCACCGGGCCATTGCTGACGTTGTCCATCCTGCTGCCGCCTTTTGGTTGAGGGGTAAAAAAATGGCGAGAGAGACGGGACTCGAACCCGCAACATCCACCGTGACAGGGTGGTACTCTAACCAGTTGAGCTACTCCCCCGCATCCATATGCGATCGGCAACGGTCTTTAAAATAACCCATGTTGAGAAAAATTCAAGCTCATTCGACAAAAAAACCGAGGAATTTTCATCTCTTCTGCGGGATTTTCCGGGTTTACGGGAGATTTTCTTTGACTTGGTTCTTCTTACGTGATATATTACATCCCGGTTTGTCCACGACCGGTTTGTTCGCAGAGCCGGGATTCTCGATTTGAAACAGGCAGGAAAGGTATTTTTTATGGCGAAGCGGGAAGATGTGAAGAAGATCCTGATTATCGGTTCCGGACCGATCATCATCGGACAGGCGTGTGAATTCGACTACTCCGGAACCCAGGCGTGCAAGGCGCTGCGCGAAGAGGGGTACGAAGTGGTGCTGGCCAACTCCAACCCCGCCACCATCATGACCGACCCCGGCATGGCCGATCACACCTACATCGAACCCTTGACCGTCGACAGCATCGAAAAGATCATCGAGCGCGAGAGACCCGACGCCCTGCTGCCCAACCTCGGCGGCCAGACCGCGCTCAACCTCGCAATCTCCCTCCAGGATGCCGGAATCCTCGACAAGTACCACGTCAAAGTCATCGGCGTCGACCTCAACGCGATCAAGCGCGGCGAAGACCGCATCGAATTCAAGAAGACCATGGACATGCTCGGCGTGCCGATGGCAAAATCCGAACCGAGTTACTCGGTCGAAGAGGCCGAGAAGATCGCCGCCGAACTCGGCTACCCGGTCGTCCTCCGCCCCGCCTACACCATGGGCGGCACCGGCGGCGGCATCGTCTACAACGTCGAAGAGCTGCGTGAAGTGGTCGCCCGCGGCCTCGCCGCCTCGCTGATCGGCCAGGTGCTGGTCGAAGAGTGCGTGCTCGGCTGGGAGGAGCTCGAACTCGAAGTCGTCCGCGACGAGAAGGGCAACAAGATCACCGTCTGCTTCATCGAAAACGTCGACCCGATGGGCATCCACACCGGCGACAGCTTCTGCGTCGCCCCGATGCTCACCGTGCCGGAATCGGTGCAGAAGAAGCTCCAGGAGTACAGCTACCGGATCATCGACGCCATCGGCGTCACCGGCGGGTGCAACGTCCAGTTCGCCCACAACCGGGAGGACAACCGGATCATCGTCATCGAAATCAATCCGCGCACCTCGCGCTCCAGCGCCCTCGCCTCCAAGGCGACCGGCTTCCCGATCGCTCAGGTCTCCACCAAGCTCGCCACCGGCGTCACCCTCGACGAGCTGCCCTACTGGCGCGACGGATCGCTCGACAAGTACACCCCCTCCGGCGATTACGTGGTCGTCAAGTTCGCCCGCTGGGCGTTTGAAAAGTTCCCGCAGGCCAAGGACCACCTCGGCACCCAGATGAAGGCGGTCGGCGAGGTCATGAGCATCGGCAAGAGCTTCAAGGAGGCCTTCCAGAAGGCGATCCGTTCGCTGGAGATCGGCCGCAGCGGGCTCGGGCTGGTCAAGAAGATCGAAAAACTTTCGCTCGAAGAGCTGATTCCGCTGGTGGCCACGCCGTCGAGCGAGCGCTATTTCCAGCTCTACGAGGCGTTCAAGAAGGGGCTGACCGTCGCCGAGGCGCGCAACCTCACCAAGATCACCGAGTACTTCCTCACTCAGATCAAGGAGCTGGCCGACTTCGAACTCAAACTCGCCGGCTACACCTGGATGGCGCTGCCCGATGAGCTGCTGATCGAAGCGAAAAAGTCCGGCTTCTCCGACAAATATCTCGGCCGCCTCTTCGGCGTGCCGGAGAAAGAGGTCCGCGAGAGCCGCATCGCCCTCGGCTGCGTCGCCACCTACTGCCGGGTTCCGGTCAGCGGTGTCGAAAACGCCGACTACTACTACTCCACCTACTCCGGCGCGCCGGACGAGGTTCCGGTCTCCGGCAACCGCAAGATCATGGTGCTCGGCGGCGGACCGAACCGGATCGGCCAGGGGATCGAATTCGACTACACCTGCGTCCACGCCGCCTTCGCGCTGCGCGACGCGGGCTACGAATCGGTGCTGGTCAACTGCAACCCCGAAACCGTCTCCACCGACTACGACACCAGCGACAAGCTCTACTTCGAGCCGCTGACCACCGAGGATGTGCTGGCGATCTACGCCAAGGAGAAGCCCGAAGGGGTGATCGTGCAGTTCGGCGGCCAGACCCCGCTCAACATCGCTCAGGAGCTCAAGGACGCCGGCGTCAAGATCATCGGCACCCAGCCGGAAGGAATCCGGCTCGCCGAGGACCGTGAATACTTCCGTGAACGGATGATCGCGCTCGGAATCCGCCAGCCGGAGAGCGGCACCGCCCGTTCGCTCGAAGAGGCGGTCGCCCTCGGCCGCAAGATCGGCTACCCGGTGATGGTCCGTCCCTCGTTCGTGCTGGGCGGCCGCGGCATGGCAGTGCTCTACGATGAGGCGATGCTGACCCGTTACGCGATCGAAGCGATTCAGGTGAGCCCGGAATATCCGATGCTGATCGACCGCTTCCTCGACAACGCGATCGAATGCGAAGTCGACGCCATCTCCGACGGCAAGGACACCTTCGTCGCCTCGGTGATGGAGCACATCGAGCTGGCCGGAATCCACTCCGGCGACTCGGCCTGTTCGATTCCGCCGGTGACGCTGGCGAAGAAGTACCTTGACAAGATCGAGGAGCAGGCGGCGGCCATCGCCCGCGACTTCCGGGTCAAGGGAATTCTGAACGTGCAGTTCGCGGTCTGCGAGGATCAGGTCTGGATCATCGAAGCGAATCCGCGCGCTTCGCGGACGGTTCCGGTGGTCTCCAAGGTGACCGGCATGCCGCTGGCGCGGATCGCCACCTACCTGATGCTCGGCCACTCGCTCTCGGAATACAAGGACATTCTCAAGCCGCATCCGCAGACCTACTTCGGCGTGAAGGAGGCGGTCTTCCCCTTCAACATGTTCCCGGAGGTCGACCCGGTGCTCGGCCCGGAGATGCGCGCCACCGGCGAAGTGATGGGGCTGGCGCCGACCTTCGGCATGGCCTACTTCAAGGCGCAGCAGGCGGCCGGTTCGCGGCTGCCGCTCAAGGGGACGGTGCTGGTCTCGGTTTCGGAGCGGGAGCGCAAGTACCTGCTGCCGATCGTTCAGACGCTGCATGAGCTCGGCTTCAAGCTGGTCGCGACCGAAGGAACCGCGAAGTTCCTCGCCGAAAACGGCATTCCGCACTCGGAGGTCAAGAAGCTCAACGAAGGGCGTCCGAACGTCGCCGACCTGATCAAGAACCGCGAGGTCGCGCTGATCATCAACACGCCGATCGGGCGGCTGGGCAAGATCGACGACAGCTGCATCCGCATGCTGGCGATTCAGTACAAGATCCCGTACATGACGACGATCGCGGCGGCGAAGGCCTCCGCGGCCGGAATCCGCGAAGCGCTCCACGGCGACTCTTCGCCGAAGTCGCTGCAGGAGTATCAGGCCGGCCGGTAAGCTCCGGTTTCAACCAAACCTCCCGGGCGGGCGCGCCGCCTTCCCGGGAGTGAAGGACGGGAAAAATGACAGGTTGGCTCATCGCAATTCTGCTGCTGGTGCTGCTCCCCCTCGGGGGAGTTGCATTGCACTTTTTTCACCGTTCGAAACTGCTGGCGCGCCGGCTCGATGAATCCAACGAGCGGCGGCGGGAGATCACCAACTTCCTGATGCGCTTCTCCACCGGACTGCAGGGGGACGAAGGGGTGGCGGGGGCCATGCACGCGGCCGCCCGCCACGTCAGCGAACAGACCGACGCGGAGGCGGTCGCCATCTACGAACTCGCGGATGACGAACTGCGCGCGGTCGGCGTCTGCGGCACCTATCCGCTGGTTCACAGCACGAACAAGCTGCTTTTCACCCGCCAGCACCACCTGTTCGAAGCGTTGCGGCGCGAACGGATTGCGCCGGGGCAGGGATTTCTCGGCGGAATGATCCTCTCGCGCCAGCCGGAGCTGGTTCCGGATGCCTCGGCCGACGAGCGGTTCAGCGAATATCCGGACAACGCCCACCTGGGCAGCGTCATGGCCATTCCGCTGCTGCGCGACGGCATCATGGTGGGCGCGGTCTGCGCGGCGACCAACCGGCTGCAGCCGGGGCGCCCCTTCTCCGAGCAGCAGTTCAGCCGGCTGAAACTGCTCTCCGGGCAGGTGCTGATGGTGCAGAATCTGATGCAGGTTTACAGCGAGATCAGCCGCCGGGAGCGGATCGACCAGGAGCTGGAGTTCGCCCGCCATCTGCAGCTTTCGCTGCTGCCGCACGCGTTCCCGGCGTGGGATCAGTTCTCCATCGACGCCTACACCCGCTCGGCCAAGGAGGTGAACGGCGACTTCTACGACTTCGTGGAGATCGACGAGAACCGGCTGCTGGTCATCATCGGCGACGCCTGCGGCAAAGGGATCCCCGCCTGCATGCTCACCGCCATGGCCCGCAGTTTCGCCCGGAGTCTGGCGGACAACTTCACCACCCTCAGCGATTTCCTCAAGGAGATCAACAACAAGCTCCACCGCGACACCGATGCGGACCGGTTCATCACCCTCGGCTGCTGCCTGCTGGACCGCAGCAACTCGCTCATCGAATTCGGCCGTGCCGGACACACCGATCTAATCTCCTACATTCACGGCCACATCCGCACGGTTTCGCCGGACGGCACCGCACTCGGCATTCTGCCCGATGAATTCGCCTCGTTCGACACCTTCTGCATGAGCTTCGAACCGGGAACGGCGCTGATGATGTTTTCGGACGGCCTCTCCGAAGCGCTGAACCGCGACGCGGAGGAGTTCGGGGTGCACCGTCTCACGGAGGTGTTCCGCCGCTCCTGCGAGCTCGGCGGGACCTCGCAGGCGATCATGGACCGCGTCCTCGACGAAGTCGCCTCGTTCGAGGCGGAACAGAACGACGACCAGACCATCGTGCTCATCCGCCACACCGGGAAAGCATAGGGTTTCCTGAATAAAAATTCACATTTTTCCCCTCTCCTCTCTTGCCGGATTGCGAAAGTGCGCTATATTAACTGATTATCCTTATTCGAGAGCGGCGCCGGACGGGAAACCGGTGCAGTCGTTTTCATACACAGGGAAGGGAATATCATGGCCATCGAGTTATCTTACATTATTATTACCCCCTACAGTCTGCTCAAATCCCGTACCGGCGGCATCATCGCCCGCCTGATGTCCCGCACCGACCTGGAATTCATCGGCGCCCAGATGCTCTCCTTCACCCGGGAGATGGCGGAGAAATACGCGCGCAGTCTGGAGGACGCCGCCAGCCACATCTCCTCGGAGAGCGGCAAACTGCTGGCCAACTATGTTCTGGAAAATTTCCCGCCCCGCGAGGACGGCAGCCGGGAACGGGCGCTGATGCTGCTCTTCCGCGGCGAGGACGCCTGCCGCAAACTCTCGGAGATCACCGGCCGTCTCTCGCCCTATTCGCCGCGCAATCCCGGAGCCGGCGAGACGCTCCGCGACACCTACGCCGACCTGGTCAAGGACAAGGAGAACCCCTCGGTCGTGCGCTACTTCGAACCGGCAGTGCTCACGCCGCCGAACATGAAGGAGGCGCTGGTCAAGCTCCGGCTGTTCGCCGACTTCGCCGCCGCCTCGCCGAACCTCATCGACAACTCCCTAGGTTCGGCCCCCGGAGACGAGCGCACGCTGGTCATCATCAAGCCGGACAACTGGCGCTGCCCCTCCAGCCGGCCGGGGAACATCATCGACATGCTCAGCCGCACCGGCCTGCGGATTGTCGGGTGCAAGGTTCACCGCATGAGCGTCAATGACGCGCTCGAATTCTACGGCCCGGTCCAGGACGCGCTCCGCTCGAAGCTCGCGCCGAAGATCGCCGAGCGCGCCCGCCACCTGCTCGAAGAGAATTTCAAGGTCAAGCTGCCCGACGCTTCGCTGCCGGAGCTGGTGGAGTCGGTCGGCATTCCCTACGCCGACGACCAGTTCTCACAGCTGATCGAATTCATGTCCGGCAAACGCCCGGAGAACTGCAACGAAATTGAACGCCAGCAGCAGAACAGTCAGGCCAAATGCCTCGTTCTGATCTATGAAGGCCCTGACGCCATCAGCAAGATCCGTTCGGTGCTCGGGCCGACCGATCCCTCGAAGGCGCCCGGAGGAACCGTCCGCCGGGACTTCGGCAGCAACATCATGGTGAACACCGCGCACGCCTCCGATTCGCCGGAGAGCGTCGAGCGGGAGATGAAGATCATCCGCATCCAGCAGAATTCGCTCTCGGCCCGCATCTACGAATTTCTGGCGGAATCCAGCATCGACCGCTGACCCGAAAATCATCCGGAAAGGAGCACGCCATGCCGATCCGCGATCAGCAGAAAATCCGCCGGGCGGCCGTCGCCGGCCGCTTCTACGAGGGAGAGGCGCTGGACCTGCGCCGGAGAATGGCGGAAACCGAGGCGCAGTTGCCGCCGCCGGCCGCGGACGCCCGGACCACGCCGGTGCGCGGCTGCATTCTGCCGCACGCCGGCTACCTTTTCTCGCTCGGCGTGGCGATGGAGACGATGCGGGAGGCGCGGCACGGCAGCTACCGCAATGTGGTACTGCTCGGCCCCTCGCACTATGTGGGATTTCACGGGGTGGCGGGTTCGACCTACACCTCGTGGCGGACGCCGTTCGGCGACCTCTCCACCGCGCTCGCATTGCAGGAGAAGCTCGAAGAATCCGGCAATCCGCTCTTTCAGATCTCCGACGCGGCGCATACGCAGGAGCATTCGCTCGAAGTGGAGTTCCCGCTGATCCAGTACTTTCTCGGTTCGCCGGAGATCCTGCCGCTGGTGGTGGGCGGAATCGCCCCGGCCGATCTGGAACCGCTCGCGAAGATGTTCGCCGCCATCGACTCGCCGGAGACGCTGTGGATCATCAGTTCGGACTTCACCCACTACGGCGAGAACTTCCGCTACACGCCGTTCGGAGAGAGCGCGCCGCCGGAGGAGCTGAACCGACTCGACCGGGAGGCGGCGGAACGGATTGCGGCGCGCGACCTCGACGGATTCTGCCGTTTTCTCGGGCGCACCGGCGCGACGATCTGCGGCGCGAATCCGATCGCGCTCTACCTTGCGCTGCTCGACCGGGTCGACCCGGAGCGGAAGATCTCCGGGGAGATCGTCTCGATGGCCGACTCCGGCGAGGTGACCGGCGACTACTCCCACGTCGTGGACTACGCCGGAATCCTTTTCCGTTGACAACCCGCAACCTTGGAGGCCTCTCATGAAATCGTACCGCAAGGAGCTCTGTTTCAATCTGCCGTATCGCCGCGGCTTTCTCAACATCACCCACGAGGTGGAGACCGCGCTGAAGGAGTCGGGCATCCGCGAAGGGCTGGTGCTCTGCAACGCCATGCACATCACCGCGTCGGTGTTCATCAACGACGACGAATCGGGGCTGCACGCCGACTTCGAGCGGTGGCTGGAGCGTCTCGCGCCGGAGAAACCCTACGACCAGTACGCTCACAACGGCTACGAGGACAACGCCGACGCGCATATGAAACGGCAGATCATGGGGCGCGAAGTGGTGGTCGCCGTCACAAACGGCAAACTGGATTTCGGCCCCTGGGAACAGATCTTCTACGGGGAATTCGACGGCAAACGCTCCAAGCGGGTGCTGATCAAGATCATCGGCGAGTGACGCAGTCCCGGGGTCACTCCCGCTTCAACTCCCGGAGCAGTTCCGCCTCCCCGGCCCAGAAGACCGCGCCCGCGTGGCCGCAGTCGGGGAAGTCCATGATCTCCTTCTCCGCCCCGCCGTAGGCGTTGAACGCCGCGTAGACCGAGGAGGGCACGGCGGCGGGATCGGAAAATCCGACCGTGAAATAGGCCTTGGCGCGCGAGCGGCGGGCGAGAGAGACGCCGTCGAAAAGGGCGGCGCACCGGTTCGCCTCCGGCGAGACCGGGTGAAAGCTCACCGCGCCCGGCCACGATGCCGCGCGCCCGACCAGCACGCCGAGCTGATCGCATCCGGCGGGTGCGTTGAAGAGTCCGACGGTGACCGCGGGATCGAAGGCGGTCGCCGCCAGCGACTGGAGTCCGCCCTGACTGCCGCCGTGGACGGCGAGATTCTCCCCGTCCCACTCCGGCAGGCTCCTGAGGAACTCGAGTGCGCGCAGCACCCGCAGAAACATGTCGCGGAACGGCGACGCCTCCCCTTCCAGCACCGGGCGGCGGGCGTAATCGGCCAGCTCGCCTTTTTCGAGCTCCTGATAGTATTCCGGCGGCTGATTGTTTTCGATGCCATGGGCGTTGACGTTCAGCGCGATCAGGCCGTGAGCGGCCCAGGTGAGCGGCTGAAAGGCACTGCGCACCCCGGCGCCGTGGAAGAAGGCGTAGCCCGGGCAGCTCCGCGGCGCGGCGTTGCGCGGCATCGCGAGGATGGCCGAGACCGGTTTCGCTCCGGCGCAGGCGATCCGCAGGTCGAAACAGCGAACCCGGTCGGCGTACTCCGGCAGAACCGGCGCGATCTCCTCCATTTTCAGCACCTTCATCGGCACGGAACGGAGCAAAGCGAGCTGCCGCTGCCAGAACTCGTCGAAACCGGGCACATCGGGCAGACCGGCGATTTCGAACGGAGCGACGGCGCCGCCGCAGGCGGCGGAGAGTTCGCCGTACCTCGCCTCGAGCCGGACAAATCCCGGCCGCTCCAGATCGGTCGTCACCTCCACCGGATAGGAGCGGGTCGGCAGCGGAAACTCCACCGGCTCGTGGAATTCACGCTCCATTTTGCATTTGAGACCGATTCCGGAGACCGGTTTCCCGTGCCGCAGAAGCGAGACGCCGAAGGTGACCGGCTCCCCCGGGGCGACCACCGGCGAAGAGAGCGGGACTATGGAGAGGCGCTCTTCCGGCTCCGGAACGGGGGCAAGTTTCCACTCCGGGCAGAGGGCGTCGTACAGCGGCTGAGAATCGACTCTTATCATTGCAACTCCTTCCTGCGTGAATCGGCTCGAACGACGGAGCCGGGCCGGAGATTTTTTAAAAAATTCTCCGGATGATCTTGATTTGTCCAGTCCGGAGATATAATGTATCCCGAATGGGGAAAATTCAACCGGAGAATGCGATAAAACGATGAAATCCGGCAGAAAAAAACTCTGGATTTTCGCCGCAGTGCTGTTCCTGCTGGTTTTGGCGACACTCGGCGCGGTCGTCTGGTATTGCACCGCCGAAGCCGCCGCAGAAGCGAAACTCCCGCCTGAGGAGCGAATCAAACGGAATTTCGACAACGCCTTCGATCCAACCCAGTCGACGCTGGGGCGGCTCGACCAGCTCCGCCGCAGTTTCCGAAACGCGCAGCAGGTGCCCGCCGAGCGGCGCAATGCGGTGATCATCGACGCGATCGCCGGCTCGATCGACCGGTTGCTGCAGGATTTCGCCGCGCTGCCGCCGGAGGAGAAGCCGGAGCGCGCCCGGCTGCTGCGCGAGGATGCCGAAAAGACGCTCGCCTACTTCCGCCGCCTGCCGCGGGAACAGCAGCAAAAGGCGCTGGCACTGTTGATGAGCAGCGAGGGGGGGCGCGCCTCCTTCGACCGCGCGGTCAACACCGCGACTAACCGGCTCTCGCCGCAGGATCGGGAACAGCTTGGCCCCACCTTTAAAATCTGGAAGAAAATGCTGGAGAAACTATGAAAAGATACTCGTTCACCCTGGTGGAACTCCTGATCACGATCGGAATCATCGCCCTTCTCGCGGGGTTGCTCATCCCGGCGGCCGGGCGGGCGCGGGAGACGGCGCGCCGGGCCGGCTGTCTGAGCAATCTCAAGCAGATCGGCGCCGGGCTGGAACTGTACGGACAGGCGAACCGCTTCTGCCTGCCGACCTGCTGCGGGTCGCAGGACCCGGCGGCCGGACCGACGATCCGCGAGGTGCTGCTGCCGAATTTATCCGGCAGCGAAGATCTGTTCCGCTGCCCCTCCGACGCGGAGTATGCGGAGCGCCGCGGCGGCAGCTACGACTGGAACACGCTCGCCAACGGGCAGAAGATGGATGAGAAGACGCTTCGGATTCTCGACTTTTCGATGCCGGTGATGGGCGACTACGACAACTTCCACGGCAGTACCGGAGAACGCGACGCCAAAAACTGGCTCTACCTGCCGGCGGAAATTCAGAAGCGTCTGAAAAAGTAACGGAATGCTCCGTCACTTTCCCGCCATTTCTCCGTTATTCAACCGAAAATGGCGGATTCTCCGGAAACGGTGGTATTATTTCTGCTCCAGCATCTTGAGTGAAACGTCGTCGAAATATGCTTTCGCCGCGGCGGGACTCTTCCGATTTTCCCCGTAACCGGCGACCAGCAGGACCCGAATTTCCGCCGTATCGGGAACAAACAGCAGCTCCATTTTCCGCCAGGAGCCGTTCCCCCGCTGACCGGGAGCAGCAAACATGCCGATGTACTGTTTGTCCCGAAGCCGTTCTATCCGGAGCTGAACCACGTCATCAGCGTCGAAATTCTCCGTCTTCACCCAAGCGGACAGCAGGCAGGGGGAGCCAGGCGTCACTGCCACGGCCCCGGAATACCAGCGGCAGTCGTTCCCATCCGGGGAGTTCAGCACGACCGACGCCTTCCCGCGGTGGACCTCTTCCCCCGGCTTCCCGGCGTTGATATACTGCCTCGAAGCGAATGAATTCCAGAAATCCGGACGGGCAGCCCCCTCTTCAAATCCATTGTTGACCAGAAGCTCCCGGCCGTTTTCACGAATGTCGCGCATCAGATTTTCCGGATTAAGCGCCTGTACTTTCCGCGCAGTACTCTGCAGCTGGTTCAGCGTCTCCCGGAATGCGGCGGAATCCCGGCCGAAATAGATGATGTCACAGCTGGCGTTCGATTTCAGCTCGATGAATCCCTCCCGGGAACTCCTCTGCATCTCCCGGCGAAGATCGTAAAAGTGAAATACCAGATATTCGGTCTCCGGTTCGGCGGAGACGCGGACCGTCCGGCTTTCCGGCAGAATTTTACGCTGAAAATACTGTTCTTTCTCCATTGCGGTCAGCGACGGGGTATCCCACAGGACGAGAGCACGGCCGCCGGGAACGTCGTAAAGATGCACCCCCGCCTTCGGATCCGCTTCGCATTCTGGCCTCTCCCCGGCCACCCGCATGGTGAAGTCCACCAGCGCCCGGCTGAATTCCGGAGCACGGTCCAGCGGCATTTCCGCATGAATGTAAAAGATCTCGCCCCTCCCCGCCGGAATGCGGGAAACCAGCGGCAGTCCGTTCTCCGCCCGGAGCAGCACTTCGCCCGGATTCTTCAGCAGATAGACGCTGCGGTCACATCGGAAGGTGCGATTCCGGTCGGCGAACGAGAGCGCCGGGCACATCTTCCGCTCTGCAAGCTCCAGCCCCAGGATGGAGTTCTTCGCCACCAGAGGATTTTCCAGATTGCAATCATAACTCTTTTCGGGATGCCACAGAATCTCCCGGACGTTCTTTTTCAGATTCACTCCGCCGTTGAACTGCGAGAACGGAACGGAGGAGTGGAGGATCAGCCTGCGTCCGGGAACGGCGTCCAGCCATTTCCTGGCGGCGGCGAAGTGCATCGACGACGACTCCGCCGGATTGAACACCAGAATGTCGGCCGCATCGCAGAATCCGTCGAACAATCCCTCCTTGCCGGCGGAGTCGAATGAATAATGCAGCTGATCCAGAAAGAGGGAGAGATTGCCGGCCTGTTTCATTCCATTGGAAAATCCACTCTGATACTCCAGAATGTTGCGGCTCGCGATCACCGCAGTCTGCCGGGGAGACGGGAGTTCCGGCCGTTCCCGGAAACTCTGCAGAAACGCATACGCGCCCGCAGCCCAGTGGCCATAGCGCCCCTGATGGTAAGGGGTGGAGGGCAGACGGCCGTCCCAGGGGGCCTCCATATACTGGTTGTTGTAATCCGACGGCTTAGCGGCGGAGGAGAGATCGTAGAAGAAAGCATAAGCCGCTTCCGGGGAATACTTGGTCTTTCCATGTCCGCCGTTATTGATCTCGCCGATGATGTAGATATCCTTGCCCATCTTTTTCAGATGACCGCTGAAAAAGCGCATGTTGTGATACCAGGCGAAGGTTCCGGCGGGAGAACCGAAGAACTCATATCCGAGTTTGTCCACCCCCTGCAGATTGGCGGAGAGATAGTGATCGTTTCCGTTGGCGATGTCCTCCGGGTTGGTCCCCGCCACCATGCGGATCCCCTTCGAGTTGGCATAGAGGCCGGTCTTCTGCAGAAATTTCAGGTACTCGTAATGGTACAGCGCCAGAAAGAGGAAAAGATTCCGTTTTTCGTACACACTGCCGCGGGACGCCTGCTTCTCCGTCACCGGGGAATAGTCCCGAAAGCTCTTCAGCCCGAGCGATTCCGGCGTATACCGGTAATCGGTGAAAAGCCGGAGGTAGTCGAAGAAGCCGATCTTCCGGTACTTCTCTCCGGGGGAACTGCGATAGAGCAATCCGGCATCTTCACCGGTCAGATCGCGGCGGAACGCCTCCCGTGTGGCATCATCATATCCCCAGCGCCCCCGCCACGGCCAGATGTAATCGATCATCAGGTATTCGGAGATCCCGTTTTTCGCCATTTCATCGATCGTCGCCCGCAGCGGCAGAAACGCCCGCTCGTCGAAAATGCTGATTCCGTGGTAGGGCCACAAGTAGCGGTTCGGTTTTCCCCAGTTCGCCGGATCGTTCATCGAAAATCCGTCATCCCGGGTCAGAAAGAGCCGGTTGCTGGTAAGATAGTCCTGATAACCGGAGGTGACGTGGTTTTCAAAGGTGGTTTTGATTCCGAGGGCGTTGTAAAAGGCGGCGCTTTCGGAGACGCCGGGATGCATGCCCCCGTTGAAATGAACCCCGAGATGTCCCTTGAACTGCTGATGAAGCCGGCGAATCGCCTCTCGGAAAGGCAGAGAGCAGAACAGCGAGGTATTGTCCGCCACAAAAACCCGCGGCACACGATCATCCTGGAACCGGATGGGAACCGGTCTGGCGTATCTCCTGCTCTCGCCGAAAATATTGCGGAACTCCTTGGTGAACAATTTGATGGAACGATCCCCGGCGTGGATTCGGAAATCCCGGATCTCGCCGTCGAACACCGCCCCGTTTTCCCCGGCAACCACGAGGGTCAGCGTGTTGATCTCCTTCAATGCGTCTGAGGGAGAAACGCGAGGAAATCCGGATTGGATTTTTTTGAATTCTCCTATCGGGACGACAATCCGGTGAAACATTCCATCCGCTTCCGGCAGATTCAGCTGTCTGCGGAACACTGCACTGGCGGTATCCTTGAGTTCGATATTCCATGCAGAACCGGAATTCCGATTGATTTTCAGATCGAACGAAATCTTTTCCGGATCTTCCAGGTACTGCTGTTGAAAAATCGAGGCGGAAAGCGGCTTGCCGCTTTTGTTTTCCCATTGCAGAGTAAACCCTTCCGTGGTTTCCGACGTCCGGATCACTCCCGGCAGTCCGGCAGGAGCGTTGCTGCGGAAGTTGCCGAAATAAAGCGGTTCAGCACCGGTTGCCGCAATCAGGGGAACCAGAAGCAGAGCAAAATAGATCTTCTTCATTTTTACACAACAGAGGTTAGATTGATTTTCATAAAACCGATTCAGGGTTTTACTCCGGCAGAACTTTGTTCCCAGATCAGTTCCCCTTCCGGCGCGTTGGGCCAGCCGGAATAGCCGCGGAAAGTGCCGTTGCTGGGATACCAGCGGGCATGACCGTCGACAAATAATATATTGACCCCGTTATTGTGGCGGGCTTCCGGCGGACGATCCGGCCAGTAACTGCCCAGAGCTGCATCATATTTGTTGGATGAGTTCACCCAGCTTTCCGTATTCAGCGCAGTAATAGAGGGTTTTTTTATCTTCTTTCGGGATATCAGCCGGCCGGTACTGTTGGGCAGATCGACCTGGACCAGATTCAGGCTGCCGGATGTTTTACGCCTGGCAAGTCCGCTGGGACACTGAAGCTTAAACAAACTGATTTCATCATTTTCCTTACTTCCCGGCAGGAAGTACGGCATCATGAGTCGGAACCAAGGCACATATGATGTTCCCCGGTTGTAGATTCCGGGAAACAGCTGATCGAAATCATCCGCGTAGAGATTGTACCCCAGTGCATATTGTTTCAATACAGACAGACATTGTGTCGTGCGCGCCCGCTCTCTCGCCTTGTTCAGCGCCGGCAGCAACATGGCAGCCAAAATGGCGATAATGGCAATTACGATAAGAAGTTCGATCAGAGTAAATATTTTCCGTCGCATGGTTCTTCTCCCTGTTACCGGGTAACGGCAGAAAGTGCCGCCACCGAATTTCTTTCCATGATATAAGGACGCAGTTCGGTGTGGAAGTATTTCACTTTCCCGTCCAGAACTGCATCCAGGCCATTCAGCACCGCTTCCGCAAACGACCCTTTCACGCCGATGCCGCTCAACATGGGGGTGACGTAGTCATAATCGTCCGCGTAGTCGCATCCGGCGACACTCACATCGTCCGGGATTTTCAAACCGTTCTCGCCCAAGGCGCGATAGATGCCGGGAATGCACCCCGAGGACATGGCGGCCAGTGCAGTGAAGGTGTCGCGTTTTTCCGTCAGGTAGGAGGATAAAGTTTCGTATGCTTTCCGCACCGCATACTCCCCAAGCTGCACTTTGCAGTCCAGTTCAACAAGTCTGATCCCGGAAAGCGAGGCGAAATTCCGCATACCCTGCTTGCGCAGCACAATGGAGGAGTTGACCGGCTCGGCATTGAACAGCAGGATCCGCCGATGTCCCCGGTCGAACAGGTACTTTGCAAGAAGAAAACCGGCGAACTCATCCATTACATTGACGGAACTGATGGAAATATCCCCCACCCGACAATCCGTCAGCACCAGCGGGAGCGTGATATGCTGCAACCACATCAAATGACGCTTGTCGAGGACAGACGGCTTGTTGATGCAGATGGCATCAAGTCCGATGGCCGGCACCAGCGGCAGATTATTTTCCGCATCATACAGGCGGCTCTGGAACAACCAGTGCTTCGACCGGGCGACCTCCTCCTGCAGATCCAGCCTGTTCTTCTGGAGCATACGGCTCGGCCAGTCCGGAGCGAGGTAGAGCAGATGGCGTTTCCGGGAACTCTCCCGCATCGCGTTGAACATTCCGACATGCGGCTCGCAATGGATCAGCTTCTTTTCCTTCAGCTTCGAAATCGCCCCGTTGACTACCCGCAGATTGCAGCTGTATTTCCTCATGATCTCGCGCACAGAATAGAACTTGCTTCCCGGCGCAAAATTTTCCAGATCCTGCCGCAGAATCTGATAGAGTTCTTCTGGTCGTATCGAGTGCATCACCGTCTTTCTCCCGGATTGTCTGCTTTAATTATACTGAATGTATACAGTGGCGCCAACAACTGTATACATTAAAAATACATATTTTTTCTTGCTCGTCAGAGACGGGGGTGGTTCAGAAGTCAAATTCTAACTGGACCGGGCGGTTCAGCTCCTCGGGGGTGAGAAAGTTGCTCACCGTCACCCCGACCAGCCGGATCGGATGCTGATACATTCCGCCCTTTTCCGCCAGTTCGAGCGCAATTTCTCCGAGGCGGCCGCCGTCCGGCACCGGCTCAGGAAGACTCTGCGAACGGGTCACCGTGTGAAAGTCGCCGAACCGGAGCTTCACCGTGACGGTCCGCCCGAGCAGACCCCGGCCGAGCAGCAGCCGCGCCACCTTGTAGGAGAGGGTGCGCACCATGATCCGCAACTGGCGGCGGTCGGTGCTGTCTGCCGACAGAGTGATCTCCTTGCCCACCGACTTCGGTTCGTCACCGGTTTCCACCGGCCGGTCGTCGACCCCGCGGACAATCCGGTAGTAGAATTCCCCCACCTTGCCGAAGTGCGCCGCCAGCGTCGACCGGTCGAGCTGCCGCAGATCGTGCCCGGTGCGGACGTTCATCGCCAGCAGTCGCGCCGCAGTCGCCCGCCCGATGCCGTGAAACTTCTCCACCGGCATCGCGTCGAGAAACGACTCCGCCTCCTCCGGCCGGATGACCGTCAGTCCGGCCGGTTTGTGCAGGTCGGAGGCGACCTTCGCCAGAAATTTGTTGCAGGAGACCCCGGCGGAAGCGGTCAGGCGCGTCTTCAAAAAGATCTCCCGCTGAATCTCCCGCGCAATCCGGGTGGCGGAGCGTTCGCCGCGCTTGTTCACCGTGACATCCAGATACGCCTCGTCGATCGAAACCGGCTCCACCAGATCGGTGTATTCGTGGAAGATTCCGCGGATGACCGCGGAAATCCGTTTGTACTTCTTGATGTCCGGGTGCAGCAGCACCGCCTCCGGGCAGAGACGGAAGGCGGTCCGGGTCGGCATCGCCGAATGGACCCCGAACGCCCGCGCCTCGTAGGAACAGGTGGAAACCACGCCGCGATGCTCCGGCGAACCGCCGACGATCACCGGACGGCCGCGCAGTTCCGGGCGGTCACGCTGCTCGATCGACGCGAAGAAGGCATCCATGTCGATGTGGATGATCTTCCGCGCCGCTCCGGCACCGCCCTCCGGAGCTCCTGCCGGAGACTCCATTGCGCCGCCTCACTTCACCAGCAGAACGCTCGTATCCGCGAAGAAGAGGTAGATCGTCAGCACCGCCAGCAGCAGCAGAACGCCGGCCAGCCGCACATGTTTCCACGGCGTGAGGTCGACCGCCTTGGCATCGATCTGGCAGTACTCCTCCTTCCGCGGCGAAATCTCTCCGTACACCAGCATGAAGACGATGAGGTAGAGGAAGACCAGACCGAGGAAGTTGTAGTCGTTCATCGCCTTGACGATGCGGTCGAAGGGCGGCACGAAGTAGAAGAAGGCGATGAAAATCACGCCGCCGCCCAGCGCCCAGCGCGCCGCCGCCGCCGGAACCCGCCGCGACACCATGCCGACCAGCACCACCGCCAGCAGCGGAATGAAGTAGATGCCGTTCATCTTCTGGAGGTAGCTGAAGATGCTGTCCACCTGATTGAGCAGCGGCGCGATGGCGACCGAGACGACGGCGATGATGAGGCCGAAGTACTTCCCGGAACGGACCACCTGCAGATCGGTCGCATTCGGGTTGAAATATTCGCGGTAAAGCCCGAGGCTGAAGAGCGTGCAGGTGGAGTTCAGCGCGGAGTTGAAGCTCGACAGGATCGCGCCGACCATCACCGCGGCGAAGAATCCGGTCAGGACCGGCGGCATCACCGTGCGGACCAATGCCCCGTAGGCGAGCGAGGAGTCGATCGAACCGTTGGCGCGGACCACCCCCGGCAGAAGTCCCTGCTTGTAGAGGTAGTAGGCGACCAGCCCGGGAACCACCAGATAGAGCGGTCCGAGCAGTTTCAACAGTCCGGTCAGCAGCACCCCCTTCTGCCCCTCGGCGAGCGAACTCGCGCCGAAGGTGCGCTGGATGATCTGCTGGTTGGTGCACCAGTAGAAGACGTTGATGAAGAGCACCCCGGAGAAAAGCGTGGTGAAGGGCACCGCCTGATGGTTTCCGCCGAGGCTGTTGAACATCGCCGGCTCGTAGGTGCGCACCTTTTCCAGCCCGGCGAACATCCCCTCGCCGGCACCGGCGTACCGGAGCGCGAAGTAGACGATCATGAAGCCGCCGATCAGGAGGCCGATGCCGTTGAGCAGGTCCGCGACCGCCAGCGTGCGCAATCCGCCACAGAGCGCGTAGACCGAACCGACCACGCCGATCAGGATGACGATGAGGTAGAGCATCCCCAGCTCGGAGGTGATGCCGAAGAGCGACTGAACCCCGAAGATGCTCAGCAGCCCCTTGGAACCGGTGTAGAGCACGATCGGCAGCAGAATCAGCATGTAGGCGAGGAGGAAGATCAAATTCGCGATCGAACCGGTGTGTTTGTCGAACCGCAGCTCCAGATACTGCGGCACCGTCGCGATGCCGCTTTTGAGGAAACGGGGCAGGAAGAAGAGCGCCATCGCCACCAGCGCCACCACCGCGACCACCTCCCAGGCCATCACGCTCAGTCCGTAGGAGAAGGCGTCGCCGTTGAGTCCGACCATCTGCTCGGTCGAAAGGTTGGTCAGCAGCAGCGAAGCGGCGATGAAGGGATAGGTGAGCGAGCGGCCAGCGAGGAAGTATCCCTCGTTGGTGCGCCGCTCGTCCCGGCGCGTGATGAGATAGGTCAGCAGTGCGACGGCTCCGGTGAACAGCAGAAAGGTCACCGGCGTAATCCAGACATTGTTCATACCATTTTCTCTTCTATTTGTATTGAGTTGACAAAATCATAATCAGGCCAGCAGATCCGCTTCTCCGTTGGAAACCACGAGGAAACACGGCGGCAGCCCGGCCAGATCGCGCTTGAGCAGCTCGTGAGTCACCAGCTGCCTCCGCACGTCGGTCGTGTTGTAATCGGGGAACTCGATGAAGACCAGCTCCGCGCCGGACGAGTATTTCGGCAGCACGCGGCGGAGGCGGACCTCCTCGTCGAGCCCGACGATCTCCGCCTCGATCCGGGCGGCGTCGAGCACCTGACGGATTCGGCGGACCTTCTCCCGGTTCATCGGCAAAAAGATGCGCAGCACACTCTTGCGCCAGTCGCGGTCGAGCTGCACCAGGTAGGCGAGAATGGTCATCAGCGACCCCCCTTCCGGCGTCTGCCACCAGATGTCGATGGTGCCGCCGTCGTACCGCTGGGGCCGGGCGCTGGAACGCTCGTTGGCCAGCACGATCGCGTTGCGGTGAAAGTCCCCGACGATGGTCTGCAGATGGGTGAAGAAAGGCACGACCCGCTCGGCCCGCCGCGGCCACCCCATCATCACGATGTTCGGCCGGATGGGATCGAGCGAATGGCTCTGCAGAATGATCCGCAGCGCGCTGTCGAATTCCGGCGCGATCACCACGGTCGGGAAGACCGGCCACTGCCGTTCGCGGGCGAGCCGGCGCAACCGCCGGAGCTGGGGAGTGCGCCGCTCCCCGATGTTGTGCGGATCGTCGGAAATGACGATCTGAATCAAGCTGACGATGCCGCGCCGCTGGCTGAAGAGCAGCGCGTACTCCATGAGCATGCTCCGCTCCTCCGGCTCACCGGAGAGGACGGCGATGGTGGGCCGCCAGTTCTTCGGGTGGAGCGGCAGCCGGGCGTACTGATGCAGCAGCGAATAGATCCGCGAATAGACGAAGCCGCGCCGGGCGTCGCCGTACGCCATCGTGAGGTTGCGGTAGCGCAGCCAGATGTAGAGCCCGAGGATCACCAGAAAGGCGACGATCGACAGCTCCAGGTCGATCAGAAACGCCGCCAGCACGCACGCCGCCGTCCCGTAAGCGGCGATTCCCCAGTGAAAAAAGCGGAACCGGGGGCGGAACGACGGATTCGCGCCGAGCGACTCGACGAACGCCGCCAGGTTGATGATCGCGTAGGTGAAGAGGAAGAAGAGCGAAACCAGTTCGCTCATGACCGTGATCGGCGAACTCTCCGTATCGGACGCGTTCCGGCCGATCATGCCGGACCAGATCAGAATCGGCAGCACGATCACCGCCACCAGAATGATGGCGCGGCGGGGTTCGTTGCGCGGCCCGGCCCCCGCGCGGAAGAAGCCGATGCCCGGCAGAACGTTGTCCACGCCGAGGCTCTGGAGCACCCGGGGCGCGCCGAGCATCCAGCCGAGCGCGGTCGAGAGCGTCGCCGCCAGCACGCCGGCCAGCACCATGAATCCGAGCCCGAAGAGCGCGTTCTTCGTGAGCAGCACGTAGGGGTAGGCGATCATATCCTGCCGGTTGAAACAGCCCGCCGCGATGATGATCTGAATGAGGTAGAGGACCACCGCGGTGCCGAGCGCGTAAAAGGTTCCGCGCGGAATCGAACGGTGCGGGTCGCGCAGGTCGCCGGACATGTTCACGCCGGCCATGATGCCGGTGACCGCCGGAAAGAAGATCGCGAAGCAGGGAATCAGCGAATGCACCGTGTCGAGCGGCCCCCAGTTGGCCCGCAGATTCTCCAGCGAGAAGTTCCCGAGCGGCCCGGCGAGGAAGACGATCACCGACACGCCGAGCACCGCCATGATGAAGAACTGCGCCCGGATCGCCCAGTCCGCCCCCTTCCAGACGAAGAAGAAGAGAATCGCGCCGAGAGCGACGTTGACCAGCGGGAAGTAAGGGCGCAGCTCCGGCCAGCCGTCGATGATCGCTTCGGTGGCACCGAGGATGTTGAAGGGAATCGCCAGCGACTGCGACACGAAGAGCGTCAGCCCGATCGAGGTGCCGAACGCCGGCCCGAGTACCCGGCTGATGAGGTAGTAGGCGCCGCCGCCGCCCACGTCGGTGTTGGTGGCGATCGCCGAAATCGAAAATCCGGTGGCGAGGGTGATGCTGCTGCCGACCAGCAGGATCAGCAATGTCTGAAACAATCCGGCGTTGCCGAGCACGAAATTCGTGCGCATGAACATGACCAGCCCGAGGATGGTCAGCAAGGCGGGAGTGTACACCCCCGCGAATGTGCCGAAATTGTAGCCGCCCGGCGTCTCCTCCGGAGCGGAAAAGTTTTCGTTCTGCATCTGTGAATCACCGCCGCTGGTCGTGGAAATCCCGGCCGGAAGGCCGGGCCGCTCCCGGAAATCCGCCGTCAATTCAATGTAGCGCCGGACTGCTTTTTTTCAACTGCAACGTTATTTTTTTTTTAGGGTTTCTTGCATTTTCCCTGAATGCACCGATATTATACAGCAGAGGATCAATTTCACTACCGGGAGGTTCCCCATGAGTTTCTACAAGAAAGTGGATAAGCTGTTCCGGAAGCACGAAAAGCTTATCGCCCGCAAAAATATCATGAAATCCGGCAACGGCGTCTACAACCGCTTCAAATATCCGGTCGTCACCGCCGAACACACCCCGATCTTCTGGCGCTACGATCTCGACCGTTCGACCAACCCGATGCTGCTCGAGCGGATCGGCGTCAACGCGACGATGAACTCCGGCGCGATCAAGTTCGGCAACCGCTACTGCCTGGTGGTCCGGGTGGAGGGCGCCGACCGCAAATCCTTCTTCGCGCTGGCGGAGAGCCCGAACGGCGTGGACAACTTCCGGTTCCGCGACTACCCGATCACCATGCCGGAAACCGACAACCCCGACACCAACGTCTACGACATGCGCCTGACCCACCATGAAGATGGCTGGATCTACGGCATCTTCTGCTCGGAGCGGCCCGATCCGGATGCCGCGCCCGGCGACCTCTCCAGCGCCGTCGCCGCCGCCGGCATCGCCCGGACCCGCGATCTGGTCAACTGGGAGCGGCTGCCCGACCTCAAGTCGAAGAGCCAGCAGCGCAACGTGGTGCTCCATCCGGAGTTCGTCAACGGCAAGTACGCCTTCTACACCCGCCCGCAGGACGGCTTCATCGACGCCGGTTCCGGCGGCGGCATCGGCTGGGCGCTGATCGACGACATCACCCATGCGGAGGTCAAGGAGGAGAAGATCATCGACTTCCGGCGCTATCACACGATCAAGGAGGTCAAGAACGGCGAAGGACCGGCGCCGATCCGGACCGAATTCGGCTGGCTCCACCTCGCCCACGGCGTGCGCAACTGCGCGGCCGGAATGCGCTACGTGCTCTACTTGTACATGACCTCGCTGGAGGATCCCTCGAAGGTGATCGCTTCGCCCGGCGGCTACTTCCTCGCGCCGAAGGGGAAGGAGCGGGTCGGCGACGTCTCCAACGTGCTCTTCTCGAACGGCTGGATCGCCGACGACGACGGGACCGTCTTCATCTACTACGCCTCGAGCGACACCCGCATGCACGTCGCGGTCTCGAGCATCGCACAGCTGGTGGACTACTGCTTCAACACGCCGCCGGACGAAGGCCGCTCGGCGCTCTCGGTGGAGACGCTCGACAACCTGATCGACCGCAACCTCCGCCTGCTTAAAAAATATTGAACCGGGGCAGAATCATGGAGCGCTTCTACGAGAAGTACATCATCCGCGAGGGGACGAAAGTCGATCTGTCGAAGTTCGACCCCGACGACACGCTGGAGTTCAAGGACAAGGCGGCCGGTCTGGCGCTGCTCGAAAAGAACAACCACCGGATCGCCCGCCTCCAGACCGACCTCTATTCCGAAGGCAAGCAGTCGCTGCTCATCGTGCTGCAGGCGCTGGACGCCGGCGGCAAGGACGGCACGATCAACAACGTCTTTTCGGCGATGAATCCGCAGGGATGCCGGGTGCAGTCCTTCAAGACGCCGACCGCGCTGGAGCAGGCGCACGACTTCCTCTGGCGCGCCCATCCGGTGGTGCCGCGCCGCGGGGAGGTGGTCATCTTCAACCGCTCCTACTACGAGGCGGTGCTGGTGGAGCGGGTGCACAAATTCGCCTCCGCCGAAGAGCTGGACTACCGCTACAAGGCGATCAACAACTTCGAGGATCTGCTCGTGCACAACCGCACCCGGATCGTCAAGTTCTATCTGCACATCGACAAGGATGAACAGCTCCGGCGCTTCGTCCGGCGGTTGAAACGGCCGGAGAAGCACTGGAAGATCTCCAGCAACGACTACCACGAGCGGCAGTTCTGGGATGACTACATCGAGGCGTTCGAGGTGGCGCTGAGCCGCTGTTCGACCAAACAGGCCCCCTGGTTCGTCGTGCCCGGCAACACCAAATGGTTCCGCAACCTGGTGGTTTCGCAGATCCTGCTCGAAACGCTCGAATCGATGAAGATCGAGCTCCCGGCACCGTCGGTGGACCTGCAGGAGACCCGGCGGCTGGCCGCCATCGAACTGGCCCGCCAGCGGCAGGAGAAAAACTCCATCCGGCGGAAATTCAAAGGGACCGGCAAATGAACTGCGACGGAGGGGATCGACCGGAATCCCCTCTCGCTTCGCAACTTCCCCGTCCGTTCCGGCGGCGGATTCCAACCGCCGGATTTCCGTTGCTGGCCGCGGCGGTGACGGCGGCGGTGTTCGCCTCCGTCGCCGGTTTCGGACAACTGCCGATCGACGACCACGCCTATCTGCACGACCATCTCGCCTGGAGCAGTGAGAATCTGGCGCGGAACCTCACCGAACCGGTGCTCAAGCTCTTCACGCCGCTGGTTTCGCTGAGCTTCATGCTGGATCAGTTGCTGTGGAACGGCACCGATTCCGGATACCACCTCTCCAACCTGTTCCTTCACCTGGCCGGAACGCTCGCCCTGTACGGCATCGGGCGCGAACTGGGGCTGCGGCGCGGCCCGGCGCTCTTCTGCACCCTGCTGTGGGCGATCTCCCCGCAGCGGGTGGAGTCGGTGGCCTGGCTTGCCGAACGCAAGGATGTTCTGCTGGGAGCCTGTTTCCTCGGCGGACTGTGGGGGGCGCTCCGCGGCCTCCGCACCGGCAAAACGTTGCTGCTGGCCGCCGGACTGCTGCTGGGGAGCTTCAGCATCTTCAGCAAGCCGACCGGAGCCGCCTTTCTGCCGGTGCTGGCCCTTCTGCTGGTCATGCGGCGGAGCCCGGCGGCGCAGTGGCGGAATTTCGCCCGGTTCGGCGCCCTCGCGCTTCCGGCGGTTCTGCTCTATTTCACCAGCGGCAGCCAGCCGGACGACCGCCAGCTCTGGGAGTACCTCCGGGAGGATCCGGTTTGGTTCACGCTGTTGCGGGGGTGCTCCAACGGGGCGCTTTACTTCTGGAAAAGTTTCTTCCCGCTCGATCTGAATCCGGTCTACCCCACCTTCCGGGCGGTGCCGGCCTGCTGGGTCATGACCGTCGGCACGGCGGTCGCGGTCGCCGCGGCGCTCCGGTTTCTCTGGAAGAGAGATCCGCGGCAGTTCTGGTATCAGGCGCTCCCCGCCCTGCTGATCTGGGGTGCACTGCTGGCGCCGGCGGCCGGTTTTCTCGTCTACGGCAACACCACCTTCGCGGACCGGAACAGCTATCTGCCCACCCCGTTTCTGCTCCTCGGCGTCATTCTGATCGTTCAGCGGAATGCCGGGGAGCTCCCGCTCCGGCTCCGCCGCCTGATCTGGCTCTATCCGGCGGTGCTGGCGCTCGGCACACTGCTCTATCTGCCGGTCTACCGCAGCGGCGAAACACTCTTTCTGCGCGCGACGACCGGCGGACGGATCAACTATCGCATCGGTTCGACCGTCGCCCTGCAGGAGATTCTCCGGGGCAATTCAGCAAAGGCGCAGGAACTGCTCCCGAAAATCGGCCCCTTCTCCGGCATGAGCGACGCCGATTCCCGGGATATCGAACTGTATCTGCACTTTCTCCGCGGCCTGATTCTGCACCGTTCCGGCAACTGGAATGAAGCGGCGCAGGAGCTGGGAGCCGCCCTCAATTCCCGCGTCCTCGTCCACCTGCGCGGCGTACGGAAAGACGCGCTCCTTCTGCTCTTTCTGGCGGGAATCGACATCACGCTCCGCAATGGCAACTCGGCCGGAGCGGCGGAACTGCATCGCGCAATCGCCGAATATTACGCGACAGATACCGGGCTGAACCGAAAGCATCTCGGTCTTGCCGCCGGATATTCCGGCAGACCGGACATCGCGCAGGAACATCTCTCCGAAGCGGCAAAATACCGTCCCGACGACCCGGAAATCCGGGCCGCGCTCGACGAACTGCGGCAGAACCGCACCGGCCGTTGATGGAACACTCTTCCCGGCTTGACTTTTTCCGGAAAGGGAGTACCTTGTAGGCATGAATTTTGAAAAGATCCATCGATTTCTGCGGGAGAACCGGATTCTCCTGCTGCTTCTTGCCGCCGGGCTGGCGGCACGGCTCTGCCTCGCCCTGCCCGGTCTGCTGACGGATCCGACCGAACGCTTCTCCCGCCCGGACAGCTCCGGCTACCTCGGTCCGGCGCTGGCGCTGGCCGAATCGGGCCGCTTTCTCGACGCGCCCGGCGGAGAGCCCTCCGCGGTCCGCGCCCCCGGCTTCCCGGTTCTGGCGGCCCTCTGCTACCGGCTCTTCGGCCTCGGGAACAACGGCGCGCTGGCCGTGGTGCTCATTCTCATCAGCACGGCGGCGGCGATTCCAATCTGGCTGGCCGGGTGCGAACTCGGCAGCAGACGCACCGGGGAGATCGCCGCCGGTCTGGTGCTCTTCAACCTCACGATGATGGCGCAGGCGCCGATGCTGCTCTCCGACACTCTGCTGGCGTTCACCGCGGCAGTGCAGTTCTACTGCTTCATCCGCTTTCTGCGGCGCGGCCGGGTGGCTGATTTCCTCTGGTGCATCCTCTTCGCCGCGCTCGGCGCGCTGATCCGGCCGATCAATTCGGTGTGGATTCTCCCGGCGCTGGTGCTGCTCTTCACCGCCCCGGCGCCCGGATGGCGGCAGAAGCTGTGGACCGGCGCGGCGGCGGCACTGCTCTTCGCCGCGGTTCTGACGCCGTGGATGTGGCGCAACGCCCGGCTCGGCGCCGGATTCTGCATCGACACCAACACCGGGGCGATGCTCCATCAGAACGGGGCGATGCTGCTGGCGAAGGTCAACGGCACCTCCTACGAATTCGAAAAGGCGAAGATCCTCGCCGAACTGGAGCAGCGCTTCGCCGACCACGAAAGATTTCCGGACGAGGCGAGCCGGGTGGACTACCGGCTGAAACAGTTCAAAGCGCTGATTTTCGCCCACCCCCTCGCCTGGCTGCCGCAGCACTTCCGGCCGCACATCCTGCTGCCCGACGCCCCGGGATTCTTCGAACTGCTCGGCGCGACCCGGTCGGACCGCGGCACGATGAACGTGCTCCAGAAGCAGGGACTCTTCGCCGCCGTCAACCACTATTTCGACGGCCGTCTCTGGCTGCCTTTGCTGCTGCTGCCCCTGCTGGCGCTGACGATGGCGCTCTATCTGGGAACGGCGGTCTGGCTCGGCATCGCGGTGTGGAACTGGAAGAGGCGCTGGTTTTCGCTGCTGGTCTTTCTCGCCTTCGTCGAATACTACTTTTTCCTCCCCGGCCCGGTGACCGTGCCGCGCTACCAGCTGCCGGCCCTGCCGGCGATGGCGGTCGCCGCCGCATTGGCATTTCCGGCAATCCGCCACTTTCTGAGCAGAAAAAAGGGAAATGACGGAAAAATAACGGAAAAATGACGCGTTACGGCCGGTTCCGTTTCGCCTCCGGCGTCCGGCGCCCGGGGGAGACGAGAATCTTGCCGGCGAACAGCCCCTCGGCGCAGAAGAGCGCCCAGCGCATGCGCCCGGACTCCTCCCGCCAGCCGCGGATTCCCCAGTTCGAACCGCTGCGCTCAATCTCCGGCGCGCCGCCGTTTTCCACCAGAGCGGCCCAGGCCTCGACGGAGAACGGCTCCCAGACTTCCAGCTCTTCGCCGCGCGGCGACAAGCCGAGCCAGGCGGCGGCACGGCAGGCCCGGAACGCTTCGCGGTTGCGGAGCCGGTCGAGCGCCTCCACGCCGACCGGAGCCGTCTCCGGCAGTTCCCGCAACAGCTCCGCGCCGCGCCGTCGCAGCGGTTTGCCGGAGAGCTGTTTGACCGCATCCACCAGACGGGAGTTCCACTGTTTGAGTTCCAGATAGCCGCGCTGCCACTCGGAAAACCGGGCGATGCCGATCCTCTCCCGCGAACTGCGTTGGTAGTTGTCCACCCGGACCGCTTCGGTCATCTCCGGAGAGCCGGCGAGAATGCCGCGGACCACGGCGGTCAGCCGCCCGTCACGACCGGTCACCGCCCCGCCGGAATCCCCCCGTTTCACCGGAATTCCGCGGCAGATCAGCCGGGTCGGTTCGACGCTTTCGCAACGGCCGGAACGAGTTCCGTACCGGAGAGAATCCCCCGGAGCAACCGCCGTCGTTTTTCCGTCATATTGCCGGTATTTTTCCGGCAGATCCGCCTCCAGCAGCACAAGATCCCGGTCGGGGGCGAACTCCAGCACCCGGATGGGAAAGGCGTGGCCGGATTCATCCCGCAACATCAGGTCCGGATTCTCCAGCAGCACGTGGGCGGCGGTGGCGACCAGCGTCGCATCTTCCGCCCGGAATACCGCACCCCGGCCGGTGAGGCATCCCCCCTCCACCGCCAGCTCCGGCGCCGCCCATACTCCCCAGACGGCCCACGCTGCAACGGCCGCCGCGTATCGCAAAAACCACATTCCTGCATTCCTCCAGTTACCGAGACGATATTTCCGGCATAGTATACGGCTTTTCCGCCGCTTTGTCAATCGGGAATGCAAAATTCGATCGGACTAACCTTGACTTTTTTCAAAAAGAGTATCTATTATCAGAAATGCAGCAGCGGGGGAGTACCGCCTGCAATAACAGTAAGGAGAAAGCAATCATGTCACTTGTCGCAACACTTGCACCGGATTTTACCGCCAAGGCTGTCATGCCGGATAACTGCATCGAGGATTTTACCCTTTCCAGTCTCCGGGGCAAATATGTCGTCCTCTTCTTCTACCCGATGGACTTCACGTTCGTCTGCCCGACCGAGCTTGTCGCATTCGACAACTCCATCGAGAAGTTCCGTGCGCTGAACACCGAACTCGTGTCGGTCTCGGTCGACTCCGAGTACAGCCACTACGCCTGGAAGACCACCGAACGCAGCAAGGGCGGCGTCGGCAAGCTCCGCTACCCGATGGTGTCGGACTTCACCAAGGAGATCAGCCGCAGCTACGGCATTTTGCTCAACAACTCGGTCGCGCTCCGCGGCCTCTTCCTGATCGACCGCGAGGGCGTCGTGCGGCATGAGACCGTCAACGACCTGCCGCTCGGCCGCAACGTCGAAGAGGTGCTCCGCGTGGTCAAGGCGCTGCAGTTCACCGAAAAGTACGGCGAAGTCTGCCCGGCCAACTGGCAGGACGGCTCCGAAGGGCTGAAACCCACCGCGGTCGGCGTCGCCGATTACCTCGCCAAACACGAGAAGTAATTTCCCGCATACCCAAGAAAAACCTCCCGCAACCGCTCCGGTTCCGGGAGGTTTTTTTCATGGTGCCGTATCTTCTCAGTCGATCCGGGTGACCAGTCCCTTCAGATAGAATCCCTCCGGAACGGCGAGCGACACCGGATGGTCCGGGCTCTGCTCGAGGCGGCGGCAGATGACGCCGTGCACCCCTGCCTCCACCGCCGCATCGGCGGTGATCTTCTGGAAAAGCTCCGGCGTCATCAGCCCGGAACAGGAGAAGTTCACCAGCAGTCCGCCGGGATTGAGCAACCGGAATCCGAGCCGGGCGATGTCCTGATAGGCGCGGCTCCCCTGCATCAGCACCCGCTTCGACTCGATGAATTTCGGCGGGTCGAGAATCACCATGTCGAACCGGCGCCCTTCGGCGGAGAATTTCCGCAACGTTTCGAAGACGTCGGCGGTGAGGTTCTCGAACCGGTC
Organism: uncultured bacterium; assembly: GCA_900551245.1. Taxonomy (GTDB): domain Bacteria; phylum Verrucomicrobiota; class Lentisphaeria; order Victivallales; family Victivallaceae; genus Victivallis. The sequence continues at coordinate 18,527 of URVC01000014.1, read as the reverse complement.
CGGCGCAATGTGGTTCATCTCAAGATTGTGGGCCGCCTGCCGCAGGGCGGGGGCCGAAGAATCCACGTTGATCACATGTTCCGCCCCGGCCAGCAGCGCCGTCACCGCGAACGCTCCGGTGTAGGAGAAGGCGTTCAACACGCTCCGCCCGGCGGCGAACTGCGCAACCACTTCGCGCGAAAGCCGCTGGTCGAAGTAGAATCCGCTCTTCTGCCCGTGGCGGATGTCCACCGCATACCGGGCGCCGTTCTCCCGGATGATGACCGGGTTGGGCGGCTGTTCCCCGTAGAGCAGCCCGGTCCGGCCGGCGAGCCCCTCGCGGGCGCGGATGCCGACGTCGGAACGCTCGAAGATCCCCCGCGCGCCGGTGGTCTCCGCCAGCAGCCGTACAATCCGGTCGCGGTGGAACTCCACGCCGGCGCTCAGCACCTGCATCACCAGAAACTCCCCGTAGCGGTCCACCACCAGCCCCGGCAGCTCGTCCGCCTCCGAGAAGATCAGGCGGCACCCCCCTTCGGGATCGTCATAGCCGAGAAACCGGCGGAATTCAATCGCCCGGCGGATCTTCCGCGCGAAAAAGGCGTCGTCGACCGCTTCGTTCTCATCGAAGCTCCAGACCCGCGCGACCAGCTGCGAATCGGGCGACCAGGCGGCGCGGGCAAGAAAACGGCCGCTGCTGTCGACGACGGTGACGGTTTCCCCGGGAACGGGATTCCCGGAGAGTTCGGCGACGGCGCCGGAAAAGATCCAGGCATGGCGGCGGCGCAGCGACTTCTCGCGCCCCGGATGAAGTTTCAAAACAGATTCACTCACAACACAACCTCCATCCGCGTCATTTGAGGGCGCGGATCTCTTCGATGAACTCTTCGACATCCTTGAACTTCCGGTAGACCGAGGCGAACCGGACGTAGGCGACCTGATCGACGCTGCGGAGAAGGTTCATCACCCGCGTGCCGATCTCGGAACTCGCCACCTCCTTGTCGAAATCCCGCAGAATCGAGGCGGAAAGATCCTCGACAATCCGGTCGATCTCATCCGGACTGACCGGCCGCTTGTAGCAGGCGTTGGCGATTCCGCGCCGCAGTTTGTCGCGGTCGAAATCCTCCCGCACCGAATTGCGCTTGATCACCTTGAGCTCTTCCGGAATGATTCCCTCGATCGTCGTGTAGCGACAGGAGCAGGAGAGGCACTCGCGGCGGCGGCGCACAGCGGCGCCATCCCTCACCACCCGCGAATCAATCACCTTGTCATCGAGACAGCCGCACTTCGGACAACGCATGGTTCACTCCTCCTCCTGAATGAGTTCCAGCCGCAGAAACGGACCGATCGCCACGCCGGCGAACGCGGGGAACTCCTTCCATTTTTTCACCAGGTACCCCATCGCCCGGCTGAAATCCTGCCAGTTCCGGCGGCGGAAGGCCCCCTCCGTCACCGAAGTGTGATTCGCCAGGTTGATGCCGACCACCACACTGTCCGCCACTTTGGCCGCGGCCAGCTCGTTTTCGACCATCTCGAGCGCCTCGCTCGGTTTGTTGCCGCTGTCCTGCAGCAGCACGGCCGGATGCTGCGGCATCACCGCCAGAAAGTCGTTGACATCCCCCACGGTAAGTTTCTTCTGCTGCGCCAGTTCATGGTAGAAGTCCGGCACGCTCACAGTGAGCGGGAGCGGCGTCAGAATCGCGGCGATCTCCTTGAGTTCGGCGATGGTTGCCTTCATCATCATGTCGTTGTCCATCCCCGGGCCCCAGGTCTGTTCGCTCCAGGCGTAGAGAAGATTTTTCGGGCGACGGAAGTTGTTGATCGTAAAGAGATGCGGTGAAATCTCCACCACTGCGCCGGCAAATTTCGCCCCGTCCGGCTGTTCGCGGTTGAATTCGACCAGCGCCTCCGCCATCTTCGAGAGCGTGACGCTCCCGGAGCGAAACTCCCGGAGAAACGCATTCCCGCGGAAGGAGTAGAGGAAATCCACCTGCCGGATCACCGGTTCGACCGGGAGCCCCGCGTTCCCCGCCGCCCGCAGGAAACCGCGGAGCCGGTCATCGAGCGCCGAAACATCCTCCAGCACCAGGTAGATGCGGTTGAAGCCGAAGAGCCGGACCCGTTCGACAAACTCTTCCGGCGCGGTGAGGTCCTCCCGGTAGAACTTGTCGGCGGCCATCACCGCGGCCCGGATGCGGCAGGGCGCCAGATTGCGGCTGAGCTGTTCGGCCCGTTCCCGCTCCACTTCCGGCGGCGCCAGACGCGACGAATCGAACCGCTGCAGCGCCGGTTCCGGCGTCGAACAACCCGCCGCAAAAACCAGAAAACCCGCGGCACAGAAAAAATTTTTCAAAAAAAACATCGGTTTGCTCCATTTAACCATTGAAATAAAGTACATTGCCAACTCTATTAATTCAACCCCCGTTTTGACGTGTTCCGCTACCGGGGTGGAGTTATTTGCAAAAAAACCAGAGAGAGTTGTGCGAATGGATATTGAAAAACTCAGAGCCGGCATTGACGCAATTGATCAGGATATCGTCCGGATGCTCAACGAACGATGCAGACTCGCCAAGGAGATCGGCGAGTGGAAAATGAAGAACAACCAGCCGATCTATGTGCCGGAACGGGAACGCGCACTCCTCGAACGACTCGCCTCTCTCAACGACGGACCGCTCGACCGCGATTCGCTGCTGGCGATCTACCGCGAAATCATGTCCGCCTCCATCAAGCTGGAACGCCCCCTCTCCGTTGCCTTCCTCGGGCCGGAGGGGACCTTCTCCCACCAGGCCGCGCTGGAGAAGTTCGGCCGCGGAGTCCTGCTTCAGCCGGCGGCCGCCATCGCCGACGTCTTCGGCGCCGTCGAAACCGGGCGGGCCGATTACGGAATGGTCCCGGTCGAGAACACCACCGAAGGGGTGGTCAATCCGACGCTGGATTCGCTGACCAGCTCCTCGGTGCGGATCGTCGCGGAATTCAATCTGCCGATCCACCAGCTGCTCTACAGCGCCAGCCCGCTCCCGGAAATCCGCTGCGTCTACAGTCATCCGCAGCCGCTCGGCCAGTGCCGTGAATATCTGCAGGCCAATCTGCGCAACGCCACCTTCATCGAGGTGACCAGTACCGTCCGCGCCATCGAGCTGGCGGAGCGGGAAACCGAAGCCGCCGCCATCGCCGGAAGACTCGCCGCAGATCACACCGATCTGCCGATCGTCGCCGAAAACATCGAGGACAACGCCCGCAACATCACCCGTTTCCTGGTCATCGGCAAGCATGAAAACCAGCCCAGCGGCGACGACAAAACCAGTCTGTGCTTCTCGCTGCACGACCGCGCCGGCGCCCTCTACGACGCGCTCCGGCCGTTCCGCAACCACAACATTTCGATGACTATGATCGAGAGCCGCCCGCTCAAGAGCGGCCACTGGGAGTACTGCTTCTTCGTCGACATCCTCGGCCACTGCCAGGACCCCAACATCGCCGCCGCCTGCGCCGAACTCAAGGAGGACTGCTCCTTCTTCAAGCTCTTCGGCAGCTATCCGCGCGTCATCAGCTGAGCAGAAACAGTTCGGCCGCCGTTCTTCCTTGATCGGGAAAACGGCGGCTTTTTTTCTGCGAAACCGGGGAGTCACGACTTCAGATCGCTGCTCCGGTCGCTCGGAATCCGGTAGCGGTGCATCACCCGCGGCGTCGCTTCGCGCATTCCGGAAACGTCCATGACCAGCCGCATTCCGTTCTGGAGGACGATTTCGAGAAATCCCTCCTTCTGAGAGTCGATCAGCGAGGCGAGCTGGCGCAGCGAGGTGATCTTCACGCCGTTGACGGTCGAAACGATGTCCGCGCCGACCCGCTGGTAACCGAGGTTGACCTCGTCGGCGAGCACCATCGAGATGACGACAATCTCCTCATCCGGCAGATTCCGGCTCTTGCCGAGATTGACGGCCAGTTCGTCGGGGACCTGATCGATGTTTTTCCAGGTGCTCATATAGTTGATCGTGAGCGGAGTGAAGACGATTCCGCCGGCGAGGTAGTAGGAGGGGTTGCGGTCGTAGAGCTGATTCGGCACCCGGAAGGGAAATTTCACCGTCTTCGTTTCGACGATCTTCTCCACGCCGTCGCGGAGGATGGTGACCGGCAGTGCGGTCCCGAGCTGTTGTTCCCAGAAGAGGCAGCCGAAGAAGAGCACCTTGCCCTGCCCGAAATCGATGGTTCCGTCGTTGGCGATGTTCCGGCCGTCGACCTTGAGCACGACGTCGCCGGGCTGCAGCGGAACCTCCTGTTTCAGCAGTTCGGGCAGTTCGATCACCAGCACGCCGGACATCTCCTTTTTCATTTTGAGCGAACGGCGCAGGTCGGGATTTTCCAGCGGCTCCGAGCGGAACGGCACATCCGGAAAACCGTCGATTCTGCCATCCTCCAGATCCTTGAGAAAGTGTTTCAATACCGAACAGGGGATGATGTACCCTATGTTCTGCGCCGACGCCGCGCCCTGGAAGGCGATTCCCACCACTTTTCCGCCGTGCATGGCCGGGCCGCCGCTGTTGCCGGGGTTGATCGCCGCATCGACCTGTGCGGCCAGAAGCTGCTTGCCGCTGTGGCTGTAGCGGCGCGGCTCGATGCGGGAGAGCACGCCGCTGGTGATCGAGACGTTGTCGCCGCCGACCGGGTAGCCGATCACGGAAACCGAACTCTGCAGCGGCGGGAGGTCCGCCAGCTCCATCGGCGGAATTCCGTCGAAGAAACCGGGAGCGTCGACGGTCAGAATCGCAAGATCGCACTCATGGTTGACCGAAACCACCCGGGCGGGATACCGCGTCTGGTCGCCCGGTTTGCGGACCGTGATGAAGGTCGGGTAGGAGACGGCGTGGGCGTTGGTGATGATCCGTTTTCCCTCGATCACGAAGCCGGAGGCGCTCGCGTTGCGCTGGCTGAAATTCTGCCACGGCAGATAAAAGTTCGGGCGGCTCGAAACCGAAAAGATCTTCACCACCGCGTCATACTCCCCGGCGGCCAGGAGCATGGGCAGAACAAACGACAAGACAAGAATCCGATGCAGCATTTCAGTTCCTCCTCACGCAAAAAAGACGTTGCCGGAAGATACATCTTTCCTGCAGTTTCGTCAAGCGAAAAACCGGCCGTTTTACGACTCGGTCCGGTTTTTCCACTCCTCTATCAACTTATCCTCCCGCACATCTCTCATCAAGGTCGATGCGGAGGAGATTCCATCCAGCGCTCTCCGCCGCGCAGGGCGGGGCGGGCGCCGTCAGCCGTACCGCCGGTCAGCAGGAACCCCTCCTTCTCCCGGCGGTACTCGAACGGTTCGCCGCTGATCGGCGAAACCGGAATCGACGGCAGAACGGCAGGAACCAGTTCCGTCACCTTCTCCGGCAGAGCTCCGCGCTCCGACCAGAAGAGCTTGAGTGCGATTCCTATCCGGCAGAGCTCGCGCCCTTCCCGCTGGAAAAAGTAGGGCAGCAGCGTCGACGCAAGATAACTGCGCACCGGATCCTTCGACGGCACGTTCTTCCGGTATTCAACCGGCAGAACGGCCAGGCGCGACGCCTCTTCCAACTCCGGCTGGAGGGAGGCGAAGGTCTCCAGCAGTGTCGCCCTCCGGTTGAGCGACGCCGGTGAAACGAGCAGCCCAAGCAGAGGATTCTCCGGCGCCGCCCCCGGCAGACGGAACTCCCCTTTCGTCTCGCTGAACAACAGCGTCATAAGTTCCAGCTCCCCGGAGGGACGCAGTGAATCATCCTCCAGCGCGTGCAGAAGTTTCCGGTAATCGGCCGCGTATGCCGGGCCGACCGGACCGAACTCCACCGCCGCACGCATCAGCTGCTCCTCCAGTTCCGAACCTGCCAGGTCAAAGGTGATGATGTTCTGACTGCGAAGCTGGCGCACCAGCGGCAGAACCCGCAGAAGTTCCGGCAGAACCAGTTCCGGGCGGCCGGCCGCGCTGAACGCCGCCGCGCGGGAGCGGCAGAACCAGCTCATCCGCCCCAGTGCGGCAAGTTCTCCGGTTGCGCCGTCCTTTATGAACTTCTTCCGATCCCAGCGCGCGTCGCTCCTGCCCGCCTGTTCGAACGCGTCGAAAAAGGGTTCCAGTTCGGGTGCGGTGAGCTGACGCGTTCCCTCTTCATCCGCCGCCGGCAGTGAACGCAGAAGTTCCGGGTGATCCCCCGCCCAGGCGTCGAAGAGAAGCGACGCCTCCCGGTAGAGTTCCGCTCCGTTCGCGGAACCGGAGGTTTCCTCCCGCTCCTCTAAAATCCGATCCTTCACCGCTTCAAAGCGGAACGTTCCGGCGATCCATGCCGCGCCCCATGCCGCCGCTCCCGCCGCCACAGTGAAAATCCAGAGTGCCGCGGCGGAGCACAGCGGCCGTTTTTTCTCCGGAATCCACAGCGCCGCCGTTCCGGTCACGACGGCCGCCGCCAGAATGCCGATCGAAAAACTCTGCTCCGGATCCATTCCCGGGAACGAGGCGAGCGCCACGCCGAACGGAACTCCGCCCGCCATGCCGAACGCGACAGATCCCGCCGCAATGATCCACCGCTCCTTCCGGCTTCTACCGGCGCTTCTCCCGGCAAACAGGGCGAAAACGAGGAGCAGTCCGAAGGCGGCGACCACCCGTACCAGCTCCCCGCGGAACAGCTCCGAAACGGAAAAATTCAGCGCCACCGTGAGCAGAATCCCCAGCGCATAACAGGCCGCCGCCGCCGTCAGCGAGCGGAACCGGCGCAGACGGGGAGGGAGAGTTCCCGGTTCCGGGGCCAGCGCAGACGCCCCCGCCGCCAGAACCAGCGGCACGAAAAGAAGCAACGCCGAATGCCACCCCGGTTCCCGCGGCAGAATCTGCAGCAGCAGCGCCGCCATGCCCGGCGCGACCAGCAGGGCGATCACCGCTTTGCGCCAATGTTTCATCGTTCCGTCTCCTTTCCGTTCCTGTTTCTTATGATATCACGGAATGTGAAAATTTACCAGCCGTTCGAAAGAATTTTCGAAAAATCCCGGGCAAACCCGGCGGAAAACTTGCCGAATCGATCAGGTTCGGGTATATTAAGGAATGTATTTTTCTGAGATTCATCATCACATTACGAAGGAGCCGGACCATGGCCAGAGGAACCGTTGTTCAGAAGATTATTGAAGCGCATTACGTGAGCGGCGAACGCAAGATCGGCAGCCCGGTGGCAATCCGCATCGACCAGACGCTGACGCAGGACGCCACCGGCACGATGGCCTACCTCGAACTCGAGGCGATGAAGGTTCAGGCGGTGAAGACCGAACTCTCCGTCTCCTACGTCGACCACAACATGATGCAGAACGGGCCGGAAAACCGGAACGACCACCTCTATCTGCAGAGCGTCGCCAACGCCAAGGGTGTCCGCTTCTCCCCGCCCGGCAACGGCATCTGCCACCAGCTCCATCTTGAGCGGTTCGGCGTGCCGGGCAAGACGCTGATCGGTTCGGACTCCCACACCCCCACCGGCGGCGGCATCGGCATGATGGCCATCGGCGCCGGCGGTCTCGACGTCGCGCTTGCGATGGCGGGCAAACCCTTCCGCATCCCCTATCCGAAGGTGATCGGCGTCAAGCTCACCAACCGCCTCGCCCCGTGGTGCGCGGCCAAGGATGTGATTCTGACCATGCTTTCGATCCTTACCACCAAGGGGAACGTCGGCTCCATCGTCGAATACTTCGGCCCCGGCGTGGCGACCCTTTCGGTGCCGCAGCGGGCAACCATCACCAACATGGGCGCCGAACTCGGCGTCACCACCAGCGTCTTCCCCTCCGACGAATCGACGAAGCGTTTCCTCGAAGCGCAGGGGCGCGGCGACGCCTTTTCTCCGCTCGCGGCCGATGAGGACGCCGAATACGATCAGCTGATCGAAATCGATCTGGCGAAGGTGGTTCCGCTGGCGGCCTGCCCCTCCAGCCCGGACAACGTCAAGCCGATCTCCGAACTTGCCGGAATCCAGGTCGGGCAGGTGATCATCGGTTCGTGCACCAATTCAAGCTACCGCGATCTCGCGATGGTGGCGCAGGTGCTCAAGGGCCGCCGGGTCAGCCCGAACCTCACCCTCGCCATCGCCCCCGGCAGTCGTCAGGTGCTGGAGATGCTCTCGCGCAACGGCATGCTCGCTGACATCATCGGCGCCGGCGCCCGCATCCTCGGGGAAAATTGCGCTTTGGCAGGAGAAAAACTGCCGTTTGAGCTTTTCCTTTATGCCGCGCACGGAGATTTTCGGCTGGAGATGAACGGGAATGCGGCAGTCTGCCCGCAGGGCGGAACCGTCCTTGTGCCGTGCGACACGGCATTTCGCCTTACGACGGCGGATGACTGCGAGCTTGTTCTTGTCGCGGCCGATTACCGGATTTTTAAAAATCTGCGCATCTTTTCGCTTTTTGAACTGCCGGTGCGCCTTGACGGCGGGACGGAGCCGCCGGACGATATTTGCTCTTTGATTCGTGATACCGTGCTTGACAGCGAGTTTACCAACACCAGACTTGAACATGCGCTTTCCGTCAAGGCGCTTTTATACCGGCTGGGCGCCGCCGTGCTGCGGCGCAGTGCGCCGCGCAGCGAAAGCAGCATGATTATGGAACGGTTTGCAAGGCTTGCCCCTGTCCTTTCCTATATCGCGGACAACATTGAACACGGAATCGCCGTGGAAGAGCTTGCCCGCATCATGGGCATGTCCGAAGACGGCTTTTATCGCCTGTTCAAAGCCACCCTCGGCGAGGCGCCGGGGGAATATATCATCTCGGAGCGCCTGCGCGCGGCACGCCTGCTGCTGACGGAATCCGCCCTTTCGGTCGGAGAAATTTCCCGCCGCTGCGGCTATGAAAGCCCGTTTTATTTCAGCTCTCTTTTCCGCTCGAAATGCGGCTGTCCGCCGAGCGTTTACCGTGAAAGGACGGCGGCTCTTTTTCATTCATTTAAATAGGAAGTATATTTATGGATTTTACCAAAATCAGGCTGTTTCTTTTCGACATGGACGGCACGCTCTATCTCGGGGATGAGCTGTTTCCGTTCACAAAACCGCTTCTTGAAACCATCCGGAGTGCGGGGAAAACCTATCTTTTCATGACCAACAATTCCTCGAAAAGCGTTTTGGATTATGTTGCGAAAATGGAACGGCTCGGCATTCCCGCCGAATATGACGATTTCATCACCTCCTCGCAGGCTACGGCGGATTATCTTATGAAAAACCATCGGGACGTGAAATTCTATGTCTGCGGCACGGAATCCTTCAAGGCGGAGCTTGCAGCTGCCGGCGTGCGCGTGTGTGACGTCTATTCGGAGGATATCGGCGGTGTCGTCATGGGCTACGACACGGAGCTGACCTATCGGAAGCTCGACGATGTTTCAAAGCTTCTGACGCTTCATGATATCCCTTATATCGCAGCCAATCCGGATTTCGTCTGCCCGACGGAATACGGCTATGTGCCGGACTGCGGCTCCGTCTGCGGTATGATTTACAATGCGACGGGGAAGAATCCCCATTATATCGGCAAGCCGCGTCCCGAGATGCCGCTTGCCGCGGTGGAGCGGATTCGGAAAAAGGATCCGGCGGTGGAATGCGGCACGACGCTTGTCGTCGGCGACAGGCTGTATACGGATATCGCATGCGGCGTCGCCGCCGGGATTCATTCCTTGCTTGTGCTGAGCGGGGAATCGACGCTTTCCGATGTGGAAAAAAGCGACGTGAAGCCGGAATTTATCATGCGCGACTGCGCGGAGCTGCTCGAAAAAATACAGTGATGTCCGGCGCGTATCGTCGGAGGGAGGTTGTTTATGGCAAGACCGAAGGGAATCCCGTTTGCAGAGGAAAACGCAGGCGCGAATTATGCGGAGTTTTCCGTCACGCGCAAGCCTGACCGGAAAATCAAAACGCAAAGACTTTTGTTTGTGCTGCTTTACGCGGCGTTTTCGGTTCTATACTGCGCGCTGTTTCTTGTCGTATGGAAAATGGCGCCGCTGATTGCGATTCTGCCGCTGCTTGTCTTTATTTTGTGGCTTGTCACGTGGAAGCTTACGAAAATCGAATATACCTATATCGTATATCAGGGGCAGCTTCATATTTATCGGGTAAACGGCTACAATAAGGCTGTGGAGGTGTTTTCTGCAAAAGTCAGTGAAAACGACGGGATTTATCCCGCCGCCGACGCGGAATATGCGGGGGCCATGGCGGGCTGCGCAGTTCTCGATTATTCGGCGGGGAAAGGTACGGAGGACTTGTATTTCGCGGTATTTCCGGCCGACGGCGGACGGGTAGCCGTGTATTTTACGGCGGCGACAAAGCTGCTTTCGAGCCTTCGGTATTACGGCGGAGAAAAGGTCGTCGTCACCTATGTTTCCCACTGAGGTGCGGACATGAAGAGATTTCTCGGGACACACAGGCATATTTGGTGGGCGCTGTATTTTGTGGTCTATCTTATCGGTTTTTTCCTCGTGGAAGCGGTCGTGCCGACGGAGGGCTATCACGTGATGTATCATCCTCTTGACGACCTTATTCCGTTTTGCGAGTATTTTATCGTTTTTTATTATATTTGGTATCTTTTTTTGGCGGGTACGGCGCTTTTTCTGATTTTTTACGACGGTCCCGCGTTCCGGCGCTATATGTGGTTTCTGATTCTCGGCTTTTCCTTTACGCTGATTTTCAATGTCGTCTATCCGAACGGTCAGGATTTGCGTCCGGACCTCTCGGCGCTGGGACGGGAGAACCTATTTACCACGCTGATCGGCATGATCTATTCCGCCGACACGAATACGAATGTGTGTCCGAGCATGCACGTCATCGGTTCATTTGCCGCTATGTTCGGCGTTTTGGACTGCAAAAAGCTGCGAAAGACGGTGGCGGCGCCTATCGTTGCCGTTTTGCTCACCCTGCTCATCTCGGCCTCGACGGTGCTTGTCAAGCAGCATTCGATCGTCGACGTTTTTTGGGGAGTCATTGTCTCGGCCGCTCTATACGGCGTCGTATACGGACTGCTTCGCAGAAAAGCGGATCTCCTTGAAAAACGGAACGAAAAAACCTTGATCTGATTTTCGGAGAAGTCCTCCGAAAACGATATACTTACTATGTCGCCGGAAATTGCGGCGGAACGGAGCTTATATGAGAAAAACCAAAATTGTATGCACGATCGGGCCCGCCTCCTCCTCGGAGGAGGTGCTCACCGAGCTTTGCCTTGCCGGCATGAATGTGGTGCGGCTGAATTTTTCGCACGGCACGCATGAGGATCATCAGGAAAAAATCGATGTCATCAAAAAGGTCAGGGAAAAGCTCGGACTGCCGATCGCCATCATGCTGGATACGAAAGGACCGGAATACCGGATCGGGACGTTCAAGGAGGGAAAGGTCACGCTTGCCGACGGCGATGTTTTCACCTTCACGACCGAGAGCGTGGAGGGCGACGAGCACCGCGTTTCTGTCAATTATAAAGGACTTTGCGAAAATCTTGCGCTCGGGGACAGGATTCTTGTCAACAACGGACTTGTGATTTTTGAGGTGACGGAGCTTTCCGAGACGGAGGCTATATGCCGCGTTGTCGCGGGCGGAGAGCTTTCAAACCGCAAAAGCATGAGCTTCCCCGGAAAGCTTATGAGCGGACCGTATCTCAGCGAGCAGGACAAGTCCGATCTTCTGTTCGGCATCCGCAACGGGGTGGATTTTATCGCAGCCTCCTTTGTCTCCGTCAAGCAGAATCTCGTCGATTTGAATACCTTTCTGCATGAGAACGGCGGCGACGGTATCGACGTTATTGCCAAAATCGAAAATCGTGCCGGCGTTGAGAACATAGAGGAAATCTGCGAGGTGTGCGACGGCATCATGATCGGCCGCGGCGACATGGGGGTGGAGATTCCGTTTGAGGAGCTGCCCGCGATTCAGAAATATCTGATTACCAAGTGCCGCCTGCTCGGAAAGCGCGTCATCACCGCGACGGAGATGCTCGAATCGATGATTCACAATCCGCGTCCGACGCGCGCGGAGATTTCGGATGTTGCCAATGCCGTTTACGACGGGACGAGCGCAATTATGCTTTCCGGCGAGACCGCGGCGGGGAAATATCCCGTTCTGACGGTGAAAACGATGTCGAGGATTGCGGAGGAGGCGGAACGCAATATCCGATATGAGGAGCGTTTCCGCACCAACGAGTTCCGCATCAAAAATACAACGGACGCGATTTCTCACGCGACCTGCGGCATGGCGATCGATATCGGTGCGCGCGCCATCGTGGTTTGCACGATGTCGGGCATGACCGCGCGTATGGTGTCCCGATTCCGTTCGCCGACGGATATCATCGGCATGACGACGAGCGAAAAGGTTTGGCGCAAGCTTTCGCTTTCGTGGGGCGTGACGCCGGTTATGGCCGAGGAATTTACCTCGACGGACGTGCTTTTCTATCACGCGACAAGCTATGCGAAAAAATTTATGAATCTCGGCCGCGGCGATAAAATCGTCATCACCGGCGGAACAACGAACGGCAAATCCGGCTCGACCAATCTCATCAAAATCGAAACAATATAAAGGATATATCGTCAAAAAATCGGAAAAAGCAGACAGTCGCCAAAGCGGCTGTCTGCTTTTTGTATGGTTTTCTTGTCTGTCCGGAATGTTAGAGATCGGAAAATTGTGCGGTAACGGAGAAAATATTGAGAATTGTGAAAAAGTATTGACAAAAGATTACGATTCAGGTAAAATAATTGTACTATTTTGATGAAGCTGATATTTAGGGCGAAAAAGCAAGTGCCGAAGCTGCTCCTTGCCGTTTGGCGATGCGGTACGATTGCTTGTGTTATGTTAAGAAATTTTTGCCGTCCGGCCGTATAAGCGGTCCGGTCATCATGCGAATATTGCGCCATCGTACGGAAGTGCGGGGCGTTTTTATTAAAATATTGAAATCAAAGGGAGACATTCAAATGAAATCACTCAGCAGGATCATCGCGGTTCTTCTTGCAGCGGCATGTCTTTCTCTCGCATTGGTATCATGCGGAGAAAAGAAAACGTATACGGTCGGCATCTGTCAGCAGGCGCCTCACGTCGCGCTCGATGCCGCGACCGAGGGCTTTAAGCAGGCGCTCATCGACAAGCTCGGCGAGGAAAATGTCAAATTTGAATTGCAGAATGCGCAGGGCGAATCGAATACATGCTCGACAATCGTCAACAGCTTTGTATCCAAAAATGTCGATCTCATTATGGCGAACGGCACTTCTGCTCTTCAGGCGGCGTCCAATGCCACGACAACAATCCCGATTCTCGGCACCTCCATTACGGCATACAGCGTCGCTTTGAATTTGCCGGATTTTAACGGTACCGTCGGAGGCAATATTTCGGGTACTTCCGATCTGGCGCCTCTTTCGGATCAGGCGCAGATGATTCTCGATTTCTTCCCGGAAGCTAAAAAGGTCGGACTTTTCTACTGCTCTGCGGAGCCGAATTCCGCCTATCAGGTAGCGGTGGTCAAGGAGTATCTTGAAGCAAAGGGTATTACCTGCATCGAATATAAATTCTCGGATTCCAACGACGTGGCACAGGTTGCCGAAAAGGCGGCGTCCGACTGCGACGTGATTTACATTCCGACGGACAATACGGCGGCCTCCTGCACGGAAACCATCAACAACATTGTCCTGCCGAAGAAAGTGCCGATCATCGCCGGCGAAGAGGGAATCTGCTCCGGCTGCGGCGTTGCGACGCTTTCCATCAGCTATTATGAAATCGGCTACAAGACCGGCGAAATGGCGGCGGAAATTCTGAGGGGAGAGGCGAATATTTCCGAAATGGCGATCGCTTACGATCCGAATCCCGTGAAAAAATACAACAAAGAAATCTGCGAGGAGCTCGGCATCACGGTTCCTGAGGGTTATAAAGCGATAGGAGAATAAAATGGGCTGGCTGAATGCTTTGCCGGGCGCCATTGCTCAGGGGATCATTTGGGGCATTATGGCAATCGGCGTCTACATAACCTACAAGGTGCTCGACATCGCGGACCTCACGGTGGACGGTTCCATTTGTACGGGTGCCGCGGTCTGCACGATGCTGGTTATTTCCGGTGTCAACGTATGGCTTGCGATGCTCGCCGCCCTTGTCGCCGGTATGGCGGCAGGGCTTCTCACCGGTGTTTTTCATACCTTTATGGGGATTCCCGCGATTCTTGCCGGAATCCTCACACAGCTGATTCTATGGTCGGTCAATCTCAAAATCTTAGGAAAAGCGAATCAGGCCTTGCCGGCACGTAACTTCTATGTGCTCGTGACACAGCTGAAAAAAACACAGACGCTTCTGATTCTCGCTGTGGTCAGCATCGTGCTCATTGCGGTATTGTATTGGTTTTTCGGAACGGAGCTCGGTTCGTCCATCCGTTCGACCGGCTGCAACATCAGCATGAGCCGCGCGCAGGGAATCAACACGGATTTCAACAAGATACTCGGTCTTATGCTTTCCAATGGAATCGTCGCGCTTGCCGGCGCACTGCTTGCGCAGTATCAGGGCTCGGCGGATATCAACATGGGACGCGGTGCGATCGTCATCGGACTTGCCGCCGTCATCATCGGCGAAGCGGTCTTTTCCCGGATTTCCCGCAATTTCATTGTCCGCCTGCTCGGCGTTATCTGCGGCGGCATCATCTATTATATTGTGTATCAGACCGTTATCTTCTTCGGACTTGACACCGACCTTTTAAAGATGCTGTCGGCGCTTGTTGTGGCGTTTTTCCTTGCGGTGCCATACTGGAAGGGAAAATATATATCAAGCGGCAGAAGGAAAGGGGATGGTGGAAATGCTGGAGCTTAAAAATATCACCAAAACCTTTAACGCAGGCACGGTAAATGAGAAAGTTGCGCTCAAAAATCTCACGCTCACGCTGAATGACGGGGATTTTGTCACCGTGATCGGCGGCAACGGCGCCGGAAAATCGACGATGCTCAACGCCATTGCCGGCGTATGGCGTCCGGATTCGGGACAGATTATCATCGACGGCAGCGATGTGACAGGCATGCTTGAATACAAAAGGGCAAAGCTGCTCGGACGTGTGTTTCAGGATCCCATGATGGGCACCGCTGCGGATATGGAAATTGAAGAAAACCTTGCGCTGGCAAGACGCCGCGGCAAGCGCCGCGGACTCGGCTGGGGAATCCGCAGCGCGGAGCGGGAGGAATATAAACGGATGCTTGCCGAGCTGGGGCTCGGACTGGAACACCGTCTTTCCAGCAAGGTGGGGCTTCTTTCGGGAGGACAGCGTCAGGCGGTGACGCTGCTGATGGCGACGCTCGTGCGCCCGAAGCTGCTGCTTCTCGACGAGCATACGGCGGCGCTGGATCCCGCAACGGCGGCAAAGGTCATGGCGCTCACGGATAAAATCATCGAGGAGGAGAATCTCACGGCGCTCATGGTGACGCATAACATGCAGGATGCGATCAATCACGGCAACCGGCTTATCATGATGCATGAGGGCGGAATCATCTTCGATATTTCCGGCGAGGAGAAAAAGAAGCTCACGATTGAGGACCTGCTCGATAAATTCAGAAAGCTCAGCGGCACGCAGTTTGCAAGCGACCGCGCGCTTTTGGGATAGTATATGGAAAAAGACGGCGATTTCGCCGTCTTTTTTGCTTTTTAGTCGAATTCCGGATTGTATGCGTAAAAATTCTTGGAATCCATATTGTCCTGTGCGACACGCAGCGCGTCTCCGAAGCGCTGATAGTGGGTGACTTCCCGCTGGCGCAGGAATTTGATCGGATCGCGCACATCGGGATCGTCCACAAGACGCAGAATGTTGTCGTAGGTGACCCTTGCTTTCTGTTCCGCAGCGAGGTCCTCGTTGAGATCGGCGAAGAGGTCGCCTTTTACCCCGAGATAGGAGGCGGTAAACGGAACGCCGGCCGCGGATACCGGATAAATGCCGGCGGTATGATCGACGAAATAGGTGTCGAAGCCGGATTTCACAATTTCATCCATAGAAAGATTTCTTGTCAGCTGATAGACGATCGCCGCGATCATCTCTTGGTGCGCGAGCTCCTCCGTGCCGACGTCGGTCAAAATGCCGATGATTTCTCCATAAGGCATGGTGTAGCGCTGATTGAGGTAGCGCGTGGCCGCGCCCATCTCGCCGTCGGGACCGCCGAGCTGGCTCATGATGATTTTCGCGTATGTCGGATTCGGATTCTTGATTTTGACCGGATACTGTAATTTTTTCTCATATGCCCACATAGCTTAATTTGCCTCTCTTTCCCACGGCCACGGTTTGTCAATCCAGTGCCAGTCGTTCATGTCGTTGTTTCCGTAAATCGTAAGGGGACCGAATTTTCCCTCATATTCGTCGCGCAGACCCTTGGCGATTGCGCGGTGCTTGTCATAGAAAGCAAGCGCTTTTTTGTTGGTCGGATGTCCGTCCAAATAGAGAACGGTTTCCAGCGTTGCAAAATCCTCCGCCTGAATACGGCGGAGCAGCTTTTCTCTTTCGTTCATCCCATCTTCCTCCTTTGACCGTAGAACGGCTTGTCAAGCTCGCGGAAGAGGGTTCCTGCGGCAAGCGCCTCGTCGGGCTCGTTGAGGTCCCGGAACTCTTGGAAAGGAACGTATGCCATCGCGAGGCTGAGGGGCTGGTTGGAAATGGAGCCGCATCCGACCATGTCCTGACTCTGGGTAGCGGCGCTCACATATCCATTTTTCGTGTTCATATATTTGTCACCGGCGGTGGCGCTTGCCGCAGCTGTGTTGATGCGGTTCTGATATTCAAGCATCCGGCGCGCGGTGTTTCTGGAATATTGCACTTGTTGATTCTCCTTTTCATGAATTTTGACGTGTTTTCGTCTACTCTCATGATATGTATGGCCGTCTGAAAAAGTCAATTTGCCGCCGAAAACATTGACCAAAAAAGGAAAACAGGATATAATAAAGCAGAATCGAAATTTTTGACCGGAGATTTTCATGAAAAAACAGATCATGCGCTATCTAATGCTTGTTTTTGCGCTTGTACTTGCCGCCGCGATTTTTTGGTTTTCCGCGCAGAACGGCGAAAAATCGGGAAATTCCAGCGATAATTTGTCGGAAAAAATTTTGCAGATCATCGGCTCCGGAAACGGGGAGGGCGGCGAGGAATACGAGCAAACAGTGATCGCATTCGGGACGGTGCTCCGAAAGCTTGCCCATTTCGCCGAATATTTTGCGCTCGGCGCCGCGGTCTGCGGGTTTTTCGCCACTTTCGCCATGAAGCCGTATCGGTGCGGGCTCATATCCTTTGGGATATCCGTATTGTATGCCGCGTCGGATGAGCTGCACCAGTATTTTGTGCCGGGACGGCATGCGTCCGTGCTCGACGTGCTGCTGGACAGCGTGGGCGTGCTCTGCGGCGTGTTGGTCATGCTGGGACTTGCGGCGCTTATCCGAAAGAGAAGTGCGGGAAAGAAAACGATAACGGAATAAAGAAAGGAGCTTGCTGCGCAAGCTCCTTTCTTTGGGATAGTCTTATGAATTTTTGCCGCCATTTCCCGTGTCGGCACTGTCGATTTTCTCTGCGTCGGCGGATTTTGAGGCTTGTCTGGCATCCGCTTCGGGAGAAGGCGCGGTCTTTTTGCTGCCGTATTCCTGATAAATGCCGACGCCGAGCACGATGCACCCGATAAGCCCAAGGCAGACCGCGGCAAGCTGATAGAGGTCGCTCGGGATGTTGGCGATGATGTTGCCGAAAAGAAGAAAAGCGAATCCGATGTAAATGTATTTCATATTGCCTCCTATGTGAATGATACAACAATATCATAACATGTTCATATCAAAAATACAATATGCCTCTAAAAAACAAAGTGGAAAAAATGAATTTTTCCGATATTTTTTCCAAAACCTGTTGACATTTCAAACCAAACGCGATATAATAAAAACAACAAAAACAGGCGGGCCGCCGTGTTGCAAGCACGACGAGCCCTGCATAAGAAGTGTGTACGAGCGCTATCTTATACAACCGGATGACCGGCACCCTGTGCTTATGATAACACATTTTGACAGGATTTGCAAGAGGATTCGGGAATATCTGTTAAAAGCTTTAAAAACAAAAAACAGGCGGGCTGTGTACTGGCATACAACAGCCCTGCATAAGAAGTGTGCGAGCACTACCTTATACAACCGGATAACCGGCGCCCTATCGATATGATAGCACATATTGACGGGATTTGCAAGGGTTTTCAGAAAAAATAAGGTTTTTTCTTCATGGACTTTTTCAAGAAAGAAAAATGGAACCGTGCCGCACGCTTCGGATGCGTGTCTGTGGCACGGATTTTTTTGTTTTAGGCGGTTTGTTTGAATAAAAACCGTTGCGCCGGAAAAACGGAGTTTCCGTTTTTCATACTCTTTTTCCGTCTTCAATCAAATAAGCTGCGTCGCCGAAAAGCGGCGGAATGGAGAAAATGTATGTCAAATCACAGTATACCTGCTTTGCTGTTCGCTCAAAGCTTCTCCGCTTTGCGGAGGATTCAGTCAAATAAAAAAAGGACGTCGTGCGTCCGGTTTCCGATGAAAAGTTAGCTTTTAGGGTTCCAAGGGTTTGGAGTTCTCTGAGAGAAC
>URVC01000013.1 GCA_900551245.1 uncultured bacterium | reverse complement strand
TCAAGCTTTGTCAAGACTTTTTCGAGTATCTTTTGTAATAACGCTGCGGTTTGATACCTGACAGAATTGCCGAAAGTTCACGAGCGCTCAATTCGATTCTGCCGTTAACTGATTGAGGTATATGAAAACCTCCCTGTTCAAGTCGTTTCATCCAGATCACAAAACCGCCGTCCTCCCATTGCAGCAACTTCACCAGCTTTTTATTCCGGCTGAAGAAGGCGAACACATGACCTGATTCCGGATCCTGCTTGATATACTCTTCCACCGCTCCGGCAAGGCCATCGAACGATTTTCGCAGGTTTATCGGAGTGGGACAGTAGTAGATCCTTACCGAGCCGCCGAAGCCGAACATGACCGTGCCTTGAGTAGATTCAACACTTCGGACAGTGTAGTGCCATCGAAACCTTTTGCCACTGTAATTTCTATACCATCAATCAGCAGCCGAATCCCTGAGCTATCACTCGCATTGGTCTGCAAAGGCTTGATCTCTACCAGCTCCAGCGATTCCGGGTCGCTCACATCATCCTGGCGTGCCTTTTGCAACACTCGGATCCAGCGACGGGTACTTTCGTAAGGCAGCTCCTTCAGCTCGCTGTATTCTTGAATCGTCAGACCGCTGTCCCAATATTCTGACAGTTGCGCCTCCCAATAATCTCGTCCTTCGCGTCCCATGCCGTTCTCCCATTATTACGGTTTGTGGAAGAACATACCACGCTGTCTGCCTCAAATCCAGATGGGGCTGGCTGGGCGCATACATTCACGGGGAGAAGCATCCGTTCTTTTCCAATCCCGGAGGGGGGAACAGCATTCTGCAAACTTCGACAGCGCCAGACAGATTCAACCGACACGGCAATATCGGCCCCGGACGAAGTCGATTTCACCACTTGCAATTGACAGACGATGAGATATAGTAACTCAACGACGTTACACCAGAGTTCCCATAAATGTTGCCTGATTTTTGGGAAATCTGCCATCCTCCCGATCGCGAAGACAGGGTGGCAGAAGGAGTAAAATACAGGAGAAGACGACAATGCCTGATACTGAAAGAATTGAGCGAAATCGCGCGGCAATGCGGCGATTTGAAACCTGCATCAACACAAATGACCTTGCACTTGGCGAGGAACTGATCTCGCCGTCCGCCGTATTCACGGCGCCGTTTTCCCCCGTGCCGCTTTACGGGGCGAAAGGCTATCTGAGTGTCGTGGATTTCATGCGGCGCAGCTTTCCTGATGTACACTGGACGCTTGAGGATATGGTCGCCGATGAAAAGACGATTGCAGTGCAATGGAGATGCACAGGAACCTTCTCCGGACCGGACTCCTTCGCAGGCCTGACACCGAACAACAGGAAGTTTTCCACGACCGTCATGAACTTCTATACATTTGACGAAGCGGGCAGGATCATTGCTGACGTCTCTGCCGTCGGCATTGCAGGAATTCTGCAGGGGATCGGCGCTTTGCCGGCTGTGTCCTGTCGGTAGCGCCCGACATTTTGCGCCCATTTGTTTCTGCTCGATTGCAGGCGGCAAATGGGCCCTGACACAGCCGAAAAGCGCCGGGGAAAGACCATGTGTCGTTACTTCCCCAACAGCGTTACAGAAAATTGCCAATATATTTGACCGAAACGTGTTTTTTTTAATTTTCCCCTTCCTGTTCTTTTTCGTTTTGCATCTCTCCCGAATGTGATAGAACAGATTTCGGATGATAACCGACTTTCGCTTCTATTTGGATTGTACAATGTTTTCCCCCCTCCGTCTCAATGGAAAAAGTAACTGGATTTTCAAAGTTAACAACTATTGCAGCAGAACCGTCCTCCCCGCCGGCCGAAAGATAAGATGCTTCATTTTGCAACCAGAAAGGAAGTGGTTGTCTTTTTCCATTGCTCGTCTTTTTCGAACTCGCAAAATCTCCATTTTCCATCAAACGGCCATCTTTTTCAATTTTATTGATCAAGATCCATCTCCGCTCTTCAGATCTTGCGACCCAATTACCACGGACAGTAATGTATACTGTCCCCGTTCGCTCGGGAGTAAAAGAAAATGTATATTTTTTCCAATCCGAAGAGACAGATTCCCGTTGAGAGATTATCAATGTATATTTCTGATCATCCTGTTTTTTCAGCCAATTAAATCGCCCGTAGGTAACATTTGAATTGTTTTTATCCGGCAAAATCTCATTTTGACTCTTAACTCCGTCAATATTCATTGTAATTGCAGTTTCAACGGCTGTTGCAAGAGAGGCTACTCCCAATGCAAGTATGAGACTTAACAGTTTTTTCATCAGATGTTTCCTTTCTCTTCTGTTTTCCAAATCAATGTCAAAGATATGCCAGCTTCTGCGCTAACTTAATCTGCACAGCTTTCATCGAGTCGGAATTCAAATTTCTATAAAATTCACCTGTTTTAATCACTTGGAATAATTCGCAGATTACGAATCGAATAACTGGTTGTCGGTTCCTTTGGGTTTATACCGATTCGAATAAACCGGAGGGAAGAACAATCCAAATGTTTTAACGGTATAAAATTTTCCGTCCACTCTGTCGTAGGTGCCCTGTAAGACAGAGAAACATAATTGGCTTCAAGCGATTTTTCGGAAAGCATTACGAGTGAAAAGAATGTTGTCGTCGGCTTATTCATTTTAATCTCAAATGCAATCCCGGAAGCCTTATGCAAAGATTCTTTGCTCAAGGCAAATTCCGGATAAATCCACTTATCCCGCTTCGGATTCAAGTCAGCCTTGATCGTCATTGTTTTACTTGCTGGATTTGGAACAAAGGCCATGCGTTTTCCCGCAGCATTGATCTTCCAACGCTCCAGTTCCCACACCGGCAACACAATTCCCGGACGATCAAGCCGTACAACCGGAACAACAAGCGGGCTGGTATCCTTTCCCTCAAATTTTCCCTGCACCACGAGATCGAAAAGATTTTGTTCCGGAGGAGCAATCACCACTCGAAAATCCTGTTGAGACAGAGGAGAAAGATCAATGATTTCAGGGATACCTTTCAGCATTCCATTACACTCAATTTTCCCTTTTTTCCGTATCGTAGAGAGATTGGCTACTCGCAGAAGAACTTCACAGGGTCCTTTCTGGGGAAGAATCTGCAATGCCGAGTTTTCTCCATTTAATAATGTATTCGTTTTCGGATAAAGGGAGAAGACGATGGAGAGATCTCTATTTTTTCTGGTAACAGAAAACGGTTGCATCCGGCCGGCATAAACAGGGGGCAAAGCAGGGGTTAATGAGTTCAATCCATGAAGATAAACAGGATAACGTGTCACCTCAATCTCTGCAATATTTTCGCGGGGATAAACAGTAATTGGTGTACCAAAGATATTGTTTCCTCTCAGTATGTTACACGTTGGTATTCTTACTTTTATTTTTTTTGCAACAATCCCCTGCTGATCGACATTTGACTTTGCCCAGAGAACTAAGCTTTGAGTGCGGTTTTCCTGCTCAAACAGATAAGCTTCCACATCCGCACCGGCATTCCAGGCTCCGAGCATTCTGCCATTACCCAGCGAATGAATCAATGATGCAAATGCAAAATAGGCTGGTTTGGCCGAATAATCTCTCCGCAGAAATCCCCAATCTTTTTTTCCGCCATATTCATTGTAAGGAGGAAGAACAAATGCGAAAGTCCGTCGAACTCCCAGAAACTGCATCTTCAATTGAGCTTTTACTACAAATTCTGCGTGAAGCATCTCTTGTTCTGGAGAGTGTGCTTTGATATTTTTCTCTTCCAGGGGAATAGGAGGCTTTCCAAGAGCATCGCCCTCTATTTTCGTTCCATTCTCTGTAATCCAGATTTCGGCATTCGCCATGTCTCCTTGTTTCATCCATTTTCTGGTTTCTTTCAAGAGAATGGGATATCGCTCACACAAACCGTAAATATGAATATTGCAGATATCGGAATACTCGCCCGGCAGATTTTTCATCTGGCACTCGATATACGGAAGGGATTTCCCAATGGTTGCAAAGCTGCCGGGAGTTACCCGAACGCCGGGATCTGCACGATGTGCTCCCAGAGTAAAGGCTTTAAATGTCGCAGTAAAATTCCAAGCTGCGTCTTTTCCCGGAGCGGTTCCACCGCCGTCCTGTTCGTTCCAATATTCCCACACCTGAATTTGATTGCGAAATTTCTTCGCGGCTTCTACACCAAATTTATAAATGGAAAGAAGGTTATTCGGCATACGTTCACCGATATTGCGCTCCTCTTTCGGGACATCGTGAAAAGGCATTGATATCGAAATTCCCCGGGAAGAAAAGGCCTCTACGACAAGCGGGATATGGCCCCAATGATAATTTTTCGGCCACCATGCGCGATCGCGAACAAAACGAACCCCGGCACGACGACACAGTTCGGCAAAAAATTCCAAAGACCGCGTAAGATCTCCTTTTGCATACTGCGAAACTGTAGAGATTGTGGTTGCGACATCAATGGAATAAGGCATCTCTTTCGTACCTAAAATATTGCCGGATGGCAGAATGCCGAATGTTTTCCTGTCTTTTCCAAACTGATTTTCCGCCTCAATGATATAATACCCAGGAACCAGAGGATCGGTTAAGAAAAAATCTCCAGATGCATTCCCTGTTTGTACAATTTTCCCCTCCCAATCTCTCAAAGACCATGAAAAATTTCCGCAGGATGAGCGCTCAAGAATCTGAATTTTCTCTCCGGGATCAATCACAGATCCTGCAGCTGAAATCATCAATTGAGGAATCTTTTCAGCTACACAAAATATACAGATGAATAACAGAATTATCGGACATATTTTTTTCATATCATCCTCAATCTTCAACCATATTCAAATATCTGACCTGCAATGCAACATCAAACCTGTTCACTGTACCATACCAGTCCCTCCATGAATATAAGCCGTGATTCCATTTTCCAATAACCATGAATTGGAAACGGACTGAACATGACCATCGACAAAACTTATATTTCCCATTCTGCCGTGATTGAAGCCGAAACCTCCTTCACCACTGTTATGAAGAGCTTTCATTTGATAGGCGTAATAAGACCTTTCTTTCATCGTAGCATCTTCTTTGATACACCATGTATCTGCAACGGCCAACATCCGTGAAGGTTTTTTCATTTTTGCGACATGATAGACTGACGATGTCCACGGAGAAGGAAGATTATAACACCAATCACCATTCAAGACTTTATATTCACTGGAAAATAAAGAATCCTGCTCGAGAATGTACAGCATCCCATAAGAACACCAGTTATTATTCAACGTGTTGGATGAACTCCGTGTACGCGCTGGACAATCCCAAGTCCCCATATTCATATAACCGCACTCCTTCAGCAATCTTGCCCATTGAGTCGTCTTCGACCAGTTTTCCTGAAAACAATTAAACAGATACGGTCCGAAGTCATGAGTATACAAAGAAAAACTATGCATATTCTGCTTGAGATTGCTTGAACACTGCACCGCCCGCGCCCGTTCCCGGGCGGAATTCAACGCCGGCAACAGCAGACCCGCCAGAATCGCGATGATCGCAATGACGATAAGCAACTCAATGAGAGAGAATTTTCTTCTTTTCATGACTCTTCTTCCTTTCTGCGGGACAACGGGTTGACGAGTTCCTTACGCAATGCACTCCAATCTTCGGCAGCAGCTCCCCGCGGCCGGGCAAACATCGAATCGCGAGCGAAAAGCAGGTGGCCGATATGTACAGGGCTGTTCCGTTCCGCCGCCGCCTTCAGCCAGGCGGAACGATTGGAAACGTAAAGATGCATATCCAGCACGACCGGAGTACCGGGAGCCGTAGCCTCCAGCATCCTCGCCCGGTTTATATGCTCCTGCACGTCGTCGTTCGCTACATCGTAGGTGCGGTTGATGTCGATCTCTCCGGCAAGGAAATAGTTTCCGGAACAGCCGATGTGGACAGCATCCGGCTTGAAGGAGCGCATCGTCTTCATCAGGAAAGGATAAAGATGAACCATATAATTCTCTTCGCCGCGCCACTCTGGATCTTCCGGCGGATACTCGCAGAGGATCTTCTCCATCTGAAAATCGGTCTTGATCCCATCGAAATCCAGGCAGCCCGGCTCCGGTGAAAAGAGTCGCCGGAACAGCGGAATCAAATACTCCTCCCGCGTCGAACGGCGTGAAAAATCGTACTGTAACTCCCCATCCGGAAGCCGTTTGCCATCCGCAAACAAATGTTCCTGCCGGAGGAAAGGTTCCGCATTTTTCGTAATTTCCGACCAGACCCACCAGATCACAACCCGGAATCCTTCGCGGTGCAGGTCGTCCACCAGTTTCCGCATGTCCGGAAATCGCTCCGGATGCGGCTCCCACAACCCACGGGCAATCTGCCAGCCGTCATCCAGCAGGATGGTACGAATCGGCAACTTTTCACGTCGAATGATCTCCACCGCACGACGGACCAGCGACTCGTTCAACGTCTGAAGTACGGGAGCGGCATCACCTCCTTCAAAGACGGCATTTTCCGGCATCTCCGGCGGAAGATTCTTCATCGCAAGCGCACATTGATCGCCCCAGGTGCAGTAAACATTTTCCCGGTGCCAGTCGAAGCGCTTTTTCAATGCGGGGTCCGGAATCTTCCCTTCTCGAATCAGAATTTCCCCGAAGGTGCGGAAACAGTCGAACGGCGTTCCCTCCGCAACCGAAAACAACCGGATTTCAGGCAGGCGAAAAACTTTTCCGCCAATGAGCGGCACCCCATATCCCGGAGTGCCGAACTCCAGCGTCCATTGTTCCAGTCGATAATGAGCAGCCCGGAATTTCATGCCGAAAGCTCCCGTTACCGGCTCGGCAACACCACAAAACAGATTGTCAGAGTCAGCAGTTAACAACAGTGCGGCCGGATGCGGCGCAAACTGACGATCAGAAGAGTCTGTCGAACTTTCGCATTCCATCCCGGGCAACAGTTCCGGCCAGACCGCAGAAGTGTGATGACGATTTCTAAAGTTGATCAGCTGATAAAATCCGAGGCCAGTTCCCCGTGGCAGAATATGCAGTGCATTCAGTTCACAATCCCCGGTCGGCACGAACTCTCCGGAAAGCGTGAATCCGGGTGCCGCCGGCCGAATCCGAACCACACCGGAATCAATTGTCGGGGACGAGAAACGAAGCTGCAATTCCCCGTCCTTCTCCATAGCTTCTATCTTGCAAAATCCGGCAAAATCCGGCACGAGCAGAGCATTGCCCGGGATCTGCAACAGAAGCCGTTCGGAACGGACGCTGTACAGCTCCAGTCTCACAGGATCGTCAACAAGCCGAATTTTCAGATCACCACTCTTTGACCGTATCATTCTTCACTCCCGCTTCAATCGTCTCATTCATATTTCAACAAAACTTTGGCGGTTTTCCCCGCGGCGAAGAACCGGTAGGCCTCCGGAGCGTCGTCGAAGGCGAAGCGGTGCGAAATCAATGAATTCACAGCAAGCCCCTCCTTCCACAACTTGTACATCGCATCGAATTCACAGAAGTGATAGAACCATGATCCGGTCGCCGTGATGTCACGCCGGATGAAATCCTCGCTGATCGAAAAAGGAACCTCCCCCTGTTCGCCGTTGAAGATCACCTGTCCCCCGCGCCGGACTGCGGCAAAACAGTTTTTCGCCGTCACCGGCTGCCCCGCCGCTTCGATGCAGAGATCCACTCCATTTCCCCCGGTACGCCGTTTCAGTTCGTCGATCACATCGCACCGCTGCGGTTGAAATCCCTCCGCCGCGCCGAGACGGAGCGCCATCTCCAGACGTTCCGCCGAAAGATCCACCACGAAGACCTTCCGTTTCAAATGGTTCTGCATGATCACATTCCCCAGCCCGATCGGGCCGGCGCCAAAAATCGCCACGCTCTTTACCTGGTCAATCCGGACATTCTGCGCAGTATGATACGGCACCCCGAATCCGTCACCGGTGAGCAGAACGCCGCTCTCCCAATCCAGATCATCCGGCAGCGGACGGCACGCGTTCGCCGCGGCAAGAAATTTCTCCGCGTGCATGCTGCCGTAAAACCGCCACTCCGGGCACCAGGTGTACTTTCCGGCCCGGCAGGCGGAGCAGTGACCGCATCCGGCGACCGGACTCGCCCCCACCCGCTGCCCCGGCACCAGCTCTTTCACCCCCGCCCCCACCGCGACGACGGTCCCGACCGCCTCATGGCCCGGATTGCCCTCCGCCATCCCCTCGTTCCGGTAGGCGTGCATCTCACTGCCGCAGATGGCCGAACAGGCGGTGCGGATCACCACCTCTCCCTCCCCCGGCACAGGATCGGGCACCTGCTCCATCTGCAACTCGCCGTTCCCGCAGAACTTCAAACGCTTCATCGCTTTGCTCTCCTCACAGTGAAATCGGAAATTCCCGGTCGAGATTCACCCGGCCTCCTGTCGCCGCTGAACGGCGGAGCGCCGCCTCCAGCTGCAACTCCCGCACCCCCTCCAGGCCGCCGACCGGCGCCGGAGCCGCCGTTCTCACGCTGTCGAGATATGCAGAAAGCGATTTTTCGAACGACGCGGCATACTGATCCCAGCGCGACCGGTTGGCCCCCAGAGTAAAGCTCTCCCGGTATGGCAGACCGGCCTGTTCGAGCTGAAGTTCGACATCCAGATCGGAAAACGACGCCGATCCCCGTTCGAACTGCAGCACCACCCGGTAGAGCGGCAGCTCAAACGCGGGTCCGGCGGTTCCGACGATCGTCCCGCAGCCGCCGTTCTTCGTCGTGAAGGCGCCTGCGAGATCCTGTCCCCTGAGGTTGGCCGTTCCACAACA
This sequence comes from uncultured bacterium, assembly GCA_900551245.1. Classification (GTDB taxonomy): domain Bacteria; phylum Verrucomicrobiota; class Lentisphaeria; order Victivallales; family Victivallaceae; genus Victivallis. The sequence goes on along the minus strand of URVC01000013.1, from coordinate 71,739 downwards.
GCTTCCTCCGACGGCGGAGACCTCGGCAATCTCGCCGCCGAACCAGCGGAGCAGATCGAGGCAGTGGCTCCAGCAGGCGTAGTGAACCAGCCACGAACTCTGCCGGAGCACGCCGAGCTTCCGTTCCTCCACAATCCGGCGGAGGCGGATCATCTGGTCGAAGAAACGGTAGTTGAAGTTCATGGCGATTTCAGTTCCCGCCCGTTTCGCCCGCTTCAGCAGATCGAGCGCGTCGAAGAAATCCTGTTCGCAGACATCCGCCTGCCCGTTGCGCGCCACGAGCGGTTTTTCGATGAAGAGCCGCTTCGGCGAAAATGTCAGAAGCCGGCAGGCGGTCTCGTAATGAAACGGTTCCAATGTAAGGATAAAGACGGCATCCAGTTGCAGTTGCGCCAGCTCTTCCAAAGAGGAACAGGCGTGAATTCCGAACCGCTCCGCGCACGCCTTCGCCTTCTCCGAATCACGGGAACAGCAGTAAAGTTCCACATCCTCCTGCCGCGAAAGAAACGGCAGATAGTTGTTCACGGCGACGTTGCCGAGCCCGACAACCCCCAGTCTTATTGTGTTTTTCATCTCTGCGGTCACGCTTCCTTTTTTATTACTTCATCGCTTGATTTCTCTTATATTATATGCTATTCTAACACGAAACACAATGGGCGCTTCGGCCGAAAACATAGAGGATTCTGCTGTTTATGATCTGCAAACTCTTCGCGGAGGACTGCATTGCCGGATTCACGAAATTCAGCTATCACCATCCCTCCGGACGCATCTACCGCCCGGAAGGGGTCGACAGCTGGATCCTCACCTTGACCAGAGAGGGAGGCGGCGTCATCAATCCGGACTGCCCCTGCCCCTTCGAGGTCAACCCCGGGGATCTGCTCCTGTTTCCGCCGGTGATCGTTCATGATTACATCTCGCAACCCGGCAAGGACTGGATTCATGACTGGATCGTCTTTCAGGAGACGGAGCATCTGCACAATCTGCTCTTTTACGGTCCGAAAGAACAGGGAGAGGTGGGGCTGATCCGGCTGTCGTCGGAGCTGTACGGAGAGATTGCGCTCCTGATGAAAAAAGCACAGAAACTGATGACCTTCGTCGGCCCCTACAAACTGCGGCGGCGGCTGATTTTGAATGTGGTCGAGGAGATCCTGCTGCTCTCCCTGCCGGAGCGGGAAAAATCCCTGCCGGGCGACGCCGGGTCCGACCGCAGAATTCAGGAGTCCCTCGACTTTCTGCACGAACACTTTGCGGAGAAAATCACGGTTCCGGAACTGGCGGAACGGGTCTATCTCTCCACCTCCCGGTATTCCCACCTCTTCCGTCAGATGAAGGGGGTTTCTCCGGGGCAGTATCTGCAGCAATTCCGCATCGGGAAAGCGCGGGAACTGTTGATTTCCAGCAATCTCTCCGTGGGGGAAATCGCCGCAAGATGCGGATTTGACGACCTTTTCTACTTCTCCAACCTCTTCCGCCGCCTGACCGGAATCTCCCCCCGCGGCTATCGGGCGGGAGTCCGCAGCATCGCTCCGCTTTTCGACAGCGCCAATCCGCATACCCGATAAAGAGGGAACGCTTCAACTTTTCCCTTTTCTGTCAAGAGGTTCCCTCCCGGAAGCATCGGCGGCGAAGGCGATATTACGCCGCTCTTTCCGGTACTCTGCGGGGGAGCAACCGTGCCGCTTGAGAAACCGCTGATAGAAGTAGACCGGGCTGCTGAACCCGCAGAGGTCGGCAATCTCCTGAATGCGGAGATCGGTCGTGGCGAGCAGCTGCTCCGCCGCAAACATCCGTCGCGCCTGAAGCATCTCCATCGGCGACTCATCGTAGAAACTGTTCCACAACCGGTAGAAGGAACGCGTGCTCAACCCGCTGCCCCGCAGAAGGTCCGGGATGGAAAGCGGCTCCTGAAAGTGCGCCGTCAACACCGAAGCAATTCGGCGGACCGCCTGCTCCTCCCGGCTCTCCAGAAGTTGCTGCTTCTGCATTTTGATCTCCAGAAGCATCCGAAGCACCAGCAAGTCGAGCTGGTCCGCTCTGCCCGGTTCCTGCAGGTTGTTCAGATTCTCAAACACCTCGTCCAGCAGTTTCCGGAAACGCGGCGTCAGAACAAAAGCGGTCTGCAGCTCTGTAAAATAATTCCGCCAGAATGTCCCGTGCTCCCCGGGATAGACGAAAAAGAGCTCATCCCGCTTCACCGTTCGGATTGTGGTCATCACGGTTCCCGGCAGAACCAGCGAAACATGCGGCGAACCGCCGTTGCAAGTGCACTCCCGGCCGTCGATAATTTCGGTGCGGCTCCCCTGCTCTTCCCGGAGAACAAAGCAGAGAAAAAGCGCATTGATCTCATGGTTCCGGTGAACATAGAGGTGATCGGGCATCCAGCCGATTGTTTGAATCGCCGGCAGAGCGGCGGCGAGCCTGGGAATCGTTGCAAGTCGGTAGAGGCCTTTTTTCATTCTGGCATAAAATCTATATTTTTTGACGTAAGTTGTTCTATGTTTTTGCCGGATTTTCAGGTATAATATAAGTAGAAATGCATAAAGAATCCATCATAAAACAGAGGTTTTTCATGAAAAAAGAACAATTGTATGCCGATTTCAAGCAAACGTCAGGCCGCATCCGTCGCCTGAACGGCGGCAATCTGGGGCCGATGCTGAGCAACGGCTACTGCAACGATGGAAAATTCGTCGGGGAGTTCGCCGAGCTGGAGGTTCCGATCACCCGGGTGCACGATGCTCCGCTCGGCAACAAGGGGATGCGGCTGGTCGATATTCAGCACATCTTCGGGAACTGGAAAGCCGATGCGCAGAATCCGGACAACTACTACTTCATCCAGACCGACGACTACCTGCGCACCATCCGCGCCGGCGGGTCAGAGATCTTCTTCCGGCTGGGGACCTCGATCGAGCATTCGCTCAACAACTACTACGCCTTCCCGCCGGATGATTACGAAAAATGGACCGACATCTGCATCAACATCATCCGCCACTACAACGAAGGGTGGAACAACGGCTTCTCCTGGAACATCCGCTACTGGGAGATCTGGAATGAGCCGGACATCGTCAAAAACATGTGGAACTCTTCGATGGAAGAGTACTGCCGCCTCTATGAGATTGCCGCAAAGAGAATCAAAACGCGTTTCCCCCATGTCAAGGTCGGCGGCCCGGCGCTGGCGCGGGTCCGCCCCGGCAGCAACGATGAAAACGCGCGTATCTTTCTCGGCTACTGCCGGGAGCGTCAGGTGCCGCTGGACTTCTTCTCCTGGCACCGTTACGCCGGGGACCTCGACGAAATCATCCACGAACCAGAGGAGGTGCGGGCGCTGGTGGATGAATACGGATTTACGGAAACGGAACTGCATCTGAATGAGTGGCACTACTGGTACAAAGGGTTCACGAAAGAGGCCTACTGCGACATGATCGAGGGAATTCCGGGCATCAACGCCGCGGTGTTCGCGACGGCGCTGCTGACCGCCTGGCAGGACTCCCCGCTCACGATGGGGTATCACTACACGATTGGCGAACTCTCCAACGCCTGGGGAGCGTGGAGTTACGGCGAGCCGCTCAAACTATTCTACACGCTGAAGACGTTCACCCGGATCGCCCGTTGCAGAGAACGGGTGAAGACCGAAACCGGCAATCACAACTGCCAGATTCTGGCGGGAATCGGGGAATCCGGTAAACGATCGGTACTGATCTCCGACTTCAAATCCGGCGCGGACACTCTGGAACTCCATCTGCGCGGCGCCGAAAACGCCCGCTTCCATCTGGTACGGATCGATTTCTACCACGACTGGGCTGAATCGGAATGTGCCGCAAGGGCGGACGGAATGCTCTCTCTGCCCGGGGCCGCCCCCGGCAAATCACAGGTATTTCTGTTGGAAGAACTGTAAACCCCCTCGAGAGCCGCTCACCGACAGCCTCCCGGCTCCAAACGGCATCGCTGATAGCAGCGATGCCATATAACGAAACCGTTTCCAAGTCAGTTTGCCCGCGGATACCAGCGCATTTTTTCGGCCTTGCTGTACATCTCCGGTTGTGAATGCGCCTCGACATGTCCATCAAACATCACCGCATTGGCCCGCCCGTTGTGGATGAAATGAACGCCATCCGTCGTCAGAAACCGGGTAGTGGAGGAGGCCGTATCCCGTGCGAGATTCCAGCTGCCGCTCTTGTTGCTGTTGACGCTTTCGATATGGTGGTATTTATTCGAAGGATTTTTGATTCGTCCATAATTGTAAATGTAATACCATTCACCGCCGCCGGTTTTTTTCTCAGCATCTTCCGGTCTCAAACGATAGAGTCCCTCTGCGTTTTTCCCGTAGACGTAGAGCAGATACTTGCCGTCTTCTGAAGGCGGAACCATCGGCTTATCCGGACAGATCATCGAAAGCGGCAGTACACGCCCCTTTTCATCCTTCGTCAGCAACGGTCTGGCCGGGTCCTCAATGGAAGCTCTATCGATTCCATAATAGGTGTAGAGCTGGGCATTCTGGTACCAGCCGGGGGACCATTGGTCGCCTTTATGGCGAACATCAAAGCCATCGAAATCACTGGAATAACTGAAATTGGCGAAACCAAGCTGCTTGATGTTGCTCGCACAGGTGATGCTGCGCGCTTTTCCCCGCGCCTTGCCCAGAGCCGGGAGCAGCAGGGCGGCAAGAATTGCGATGATCGCGATTACGATGAGGAGTTCGATCAGGGTAAAAATTCGGTGGAAACGGGCGGCCTCATCTGCCTTTGTCCCTTCTCCGCCAACAGCGGACAGAGTGAAAGCATGGATTTTCATATCGGTTTTTCCTTTCATCTTACCGGTCTTCATAATAGTTTGATCAACATCATTTTTCACTGAAAAAAATGACGATTCATTGAAAATTCCCCGTATTTTCCTGGATCCTGTCTTTTTTCTGATACACCAATCATTCCCTGGTCAAGCAGTACGCCATCACCCCTTCCGGGAAGCGGGTATTGTCGATGGAAAAAGAGAAAACTCCATCGACGGATTTTCCTGAAACCACCCCCTGCTCTTTTCCGTCACTACGAAGTGCAGCAACACGCCATCCGGCAGCACTTCTGAACTCAATCCGCGCGCGACCGCGACGCAACAGCAACCGCGACCTGCCACTGTTGACCAGGCGCGTTTTGGAGCCGCTGGCAAACCGCATTCCCTCATTGGTAAGATCGGTAAGATGAATCAGCAGCACTTTTCCACTCTCGGCCAGCTTGTTGCCGTCGAGCGAGATCAACGCAATGGTTGAAAAGGTATCCACGCCGCTGACACGCAGCAGACCGGCCGCCAGAGAACCTTGCGGCAAAGTAATGCTCTCGCTGAGCGGCGTGATGACAGCGAAAGTCCCCGCTTCACGATCGAGGCGAAGACGCGGCTCTCCGGCGACCTTTTCTCCCTGCCGATAGCGCCGTACGCCACGCGGAAGCGCCCTCCCCTCCGGATGTGATCCGATCTGTGCCTGGAGTCCAAGCTGCTCGAATTCCGGCGGGTAGGAAGGCATCATTGTGCTGTTACCATAAGGATTGTCTGGTACGCAGAAGGAAATCTTCTCTTTTGCCGGAGCGAAATCGCCACGCAGAAAAAGCGCCCAGATGATCCGGTCGCTGAGCTGCATCAGAGGATCACTGCTGATGTTGAAGTTGCCGATCATGGGCTTCTCGTTCAGAGTGTCGAGAGAATGCCCCCAGCTGAACCGCCAGAGACCATCCCAGTTCTGGAGTGCACTGTACGCGCCGATCAGAGGACCGTTTTCGGCGACGTGAATGTTGGGATGGCAGAAGGTGTATTCCGTAACCAGAAAGGGTTTGCCGAAGATGCGGGTCGGCATCATCAACCGCGGATTCTGCGCCAGACGGCGAATTGCCGATCCCTGATCGTAGTCAGCCGGCAAACGCCAGGCGTTTTGGGAGAAACGCGGATGGGCAAAATACTGATGATTGTCCACCAGATCGAATTTACTGCGCAATCGGGTCAATGCACTCGAATTAACGAAGTTTAAGCTCGTCAGCATCGCCTTGACTTTCAATTCATTACGAACAAAATCAAGTTGTTCATCCAGAACTTTTTCCTGCAATTTTTCAAGAAAACAGAGCATATTCTGCTCGGCGGCCGGACGTCCTTTTCGCCATTCCTGAAAGAGCTTATGATAACGCTCCCGCAGTCCGGCATAGCGGTGCCAATGCTGGGAAAGTGTATCCTCGTTGACCAGGTTGAGACAAAAGAGCGCAGGATCGTCTGCCCAACGCATGCCAGTGTAGGGATTTTTATGTTGCATCCAATTGCGGGCGAATTTTTTCCAACTCTCCATCGCGTTGCGGTTTATCGGAAGCGTCGCTTTGAAGAAAGCACTATCCGGCGTTCCTTTTTCCAGCGGAAACCCGTCCCCCGCCCGAGGTCTACGGCTGGTAAAAAGATCCGTCGTGACGTAAAATCCACGTTTTTTCAAGCTGGCGAAGAGGTAATCCAGACGATCCAGCATCTCCGGATCCAGCGTCCAGGAGTTTTCAGAGTCTTTCGCAACCATGAAATTGTCGTGATGATGGATACGCACGCTGTTGTAGCCACGCTTTGCCAACTCCTCAACCAGTTCATCGGCCGCCTTGTGATCGGGGAAAGACGCCATCATGCAGAGATTGACCCCGAGAAGCCGCAGACGCTCTTGCGGCGCATGTTCAAACGTGAGCGTGCCATCCGGTGCCGCAATGACCCGCCCGTACTTTCCGGCTGGAGCATCGAGCACACCGGTATGGGAAAAATCCAGCGGCGAACCGGCGAGAATGCGGCTGCGATACGGAATCCGTCTCCAGGTCGAATCCGCTTTCATCGTAAGCGGTTGATCGGAATTGCCGGGGAATTGAATCCGGCGGTTGCTGAGTGTAACTGCCGCGACCATCCAGCATGCGGTCGGTTCATTGATGCGGAACGTGATCGCGGTCGGATCGTTCCGGTCCAGCGAAAAACTCGATGCGTAAAGTCCGACCGTCGCGGCATTGTTGTCGAAACGACAGGCGATTGCAGCATTCGGCAGTGAATTGCTGATCCACCAGTTGCCGCAATCGAAGCGGGAGCGTACCGGGATCGACTGCTGCGTGCCGTCAGAGTATTCGACATCGAGGAATCCAAGTGTTTTCCCGGATACGGGAGACCACGCACTGGCATGAAGCAAATTAATCGCCTGAAAACTTCCCCGGGAGTGGGGTGGCAGTTCGAGTCGAACCGTCTTCGGTGCGACGCGGCCGGCAACGATCGCCTTACGGTCAGCGCCGATGCAGAAGGGAACACGGGCATATTCAAGCAATCCGCTCTTGATCATGCTCAAATCGTTGGCCGCGCCCTGTCCGGTCCAGCCGGAACCGTCCCTGTCCTCGAAGGTGCGGTTTGCCGCCTTGTCAAGCTCCACTTTACAGAATTCCGGAGGCTGGATTTCCAGGTTCAATTTCAGGCTCGCCGAAGAGATGTTCCCACGGTACGGCGAAAAGAAGAAGCGGATTCCGATCGTATTCTGCCACTTGCGGTTATCCTGAATTTCCAGTCTCATATTGCCGTGGAAACGGTAACGCATTCCGCCGGGCAGATCGACGATCACCTCTTTCGCAACGCCCTTGAAAAGGGACAACTCTTTGAGAAGCGAAGGGATCGCAACCGTTTTTTTGTCGACCGTGATCGCAATCTGTTCAGGCGGAAGTGTGAGAATGGCCGCAAGCAGTTCCCAGCGCACCGGGGTGGGAAAGGCAGCCTGCCCGAGAATCTCATAGCGATTTTTCCCTGTCTGAAGAATGGTTTCGCTGACAGTTCCGCCGGCCAGGCTACCGGAAAACACCAGTTTTCCGGCCGATTTTTCGCGTTTCATGGATTGCCAGTGTGCGTTCAGTTTCCAGCTGCGCCAGGATTCCTCCGCAAACTTGAATTGGAATTCGCACTCCCCCTGTCTCATTTCGCCGAAGTTACTGACATGGATTCCCGCGGGAAACTCCACCGCAGTCACCGTTATGATAACTGCGAATGTCAATACTGCTCCAAAGAACTTCATACAACCTCCAGTTTCTCTTCTGGTAACATCCAGAAATTCCTCTTTGATGTGTTTTTTATCTTTTATTGCAACGCAATTTTTCTGTAAAAAAAAATTTGTACAACAATATCGTTCATCATATATTATATCTAGAAAAAAAGAATATAAAATATGCTATTTGAGCAATAATTTGTATTTTACGCGCATCAAACAGGGAGAAAGAAATGGATTTCTTCGACGGATTGACATTCCCGGCGGCAGGGGAAGTTCCCTACGGTCATCACCGGGCACACACGCCGCTCTATTTCGGACTTCAGTTCAATCTCTGCGGGAGAGTGCATCTGCGGATCAATCACAGGCGCGAATATAACTTCGACGGCCCGGTCTGCTTTCTCACACATCCCGGAGCGTTTTTTGAATATGATCTTATCGATCGGGAGCGCCATGACTTTCTCTATTTCTGTTTCACCGGAGTCCGGGCGAAAGAGTATTGCCGTCACGGCTTGATCGATGTGGAGATGCCGCCGGTCATACCGGAGCATGTGCACGCATTCCGGGAAAATCTGTTAACCTTAATTCGGCTGCGCGAGGAAAACCGTTACCCGGAAACAGTAAATCTTCTGGAGAACATTCTGCTGGACCTGCAACTTCAGTTGCAGCGTCATCAACTTCCCTTCATCCACCAGAGCCGTCAGCTGGAGGAACTTGTAAAAAGAATGAACCTCGATTTACAGAAAGAGTGGAATTTCGAACGGGAAGCGGCGAAAATGAATATCTCACTGTCGCATTTTCGGCGGATATTCCGGAAATTCACCGGCAGCTCTCCCCAGCACTTCATCCTTCAGCAGAAACTGGAGAAGGCGGCCATGGATCTGCGCATGACGGAAAAACAGGTACGGGAAATTGCCGCGGAAATTGGATTTGAGGATATGTATCACTTCTCTCATCTCTTCAAGAAATACTACGGCGTATCCCCGCGCATATATCGCCAGGAATTCTGGCAGATCTGACAGTGCGCCCGAAGATTTTTTCCGTCAAAGTGCCTGAAAATCAATGCACAAACGAAATGCAAACGGCAGGAGGTCGAAAAATTTTGGTTCCCACGCCGGGGAGAAGCGGAGAAAAACGTCCCCCTCCCCCGGGCGCGATTATTTGCCGTTGAGCAGGATGAGATACAAAATCAGAAAGGCGGCGGCAAGCCAGATGAACCAGTTAAGTTCACGGATTTTTCCGCAGCATGTTTTCAGGAACGGGTAAAGGATGATCCCGACGGAAACCCCGCCGATGATGCTGTTACTGAAGGGAATGCCGGCGAAAATAAGAAAGGCTGGAATTCCTTCGGTGCAGTCGTCCCACTGGATCTCCGAGACGGAACGCATCATCATCGCCCCCACGACGACCAGAGCGCCGGAGGTGACCGGAGGATATCCCGCAACCGCCGTGATGACCGGGCTGAAAAACATCGCCAGCAGAAAGCAGATGCCGATCACGATGGCCGTGAGACCGGTCTTTCCGCCGGCCTCCGCACCCGCGGCGCTCTCCAGATAGGAGGTGACGGTGCTCTGTCCACAGAGAGCCCCCGCGACGGTCGCAGTCGCGTCGGCGGCGAAAATCCGCTCAATCCGGTCGATTTCGTTGTTTTTATTCAGCAACTTTGCGCTCGTCGCAACACCGAGAACCGTCCCCATCGTATCGAACATATCCATAAAGAAGCAGAGAAAAATCAAGGGCAGCAATTCGAGCAGGTGGCGGAAGACCGTGGCGACATCCGCCTTGAATACCAGAGGCATCGGATCAGCCGGAAGCCCGACGATGCCGTGAAACGAGATCTTTCCGCACAGAAACGCCACCAGAGCCGAGACAAGGATGCCGATCAGGATGCTGCCGCGCACTTTGAAATGTTGCAGGGCCGTGATCGTGAGCACGCCGGCAAAGAAGATCAGCGATGGCGGGTCCGCGATGGAGGTCTTCAGCGTCATCAGATTGTTTTCCACGGCGATGATGCCGCCGTTTTTCAGACCGACCAGCGCGATGAAGAGACCGATTCCCCCCACGATGGCGATTCTCAGCGAAGGACTCAGCGAACGGAGCATCATCTGCCGCAGTTTCGTGAACGAGATAATCAGAAAGAGAATGCCGGAAATCAGCACAACCCCCATCGTGGTCTGCCAGACAACCGGATCTCCGAGTTTTCCGCCGGTGACAGCGGCACAGGCGGCCATGACGCTGAACATGACAAAGAAATTCGTCCCCATCCCCGGTGCAAGTCCGATCGGATAGTTCGAGAGCAGGCCCATCAGGATCGACCCGAAGGCGGAGGCGATGCAGGTCGTCGTGACCAGTGCACCGAACGGCATTCCGGTCGCGGTACCCGTCATCTGTCCGGAAAAGAGCGCCGGCTGAATGCAGATGATGTATGCCATCGCTGCAAATGTGGAGAGTCCGGCGATGGTTTCCGTTCTGAGGGAACTGCCCATGGAGGAGTAGTGAAAAAAACGGTCAAGGATGGAGTTCATAGTCTGTATGATGAATGTTGTGTGTCAGCGGCGAGTCAGGCGGCCTGCGGGATGTCCGGAATTTTCGATACCCGCAACCGGAGGCGCTCCTGCTCCCCATCTTTCCTGCCTGCTGATTCCGGACATTTCTGTAATATACTGCCGCTCTTCGAAAAAACAATTTTCCGGACAGGATTTTCCACAACATCGCGAGAGTGTACAATCGCAAACTCCTTCCGGCCGCCTGTCATCTTGGTATTCCTACTCTCTTCTTGTCGACGTTTCTTTGTGTCACCTCCTTTTCGACAGAGAAAAAATCTTTCTTTTTTTCAACTGCAGGATTGATTTCCTGAAAAACAACTGTATATTGCCATCAAGTGATATACGCAAATATACTCCTTGCATAGTGAGGTTTTCATGCTGGTCCGACAGGTGGAAGAAGGGATTCTCCAACAGTTGAAAAGCGGGCAATACGCTCCGGGCGAAAAACTTCCGTCGCTCCGGGAGCTGAGCCGCGAGTTCGGTTGCAGCTACGTGATCGCCTTCCGGGCCGTGCAGTCGTTGAAGAATTCCGGTTATCTGGAAACCGCCAAGGGGAACGGCATCTTCGTGACCGGCGACGCCAGAAGCAAAATGGAGAAAAAACTGATCGTCTACATCTCGGACTGTCAGGAGAGTTCGCAGCTCACCCCGCAAGATCTTCTCCGCTACAGTTGTTTTCAGCGCATCGTCCGGGAAGCCGGCTTCGTGGACCTCGCCTTGAATGAAGAGGAATCTCTTTCCACCGACCAGATGAACCAGCTTGCCGGGGCGCTGATCACATTGCGCACGCCGATGCAAAACGAGCTGATCGCCAGAAAAATTCCCTGCGTCTTCATCTCCAGTCTCGGCGATCACAAAGGAATGCCGAGCGTAATTCCGGATTTTTATCAGGGCAGCTGCGATGTGATGCGCCATCTGCTCCGTTGCGACTATCGCCGCATCGGCGCTGTGACAATCGACGTCAATGAATTCAACCAGGCGAGCTTCGCGCCTCGACTCCAGGCCTATTATGACACGATGAAAGCCGCCGGGCTGCCGACGCTTCCTCCTTTGTTATGGAATATCAAAAATCCGCAAACGAAAAACCATCTCTGGGAGCTGATGTCGTCGGCACAGCGTCCGGATGCGTTGTTCATTCCCAACGATCTTCTGGCGGTAGAGGTGATTCGGGAACTGTCGAAAAAAGGTGTTGAAGTTCCGGCTGACATCGGCGTGGCCGGACTGGAAAATCAGGAGTTCTTCTACGGTTCCACGGTTCCGCTGACCACGGCCTCCTTCGACAACCGGGCCCTGGTTCGAGAAGCCTGCGCACTTCTGCTGCGCATGATCCATCACCCATCGCAAAAATTCTCCTCCATCACAGTTCCCATGACACTCGTCGAACGGCAATCCACCCGTCCTGCCATGAAAGAATCCACACATCACAATCAGATATGCCACCACAAGGAGGGTCAGGGCAAATGAGCGGTCCAGTCTGCACGCCGGAGTATTGGAACAAAAAGAAGAAAACCCTCCCCGCCCCACTGATCCGGGAGTTAGTTCAGGAAGCGGAATCCTTCCTGTCGCTCAAGCCGTTATCCGTTACCCAGAAGGTGAAGAAAACTCCCTTCGGCGATGCACACGACTACTCAAGCATCCCCAAATATTCCTTTCCTGACCCCGACAATCCCGATGGTCCGTGGATCTATCGCGACGGATGCATCAACCCCGATTTCGAAGTATGCGACATCGTCCGCTGGATGGCATTCTGCCGCAGAACAACCATTATGGTCGCGGCGGGAAATCTTTCCGGCGACATCCGTTTTTTCGAACAGGCGGGAAGATTGTTGAAAACCTGGTTTATCGAGCCGGCAACCTGTATGCGACCGCATCTGAAATACGCACAGGTTGCACCGGGAGGAGAAGGGAAAAACGGTGGCGGAATCATCGATTTCCATCCGCTCTGCCAGCTGATCGAGGCGGTCGCGTCTCTTCCGGAAAACAAGGAGTGGACCGCGGCAGATCTCACGGAATTCCGTTCCTGGCTCAAAGACTATCTGCTCTGGATTCTGAGCAGCCCGCTCATCCGGCAGGAAGTCAATTCCCCCAACAACCACGGCAGCTGGCACGATGCGCAAATCACCGTCCTGTGCGCATTCCTTGATCTCGAAGGACTTGCCCAGAAACTGATTCAAGAAAAAACACTGCCCCGGATGAAGAATCAAATTACGTTTCAGGGAGAACAACCGTTCGAGTTTGTCAGGACTCTTTCACTGAGTTACAGTTGCTTCAACCTGCTTGCGCTGATGCGGATCAACGTCTATGCCAGACAATGGGGATTTCATCTGTGGGACGAGGGGATCAATCGAGCGTTTCACTATCTTGCGCCGTACCTTTGCCGGCCGGAGAAATGGCCATTCCGACAAATCGCGGCCTGGGACGAGGTTGAATTCATTCAGCTCTGTTCCATGGTAAACGATTTTGAAGAGCGCTATGACGTTTTTGCGGATTATCCGACCGCTCGTGCCGCAGATCTGTTGTTCTGCATTCCTTCCGGTCATTGATGAGGTTGAAACATAGTTCGAAAGAGAGATCGTCAACACATATGAGGTATGTCATGCGAAACAAAATGAAGACTCTTTATCAACCGGTTGTGCATTCATCTCCAAGAAACATATCATGTTTTACAATTATCGAACTTCTTATCGTTATTGCAATCATTGCCATCCTCGCATCCTTGCTGCTTCCGGCACTCAACAAATCGCGCAGCAGGGCTCAGCAAATCTCCTGTACCAGCAATCTCAAACAGATTGGCACAGCGGCAATTTCATATGCGGGCGATCAGAATGACTGGTGGTGTCCGGCAACGTTAAGTGCCTGGGGAAGCAGCAATATTCATTATGAGCTCAATTGGATCACCCGCCTCTGGCCGTATGCCGTCGGAAGAGAATTTGAGTTGAGCAAATGTACCGAAAAATCCATTTTCATCTGTCCCGGCGGCACCGAGGAAGAGCTGTTCCGTTATAACGGCTCCAGTGCAGGTTCCGGCTATCCGATCACCAATCTGACGTGGAATCTGCGTCTGGGTGGATACCGGGACAACAGCACAGGAGAATATAAGTATCCGTTCAAAAAATTATCCAGATGCCGTCGCCCAGCCGCAGTCGGAACCTACTGGGATGTTTCCAATATCAACCTTTCCACCGGCAGTGTATTCAAAGACACCAACAATGCCCGCAATTATCACAATATCAGCGTTGCGATGGAGTGGCTGGCGGCGCGTCATCTCAAGCGGGATAATCTGCTCTTTGTAGATGGGCATGTGGAAACTCTCGACTTTCTGCGTTTCGACAACAACACCTTTCTGGCGCATTTTATTCCGGATGTATCTCCCGGCATATACTGGAAATAAGTTCCGTATTCTTTTACCTCTTCCAAACATAAAAAAAGAGAGAAATCATGACATTGCACAAACTTTCAACCATCGCATTTCTGGGGGCGGGATTATATGCGTCCGCCCTCCCCTTCAACGGCTCCTTCGAGCTGGGGACGGATGGATTCGCCTTGATACGTTACCTGCGGACCGATACCAATTTGCGCCTCAACTTCATTCCGCTTCAGTTGGATTCCGGAGCTGACAACTGCGGTAAAAACTCCCTCAAACTGGCGAATCCCTATCGCGAAAATTACAATATTTTCTCCAAGGAATTTAAGCTGGAAGCCGATACGACCTATCACTTTGAAGGGAAAATTCGAAGCGCCAACGCGGGCGAAAAGGTTTACCTCGGAATTTTCAAGGTCGATCCGACGTGGTCGGCGGAATCGATCATGGTCAACACCGATGTGGAGTGGAAAAAATTCAGCAAAACGTTCACCACGAAAAAAGGCGGTTATTATCACATTCTGATCCGTCCCGGAAAACATGACGAAGCAACCTCCAACACGCTGTGGTTCGACGACTTGAAGCTTACCAGAGTCAATGCGCCGCAATCCGGTCTGGTCGAAGCGATCACCGTTCCCGACCGGAATCTGTATACGGCAGGGGTGGACAATCAAGCAGAATTCAGCTTGAAGGTTTTCAATCCGGGCCCCCGCAATTACAAGGAAAACATTACCGTCAAAGGCGTGGACGAGTACAGAAAAAAAACACTTTTCCAAAAAAAATTCACCGTTGAACTGGCGCCGGGGGAGACGAAGCAGTTCCATTTTTCGGAAGCGCTGAAACGTTTTGGTTCCGTGAGAGTTCAAACCTCCGGCAAGAATTTGTCTTCTCATGATGGTTTTTACTCGGTCATCGGCGAATACAGAGCGGCACCGGTCGACATTACCCGCGATTATGTGGTCGGACTCAACGGGGGGCTCTATTTTCAGCAATATCCGCAGACGAAATATCCTTCCTACCAATGCTTCAATGCGCCTTTCGGCAGACACATTGAGCTGTTGAGCAAGACCGGTTGCCGGATTATGCGCGACCATGACGGAGGGGTTCGCGGCGTCGACTGGCCCGCGGTCGAATGGAATCAGGGGAAATTTGATTTTTCCCATCTGGATCGCCAGCTCGATTTATATGAGAAAAACAACATCACATTGTTTCCGGTCATCGGACAATGCTTCATCCAAAATGATATCCGTTCCAGATGGCAGAACCAGAATCTGCCCCTGTGGGTGCTTCCGCTTGCGGAACACGTCAAGGAGAACCCGCCCAACTGCATCAAAAGCCTTCAAGATCGCATCCTTCTGCCTCCCCGGAAACTTTTTGAAAACTATGTCCGGCAGACCGTAAAGCACATCAACGGCCGGGTTCCCGTCTATGAAATCACCAACGAACCCAATCTGTATCTCTCTCCGGAAACTTATGTGGAATATCTGAAAATTGCCAGCTCCGCAATTCGCAGTGTGCAATCCGATGCCAAGATCACAGGGTTTTGTTTATCAAGCGACTTCAACGCCTCGTCTTCTTATCCATGGATGGAAAAGTGCATCAAACTTGGCGGGCTCGACTATGTGCAGGCTCTCAGCTTTCATCCGTATGGAGGCCGTGAACTCGGAGCAATTTACCCGGCAGACAAATACATTGCCGATCTTAGGAAATTTATGGCTTCCCATCGTGTTCTGCCCCTGTGGAATACGGAACTCTATTACCTGATTGACCACAATGCCAGACATAATTCCTATGAGGAGTCGCTATGCCAGCCTCATCATGTGGCATGGCGTTTTCTCGTCGATCTCGGCGAAGGGGTGCAACAATCCATCGCGATCCCCGGAGAATATCTCTGGAAAAGGATACTCACACCGAATATGCTATCGGTGAAGAACTTTCAAGAGTTGATCCCCTCTGAAAACTTCGTGACCTACAACGCTCTTGCCCGCTTTTTCGAGGGAGCGAAACCCATTGGGAAATTCCGGTATTCCAATGGAGGAATCTGCTACGTCTATGACAAAAAAGGGGAAGCCGTCGCCGCGATCTGGAATTATTTAAAAATCAAAGGAGTTGTCGCTGATCTCTCCGAATTTGACGTCTACGATGTCTTTGGGAATTCGGAAAAACCCGGGAAAAAAGAACTCGAGGACGCCCCCCTCTATCTGAAGCCCGGCAAACTTACAAAAGAAGAATTTTTGAACCGTCTGAAAAACTTGAAACCCGAATTGCGACAGCCGGTTCTGGTCGCTCCGCTCGCCCGTCGGATTGGAGATACTTTGCTGGTGACATTGTACAACACATCTGAGAAAACGCAGAGTGGATTTCTCGGCCTGTCGGGTTCGCCGGCGGCAGAAAAACCGGTTCCTTTCCAGATGGCCTCCGGGCACACCACCTGCCCGATTGCCCTGCGGAAGGGGGGGAACGACACCCTCAAGACGACCATTCAGCTTGCAAGCGGCGGGCGTCTCCATTCCTTCCCGATTGACATTATCCGCAACCGTCATCTGACAAGCTCCGGAAAATTCCGCATGGAGAATGCGACAGGAACGATCTCTTTTGACAAGACCACGGTCCGGCTTTCGCTGGAAGTACAGGATGCGACCCGCCCGGGGACGCCGGCAAATGCGGAGCCTTGGCTGACGGATTCCGTGGAACTGTTTTTCGACTCGAGTCCGGAAGTCACCCCGATGCGCCATCCTCACAACTACACGGATCATACCTTCCGACTTTTCGTTGCGCCTCATGCGAAACAACAACTCTCATCGATGGGGAAATTTTCCTGTGACGACGCACGTTTCAAACTGGAACAGACACCCGCCGGTTATCGTTTTGATTTGAGTTTTCCACGGCAGACCGGCAGATATCTGGGATTCGATGTAAAAATCAATGATTTCTCAAAAGGGAAAAAACTCCGGGAGACCACGCTTTCCGGCAAAGCGGAACTCTATCGCGACCGCTGCAATTTCACCATTGTGGAGAAGGAGAAATAAGCAAATGAAAATCCTCTCTTTTCTGACAGGCACCCTCGCATCCAGTGCACTGTTCCTGAATGGAGCAGAACTCGATCTCAAGGCAAACCCGCCCTGGCAGAAGATCGGGACAGGCGAATTCTCCGTCAAGTATTCCGGGAAAGGCTGGCCCGGCCTTGTCGCAGAAATTCCTTCTCCGACAGCAAATACCTTTTACAAATTGTCCTGGGAGGGGAAAGCGGAAGCGGGAGTTCCCCGAACATTCGTATCCATTGACTATCCGCAGGAGAAAAAGGACACTCTATATATCCCATGGCATCCGGCGGCGGAATATGAAAGATATCTGCAATATGTTCCAGCTCAAATGGATGCTGTTGCGAAACGTATCTGTTTCAGCATGAATCCGGGCTCCGGCGGCAACGTCTTCATCCGGAACGCCGCCCTGACACCAGTTCTGCCGGCGGAACTGGAGCAGAATCTGTTGCCGGATGGAGACTTTGAATCGGGGAACACGCGCCCCGCCAATTTCTTCAGGGTCAATGCTGCGCCTTTTGAGGGAATCAACATTGTCCCGAGCCCGGCGTTCTTATCCGGATGCCGGAGTTTGGAACTACACCCGAAAGCGGGCGAAAAATTCACCATGGAAAGCATTTATCTGCCGATCGTTCCCGGCAGGAAGGTCAACATGATTTTCTGGGCAAAAGCGGAACATCCTGCCGTTCTGCGCGGAATCATAAATTTTTCAGCACGGATTCACAAAGGCGGCAAACATCTCTATGCCTCCGCCAACTTCAAATTGAACGAGCAATGGCAGCAGTACTCCTTCCGCTTCGATGTTCCGACTGACACTGCCGCCTACCCGGCACTTCTGGACAGGATGGCAAAATTGCAGTACAACCTGTCTCCGGCGGAACAGGAAAACAGAATTTTCCTTGACAACATTGAATTCCGCATCGAAGAGTGATTGCACATCCCCGGGAAACTGTTTTGAAACAAAAGGTGCTGCCCATCTCTGCCGGCAGCGGCAACAGCAGAGATGGGCATATCCTTTTTTATGCAATTCCGCATCGGCAAAAGAGAAAATTTTTCTGTTTCATGCTATAGTATAACGACAGATAAATTTTTGCAAAGAAGAGCCTTTTCCCGATGAAAGATCATATCGAAGTCCGCGGTGCGCGTGTCCATAACCTCAAGAACATCGATGTGGATGTGCCGCTCAACCAAATCGTCGGCATCGCCGGAGTCTCCGGCTCCGGCAAGTCCTCACTGGCGCTCGGCGTTCTTTATGCGGAGGGATCCCGCCGCTACCTGGAGGCGCTTTCAACCTACACCCGCCGCCGGATGACTCAGGCGGCGAAGGCCGATGTCGATGAGGTGCTCTACGTTCCGGCCGCCCTCGCGCTCCACCAGCGCCCCGGCGTCCCCGGAATCCGCAGCACCTTCGGCACCGGGACCGAACTGCTCAACAGCATCCGGCTGATGTTCTCCCGGCTGGCCTGTCACCGCTGCCCCAACGGCCACCGGCTCGCACCATCGCTCGCCGTCGCCGCCGAACGGGAACTGCGCTGCCCGGAGTGCGGCGCCCTCGTTACTCCCCCTTCGGCGGAGGAGCTCGCTTTCAACAGCCAGGGGGCCTGCCGCACCTGCGACGGCACCGGAATCGTCCGCACGGTGGACCGCTCCACGCTGGTTCCGGATGAATCGCTTACCATCGATCAGGGCGCCGTCGCCCCGTGGAAAACCTTGATGTGGTCGCTGATGGTCGATGTCTGCCGGGCGATGGGGGTCCGCACCGACGTTCCCTTCTCCGAACTGACGCCGGAGGAAAAGGAGATCGTCTACAACGGTCCGGCGGTCAAAAAACATATCTTCTACCATTCGAAAAACACCGACTCCGCCGGAGAACTCGACTTCACCTACTACAGCGCCATCCATACCGTCGAAAACGCCCTCGCCAAAGTCAAGGACGAAAGCGGTATGAAGCGGGTCGCCCGCTTCCTGTGCGAGAGCCCCTGCCCCGACTGCGGCGGCTCCCGGCTCTCCGCCGCGGCACGGACGCCGGAGGTGCGCGGAATCACCCTCGATGCCGTCTGCCGCATGACCCTCGCCGACCTCTGCGTCTGGGTAGACGGCGTTCCCGCGTCTCTGCCGGAAGAGATGCGCCCGATGGCGGAGAGCATCTGCGATTCATTCCGCTCCGCCGCCCGGCGGCTGCTCGATCTCGGGCTCGGCTATCTGACGCTGGACCGGGCCGCCTCGACCCTCTCGACCGGAGAACGGCAGCGCATGCAGCTGGCGCGGGCAGTCCGCAACCGCACCACCGGCGTGCTCTATGTGCTGGACGAACCTTCAATCGGCCTTCATCCGGCCAACCTCGACGGACTGGCCGGCGTCATGCACGACCTGATCGCCGACGGCAACTCGGTCGTGCTGGTCGATCATGACGCGCAGATCCTCTCCGGTGTCGATCACATCATTGAAATGGGTCCGGGCGCCGGTTCGACCGGGGGAAATGTTGTCGCACAGGGGAACGTTGCCGAACTCGCCGGCAATCCCGCCTCGCTCATCGGCCCCTTTCTCTCCGGGAAAGCGGAAGAAAAAATCCGCCCGCGCACACCGGAAAACGAACTCTTTTCGCTCGGGAAAATCCATCTCGACACCGGCGCCATCCACACGGTGAAACCGCTTTCGGTCGACATTCCGAAAGGAAGAATGACGGTGGTGACCGGCGTCTCCGGTTCCGGCAAGACGACACTGATTCTGGAGAGCCTGATCCCAGGGCTGGAGGCCGCCATCGCCGGCCGAAAGCTCCCCGCCCACATCCTCGCGGTGAATCCGGCAGGAATCCGGCAGGTGAAGCTGATCGACGCCACGCCGATCGGCATCAACGTGCGTTCCACGGTGGCGACTTACGCCAATGTCCACGACGAACTGCGCAAACTTTACGCGGCGACTCCGGACGCGAAGAAGCTCGGTTACAAGGCGGGGGATTTCTCCTACAACACCGGCAAACTGCGCTGCCCGGGCTGCGATGGAACCGGCACGATCAGTCTGGATGTTCAATTCCTGCCCGACGTGGAGATCCCCTGCCCCGACTGTCACGGCTCCCGCTATGCGGCGGCGGCGGGAGCGATCCACCTCGCCAACCGCCGCGGGGAACTCCGGACGCTCCCGGAGTTGATGCATATGGATATCAACACGGCAGTGGAGTTCTGCGACGGTTGGAAGATGGTCCGCCAGCGGCTGGAGACGCTCCGGAATCTCGGGCTGGGCTACCTGACGCTGGAGGAGGAGACGCCCGGCCTCTCGGGCGGCGAAGCGCAGCGGCTGAAACTTGCCGGAGAAATGGGCCGGACGCAGGAGGATTCACTCTTCGTCTTCGACGAACCCACCATTGGACTGCATCCGCTGGATGTCCGGGTTCTGCTCGGCGTCTTCCAGAAACTGATCGAACACGGCGCAACCGTCATCGTGATCGAACACGATCTGGATGTGATCCGCAACGCCGACTTTCTCATCGACATGGGTCCGGGCGGCGGGAGCGAAGGCGGGCGGATTGTCGTCGCCGGCACCCCGGAAACGGTCGCCCGGACGCCGGAGAGCCGCACCGGCCGCTACCTGTAGCAACCCATAATTCCGCCATCGTACTAAAAGGAAAAAAATCGCCAGCGTTCCCCAGCAGGAGAAGAAGAACATGACAAAACGCTCTATCCGTCAATTGAAATTTCGCTCCTGCGCATTTGACGATGCGAGGGACGGGCTGGCCGTGCTCCATTTTCATCACCCTTTCGGCCACTATGCCGATCCGGAGGGGCACCGCTCCTCGCGGGATTTCTTCAAACTCACCTGGATCGTCTCCGGTGAAGCGGAGTGTTACTGCAACGATATTCAGTTCCATCTGGAACCGGGACTGCTCTTTCTGGTCCACCCCGATGACCAGACCAGTTACGAGATCCAGACTCCGGAACTGGAAATTTTTGACCTCATCTTCTCCCCGGCAATCGCGGCGGAGTGTCAGCACAACATCATTGACCGCTCCGGAATGCTGGCGGCCTGTGCGCCCGGATTCCAGCCGCTCCCGGAAGCGCATCATGTGCATCCGGTTCCAGCGGGGAAGGAGGTCGGCCCTCTCATCCGCCGGATGTTCCGGGAACAGCAGAACCGCGACCCGAATTCGCCGTGGATCAATTTAGCCCATCTGAAAATTCTGCTGGCTCAGCTCTGCCGGTTTCAGGAAAAATTCTGTCGCCGGAATCAGCACACCCAACTGGCGGAAATCATCGACCGGGAGATCGAACGGAATTTTTCCAAGACATTTCATCCCCGGGATCTTGCCCTGGCGACACAACTTACCCCCGCCCATCTGAGCCGCACCTACCGCCGCCTGACCGGGTTGACCATCTCGCAGGCGCTCCGGAAACGACGGTTCCGGGAGGCGCGGCATCTTCTGGAGGAAACCCAACTTGAGGTGGCGGAAGTGGCGAAACGCTCCGGCTTTACCGATCTCTCCCACTTCTATCGGCTCTTTCGGGAGGAGTTCGGAACAACTCCGGCAGAATATCGGAAAACTCTGCGATCCATCTCCCGGAATGGCTGATTTTGTTTTTTTTCAAATTTTTCAAACTATGTTGTTTTTTGCCCTTCTAAAACTCTTTCATTCACGGTATAATATGACCAGACGGAATCCCGTAAAACAGCGGAAGGAGAGAACATCCATGACGAGAAAATCGTTCCACCACATGGCGGCAGTTTTCCATTCATTCACTCTGATCGAACTCCTCATCGTGATTGCGATCATAGCGATTCTCGCCGCGATGCTGCTGCCGGCGCTGAATAAAGCACGGGACCGGGCCAAAAGCATCAGCTGTACCAACAATCTCAAACAACAGGGACTTGCCTTCGCACTTTATGCCGGGGATCACTCGGATATACTTCCTCCTGCCGACTACAATATCGGCAAAGGTTCCGTCATGCAGTGGCCCCGTTCTCTCATGGGACCCAATCTTCTGGCAGACAACGACTGGGATGATACTGAGGGCATGATACAGGGTAAATACCTCTCTATCCATCAGTTTCTCTGTCCTGCCCAGACCGGACAATTCAATCTCACCGGAACAGGCAGCGGCAGCGACTGGTGGATTCAGAAACCGCACTATGGAATCAGCTGGTATTACCGACTTCTTCAGCGCTATCGCCCGGAGCCGCAGAGTGACAGTGGAATCACCCGCTTCAATCAGGTTAAACACCCGTCTGAAAAAGTCCTCTTGTTCGACATTCAGGCAACTGATACTTCCGGAAACTGGATCGAGACCGGTTATTGGCGCTGGCTCAAAAACCAGACCTCCCGCGGCGATCAGTATGGAGAACTCTCCATGCGTCACGGAAACAGCCTCAATGTTCTTTTCGCCGCCGGAAACGTCTCCTCCGCGCCGTTCGTTTCCGGCGCCCTGCCGTGGGTGGTCATTCCGCCACCGTTCAACGAAGTGAAAAATCTCTGGTACAATCAGTAAACAACTTTAAGGGAATCACGATTCATGCGCAACATTTTCCTCACCACATTTCTGGCTCTATCGGCATTCTCCGTCATGGCCATCCCCCTGCCCTCTTGGCTCGACGTCTCGAAAGACGGCTCCTTCCGAATTGAAAAGACGGTATTCCGTTTGATCAACTTCGGGCCGTCGTACTCCATTGATACGCTTCAAGCCCCCCGCCAGGAACGGAAAGAAGAAGCGATTCTCTTCTCCGGCCGTTTCCGGAACGCCGCCTTCCGAGCCGAATTTCTGCCCCGGTCTGCTGATGCATTCAGTTATCGCGCGAAACTCACCGCAGACTCGAAACCGGTCGAACTTTTCGGTCTGTTTCTGGAGTTCCGCATCTCCGGCGCAGTCCGCACCGTTACGATCGACGGTAAACCGTTCCTTCTCCCGGAAAAACCGGAAAAAGAACGAATCGAAGTCATCACCAAACGTAAATGCAGCCAGGTCACCATTCCGCTCGACAGCGGCGCCCGTCTCTCCGTTTCAGGAAAAAGTGAATTGAAAATCCGGGACAACCGCCCATCCGGCATGGACACCTTTTCCGTTCGCCTCTATTTCCAGCCGTCAACCGGGTTCAGAGAGAAAACAGCGCTGTCCCTTCTGCTCCGTCTGCAACCACTGCAGGGAACGCCGATCGACCTGATTCGCGCGGCCAACATCGGCTTTGCCGACGAATTTCCCGGAGACGGAAAAGGCGGATGGACCGATCAGGGGCCGCACAACGATCTGCGCAGCTTCACGCTCAGGACCCTTCCGGTCGGCGGCACCCGGTTCCAGATCATCGATCCGGCGAAGAACAACGGGAAAGCGGCAATCGGACTCGGAAGAAATTTTCCGCGGGAAGTTTCACTGCCCGTCTCCGGCTGCGGCAGTCACCTCCTCGTACTCCACGCTACCGGCTGGACTCGACCGGAAAAGGCGGGAGAATTCGAAGTTCTCTTCGCTGACGGTTCCATTCAGCGGATTGCCGTTATCTCAAACCGCGATGTCGGCAACTGGTGGAATCCGGATCATCTCCCCAACGGAGTCGTGGTCTGGCGGGGAGATAACCGCAATGCGGGAATCGGACTCTACTTCTCGCAGTTTAAACTCGACCGAGATGATCCGGTCAAGATGACGCTCCGCGGCGTCCGGAATCAATACTGGCTGATTCCTGCCCTTACTCTCGCCGACGGTGCGATTCCGCTTCAGGGCAACGACCGCCCGGTCGTCATCACCGAAGAGAAAGAATGGATCCGGCTGAACACCTCCCGAACGATCAAGCCGGGCTCTCCGCTGGACTTCTCCGGCATGCTCGACGCGCCCGCAGGCAAATACGGCCGGGTCGTCGTCGCGCCGGACGGCCATTTCACTTTCGAAAAGGCACCGGAAAAACGGATTCGTTTCGTCGGCGTGAACCTCTGCAATCGTGCACAGTTTCTCTCTCACAAGGAGAGTGATGAACTCGCAGAACGACTGGCGCGGCACGGCTACAACGCGATCCGCCTCCACCATCACGACAACCTTCTCGTGAAAAAAGAGGCGCCGGATTCGCTGACCATCGATCCGGAGATGCTCGACCGGCTGGAATACCTCTTCGCCGCCTGCCGCAAACGGGGAATCTACATCACGACCGACGTCTTCGTCAGCCGCAGATTGAAAGCGGGCGACAACATTCCGGAATGGGTTCCGAACGGGAAAGGATATCAGATGAAGGCGCTGCTGCCGATCAGCCGCGCGGCGATGGAGAACTGGAAGGAGTTCGCCCGCCGCTGGCTCGGCCACCGCAATCCCTACACCGGCATGACCTGGGCGGAGGACCCGGCGCTCTATATCGTGAGCTTCACCAATGAAAACAATCTCTACGCCAAACTTTCCGCGGAACCGGGTATCGCCGAACAATACCGCAGACGGTATCCCCAATGGCTGGCCCGGCACCATCCGGGAGAAAAACCGGGAAATACAGGGCCGACAGACCGCCGCTTCCAGGAATTTCTCTACACGCTTCAGCATGAGAGCATTCTGGAGCAGGCGAAGTTCCTCAAAGAGGAGCTCGGTCTCAAGGCGCTGCGCACCGACCTCAACATGCACAACAAGATTCCACTGGCGCTCAGCCGCGAAGAACTCGACACGGTCGATGACCATAAGTATCAGGATCATCCGCGTTTCCCGATCAACCCATGGAAACTGCCCGGCCTCTACCGTCAGCGTTCCAGTATCAGTGACCTCGGCAACGAGGTGCCGGAACAGCTTTTCGCCGCGCGCCTCTTCGGGAAACCGTTCAGCATCACCGAATACAAGTTCTGCGTTCCCAACCAGTTCCGCTCCGAAGGCGGGCCGGTGATCGGCGGATACGCCGCATTGCAGAACTGGGATGCACTCTATCAGTTCGCCTGGTCGCACAACGACCGGAACATCCGGCAGGATATGCCCATCAGTACTTTTGACTTTGCCAACGAGCCGCTGGCCCAGCTCTCCGACCGGCTGGTGATGCTGCTTTTCCGCCGCGGCGACGTGTCGCCTTCGAAGGAGCGTTTCGCCTGGAACGTGCCGAAGAACTTCTGGAACTCCAACATGCCGCTGGAGTATCCGCTTGACTTCAGCCGCCTCGGGCTGATTGCCGGAGTCGGAACCGTGGTCGGAGATCGGCAAGTTCCCGGTGTGCAAGTAATTTCATCCAGCGAAGCGGAAGGGAAATCCCCCCTTCCCAACCGAAAGATCCAGGCGCTTCGGCAGACGCTGCTCCGGACCGGAGTCGCAGAGAGTTCCACCGGAGAGCTCCGGCTCGACTCACGGAAAAACACGCTGGCGATTCAAACGCCGCGCACTCTGAGCGCCACTCTCGCCTCCGGCAATCTCACTGCAGGAGCGTTGACGGTGAGACAGGTTACCTACCCCACAACGGTGAGTGTAAGCTCGCTCGATGACGCTCCGGTCGCCCGCAGCAGCAAACTCCTGCTCTTCCACCTGACCGACGTGCTCGACAGCGGAACCACCTTCAAAGGGGAAAAAAGACAATATCTGCTCAAATGGGGCAAACTGCCGCACCTCGTCCGCCGCGCCCCGGCGAAGGTTTCGCTCAAGCTCGACGGCGAAGCGACACCGAAAGTGGAAGCACTCCGGCTCGACGGAACGGTCTGCGGCGTGGTCAAATCCTCTTTCCGCAACGGCACACTCTCCTTCACCGCCGATCCCGGAAGCTTCCCCGGCGGCGTCATGGTCTACTGGATCACCCGCGGAACGCAGCAGGAGAACTGATTCCATGCGAAACGCATTTCTGCTGAAACTCCGCCCCGGCTGTGCCGAAGAGTATCGCCGCCGCCACGCCGCAATCTGGCCGGATATGCTCCGCGCCCTGCGAAACGCCGGCGTGGCGGACTACACCATCTGGCTGGATTCCCGAAGCGGCACGCTCTTCGCGCAGCGCATCGTTGCGGCCCCGGAACGACTCGACGCGTTGCGCCGCGATCCGGTATTCCAGCGCTGGCAGGAATCCATGGCCGAACTGCTCGAACCGGATCCGGACGGTTGCGGACCGTCCACGGTTCCCCTGGAAGAGTTGTTCCATCTGGATTAAGCGCCCTCCCCATTCTATTTGCAAGTCATTGACAGAAAAATGAGAAAAGAAGATTCCCCGGTTCTCCTCGAACAGATTCCCGTCGGCACCGCCTGGGCCGGCCACAAAGTGAACTTTGCCCTCCTGACCACGCCGCCCCGGCAGTATGCAGGATACTACAACGCCGAACGGCAACTGGTCATCGCCACCCGCACTCTCCCCTCCCCCGACTGGGAGTACCGCAAACTCGACACTGCAGTCGGCTGGGACTCGCACAACACGATCCAGCTCTTCTGCGACTCGACCGGATGTCTGCACATCGCGGCGAACATGCACGCCTCGCCTCTCCTCTATTTTCAGATGAAGCGGCCGCACGATCTTGGCTCGATCGAGCAGGTTGGCTCCCTGATCGGGAACTGCGAAGAACGCTGTACCTACCCGCGCTTTCTCACGGGTCCGGCGGGGGAGATGATCTTTCACTATCGATACGGTGCAAGCGGTTGCGGCAACGAAATCTACAACGTCTACGACGCGCAAACCGGGCGCTGGTCCCGCCTGCTCGATCAGCCGCTCACCTCCGGCAACGGCAGAATGAACGCCTACTTCTTCGGTCCGGTCGCCGGTCCGGACGGCTTCTACCACCTCGCCTGGGTCTGGCGGGACAACGGCGACTGCGCCACCAACCACGATCTCTGCTACGCCCGCAGCCGCGATCTGCGCCACTGGGAAAATTCGGCGGGCACGCCCCTTTCCCTGCCGATGACCAGCGATTCCCTCGGAATCGTCGTCCTTCCGACGGCGCCCCGCGGCAGCGGCCTCATCAACATGTGCGGCAGCATCGGCTTCGACAGCGGGAAACGGCCGATTCTCTCCTTTCACCTGTACGACCGCGACGGCGCGAGCCGCATCTTCACCCTCCGTCTGAATCAAAACGGCCCGCATCAGCTCGTTCCACATGGAAACTGGCCGAAGGCGGAACGGTGGGAGTTCTCCGGCGGCGGTTCAATCCGGCAGATGGTATTTGCGCCGCCGGTCCGGTTCCAGCCGGACGGCACGCTCCTGCAGGATTTTGAATTCGTCGGGCGGGAATCCGGCTGCTGGCTGCTCGATCCGGTGACGCTCAAGACGCGCGAAACCCTCCCGCCACGCACCACCTGTCCAGCTGGACTGCAGACGATGGAGCAGACCTTCCCCGGCCTCATTCGGAACTGGCTCCCGGATGCCGGATGTTCCGGCGAACCGGGGGTGAGCTGGTTTCTCCGCTGGGAGACGCTCCCGGCCAACCGCGACCAGCCCCGGCAACCGCCGCTGCCGGAACCGACCCGGCTCACCGTCTGCAAGGTAAAACTGCCCGAATAAGCTCCTGCACAATCAATTCCGGTGGGCATCCAGCGCCGGCGGCAGAGCGAACACCACATCGCCGACACCACGGAACTCGCAATCCTTCAGAGAGTAAGGCAGGAAAAACGCATCGCCGCGATGAAGTTCCAGCGTTCCAGTGGAATCGGTGAGCACGAGATCCCCCGCAGTCACCACACCGGCCCGGTGACGATTCTCCCGGTTGAAGAAGCGGTATGTTCCGCGACAACGGAGAAGCTGAACCTCGAAATACCAGGCAATCCGCCCGGGAATGATGCGGGAGAGTGATTCATCGATCCTCTCCGGCTCCGGCGTGCAGCGGGCGCGCAACGCCGCCTCCGTTTCAGAGACGAAGTCGAAACTCTTCAGGGCATCCAGCGGCTCGGCGCCGCTCCAGCGTTCCGCGTCGGAGAGCCGCTGGGTTCCACAGAAGAACTCCGGCTGAACCACCAGGTCACTCGGCTCCATCACCTCGATCAGTGTGACGCCGCAACCGATCGCATGCGGCGTGCCGCCGGGCACGATGAAGCAGTCGCCGGGGCGGACCGCCAGTTTGTGCAGCATCCCCTGCCCCGTGGGGAACGCTCCAGCCAGTGCTTCGCGACAGAAACGCTCCCGATCCAGCCGCTCGTTGAATCCGAAGAGCAGGTAGGGAGCTTCCCCCTCGACCTCGCGGGTCGAAATCACATACCACGCCTCGGTCTTGCCAAACTCCGAATGAAAGTACCGCCGGGCGTCCGGCACGCTCGGGTGAACCTGAATCGGCAGCCGCTCGGCGGCGTCGAGAATCTTCATCAGCAACGCGGCATTTGCGCCATACTTCGCCGCATGTTCCCGCCCCAGCGTCTCCTCCGGATTGGCCGCGAGCCAGTCGCCGAACAGCATCTCCCGACCCGCCGCCGCCACCCGGCTCAGCCCCTGCTCCGCCGCCGGATACTGCGGGTTGTTCGCCGGGGAAGTCGAAGCGATCCAGTCCTCGGGGAAATGGCCGTCCTCCGCCCTCTCCGCCCGCCGGAGCAGATCGATGCCGCTCCCTCCGCGATAGACCCGCCACACCCGGTTCGGCAGAAATTTCACAGCTCCGGTCATCTTCCTTTTCCTCTCTTTTTTCAAAATCCCGGTTGAATTTTATTTGTATTATAGTATAATATAATATAACAAATAAAAAAAACAAGCATCCCCCGCAACGTCCAGAGAGGAGAGAGCCATGAAAAATCGTGCGGAACTCTACGCATCGGGAATCGACAAACTGCTGAAATACAAATTCGCGCAGAAGCGGATGACCGGCTGGTTCGAATACCAGGAGCTGAAGATGGAGGTTCGCCGGAAGTTCGCGAATCCCGACGCGCCGGAACATCAGCCCGCCATCCTCTGCGAATGCATCCGGCGCATGAAACTCTCCATTCCGGCTGGAAGTGTGATCGCCGGCACGCAGGATGACGCATTCAGCCCGAGCTACGCGCTGATCAACCCGGCCTTCCAGGTGGAGACCTTCGCAGGATACTGCGACCCGGTCGCCATCTACGACGATCTCGAACCCGACGCGGAATTCCCGCGCGAACGGGTGGAAAAGGTCCGCCGTTACTACCGCGAAACGCCGTTCGTCAAAGCGCTGGAACAGGTCTACGCCCGCACCGGAAAACTCACGCAGGAGGTCGCCTTCTTCGTCGAACCGGTGACCGGCCACACCATTCCGGACCTTCGCCCGATCCTCGCACACGGCATCGAAACGCTCCCCTTCGCCCCGGAAGCGAAAGGAATCCGCGCCTCGCTGGAGGCGGCGGAGATCCTCGCCGGGCGCTACGCCGAACTGGCGGAAAAACTCCAGCAGGAGCGCGCCGCCGATCCGGATGAAGTGCTCCGGCTCAAAGGCATCGCCGCCGCCTGTTCGCACGTGCCGGCACAGGGTGCACGCAATCTGCACGAAGCCATTCAGAGCGCGGCACTGCTCTGGCAGGTGATGACCCTCGAACAGGCCCCCAACCCCTACGCCTTCTCGGTGGGCAACCTCGACCGGATCCTCGCGCCCTATCTCAAGGACACGCCGGCGGATGAGGCGGTTCAGCTGGTCCGCAGTTTCCTCGCCTTCCTGATGGTCGGGGAACGGTGCTGGGCGATTTCGCAGAACATCATGGTCGGCGGTCGCGATGAAAAGGGCAACGACCTCACGTCAGCCATGTCGTACCATGTGCTAGAAGCGTTCCGCATCTCCAACAATCCCCAGCCCGCACTGTCGGTGAAACTCCACCGGGGCACCCCGGAACAGCTCTATCAGGCGATGGGCAATTTCTTCTTCACGCCCGGCCACTCGACGCCATCGCTCTTCAACGACGACATGATGTTCCGCATCCTCGAGCGCAAGGGTATCGCTCCGGCCGACATGCCGGATTACTCGATCGCCGGCTGTCAGGAGCCGCTCATCATGGGCAAAGAGAGCGCCAACACCACCAACAGCTGGCTCAATCTGGCCAAGGTGCTGGAGCTGACGCTCAACGACGGCTGTTCCCTGCTCTCCGGCGCGAAACTCGCCCGGAACACGCAGGAGCTCGGCTACGCCTCGCACGAAGCGCTGCTGGCCGATCTCGAAACGGCGTTCTTCCGCCAGCTGGAGTGGATCTTAAAGCAGATGGAACAGGCCGCCAACGGCTGCACGGAAGCGATTGCGCTGCAGGCGGTCCCCTTCACTTCAGCGCTGATGGAGGGGCTCAAGAGCGGGTACGACATGCGCGACGCGCATCACCCGGGGGTGACCTACCATGCCAGCGGCTGTCTGATCCACGGCCTCAGCGTCGTTACCGACTCGCTGGTCGCAGTCCGTCACGGCCTTGCGGAACGAGCCGGCTTCGCGCAAGAACTGCTCGAAGCGCTGCGGAAAAACTTCTCCGGCGCCGAATCGTTCCGCGCCTATCTGCAGGGGCTGCCGAAATATGGCAACGACGATTCCGAACCGGATGAGCTTGCGGTACAGCTGGCGCACCGCGTCAGCGATCTGGTTCACGCGCTCCGCAATCCGGCGGGCAGCCCCTTCCTGCCGGACTTCTCCACGCCGAGCACCCATCTCCTGTACGGCTACCATGTGGGAGCGACGCCGGACGGGCGGCCGGCGCGGGAGATGCTCGGGTACGGCATCGACCCGCGGCGCGAAAGCGCGCACAGCGGCAGAATCGATCAGCTTCTGAGCGAACGGAAGATCAACTTCGGCGATTTCCTCGGCGGCTACGCTTCGCACCTCGGCATCTCGCCGGAGGTGTTCCGCAACGGCCGGGACATTCCGGAGAAGATGAAGATTTTCACCGAAAAGATCATCAAACCGCTCTTCCGGTTCCATGACGAAGTGGAAAATTCCCCCTACTACGTCTATTTTAATATCGATTCGAAGCGGAATCTGCGCAAGGTGCTCGCCGAACCGGAAAAATATGCCCCGAACGGCGTCTACATCATGCGGATTCACGGGACGTTTGTAAACTTTCTCGACCTTTCACCCGCCATCCAGAACGACATCATCGCCCGTCTGGATGCGGATGAAACCGTCGCGTAATCACAGCAGGACAGGATGATATGCAGCTCACGGAACAGATTTATCAAGCGTTGTTTCAAGCGGTTTTGACCGGTGAATTCCAGCCCGGGCAGCGCTTTCTGACCGAGCAGGAGGCGATGGAGCGCTTTCAGGCGAGCCGCATCACCATCCGCCGTGCATTCGCCCGGCTCGAAGAAAGTCACATCATCTCGCGCAAACCCAAGGTCGGCGGCATCGTCAACTCCACCTTTGCCGCCGCCGCCGGAGCGCTTCAGACCGTGGGGATGCTCGTGCCGCTGGACGACCCCTTTGCCCGGAGTTTTCTCCACACCTTCTGCCGCGAAGCCGCCCGGCGCGACGTGATCACCGCGCTCGAACCCGCCGCCACCGGCGCCGAGCAGAATCGGGCGGTCATGCGGCTGGTGCTCCACGGCGTCCGCGATCTGGTGGTCTGGGGCATCGACCGAGAACTCGATTTCAACCTCTTTCTGCGGCTGCGGATTCTCGGGGTCAATCTGGTCTTCTTCGACCGGATTCACCCGGGAAAAATCGCCGATTACGTCGGGCTGGACAACGAAGCGGCGGTCCGCCTGCTGATCCGGCGGGCTGCGGCGGAGAAAATCCGGCACATCTTCTTCGCCGATCCCTGTGCGCTCGACATCGACACCAGCCGGGAACGGCGGGAGTTCTGCCGGAAGGCGTGTGCCGCACACCAGATCGACTTCACCGAAGGGGTTCCGGAACCCCTCCCGCCCGGAAGCGCCATCTTCGCGGTCAACGACCCCGCCGCGCTCCGCTATCTCCACTGCGGAGTGCCGCTCTTCAGCATCGACGGCACCCCGGAAGCGCAGGCCGCCGGCATTGTCAGCTGCCGCCAGCCGATGGACAAACTGGCCAAAGCCTGTTTTCAGGCATTGCGGAACCAGCGGAAACAGGGCGAAACCTGGGTCGCTCACGATCACCGGATCGCCCCGGAGGAACCGAAGGGATGAGAATCTTCGACTCCGGTTACAGCAACGACTTCGACGGTCCGGGGACCCGGCTGGTCTTCTACCTCAAGGGATGCAACTTCCGCTGCGACTGGTGCGGCGCGCCGGAGAGTCTCTCCGCGGAACCGCAGACGCTCCATTATCCGGAGCGGACCGTCATCGCCGGGCGCGACCTCTCGCCGGAAGCCGTGCGGGACAAAGCCGTGGCGGCGCGGGATTTCATCTCCGGCGTCACCTTCGGCGGCGGCGAACCGACGCTCCAGAGCGCGGAACTGCTCACCGCCCTCGCCCTGCTCCGGGAAGCGGGAATCCATACCGCGCTGGAGAGCAACGCCTCCACCCCCGCCTACCGGGAGGCGGTTCTGGCGGCGGACTGGATCTTTTCGGACCTCAAAACGGCGAATGAGCAGATGTTTCAGACGAAAATTCACCCCGGTCCGGTCCGGCTGGAACAGGTGTTCGACAACCTCCGGTTCGCGGCGGAGCACAAGCCGGATTTCGTCCTCCGGATTCCGGTCATCTCCGGCGTAAACGATATTCCGGAAGAACAGGCCGCCCTGCTCGAAGTCTGCCGGGATCTGCAGGCCCGGCGGCCGTACGGACCGCTCCGGGTCCAACTGCTCCGCCAGCACCATATCGCCCTGCCCAAGTACCGCGCCCTCGGCGTGGACTACCCCTGTGAAGGGGCGACACCGCCGCCGCGGGAACTTCTCGAGCATTTCGCCGCTCTGCTGAACGAAAACAAGATGCAAGCAACTCTGTTTGGATGATATCTATGAAAACCACTCTGGGAATCGATCTCGGCACCACCAAGGTTGCCGCCGTCCTCCTCCGGGAGGATCACACCACCTCCGCCGTCGCCTCCATGGCGCATGAAGCCGCCCTCTCCGCCGAACCCGGCGGCGCGGAACAGAATGTGGAGAAAATCTTCGACTGTGTCGCCGCGCTCCTCGCCCGGCTGCCCGCCGCGGAATTGCAGAACCTCTCCGCCATCGGCGTCACCGGGCAGATGCACTCGGTTCTGCTCGGCGGTCCGCAGGGAATCACACCGCTCATCACCTGGCAGGATCACCGCTGCGGCGAGGAGCGGCTGCGTCGTTTCCACCAGCGTTCCGGCCTCACCCTGCGGGAGGGGTTCGGCGGCGCCACACTCGCCCGGCTCGCGGAAGCGAGGAAACTCGACGACTGCACCTTCGCCGCTCCGCTCGCCGACTATCTGGTCGCCCGCCTCACCGGCAGCAGCCGCATCCTCAGCGACCCCACCCATGCGGCAAGCTGGGGCCTCTATGACGCCGCCGCGGGGGAGTGGAACTTCGCCGCCGCCGAAGCGCTGGGAATTCCCCGCACCCTTTTGCCGGAACTCCGCCCCTGCGGCTCCGCCGCCGGCAACGTCTCCCCGGAAGCCGCCGGGCGCTTCGGTCTGAAAGCCGGGACTCCGGTCATCGTCGCCATCGGCGACAACCAGGCTTCGATCCTCAGCTCCGGCGAAAATCCGGAAGAAAAACTCCATCTCACCCTCGGCACCGGCGCACAGCTTTCGCTGGTGACCGACAATCCGCCGGAACAATGTTCGGAGCGGATCGAAGCGCGCCCCTTCCCCGGCGGCCGCACCCTGCTGGTTGCGGCGCCTCTCTGCGGCGGCGCAGCCTTCGCCTGGCTGGCCGATACCGTCAACAACTTCCGCCGCGACCTCGGCGAACCGGAGCTCCCCCGCGGGGAACTGCTCGACCATCTCGATGCCCTCGCACTCGCACAGCTCGAAGCAGGAGAACCGGAGCTCACCGTCGCTCCGAATTTTCTCGGAGAGCGCTGGAATCCCGCCCTGCGGGGCGAAGTGAGCGGACTTTCACTCGTCAACACGACGCCGGGCGCTCTCGGCGCGGCGCTGGCGCTCGGCATCGTCCGCAACCTCAAGGAGGGATTTCCACCTGAACTGCTGAAGGGGCGCCGGGAGGTCTCCGGCACAGGGAACGCCGTCCGGCTGCTGAAAAGCATCCAGCACGCGATCCGTCGGGAATTCAGACTGCCGCTCACCCTGCCGGAGACACGTGAAGAGGCCGCCGTCGGCGCCGCCCTGCTGGCGCTGCGCCACTGCGTGGCCCAATTCTGACCCGTCCGGCGGAATTCAGAAAAAAACACGGTCGGTCTCCGGCTTCTTCCTTGAATTTACGCGGTAGAACTGATATATTAAGCAGATATCGTGCCGTTTCCGGCAGAGTCAGATACAATCAACGTGTTCAACCGGAGCGGCATTCCGACGAAGCCGCCTCCGACTTTCTTTTGCGGAGCAGTTTTTCGTGGATCTTTCAACCAGACACATCTGGCAGGTCGCATGGCCGGTCCTGGTCAGTGCGCTGATGCAGCACCTGATCGGACTGGTCGACACCGCCTTTCTCGGCCGGGTCGGCGAAGTCGAACTCGGCGCCGCCGCCATCGGCAGCATCTATTTTCTCGCCATTTTCATGCCCGGCTTCGGATTCAGCATCGGCAGCCAGATTCTGATCGGCCAGCGGAACGGCGCCCGGAAGTTCCGCAGCATCGGCCGGATCTTCCTCTCTTCGGGCACCTTTCTCCTGCTGCTGGCGCTGGGAATCTGTCTGCTTTCGAAACTTCTCACGCCGCGGCTGATGCCGCTCTTCATCCAGTCCGGCGCGGTCTGCGACGCCGCGCTGACCTATCTGGACTGGCGGATCTACGGGCTCTTCTTCTCCTTCGCCGGAGTCCTCTTCCGCGCCTTCTTCGTCGGCATCACCCGGACCCGGGTGCTGACCATCAACGCGCTGATCATGACTCTCAGCAACGTGGTGCTCAACTATCTTCTGATCTTCGGCAAGTTCGGCTGTCCGGAAATGGGAATTGCAGGGGCCGCCATCGCTTCGGTCGCGGCGGAAGCGATCTCTCTTCTCTTCTATCTCCTCTACGTCAAATTCCGGGTGAACACCGCACAGTACGGGCTGGCGGAAGCGAAGTTTTTCGATCGCCTGATCCTCCTGCGGGTCTTCAACATCTCGGTCTGGACGATGCTGCAGTCCTTCTTCGCAGTCGGCGTGTGGTTCTATTTCTTCGTCGTCATCGAGCACCTGGGCGAACGGCCGCTGGCCGTGGTCAACCTCGTCCGCAGCGTCTCATCGATCCTCTTCATGCTGATCAACGCGTTTGCGGTAACCGCAAGCAGTCTGGCCAGCAACCTGATCGGCGCCGGCGAGAGCCAACGCATTCCCGGCCTCACCTGGAAGGTGACCGGCATCGCCTACGCGGCGCTGCTGCCGCCGCTGCTCTTCTCGGTGATCTTCCCCGAACTGGTGCTGCGCATCTATACCGACAATCCCGAACTCATCGCGGCCTCCTGCTCCACGCTCTACGTCATGGCGGTCGGGCACATGCTGCAGGCTCCCGCCAACGTCTGGTTCAACGTGGTTTCCGGCGTCGGGAAAACCCGCGCCGCACTCGGAATCGAACTCTTCACCCTGCTGGTCTACACCATCGCCGTCTATATCATCGGCCAGCTGCTGCGCCTGAACGTGGCCTGGTGCTGGACAGCCGAAATTCTCTATCCGGCGGTCATCCTGGCACTCTCCTTCGGCTATCTCAAACGCTGTCTGCGGCAGGGGAAAAATCTCGAGGTCTGAACCGCCCGGAGCCGGATACAGAAAGAAAAACGGACGGAAGCACCTGTGCCGCCGTCCGTTTTTTCTTTTCCGGAATTTTCCGTTATCTGCCTAGTTTGCGCAGATACTTGCGATAGGCATCCTCATTCATCATATCGTCCAGCTCGGAGCTGTCGAAGTTGATCAGCCGGCAGAGCCAGCCCTTCTCCTCCGGAGACTCATTGATCAGCCCCGGCTCGTCTACCAGCGCCTCGTTGACCTGCGAAACCGTGCCGCTGATCGGCGAATAGATATCGGAAGAACTGTTGACGGATTCCACCTCGCCGAGCCGGTCGCCGATGATGAAGTCATCCTCCTCCTCCGGCAGTTCGACATAGGTGATGTCGCCGAGTTCGTCGGCGGCGTATTCGGAAATACCGACGGTCGCCTCATCGCCGACAATTTCAACCCATTCGTGGTCTTCGGTGTAATACTTCATTCGTTTCTTCCTCTATCTGATGTTCTCCCCGGGGATACAAATGTTCCGCCCGGTCAGCATGGTTTGTCTGCTTCCGCAGTAATGAATCACAAATCATATAAAAATCAAGCTGGATTGCGCGATTTTTCCGAAAAATTCCCGAAATCAGCCGTGAAACGCGATCATGCACACCAGTCCGGCGATGCCGATCAGCAGCAGGATCCCGGAAAAGACCGTCCCGAGAATGGAAAAAAGTTTTTTGGAATTCTTCTCGCAGATTCCTCCGATTCCAAGTCCGAGCGGCACGATCGACGCGAAGAGCGCCCCCATCATGAAGCAGACCGGCAGCAGCATCTCCGGCCCCGGCGCCGCCCCGTGAGGCGAATGCCGCTGCGTCTCCAGCGTCAGCGAAACACAGATGCAGAACGAGACGAAAAAGACCACGCCCAGCAGAATGCTCAACACGAACGAAACAATTCCGACCCGGGAGTGCTTCTCCGGCGGAAGTTCGACACCATCCAATTCAGGAAAAATCTCAGTCATTTTTTCTCCTTGCCTTCCATCCCCGTTGCTGTTTCATACAATAACACCACTCCGGCGTTCCTGCAACCGGAAGAGAGTGGATTTCATCCGCGCCGGCGCTCGCAAGCGGTGACCGCGTTGCTCATGAGCATCGCAATCGTCATCGGCCCGACACCGCCGGGAACCGGCGTGATCGCCCCGGCCACCTCCACCGCCTCGGCAAAATTGACGTCGCCGACCAGACGGTTCTTCCCTGTCGCCGGATCCGGAATCCGGTTGATCCCGACGTCGACCACCGCCGCGCCCGGCTTGATCATGTCGCCCCGGACGAATTCCGGCTTGCCGATTGCGGCGATCAGAATGTCCGCGTCACGGGTGTATTTTGCAATGTCCGGCGTGGCGGAGTGAACGACCGTCACCGTCGCATTGGCCCCCTTCGCCTTCTGCATCAGCATCGCCGCCAGCGGCTTGCCGACGATGTTCGAACGGCCGATCACCACCGCGTGGCGGCCGGAGGTCTCGATGCCGGAACGCTCCAGCAGCACCAGAATGCCGCGGGGGGTGCAGGGTTGAAATCCATCCTTTTTGCCGATCAGCAGCCGGCCGACGTTCCGCTCGTGGAAGCAGTCGACATCCTTCTCCGGGTCGATCGCGGCGATTACCTTTTCCTCATCGATCTGCTTCGGCGGCGGCGACTGCACGAGAATGCCGTCGATTTTCGAATCGGCGTTCAGTTCGGCGATCAGGGCAAGCACCTGCTCCATCGTCGCGTCGGCGGGGAGCACCCGTTTCTCCGAATAGATGCCAAGCTCGGCGCACTTCTTCACCTTGGAATTGACGTAGACCTGCGATGCGGGATCGTCGCCGATCAGCACCACCGCCAGTCCGGGCGTACACCCCTTCGCCTTCAACGCTTCCACCCGGCGCGCGGTCTCCTCGTTGACCTGCCGGGCAATCTCCTTGCCGTCGATAATTTTCGCCGCCATGACACCCTCGAAACAGTAAATTTTTGATTTGGTTTGATTCTGCTGCAAAAGATACCACAGAAACACGCCGTTTTCAAGGCGCAGTCGGAAAAGTGAACGAAAACTGCGCCTCTGCGGCAACGGTTCCCGGACTGGCGCTTTTCCGTTCGCGGTGATATAGTATACAGTGAATGTTGTAAGATGGGAGAGTGATGCGATGAAGAAGAGTTCCCGAACCGATACCGCCCCGCTGGAATTCCGGCATATCCGCTCCCCGCTGGGGGAAATCACACTTGCCGGGCGGGGAGAGTTCCTGACCGGGGTGGAATTCCTTGATCAAACTCCCTCCGCCCTTCCCGCGGAAAGCGGACACACCGGCTCCTCCCTGCCGGTGCTGAAAGCGGCGGAACAGTGGCTCGAACGTTATTTCGAGGGGGAGGATCCGGGCGAAACGCCGCCGATTCATCTGACCGGCACCCCTTTCCGCCTCGCCGTCTGGGAACAGCTGCGCCGCATTCCGCGCGGGGAAACCACCACCTACGGAGCCATCGCCGCCGAACTCGCCCGGCAGCTGGGAATCCCGCGCATGTCGGCGCAGGCGGTCGGCGGTGCGGTCGGTCACAATCCGGTCGGCATCCTGATTCCCTGCCACCGGGTGGTCGGCAGCGACGGGAACCTGACCGGATTCGCGAGCGGACTCCGGCGGAAGTTCCGGCTTCTCGCGCTGGAAGGGCTTGACATGTCGCGCTACCTCCTCCCCCCGCCGCGCGGCGGCAGCGATCTGCGGCAAATTCCCGGCGTAGGGCCGAACATCGAACAGGATCTCTTCCGCATCGGCATCCGGCGGATTGCCGACCTCGCGGGAGAGGATCCGGAACAACTCTACCGGGACGACTGCGCGGTCAAAAGGTTTCAGGAGGACCGCTGCCAGCTCTACGTCTTCCGGCTCGCCGTCTATTTTGCGGAGCATCCGCACCCCGAGCCGGAAAAACTCCGCTGGTCCTGGTGGAAGGATCACCGGCAATAGGTCAGGCGAGGCCGCAGAAACGGCACAACGTCTCGAAGCGCTCCGCCGGGCCGGGGCCGAACTTCGCCATCGAATGCCGGATTCGATCGAGGGATTTCTCCTGCATGTCGCCGGATTTGGAGAAAAACTTGTCGGCGAGACAGACCAGTTTTTCCGCAGCTGTCTCCGGCAGATAGTCCCGTTCCGGAATCGGCAACTGCTGGCGACGCACCTCCTCGGCGGTGATGCCGCTGCCGGTGTGCCGTTCACAGATCCGGGCGAAGGGCTCCAGAAGCTCCTCCATGCCGCGGGCGGCGCCGTATTCGCGCAGCATCCGCGCCCCGATGATGCCGTGGGCGAGATAGGGTTCGCACCCGGTGCAGAGGATCTTCGGCGCGTGGCAGTGAACGATGCCGATGTCATGCAGCATCGCACCGGCGGCAACCAGAGCGGGATCCACCTCCCCGTTCAGCGGAGAGTGATCCAGCAGAGAGAGCGCCTTCTCCCGCACCTGCGTGCTGTGCTTGAGCAGAAGCCGCCGGAGCGGGGTATCCTCCGGGTAGAAGAACCGGAGGATCTCCAGCGGCTCGATCCGCGTCGTCTCAGAGCCGGACAAGTTCATACTCCCGGACGCCGAGGCCGATCTTCTCGGCGTGTTCGAGCTGGATTCTCCAATTAGTCGAGGGCGAAACGTCATGGAAGTGGTCGCCGGTGTGAACGGCGCTCTCCGCGAGCAGCGAACCGGGATTCGGCGTACAGCGGTTGACCGCGTCCGCGCAGGCCTGGTCCAGCGCCACCGGGTCAAACGAGGCGAACATGCCGACGTCGGGCACGATCGGGGCGTCGTTCTCCGGATGGCAGTCGCAGAACGGCGAAACATCCATCACAATGCTGATGTGGAAATTGGGCCGGCCGTGCACCACGGCGAGAGCATATTCGGCCATCTTCTTGTCGATCAGCCCCTCTTTCTGCCCCCAGGAGGGCTGGATCGCATCTTTCGGGCAAACACCGATGCAGCGGCCGCAGCCGACACAGCGGGAGTGATCGATCTCCGCCTTTCCGTCGCGAAAAGTCGGCGCATTGTGTGCGCAGATGCGGGCGCAGGCGTGACAGCCGATGCAGAGCGAGCGATCCACCGTGGGTTTGCCGTCGCAGTGCTGCTCCATCTTCCCGGCGCGGGAACCGCACCCCATGCCGAGATTCTTGATCGCGCCGCCGAATCCGGTCATTTCATGCCCCTTGAAGTGGTTGAGCGAAAGGATGATATCGGCGTCCATGATGGCGCGCCCGATCTTCGCTTCGTGCACCAGTTCCCCGTTCGGCACCGGCACGGCAACATCGTCGGTCCCCTTGAGGCCGTCACCGATGATGACGTGACAGCCGGTCGCGTAGGGGGAAAATCCGTTGAGATAGGCGGTCTCGATATGTTCGAGAGCGTGTTTCCGGGAGCCGACGTAGAGGGTGTTGCAGTCGGTGAGGAAGGGGCGGCCGCCGCGCTTCTTGATCTCATCCGCGACGGTGTGGGCGAAGTTGGGGCGCAGGAACGAGAGGTTGCCCGCCTCGCCGAAGTGAATTTTAATCGCGGCGAAGCGATCCTGGAAATCGATCGAATCGATTCCGGCCCGTTTGATCAGTGCGGCGAGTTTCTGCTGGAGGTTCTGCCCTTCCGGACGAACCCGCATATCGGTGAAATATACTTTTGCTTTTTCCATGGTTGTCTCCTCGATGAGCATAGTATAAGATACCGTGTCATCGAAATTCTTGCAAGCCGGATTCCCGGAAAGCGTGGGAAACTTTTCTCCGCCGCCCGGGAAAGTTGTACATACAACTTCAGAAAATCGAGCTCTTTTTTTTAATTTTTTTTCGTTCCGGAGTTGTTTTCCGTCGACGGAATTCCTATAATTAAAGCAGAAACAACCAAGCAACCTGGAAAAGGCAATGTCTGTACAACCGAAATACCAGCAGATCCGGGAGGAACTGACGCGAGAGATCGCCACCGGGGTGTTTGCCTCCGGAGAAAAACTGCCGACCGAGGAGCATCTTGCCCGCCAGTTCGGCGTCGCCCGGCAGACGGTGCTCAAGGCGCTCGACGCCATGAAGCAGGAAGGGGTCATCACCTCAGAGCGGGGCCGCGGCACCTTCGTCGCGGTCACCCACGGCCGGAAGCGGAACACGCAGGAGAACTGCCGTCAGCTGGTCTTCATCAGCTCCAATCTGGAGGACTCCTTCGGCCACCGGGTGCTGCTGGGGGTGGAACGGGCCGCCCGTCAGATCGGCTGCTCGCTGGTCACCTGCAACACGCGCAACGATTCGGAACGGGAGGCGGAGTATCTGCGCCGGGCACGGAACACCGGCGCAGACGGCATCATTCTGCTGCCCTATCTGCGCCATCCCAACGGCGAGCTGGTCAGCCGGGTAGCGGAGAGCGTCCCGCTGGTCTGCGTGGACAACGTTCCACCGGGGGTGACGGTGCCGCTGGTGACGACGGACAACTTCCGGGCGGCTCATGACGCGGTGCTCCGGCTGATCGACATGGGGCATCGCAAAATCGGGTTCATCCTGAGCCGGATGGAATATGCCGCGGCGCCCGGCTCCATCGGGGACCGTTACCGGGGATACCGGCGGGCACTGGAAGAGCGCGGCATTGAATTCCGACCGGAATGGGTGGTGGAACTGGGGCCGCATCTGGCGGAAGCGCGCCCGCAGGACATCGGTCTGGAGTTGTACGGATATCCGGCGATGCACCGGCTGATGAGCTGCGAAGTACCGCCGACCGCGGTGCTGCTGCTGTGGGACGAACTGGGCCCGGGGGCGCTGGCGGCGATCCGCAACGGCCGGCGGCGTGTACCGGAGGATTTCTCACTGCTCGGCTTCAACGACGACGATCTATGCAGTCTCACCAATCCGATGCTTTCGAGCGTCCGCCAGCCGGCGGAGGAGCTGGGCGAGACGGCGGTACAGTTGCTGGACGAAATGCGCCGGGGAATCGTTCCGCCGCCGGTAACCCGCCTGAAAAACCATCTGATCCTGCGTGACAGCATCGCCGCGCCTGGTAACTTTGAACACTCCAACTCAACAGAAAGGATTTCGTTATGAGCATTGCCCGTTCCATTCCAATCCGGAGGAGGAAACGATTCTCCTTTACGCTTATTGAACTTCTCATAGTAATTGCAATCATTGCAATTCTCGCCGCCATGCTGCTGCCGGCGCTGAACAAGGCGCGGGAAACCGCAAAGGCCTCCACTTGTGTCAACAATCTCAAGCAACTCACTACCGCGATGTTTCTTTACGCTGACGACCACGACGGCTGGACGATCCCCAACTACCGTGCGAATTTTACCGGATGGGGGCGCGTCAACAGCAACTACAGTTTTTTCCCCAGATATCTGGCCCGAACTACAGCAGTCTGCCCCACCGACCCGGTTCTGCCGAGCCTGCAAAATGCATATTACGGAATTTACGGAATGTATATTTTCAGTAAAGACGATAACGTTTTGAACAGCGATGTGCAGACGATACTGGGAAATGGCTCGTGCAGGACAATAGAAGAAAAATCGGATCGTGTCAGTTACCGCCCGTCCGCCGTCAAACACAGCAGTAAAACCGTTTTTTTCGCGGATAGTCGTGCTTCCATCCCGTTCAATGCCTACCCGCTCGGTGCCGGCAGTTATATTTTTTCACCGACCACCATACTTGACTCGAACTGCCGTGCGGGAGTCACGCTGATTCATTCGGGCAAAAGCGGTGCCGCGTTCTTCGACGGGCATGTCAATCTGCTCAATGAAAATCAATTAAAGGGAAACATCAACAACAAATTCACCCTGCTTTTCAACGAACATTTCGTTCAGTTGTAACGTGAACTTCATCTTGGATGACTGACGCAAGAAAGGTGCCGCATGAAAAATTCGATCACTTCAGCTCTCACTGCGCTGCTCGCCTCCAGCTTGGCCAGCGCAACCGGGGTCCCAGTTCAAGTGGACCGCTTCGGACAATATTCCGGGGAAAACTGGCAGGGGAAAATCACCTCCGAACAGCAGCTCAGGGAGGAAGCCGCGGCAGAAGAGGCGCAGCTTATCCGGTTCGGCACGTTTGCCCCACAGCGTTTCGATCGTTACGGAGGGATCCTTGACGGTCGGAAATTCCGTGCAACGGGCTTTTTCCGCCTGGAGAAGGTCAGAGACCGCTGGTGGTTCATCACTCCGGAAGGGAATCGCTTTTTCCTGATCGGCTGTGACGCTCCGGACTTTTATGAAAAAGGGTATGCCACCCCTTTGACGCAGCCGGATGGAACGCCGCGGAACGTTTTTCTGCAACTTCCGGAAATCCCTCGAACCAACACTCCATTCAGTGCGTTTTCCCGACCGGGCATGGTCAACTTTCTCGCCGCGAACCTGCAGTTGAAATATGGAGAGAATTTTCGAAAAAAAGCACTCGATGTCAACCGGAGACGTCTGATCTCCTGGGGATTCAACAGCACCCCGAAATGGGGATGGGGAACTCACATTGGTCTTCCCTTCATAGAAGACATGAATTTCCGCAAGGTCTCCCGGTTCCGCAACTATCTGAGAAACATCGACGTGTATGCTCCGGATTTTCTGGAGAATGCGGAAAGGGAAATCGTTCAGCAGATTGCCCGGAGGCGGAACGAGCCTCTACTGCTCGGGTATTCCACGGAAAACGAAAGCGGCCTCAGCTTTTCCATGCTCGACGGCATTGCCGCCGGGAAGGATTCTCCGATGAAGCGCGCTCTGATCGATTTCCTTTGTGAAGAGCTGGGGGAAGACAACGTGGGCAAGCTCTTCAAAGCCACGGAAAAATTCGACCGCGCCTCCATCGCCCGGACTCCCCGGCCGGGGATCCGGATTCCACGCCGTCAGGCTGCCGCATTCATCCGCAAAACATCGCAGCTCTATCACCGTCAAATTCGGGAAATCTACCGCAAACATGATCCGGATCATCTCTGGTTCGGTGCGGGACATTGCAAACATCAGGCTTTTGAATGGATCTATGAAGCGATTCCCTATGTCGATGCACTCCTGCTCCACGATTACGACATTTATGCGGCCTGGAGCACTCCCGTCCGCAAACGGCTGCACGAGCTTGATAAACCCTACATCATTGCCGAATATTCCTTTGTTCAGGCAAGGCGCGGGTACCCCGCCTTCAACGGCTACGTCTGCGTTCCCGACGAAAAGTCCAGGGGAACGGGATACCGCTATTTCACCGAACAGCTCGCAGCGGATCCCGGATGCGTCGGATTCGGGTACTTTATCCTCTACGATCAGGCGGTTACCCGCCGGAGTCTTCCGCGTGGCGAGGCGTATAATTTCGGCTTGGTAAATCAGCAGGATCAGCCGTATCGCGCCATGCTCGAGCAGGTTAGAATTGCCAATGAAAATCTGTATCTGGTCCATGCCGGAAAAAAGCGGCCTTTTTCCATGGATCCGGCTGAAATTCTGGGCTGGAAATCCACTCATCTGAACCGGTTGAAGGTGTTGCCCGGCAGTCGCAGTCCCTACATTGTCGGAGATACCGTTATGGCGGATGAATTTTACGGCGGGTGCCCATTCCGTTTCAAGGTAAACGATGCCATCGCGACTGAATTTCTTCAGGGCCGCAAACACATATTCGTCTCAATCGGGACCATCAAGGCCGATTCATACTTTGCGGATACGCGGGCGACGGTTCATTTGTGGAATAAACGGAGGGGAAGTGATTTAAACCGCTTTTTCCGGTTGGAATATTCTTTCGACAATCGGCAATTCACCCCGCTGAAAATGCGCTTTACCCTGGAACAGGAAATGGAACATGATCGTTATTCCATGACACCGGCGGAGCCGATGCCGGAAAACTGCCGCTACCTGCGACTTTCCATCGGGGTCACAGAACCGGAACGAGCATGGATGGCGGTGATAGCCGACTGGCAGTTTACCGAAAAAAAATGACTCACTGCAAATTTCCTGTAG
Source organism: uncultured bacterium (assembly GCA_900551245.1). Classification (GTDB taxonomy): domain Bacteria; phylum Verrucomicrobiota; class Lentisphaeria; order Victivallales; family Victivallaceae; genus Victivallis. Next base: position 27,355 of record URVC01000013.1, on the reverse strand, counting down.
TTTCAGAAAACAGTCTGCGACATCTCGATGAAATTCCCCTGTATTCGATACCACAAAAGATAAATCAGGAGTGGAAAACATGAAAAAACATCTGATCATCATCGGCTTATCGGCAGGAAGCGTACTTTTCACCTCCGCCGCCGAACCGGCCGTTGACCGCTACGGCCAGTACACCGGCGAGGAGTGGCCGGGCAAAGTCACATCCGACGACCAGCTCCGCACCGACGCGGCAAAGGAGTGGCCGCTGATTCGGGACGCAAAGTTCGATCCGGCAAAGTTCGACCGGTTCGGCGGCCGTCTCGATGCCGGGCAATTCGAGGCCACCGGACGTTTCCGCCTTCAGAAGATCGATGGGCGGCACTGGCTCATCACACCGGAAGGGCACCGCTATTTCCTCATCGGCTGCGACGCGGTCGGATACCGGGAGGGTGGCTACTCCACTCCAATGAAAAATCCGGATGGATCTCGCCGAAGCGGTTTTGCCGAACTCCCCGACGTCAAGCAGGTTCCGGATGGTCTCCCCGGCGGGAAAAAAGTCAATCTTCTCGCGGCCAACCTCGCGAAGAAATACGGACCATCCTACTATGAGAAATCGAAGGAGGTCAATCGGAAGCGCCTGATCCATTGGGGGTTCAACTCCACTGCCAAGTGGGGATGGGGGGAAACCTTCGATCTGCCTTATGTGGAAGACTGGACCTTCCGTACCGTCAAGCTGCTGCCGCGCCGCAGGATCGACGTTTACGATCCCGGATTCACCGCCGCCGCGGAAAAAGAGGTCGCCGCACAGGTTGCCCGTCGCAAAAACGATCCGATGCTGATCGCTTACGCCTCGGAAAATGAAAACGGCTGGTCATACCAGGACGTCAAAGAGCTGACGGCAGCCGCCCCGACCGTCGCCTCCAAGCAGGCTCTGGTGGACTTTTTGATCCGCCGTCACGGCGAAGCGAAGGCGGCCGCGCAGTTCCAGCTTTCCGGCGGGCGCAAGGAGATGCTGGCAAATCGCAACATCGTCAATCTGAACGCAAAAGATCTCGCTGATTTCATTACGCAAAGCTCCCGGTACTATCACCGGATTGTCCGGGATCTTTTCCGCAAACACGACCCGGATCATCTCTGGTTCGGCGCCTCTCACTGCCGCGGTCAGGCGGATGAGTGGATCTATGCGGCGGCGGAATTCACCGACGCGGTCATGCTCAATGAATATGACATCTACGCCTTGTGGACCTCCCGGTTGATGCCGGAACTTCGTAAACTTGATAAGCCGTTTTTCATCACCGAATTCAGTTTCGTCTGCGATCAACGCGGTCTGCGCCCCTACAACTCGGTCAACACCGTGCGTGACCAGCAGGCACGGGGACTTGGCTATCGCCATTACACCGAACAGTTGGCGGCTGATCCGCTCTGCATCGGCTTCGGCTACTTCATCTTCTTCGATCAGCCGGTCATGATGCGCAGTCTGCCGATGGGGGAAAGTTTCAACTTCGGACTGGTGGATGTCACCGACCGGCCTTACGAAGAGATGATCGCCGAAGTGAAACGGAGCAACTCCCGGCTGGAAGCGGTCCATGCCGGAAAAATCAAACCGTTCCGGCTGGAAAATCCGGATAAAATTCTCTTCAGCCGGACTCAGCAGAAACTGCTCGCCGATTTTCTACCTTCCACCTGCTCCTCCTATATTGTGCCGGACAACTCCAATGCGGCGGAATATTTCAACGGCTGTGCCCAGCGATTGAAGATCGACGAATGTCGTCTGCCGCGCAATGCCGATCCCCGCCAGGAATATTCGGTCGGAACCGCCTATGCGGGCGACAACTCCCGATTCAGTTCGGTGAAAGCGGACTGCTACTTCTGGAAGAACCACCGCGGCAAGGAGCTGAACCGCTATTACGCGCTGGAAGGGTCCGCAGACGGCAGACATTTCTCCCCGCTGCCCCTCCGGTTCGAACTGGTCCGCCGGGCGGAGTTCGATCACTACGTCATGCGCAACGCCGAACCGATTCCGGCGGAAATCCGCTATCTGCGGCTCGTGCTCAAAGCGCCGGTGCCGAACCAGAGCTGGTCCAATCAGATTGCGGGAATCGAGATCGAACGCTGATCCCCCTCCCCTGCCCTGCCGGAATACACGGGAGCCCCGTTCCGTCGCCGTCACCGCCCGCGCGGCGGGATGGCGACGCTGGAGCGGTCGCACAACAGATAGTCCACGAGAGTATCCCGGCAGACCGGCTCGCCCGCCACCAGTTTTTCCAGCGTGTCGAACGCCCGCCGCGCCAGCTCCGCAAAGTTCTGGCAGAGCGTCGTCTGCGGCGGCGAAAGAAACTTTGAGACATCCACCATCTCCCAGGTGATCAGCGAGAAATCTTCCGGCACCCGGAAACGGCACACCTCCAGCGAATGCAGCACCGACGCCGCTTCGCTCTCCCCCGTGTTGATGATCGCCGTGACGCCGCACTCGGCCATCCGCAATACGGCGCCGTGAAGCAAGCGCACCAGCGAATCCGGATCCCCGGGGCTGTGTTTTCCATGCACACACTCGGCAAAGGCACTCAGATTGTGCACCCGCATCATCCGGTCAAACGCCTCGTGCCGGGTCCGGTTGCAGTAGGATTCCGGGTCGCCGTTGATGATCATTCCGATCCGGCGGTGTCCGTAGCCGACCAGATGGCTGACCGCCAGGTTGACCGCCTGGAACTCGTTGGAAAACACCGAATAAACCCGGTCGATGTGTCGCGCCGAATCGTTGATGCAGACCATCGGCAGATTGCGCGTCGAACCGATCTTCTCCGCCAGATGATTGTTGAAGTCGAAGGAGATGCCCCCCTCCACCGCGCGCTCATTCAGGAGTTCGATCTGATCCGCCGAGATGATCTCCAGCCACCAGTTTCGCTGCTCCGCCTCGAGCCGCAGCGCATTCAAGACGTTGATGGAGTACCATTTCAGGATGGTCCGGCTCTCCGGCAGGATCAAGGCGATCACCCGCCGGAGCGGTTTCTGCTGGTAGCCCACCTGCCGCGCCGCCTCAAACACCCGCGCCGCCGTCGCCGGCTGCACGTGCGCCCGACGGTTCAATGCCCGCGACACGGTCGAAACATCCACCCCCGCCAGTTCGGCGATCTGCCGGATTCCGGATTCACTTTTTTTCCGCATGGAGCGTCTCCCCTACCCTTTCCTCATAAAGTATCACCGGATTCGCCGGATTTCCATCATATTGTTGCAAATATTGTATTTTTTTGCTTATTCTTGCAGAAAAGAACCGGCGCATCAACTTGTCTTTTCGCCGGAACCCGGTTACACTATATCGAACACCGGAGGTTCCGGCCCCGGTTAAAACGCCAACAATCAAGGGGAATATCATGCCGAAAAACTTCAAATCGATGTTGATTCGAAGTGAACACAATCCCCTGTTCCGCCCGGAGGACTTCCCGTACGGCGCGGCGGAACAGGTCTTCAATCCCGGACAGGTGATGACGCCGGACGGCCGCACCATCCTGCTGTTGTCGGTCACGATGCGCAACGAGAAGTTCGCCCGCTGTCACGTGGCCGAGAGCCGCGACGGAATCCATTTCGACATCCACGAGAAACCGCTCTTCGAAGTCGATGAAACCAGACGGTTCGGCGACCTCGACTTTCATCCGATCGACTGCCGGGTCACCTGGTTCCCCGAGGACAACTGCTACTACATCATGCGCCCCGCCAACTCCGGCTGGGGATGCTGTGCCTTGCTCTACCGCACCACCGACTTCCTCTCCGCGGAACCGGTCGAGATCATCGCTCTGCCGCACAACCGCGTCCCCTGCCTCTTCCCCGAGAAGATCAACGGCGAGTATGTCCGGCTCGACCGCCCCTACAGCCTCAGCGCTCCCTATGAGAAATCCTGGGCGCACATCTGGATCTCCCGCTCGCCCGATTTGATCCACTGGGGCGAATACCGGCCGCTTCTCCAGCGCGACTTCATGGCGTGGAACAACCTTAAAATCGGTCCCACCGTGCCGATTAAAACCGAAAAAGGATGGCTTGAAATCATCCACGGCGTTCAGAACACCTTCACCGGATTCCGCTACAGCCTCGGCGCGTTGATGCTCGACCTCGAGAATCCGGAGAAGATCATCGGCCGCATGAACCGCTATCTCCTCACTCCGGAGACCGAGTACGAACATCTCGGCGTCATACCCGAAGTGGTCTTCGCCACCGGCGCGATCGCCGACTTCAAAACCCGGGAGCTGCGCATCTACTACGGCGGCGCTGACACCACCACCAACCTCGCAACCGGCAACCTCGACGAAATCATCGACGGCTGTCTCAAAGGAATCTGAAATCATGAGCATCTTTATCGACCGTTCCGGGAACCGCTTCCTGCTCACCGCGGGCGAAATGAGTTACGCCTTTGAAGTGCAGGAGAACAGCCGGCTGATTCATCTCTACTGGGGCGCGAAACTTGACCGCTCCGACGATCTTCCGGAAGCCGCCGACCAGCAGTGGCATCGCCACTATTCCGACCGGCAGCAGGGCGCGAGTCTGCAGGAGTATCCCGCCTTCTACGGCGAATACTATCACGAGTGCGCCATCAAGGCGGAGTACGCCGACGGCGTGCGGGGGTCGCTGTTCCGCTTCGCCGGCAGCCGGGTCCAGAAGAAGTTCGATCACGAACTGCTGGAGATCACCCTCGAAGAGGAGAGCCACCCGCTCACGGTCAAGCTCTTCTACCGCGTCTGGCCCGAACTCGAACTCATCGACCGCTGGAGCGAAATCACCAACCATGCGGAAACTCCGGTCGCACTTGAGAACTTCGCTTCCGCCGCCTGGCAGCTCCCGGCCGCGCCGAACCTCTGGCGACTCACCCACCTCTCCGGCCACTGGGGCAAGGAGGCGACGATCGAACGCATTCCGGTTTCGACGGGAAAATTCACCATGGAGAGCCGCACCGGTCTCTCCGGCCCCTTCGCGGTGCCGTACTTCGCCCTCGACGAGGGGAACGCCGACGAACTCTCCGGCGAAGTGTTTTTCGGCGCGCTCCACTGGAGCGGCAACTGGAAGATCACTGTCGAACGAGATCCCTACGATCACACCGCCGTCACCGGCGGAATCCATGACTTCGACAACCGTCTCATTCTCAAGCCGCAGGAGTCTTTCACCACGCCGGTCTTCTCCGGCGGCTGGAGCCCGGCCGGATTCAGCGGCGCGAGCCGGGTGCTCCACCGCTATCAGATGCGCCATGTACTGCCGCCGGTGATCGCCGCGCGGCCGATGCCGGTGATCTTCAATTCGTGGGGGTGCATCAACGTCCACGTCAACGAGGAGAACATTCTGCGCGCGGCAAAGCTCGCGAACCGCATCGGCGCGGAACTCTTCGTGATCGACGACGGCTGGCAGCACGCACTCGGCGACTGGTTCCCCGATCCGGTGAAGTTCCCCAACGGTCTCAAGCCGGTCATCGAACTGGTCCGTTCGCTCGGCATGGAGTTCGGGCTCTGGGTCGAAATCGAATCCTACGAGCTGGCGAGCGACCTCTACAAGGCTCATCCGGAGTGGGCGATGCGCTACCCGGGCCGGGAACCCTTCACCCGCTACCGCGCCGACGTCGACCGCACCTCGGTGATGCTGAACTTCGCCCGGCGCGATGTGGCCGAGCACATCTATCAGCAACTGCATAAGCTGGTTGCCGAAACCGGGATCAAATATCTCAAACTGGATATGAACTGCTTCGTCAGCTCTCCCGGCTGGGGCGACCTGCCGCCGGAACAGCAGGGGCGGATCTGGATCGACTACGTGCACAATCTCCACTGGATTTTCGAACGGCTCAGCGCCGACTTCCCGGAACTTCTGATGGAGAACTGTTCGTCGGGCGCCTCCCGCGCCGACCTCGCCATGACCCGCTTCTTCGGCCGCATGAACCGCAGCGACAATCAGGACGCGCTCGACATGCTCAAGCTCCACGAAGGGTTCACCATGGCCAATCCGCCCCGCATGGCCGGCGGTGCCTGCCACATCAGCGATTCGATGTATCACGTCAATCACCGCAGAACGCCGCTGCAGTTCCAGGCGTTCTGCGGCATGCTGGGGTCGCTGGCCTGCGGCAAGGATCTGACGCACTGCACCGAGACAGAACTTACGGAGATCCGCCGGTATACCGATCTCTACAAGAAACTGCGCCACATCACCAACTTCGGCGACCTCTACCGGCTGGCCAGCCACCGGGAACACCCGTGGGCAATCTATGAATATGTCGCGCAGGACCGTTCCGAAGCGGTGGTGTTTCTGCTCGGCGGTTCGATGCAGTTCGCCGACGCGATTCCGCCGGTAAAACTCGCCGGCCTCAAGCCCGACGCACTTTACGAGATCACCTGTTACGGCGAAAAGGCGCCGGAGGACGATTCCGTGCGGCAGTTCCGCTATCCCCCGATCACCGGCCGCGGCGCCGCCAATGTCGGGCTCCAGGCCGAACTCTACGGCGACTTCGATTGCAGAATTTTCCATCTGAAAGAGGTGAACGCATGAAAATAACCCGTATCGAACCTGTCCTCGTGGGAGCGCCCACGCCCGGTTGCGGATTGCTCTCCAACCGGAACTACTTCTACCTTCTCGTCCACACCGACGAAGGGATCACCGGTCTCGGCGAAGCGACGCTCGAAAGCCACGACGATTCCATCCTCGGCGCTCTGCGCGACCTGGAGGATCTGATCGTCGGTCAGGATCCCACCCGGATCGGATACCTCATGCAGGTGTTGATCCGCCAGCGTTTCTGGAAGGGCGGCGTGGTCAAGGCCTCCGCCATCTCCGGAATCGAGCTTGCCTGCTGGGACATCCTCGGCAAATCGCTCGGCAAACCGGTCTGGCAGCTGCTGGGCGGCGCGGTCCGCGACAAAATCCGCGTCTACGCCAACGGCTGGAGCGGCGGAGCGACCGATCCGGCCGTCATCCGCGACAAGGCGCAGGAGGCGCAGGCGTACGGCTACGCCGCCTTCAAGTTCAGTCTGGCGATTCCGAGCTGGCCGCTGCACGACACCGAAACGGTCCGCCGGGTCGCCAAGGCGGCGGAGACGGTGCGCGACGCGGTCGGTCCCGACGCCGCCATCTGTTTCGACGGGCATGGCCGCTACGACTCCAACCTCGCCATCCAGATCGGCAGAGCGCTAGAGGCGTACGACCTCATGTTCTTCGAGGAACCGGTTCAACCGGAGGATGAGGAGGGAATGCTCCGCGTCGCCCGCAGTGTCAACATTCCGGTTGCGGCAGGCGAACGGCTCACCCGGCCGCAGGAGTTCCGGCGCCTGATCGAGAAGCGGGCGATCTCCATCGCCCAGCCTGACCTCGCGCACTGCCACGGGTTCAACGAGGGGCTCAAGGTGGCCCATCTTGCCGAAGCATTCGACGCCTTCGTCGCGCCGCACTGCCCGATGAGCCCGGTGATCACGGCGATTTCGCTTCACCTCGATGCGATTGCACCGAACTTCCTCATTCAGGAGCGGCTCTTCCTCAACGACTGGCGGAACGAGGTCATCACCGAACCGCTGCAGGTCAAGGAGGGATTCATCGAGCTGCCGAAGAAGCCGGGCTGGGGCATCGAACTTGATGAAGAACTGATCCGCAAACATCCGCGCATCGTGGCGGGCACCCCCCGGCTCTTCCGGCCCGACGGCGCGGTCTGCGACTGGTAAGGAGGTGCGCCATGCGTGAGGAATTCAAGGGAAAAACCGCGCTGATCACCGGCGGTTCGCGCGGTCTCGGAGAAGCGCTCTGCCGGCGGTTCGCCGCCGCCGGATGCCGCGTCATCGTCAACTACGCCCACGGGAAAGAGGCGGCGCAGGCGGTCGCCGAAGCGGTCGGCGGCGAAGCAATTCAGTGCGACATCTCCAGCGAAGAGGCGGTGCAGAAGATGTTCGACCGGGTCGGTCCGGTGGATATTCTCGTCAACAACGCCCGGGTCGACCCCTACAAACGCACGCCGGAGATGAGCGACGGCGCCTGGTGGGATGCCGTCATGGGGGTCAACCTCAAGGGGGCCTACCTCTGCGGGAAATTCGCCCTCGAAGGAATGAAACAGAGACGGTGGGGGCGGCTGCTCCACATCTCCAGCTTGTGGGCTTATCAGCCCGCCAACGAGCGGATGCTCTCCTACGCGGCGGCGAAGTCGGCGATGCATGCCCTCTCCCGGGGCTTCGCCAACCTCGGCGCACCGTACGGCGTCACATCGAACGTGCTCGCGCCGGGGCTGATTCTCACCGATATGGTCTCGTCGCGTCTGACGCCGGAAATGCTGCAGAAGGAGATGGCGGGGATTCCGCTCGGGCGCGGCTCCACGCCGGCGGAGGTCGCCGACTTTGCCTTCGACATCGTCCAGACCGGATTTCTGACCGGCGAGATCATCAATCTCAACGGCGGCGCCTTCATGGCCCCCTGAACGGGATTTCCGGGTAATCGGAAGCGGAAAAACGGCGGTTTCGTTTGCATTCCGCCGCAGGAGGCGCTATTGTGAAGCACGACCGGCGGAAATGCCATGGTTTCGCCGGAACTTCACTGCATCGGAAGGAGGTCGGAACATGCCGGAGCCGGAACGCGTCACCATTCGTCGGATCGCCGGAGAGCTCAATCTCTCCAGTTCCACCGTCTCCCGGGCTCTGGCCGGACGCCCGGAGATCTCGCCGGAAACCACCCGGAAAGTGATCGAAACGGCGCGGCGCCTCGGCTACCGTCCGCCACCGGAAAAACGCACCGTCATCCTGATCCTCCCCGACACCGACACTCCGCTGCAAAGTTACTCGACCGGCATGTTGAACGCTTTGCGCCGGGAATGTGGCATCCGCCATCTCCAGCTGGAAGCGGTCGCTGCCGATCACCTTGCCATGGTCGATGAACGCACTCTCTGCGGGGCGATCTCCTTCGATTTTCGAAACCGCCTCGCCTTCGAATGGGGGCGGTCGCACCGGCTTCCCCTGGTCTGCGTCAATGACATGCCGCACCATCTGGATGGAGTATATTCCGTCTTCACCGATGAATTTCAGGCGATGGCCGAAGCAGTCAATCACCTCGCCGGCTTCGGCCACCGCCGCATCGGCCTGCTGCTCACCGGCGCCTCGACTCACACCTCGCGCAACCGCCGGAAAGGATTTGAACAGGTCATGCGCGCACACGGGTTCCCGCTGGAGGGGATGATCGTCGACGACGCACTTTTTCCGCCGCCGCCGGCCCGGGTCGACGGTCTGGGCGGCATGCTCCGTAAACTGCTCGACGCTGAAGTGAGCGCCATGATCGTCTGCGGGGAAGGAAGCGCGGCGGAGGTCTATTTCACCCTGCGACGATTCGGCTTTTCCCTGCCGGAACAACTGTCTCTCATCGTCTGGGAACAACCGGAGTTCAACCGTTTCGCCATTCCGCCGCTCACCTCGATTGCACAGGATTTCAACACGTTGGCAAAGAAGGCGTTCGACCTGCTCGAAACAGTCGCCGACGGAGAAACTCCCGACGAAGATGTTCCGGTCCCGGCCCGGCTGATTTCCCGGGGATCGGTCTTTGTGCCACAGAAAATCATGCACTGAACTGCACGGTTGCTGCATAAGATTGCACGGGATTCCCCCTGCCCGGATTTGTTTTTTTGCCGTTTCTGCTCTATCCTTAAGGAGCAAACCAATCAATCCGGGAGCAGAACAAATGAAAGTCGGATGCAACTACTGGGCCTCGCACGCCGGCGTGCGGATGTGGAGTCAATGGAACGAGACGGTTGTCCGTCAGGATTTCGAACGGATGGCGGAAGCGGGAATTCAATCGGTCCGGGTCTTTCCGCTCTGGCCGGACTTCCAGCCGCTGGAACTTGCGGCCGGATGCCAGAACCGGCCGCGCCTGCTTCAGTTTCGCGGCGGGCCGCTGCCCGATACGCCGTGCGGCCGGGACGGAGTGGATGAACAGATGGTGCAGCGATTTCGGACGCTTGCAACAATCGCCGCCGAACACCGGCTCGAACTCATCGTCGGTCTGGTCACCGGCTGGATGAGCGGGCAGCTGTTCCTGCCGCAAGCCTTCGCCGGACTCGATCCCCTGCGTTCTCCGCTTTCGATCAAGTGGCAGATCCGCCTGGTTCGTTGTCTGGTGCGGGAACTGCGGGATCTTCCCGCCATCGCCGTCTGGGAACCGGGCAACGAATCGAACTGCATGGGAGAGATCGCGACACCGGAAGAGGCGTGGAACTGGACCAATGCCATCACCGCGGCAATTCGCGCCGAAGACGCCACCCGCCCGGTTGCCTCGGGCATGCACGGCCTCATGCCGGGCGCCGATACGGAGTTCGGGAGCGAACTGCCCTGGACCATCGAAACGCAGGGGGAACTGTGCGATCTTCTGACGCCCCACCCCTACCCGCACTCGATGAGCAAACTTCCGGCGCGGGTGGATCCGCACACCTCGATTCGCGCGGCCTTTCAGGCGACGGTCGAATTGCGCTTCTACAGCGATCTCGGCGGGAAACCCGCCTTCGTCGAGGAGATCGGCACCTTCGCCCCCTCTTACTGCAACGAGCAGAGCAAGGCGGAATTTCTCCGCAATTCGATGTTCAACGCCTGGGCACACGGCTCGAGCCGCTTTCTCTGGTGGTGCGCCTTCGAGCAATCCATGCTGGAGCACTCCCCGTACAGCTGGAGCGCCTGGGAGCGGGAACTCGGCCTCTACGACGCCCGCTTCCGGCTCCGGCCGGTCGGTGAGGAAATGCGAAAATTCCGCAACTTCCTCGACGCTCTGCCCTTCCGGGAACTGCCGCTGTTCCGGCGCGACGCGGTCTGCCTGCTCACCCGGGAACAGGATTTCAACGCCTTCATGGCGAACGGCTGGAGTTCGTTTCTGCTGGCCAAGCAGGCGGGGTTCGATCTGGAATTCCGTTTCGTCGCCGACGGGGTCGGCAGAAGTTCTCTCTACTTCGTGCCCGGAATCCGCGGCGGCAGCTGGAGTTTTCGAGAAGAATTCCTCGCGCTATTGAAAGAGGTCCGGCAGGGAGCGACCCTGTTTCTCACCATCGACGACGGTGCGCTCGCCCCGTTTGAATCGGTATTCGGAGCAAGCGTCCGGAGCCGCGAAATGCGGAGTGCACCGGTCCGCTTCCGATTCGGCGGCGAGCTCTTCGAACTGAACGCTCCGTTCCGGCTGGAACTCTGCCCGCAGGAAGCGGAAGTGCTTGCATGCGAAGAGGACGGCAACCCGGTTTTCCTGCGCAATGCCTATGGCAGAGGAACCGTCTATCTTCTCACCGTGCCGCTCGAACGGGAACTGGCCGGAAGGCCGGGCGCATTCCACCGTCCGGAGGAACCGAAATGGTTCCGCTTCTATCAGACAGCAGCGGAGCGGGAGATCGGGGAACGAATCCTGCAAAGTTGTCATCCGCTGATTACGCTGACCGAACACCGCGACACCCCCGAGCACGCCTGGATCGTGGCAGTGAACAACCACAGCGAAACACTGTCATGTGATCTGAAAAGTGCCGCCGGGTGGCAGCCGGCAGCGCCGCTGCCGGATTCCATCGCGCCCCACACAGGAATCCTGCTGGAGTATTTTCATGCATGATTTTTCCTGAAAAACACATCAGAAAATCGGAACATTTTCCGGCGAAACAATTGACTTTGAAGAAGAAAACTGCTATGGTAAATACCATCGCCCCGAATTACGCACAACAAGGAAAGGATTTCCCATGCGTCAAGGCAGTCTGAAATGGTTCGCCCTCGTAGCGGCGGCAGTCATCCTCACACCGGCCATGTTGACGGCGGCTCCCGCCGGACAGGCGAAGAAAGCGCAGAAGGCGCAGAAAGCCTCCAAGCCCCAAAAGAAGGTTCCGCCGTTCTCCTTCCAAACCTCCGTGGACAAGCCCGGCGCCATCTACAAGAAAGGCGAAACCATCACCCTCAGCGGCCAGATGCTCGAACAGGGGAAACCGGTCAAGGGGAAATTCATGCGCTGTGACACCTTCGTCAACGGCGTGCGCAAGGGGCGGAAGATCGTTCCCAGCGAGGAAACGGTCGTCATCACCGGCAAACTCGACGAGCCGGGCTGGTTTTCCATGATTCTCACCGCGCTCGATGAGAACAAGAAGCCGATCAAAATTCCGAAGGACCGCTGGAATCGCCCCTATACCGGCGGCATCGGCGCGATGGTCGCCCCGGAGGAGATCAAGCCCTCCGGCACCGAACCGGCCGACTTCGACGCCTTCTGGAAGGCGCAGCGCGCGGAACTCGACAAGGTCCCGGTCAAGGCGACCCGCACCGAGGTTTCTGTACCAAAACAGCTGCAGGGCAAGGTGGTCTGCTACGATGTCAAGGTTGACTGTGCCGGCGGAATGCCGGTCTCCGGCTATCTCGCGATGCCTGCCAAGGCGGCGCCGAAATCCCTCCCGGCCGTGGTGAGTTACCACGGTGCCGGTGTCCGCAGCTCCTACAAACCGGTCTGGCAGGGCCGCAACGCCATCGCCTTTGACGTCAACGCGCACGGCATCGACAACGGCAAGGATGCCAAATTCTACAACGATCTTTCCGCCAATGAACTCAAGAACTATTCCCATCGCGGCAAGCAGAGCCGTGACGACTTCTATTTCAAGGGGATGTACCTGCGGGTCATGCGCGCGCTCGACTATGTAAAATCCCTGCCGGAGTGGGACGGCAAGACCCTGATCGTGCGCGGCGGCAGCCAGGGAGGCGGTCAGTCGGTCGTCGCCGCCGGACTCGATCCGGATGTGACGCTCTGCGTCGCCGGTGTCCCCGCTCTCGGCGACCATGCCGGCTGGATGGTCGGCCGCCAGCCTGGATGGCCGCGGCTCTACACCGTCAAGAACGGCAAACCCAGCGATGAAAAGGTCCGCGCCACGGCGGAGTACTTCGACAACAACAACTTCGCCAAGCGGATCAAATGCGAGATCTACCTCTCGACCGGCTTCATCGACTTCACCTGTGCGCCGACTTCGGTCTACACGGTCTACAACTCGCTGCCCGACGGCGTCAAGAAGCACATCGACACGACACCGGACCGCGGTCACGACGCGCCGATCCCCACCGGGAACAAACGCGTCAACAATGTGATCAACAAGAAGTGATTTTCGTCACTCCATCAAAATGAAAAATCGCCCGGAATCGATTGGTTCCGGGCGATTTTTTTATTTCCGGAACGGCGGAAGTTCCGCCGTTTCCCCGTTTTTCCATCAAGAGAGTTTCGGGCAGTCCGCCAGCAGATTGCCGGCGATCTTCGCCAGACGGCGGCACTCGGCGTTGCTCCGGGAACGCACCCGGGTCTGCGCCTTGATCACCTTCGGCAGTTCCGGCAGTCCGGCACGCAGACCGGCGAGCTCCTTCTCGAAGCTCTCCGGGCGACGGGAGATCCGCACCGAGGCAAAATCCAGCTCCTGACCGAGCCGCTCCCGGTCACCGTCGGCATGGCAGGTGCTGAACATGTTGTGAATCTCCGCCACCCGGTCGAGCCGGGCGAACAATCCGCGCAGCCCATCCACCGCGGCGAATTCATCTTTCACGCCGTAGGTCACCCGGACTTCAACGCCTTCGTCAAGATCGACGGAACCGGCGCGAATCATCAACGTTGCCGTCGCTCCATCATACCGCCAGGCAGGAAGTTTCGCATCTTCAAATCGGTAACAGAAGGTTGCGTTCTTCCCATTCACCTCCACCTGCTCCGGCGGCACAACTCCCACCAGATGGAATTCCAGTTCGCGGCGGCGGAGGAATCCGGCAAAGGTCCCTTCCCGATGTACGACCGAGAGCGTGCGGACACCTTCCTTCTTCCGATGGGCCATGGCGATCCGCGCAAATTTCCCGTCAAGATAATCGGTGGTAATACCGTCATCCTCATACAGATCGTAGGCGCCGCTTTCGCCGGGATAGACCGTCATCACCAGATTGGTGTAGCTGCGGTCGTTGAGACGGCGGCAATTGCGCTGCTCCGGAATCACCGTTCCCGGACGGACGAAAACCGGAACTTCCTTCAGCATGAACTTCCGGGAAATCGTCCTTCCCCCCTTGAGCATACTGCCGGCGGCAACGTCGTACCACTCGCCTTCCGGCAGCCAGATTTCGGCCTCGGCCAGTTCGCTCTCCGGATTGACCGGCGAAACCACCGGCGCAATCAGCATCTCCCGCCCGAACATGTACTCCTGCTTCGCCGTGTAAGCGTTCTCTTCCTCCGGATATTCATAATAGAGCGGATGGCAGAGGCTGACGCCGCTTTCGAGCGCGTAACGGTCCTCGCTGTAGATGTAGGGCACGAGTTCATAACGGCGGCGCACCACATCGCCCATTAAAGAACTGAACGGTTCCGGATAAGCCCAGAAACGGCGTTCCGCATCGGCGTTCTTGGTGGTATGGGTCCGCATGATCGGCGAATACATGCCGAACTGAATCCAGCGCAGATAGAGTTCCGGATCGATGTTGCCGGGCATATGGCCACCGAGGTCATGGCTCCAGTATCCGTAAAGCACGTTCGCAGCGGTTGCGGTAAACCAGGGCTGGAACTTGAGCGAATCCCAGTTGGAAACGGTGTCTCCGGAGAATCCGATCACGTAACGCCCGGCGCCGACTCCGCCAAACCGGCTGAAGATCAGCGGGCGGTGACGATTTCGCCTTCCAAGCATATCCACCCAGTGCAGATGATTGATCCACGGCAGGGTATCCAATCCGGGAATGGCGGTGGATTCCCCCTGCTGCCAGTCCATCCACCAGAAATCGACCCCGCGCTGCTCCTCCGGATGGTGGAGCAGCTTGAAGTAGTTTTTCATATATTTCGGGTCGGTAATATCGAAGGGAACACGGTCCACCTTCTCTGGATCGAGTCCCATTGCCCGCGCCATCGCCTCAAACTGCTCCTCGTGCTGGCCGACGCCGTCCGCAGGATGGAGATTGAGCGTCACTTTGCAGCCGCGCCGGTGGAGATGGGCGAGAAATTCATCCGGATCAGGGAAGTAGCGGCGATCCCAGGTGTAGCCGGTCCACCCCTCCAAGTGCCAATCCATGTCGATCACCATCACATCGATCGGAATCCCGGCCCGATCGAAGCCGTCGACCAGCTGTTCGATTTCACGGTCGCTGTAAGCCCAGTAGCGGCTGTACCAGTAGCCGAGGGCAAAGCGGGGCGGAACCGGCTGGGAACCGAACACCTCCGCCGCATCATGCAGCGCATCGGCATAGGCGTGTCCATAAGCGAGCAGATAGAGATCCTGCCGTTCCCCCGGTTCGCGCGCCGTCACCCATTTGCGGTTGCCGTTGATCCGTTTGATCGCCACGTTGCGGCTGTCGTCGATGACGCTCCAGCCGGAACGCGAAAGAAATCCCTTGCAGAGCTGCAACTTCTCACGCCGCTCCTCCGGGGTACACCAGTTGAAGATCTTCTCGTCGCCGTCACAGCAATCCAGCGTCCGGCAGGTGCCGAGCAGATTGCCGTCATCGGTCGAATCGGGAGTCCAGACGATCTTTTTTCCGTTGAGTTCAAACGTGACGTTCAGGTTTTCCGCAGAGAGCTTCTTCCCGTCCGGCAGCAGTTCAATCGTCATCGAATCGGTCGTGATGACCTGCTTCCCGTCGCGGCGGGAGGTTTTGAACTTCACCCGCCCGAGATCACGGTTGAGCACCGCAAGGGTTTCGCGGTCCTCAAACTTTCCGTCCGCACTCCATTCGAACCGGACCATTCGATCGGTCAGCAGGGAGATGCGCACATTCGGAGCACACACTACATTCTCCGGCGCGGCGGGAGCCGTCCGGAACGCGGCTTGTTCCAGCATCATGGGTAATACACTCCTGTAGTTAATCCGGCGGCACCGCCGCCTCTTCCTTTAATAATATAAGCAATTCCATCCGGGAATACAATCCGGACCATCTGAGAAAAAAATACGATTTACCGGGAGAAATCAGCGTGCCGGTTCCACTGCAATCTTCAGACCGGTCACGTTATCCCAGCCGTCCGGAAGCCTCAGCGTAACCTCAAACAGTTCGCCAGTGCTCCCTCCCCGCCATGTGCGCGGAAGCCGGAAACGGCGTGTCTCCTGCTGGTGAGATAAAGTAATGAGAAATACAGACCGACCGGCGGAAGCTGCGGTACGCCGAATCAGGAATACAATTTTCGCCTCTTTTTGTCCCGGCTCGGCAAAGAGCGGATGGACACGAATTTGAAATGCCGGATCCGGCGACTTCACCTCATAGCCGGGAAATTTGGCAAATGCCTCTTTGGTAATCATAACCTGCGGCCCACCTTCCGGGGCTGGGCCGCGTCGGAACAGCCAGAACCCAGCCCCCGGCTGGACGATTCTCATCAAAATCAGACTGTACTCCGGATTCTGAAGCATCTTGCGATGTTGTTCCTGCCCATAACGCAGATACCAGCTTCCGTAAAGATAATAATCCGCTAATGGGGATCCCCACGGCACGAAACGGTTGCGCAACATCAGCATAGTGGCACTCCAGTTATCGCCGGAGAAACAGGCCCCCGGTCGAATCTGCGATCGAATCTCAGGGAAAAATTCAGAACAGTCCGGGTTTCGCTCCAACAGAGAGCGCAGATTCGCCGCCCCCGTCACTCCTTGAGCAAAAAACCAATACGACATCAGCGTCGAAACCAGGACACCCCCCAGGAGTGCGCGTCGTTTCCGATATGCGTTGGGAAGTTGAATTCCTGCAAAAAAAATCCGGTCACTTATGACAGTTCCAGGTTCTGCCAGCGACGTTACACAAAGCGCCAGCAAAAATGCCACACACTCCGTATTGTGGTGCAGGAGAAAATTCACCATCTCCGGATTGCCGCGAAGCATATTCAGCACAACAAGAAGCAATGCGGCAGGAATCAGTCGCCAGCGCCGAAACACAGCAAACGAGATCGGCAGCAGCAGAAAAAGCACCAGAAACAGATTCTTCTCCTGTATAAGCGTCCCCCAGAAAGCCGCAGGTCGCAACAGAGGGGAGAGTGCCATTTCCAACAGGTTGCCTCCCAATGCGGCATATTGATCCTCATACCGGTAGCCGCCGGAGAAACCGGGAATGATCCATTGCGTGACTAAGAGAAAATATCCGAGTGCAATTCCCCCGGTGAGTGCATAGTTTCGCCACTCCTGCCGCCGTTCCAACATCATGCAGAAACTCCAGCCGACCCAGAAAACCGCCACCGATTCCTTGACCGTCAGGGAAAAAAGAAAAACAGCGAACGCCCATCGGGGGTGTCCGCTCCGGCGAAAACAATAGAAAAGCAGCAGCAGAGGAATAAAAAAACTGATGACATGTGTCCCATACGTTCCACTCAAATTGAGATTGTTGACGACCGGGTTGAACAGTAACACAAGCCCGCAGCAGAACGATTCCGCCGGAGAGAAACGACAACGCCGTGCCAGCAGATAGAGCAATCCGGCGCTGCCCCAGAGACAGAGCGCTCCGATGACCGGCAGCAGAAACGGTGACCGGACCACACCGAGCAACGGAATGAACCAGAGGAAAAAGCCCGGCATGAAGTGATCGCCCAAGAAGTTCTCCCCACCGTGGACATCCACCTGCATCCAACGTCCCTGCAAAGTATTCCACGCCGCCTCATTGAAGATCCCCCAATCCTCCCAGAAAAGATAGAGCCGGTTCAGAGCCTCCCGGTAGAACCAGAGCCCCTGCCCGATAAAGAGAAGAATCAGCAGTGTCAGCAGAAGCAGCCAGTGTCGCTCCGGCAACCGCGGAAAAAAATTACGACTGCCGCAACACGCCAGCAGACGGCAGACACTCCAGCCGCTCAACAGACAGAGGGCGAACGCGGCGTAGATCAGCCGGTCTGCCGGAAGAAAGAGGAACGGAATCATTCCGGGCCAGACCGCCCAGCACCGCGTCACCGTCGCGGGCGGCACCCGGCGCAGTCCCCACAGAGCCACGGCCGTCGCAACGGCGGCAAAAGCAGCTCCGGCGACCGGACTCTCCGACTCCATCGGCACGGCGAGCAGATACATAAGGTCACACTGGCCGATGCCGGTCAGCACCAGCCAGCCGGAAAAAAACGAGAACCACAGAAGAATTGCCTCCGTGATTCCCGCCCGGATTTTCATGCTCGCCTCAATAGACTTCACGCATATCGATAATGTTAAGCTGAGGAGTCTCCTGCCCCTGGTGGTGGTTCAACTGCGGAGTGGCAAGCACATCCAGCGTTTTCCCGTGGAACAGATGGCTCGGCCGGTTGAAAGCGATGAAATCGATCTGCCCGGTCCGGGTGCGGAGGATGCCGCGGGTATGCGAGCCGCCGACGGTGGAACAACGAGCCACCTGCACCTCATTGAATCGGTAGATCGGTTTGACGTTGCTGTGCCCGAACGGGGAAAGCAGCGCGAGATAGCGGAAGAATTCCGGCGTGAGCTCGTGGAGAAACGCCTCGCCGTCGTAGGTGATGCAGTCCTCGAGATCCGCCGAGGTGATCTGCTTGCGCACCTCCCGGTCCATCGCCTCGAAAAAGTCGGCAATGCGGTCCGTACGCAATCCGATGCCGACCGCCATGGGGTGGCCGCCGTAGCGTTCCAGCAGGCCGGCCGTGTGACTGAGCACCTCCACCAGATTCAGGCTGGGGACACTGCGCCCGGAGCCGTACGCGACGTCGCCCTGAATGGTCAGAACAATGGTCGGCCGGTTATAGTCGCGGGCCAGTCGGGAGGCGACGATGCCGATGACGCCCTGATGCCAGTCGCGGCCGGCCACGAGCAGAGAATAGTCGCTCTGCCAGGCGAGATGGCGTTCGATCTGTTCACAGGCTTCCTGATAGATCTCCTGTTCCTTATCCTGCCGGATGCGGTTGAAAGATTCCAGCTGGGAGGCGAAGTGATAGGCTTCAACGATATGTTCGGACTCCAGCAGCTGCAGCGCGACGTTGGCGTCCCCTACCCTGCCGGCGGCGTTGATGCGCGGAGCCATGCGGAAGGTGATGTCGGCCGGAGTGAGTTCCGACCGGATCTTGGAGCTCTCGATCAGGGCGCGCACTCCGGGCCGCAGCTGTTTGCGAAGCGTCTCAATGCCGAACTTGACCATGATGCGGTTTTCGCCGAGCAGCGGCACAATATCCGCAACGGTTCCGAGCGCCACATAGTCAAGCACCTCCTCGAGACGGGTTTGAAAGCCGCCGAGGTTGTGTTCGCGTCCATATTTAATAAAGGCGTGCGAAAGCTTGAATGCGGCCCCTGCGCCGGAGAGCACCTGAAGATCTTCGAGTTCAGGATACACCTTGGGATTGATGACCGCGAGAGCCTTCGGCAGTTCCGCACCGGCCTCATGGTGGTCGGTGACGATCACATCGATTCCGCGCGCGATGGCGTCATTGACCGCATCGCAGCTGGTGATTCCGCAGTCGACGGTCACGAGAACGCGACAACTGCCGTAGGTATCGAGAGCCTTCTGCAGAGACTCCGGCGTGAAACCGTACCCGTCATCGAAGCGATGCGGGATGAAGGAATGCACGATGGCGCCGTTCTGACGGAGCACCAGGGCGAGCAGAGCGCTGGCGGTGATGCCGTCGGTATCGTAATCCCCGTGAATGAGGATTGGTTCACGACGGGCGATCGCGTCCCACAAGCGTTGCGCGGCCTCCCGGATTCCCGGGAAGCGGTAGGGATCGCTCAGTTGAGAGAGGCGGGGCGACAGAAAATCCTGAACCTGATCTTCGCCGATTCCGCGAGCGGCGAAGTAGACGGCGATCGGCCGAGGCAGAGAGAACTTCCGCTGTACCGATTCGATTTGATGTTCCAGATTATTCCCGGCAAGTTTCCAATTTTTTACACCCATTTGCACTTTCCATTGTAACAACTCATGCTATACGATAACGCCAAAATGCGTCAAGTCCAAGTAAAAAAAACAGTTTTTTTTAATTTTTTCTGTGATTTTGCATTTGAAAAAAGTTTTTTTTGAGGTACAGTATATGACATCGACAGCGAACGATGTTCGAGCGAACAAAATTCGCGAGTTGAAAGCTGATGAAAAAATAAGCCGACGTGGCGGAATGGCAGACGCGCTAGGTTCAGGTCCTAGTTCTTTCACCGGAGTGAGGGTTCAACTCCCTCCGTCGGCACCAATTTTTGATTCGGCGAAACACGAATCAATACCAGAGGGACGCTGGTTGAATCGTCCGTATTGCGGGTATGGCATAACGGCTGTGCACCAGCCTTCCAAGCTGGTTATACGGGTTCGACCCCCGTTACCCGCTCCAACCTGGTGGGATTCCCGAGTGGCCAAAGGGGGCAGACTGTAAATCTGCTAGCACCGCTTTCGATGGTTCGAATCCATCTCCCACCACCATTTAAAAATCAAGGACTTACAACAATAAAGCTGTAAGTCCTCTTTTTTTGCCCTGTTTTCGCGTTTGAGCTCAAGTTTCCTTATGATTCCAAGAATAACCGGATAATAACCGGATATAAATTTTGAGTCTGCCGCCAGTCTGCTTCACCTCAAAAAACAAGAAAAACCGCTCCCCCTGTCGTTGCAAAAAGCCGGAATAACCGGATAAAAACACAGAATAACCGGATAAAAAAAGAGAGCGGGCGCAAAATCACGCCCGCAAAATCTGCGCCCCCCCCGGCCTTTAACGCTTTTGTTAAAGGTGGCGCGGTGATTGTTTCCGCCGATATTGAAGATTACCCGGTTGCCTGATAAAAAAACCGCGCTCCTTACCTGCTGACCGGTGCCACGGGTTAGATTAAGGCAATCCGCTTTCCGCAAGCCGAAGCATAGCGGGCTACCGTCTGAATCGTGATATTTACCCGCCCCCGCTCCATACGGGCGATAAAAGCTTGGGATGTATTCATCCTTTCGGCCAGCTCTTTTTGTGTCAATTTGGCCGCCTTGCGCGCTTCGTACAGGGCGCGGGCGATTTCCAGCGCGGCGCGGGCTTCCGCCACCTCTTCCGCCTTTGCCGGATTATTCAGGCGTGCACGTCTAGCCGCCCGCTGTTCTTGTGCAAGCCTTTCCCGATCCGCCAAAACGGCGACGACTTCCGCTTTCATGCTTCAATCAAGGCATCGGCGGGGCATCCCAAGACGGCCCGAAGTTTTTTTATCATGGCGAGAGTTAATTTCCGCTTCCCGTTTAACACCTCGTATGCCCGGCTTGCGGTTCCAAAGCACGGGACAAGATCTTTCACTTTCAGCCCCTTTTGCTCCATCATGAACTTGATGAAGTCCACCGGGTCTACTTTCGGCTCCGGGAATCGCTTATCCTCATACGCCCCAATAACAAGGCTCATCAGCTCCAACTCTTCGGCATCTTCCGGCTTGAGATTGTCCAATTCGTCGGCGTGGGCTTCAAGAAAAGTATTTACCCGCGCAACCATTGCCCGGAGTTCATCGTCGTTTTTTATCGTGCTAATTTCCATTTGCCCGCCTCCTCAAAACTTCCTTTTGCTGTATTCCGCGTGCGTCCCGATCCATTGAACATATATCTGACCTGCTGTATAAACCACAATGACAACCAGCCGGTGTTTATTGCCGCCGATATTGAAGATTACCCGGTTTCCTGATAGAAAATCCGCGCTCCGGATTGCGTTTCGGATATCCTGCGGGGTATGCCATTTTGCCAGCTTTACCAATTCTTTCCAGTTTTCCAGCGGCTTCACGCTATCAGCGTGCTTTTGCTGATAATCATCAATCAGGATTTTGTTAATAATCTTCATGTTTTGCCTTTTGTTTATTATAATATAGTCCCATGTTGGGACTTTTCAAGGGTGGATAAGGATTGCAGAAAACAAAAACGCGCCCGCTCGCATGACAAGGGGCGCGTATATGGCCAGATAATTCTAGTCGCCTAAAAAAACTTCCGCCATTTTTTGCGCATATGCCTTGTATCGGGTCATGATTTTGGTTTCTCGCATATCCCGGCCCAAGTCGCGCATCATGAAAGACGCATAAAACATACAGTCCCATACCCCCGGCAGCTTTTTTATCGTCTGTATCTGGCGGTTGATTTCATAATACAATCGCGCCGGAGTTGATACATCACCGGGAGAAACGTGTAGACAAAGCAAAAACGGGTAACTGTTTTCCGGTTCCTCCCCGCGCCCATATTCGCACATCTCCGCCGCGATCCGATCCAATACCGCGAAAATCCAAGTGGCATTATTCGGCGTGCAAAGGTCTTCCACCGCCGGGAGCCCGTTTATTTCGCTGGTCACTTTCAGCAATTCGAGCAACTGCGTTTCCGACAGCGTTTCCGGCGTGTACCGTATCGCGTCCGGGTCTACGCCCCGTTTTTGGATATACATCTTGCGCCGATCCGGCGGGAATGGTTCAAATTTCGCTGCATTGCCGCCTCCGGCGCGATTTTTTATATTCCCAGTGTCATTACTCGTGTTTTTGGTTTCGGCGATTTGCGGGCCGTTTCCGGCGACTTTACGCGATTTGCCCAAAATTCCGGCTTTTCTGGTGGTGTTCATGGTTTATTCCTCCCCGGTGGTCAAGGTTTCCTGTTTCCGGGCGGCGCGGTGGTGTTGAAGTACCCAAAGTGCGCACTCCCGGCAGTTGCACGCCCTCGCTTCTTGAACGCTGTACCCGGAACACTCGTAGCATTTCAGACGAATGGCGGCAGTTGGGGCGGTCGTGATCCGCGCCAAACGCTCGAAATATACCCGGCGCTGCGTCGGCATCTTCCGGAGGTCATAGACGCGCCCGGCAATCTCCACCGTGTCCGGGTGATCCAGCCCGGCGGCCCGGAGGGAGGCGCGTTTCATCTGTGACGCTTTGCTCATTGCCGCGAATTTGCTTTTATTTTCATTTCCCAACGGCGCTAACGGTTCGGAATGCCCGGCAATTATCCCGGCAGGGTGATTGTACCCGGCGACGCTTTCGACGTTCTGTAACGTTGTTTTCATGGTTCAAGCCTCCCGCCCGTTCGAGGGGAATAAAAAAGGCTTGACGGTCGGTGCCGACAAACACCTCGCCAGCTCGCCACCACGCGCCGCCGGTTTCACGTCAAGCCAAAATATTCCCTCCACGGGCAAAAAATAATTTTCGTTTAACGCCCCGGCTTGGTGGCCGTGAAAATTTGGCGGTTGCATTGTCGGGTGCAACGGGGATAACATACCACGCCCCGCGCGACTTGTCAAGGCGGCTTGTTTGGCGCGTCCGGCTTTCAGCCTTTCCGCTACAATCGATTTTAGCGCGTTTTCTTCAAGCGCTGGCCGTTGGTAGGCTTGGGATAATGTCCCGGTAGGGTGATTATACCCGTCCGGGCTTTCCCCTTTGAAATTGGCCCGCTGCGCCGGTCCTGCGCGAAATTCGGCCCGTTTGGCACGTGCCACCGCCATTCGGTCGGGCAATATATCAGGATTTCCGTTTTCTCCTGTGTTTTGTCCAGCGTTTTTGATTTCTGGCGCGACTTGTGACGCTGGTAGGGTGATTGTACCCGGCGACGCTTTCCCCGCCTTGTTTTTCGTCTTTTCAATGCTTTCGACGGTTCCCGCGTTGGCGGCGGTTGAGTTGGTGTTACTCATGGGCTTGTACTCCCGGCCCCGAAATGAAAAAGCCGTCTTGCGGTCGGTGGTACAAGCACCTTGCAGGACGGCACCACCCGTTACCTGCTTCACGCAAAACGGCAAATTTCGGGACACAAAAAAAGTTTCATGTTAACGCCTCGGGGTTGGTGGCCCTTGAAACGGTCGGCGGCTGCGGCTTGTACTCGCAGCGGGGATAACATACCACGCCCCGGGCGGTTTGTCAAGCCCGGGCAGGGCGTTTTACCTGCTTGCTGGTGCCACGGGTCGGGACGCGCTGGCCCTCCGACTTGCTTTCCCGCACAATCCGGCGGCACCGGTACAGGTTCCCCAACAGCAGCTCCCGGATTTCCGGGTATCGCTTTACAGCCCGTTCGAGCTTCTGGTGTACCGCCTGACGTGATACGCCCTGAATCCGCGCCAGTTCCGCCGCAGTCGTTGTGTTCCTGGTCAAGGCATCGGCGGCCAGCTTTAAAACGTATTCATCCATCCGGAGCAGAAAAGCCAGCAGGTCGACAAGGTCACGCCGGGTATATTCCGGCTCTTCCTCCCGCCCCGCTTCGTCCGGGTATGCCGGGGCGGTTGATACGTCCTGCTTGTATTGGGCGCGTTCATAGCTGATATTCCCGGTTATCCGATCCGGCGGGGGCGCGTGCGCCGCCCAATCGCAAGCGTGGATATATTCACAAAGATAACATTCCGGGTCAAGCTGGCACGAAAACGCCCGAATCCCGAAACATTGGCTGTAATCGTAATCCGGCGGCAGCGTTTGCGGTTGTTCGGGCTGGTTATTCATCGTCCCCGGCCTCCTCCCGCTGCTCATTCAAGAGATTATCCAGCTTTTCCAGCCGTTCCATCAGGTCAACGCCCGGCCCGGCCGACCCAAGCAGCCGATCAAGCAGAATGGTAATGGCTTTCAAGTTCCCGGCCGCCGCCTGCCGCTTCAATGTCGCCACAATCCGGCGTATATCCTCCGCGCTGACGCTGTTATACAAGGCCCGGCGCATCGCCGCCGCTTTTCTGGCGTATGGATTCCCCTTTGCAGCCTTGTTCCCGGCGATAAAGCGCCCGTTTTCGTCTCTGTCCGGCATATCTTCCCCCCCTGTTACAACCCCAGCTCTTCCGGGATTAGCTCTGTTTCGATGTTCCGCCCTCCGCACCTCGGGCAATACCGGCGGTTCCCCGGAATCACCGCCGCCACCTCTTGGGGCGTCATCCCCGCGACGGTGAAGAAAAAACGTTGCTCCCCGGCCGGACAAGTACAGAAGCCCGCCCCGCCTTTTGCCGCCCGTTTCGCCGCCGTCCGCTCCAATCTGGCAATCATGGCGTTAATACTTTCCCGCATGTTCTTAGCCCTCCCGCTGCCGTTTGTTCCCGTTTATTACGGCGCTCCCGGTCATGTTCTGAATCGCCCTGTACCGCGCCGCCGCGTGCCTGCAATAGTGCCGGAGAAAGTCAAAGGTGAATCGCTCCGCGTCCGGGCGCGTCCCCGCGAAAAAGAACGGCATCCGGTATTGCTGCATCATGGAAACGACCGATTGTACCGCGCTGGCCGGTGACAGCTTGGAACGGTACCGCCCCGCCGCCAGCTCATAAAACCCGGCTTCCACCACAACCGCCGCGCTTTCATATCCCCGGAGGCGTTCCAGTTCCCGGGAGAAGCGTTCCCGGCCGCTGCTCAAGCATCCGATCAAGTCAGCAAGGCTTTTCCGCTCCACGGCCACACGGTCAAGGAAACCGGGTATGGAGTAATCCCCGGCGTTCAGGGTTCCCGGCAGGACTTCAACCGGGTATCCCTCGAATGAAAACGGGTGTTGTTCCCGCGTGTCTTGTATGATCTGCAACATGGTGTTTTTTCTCCCCGTTGGAACAGCTGGAACGGGTATTAATTCGCTCTATAGAAAACCTAAAAAATAGGTCTTAAAAAAATAGGTTACCTATATATCAAATATAAACCCGTTCCACCTGTTCCACGATTTATTATAAGTTATTAACAGTTCGTATATTACAAAAAACGCGCAATCTTCCGCTATCGGTGCGTTTGTTCTCTTCCCGCGACTTCGGGTAAAGGGTCTTGACGGCCTTTTTGAAGTTGGCCGCCCCTACTGCCCGATACCCGTTGTTTAGTGTCCATTCCCGGTACTGCTTGTACAGGTTGTCGGAACTGGTCCAACCGCCCGGCGCGGCTTCCGTGAACTCCTGTAAAAACGCCCTTTCATGGTCGCAGTTGTTCCGGTGTTCTTCTTTCATTGTCGCCCCCTCCGGGCAATCAGGAAAGGCTTGTAGCGTCCGGAGCTTCGCCAATCCTCGCAGCGCCCAATTAAAAATACCCGGCAGCTCTTCGAGCAGTTCGGCGGTTAAGTTGGGGTTCTGGTTCGGCTTCCCCCGGAACACCTGATTAAACGGAATGATCCGCACCCGATCCCATACCCCGGCGCTGCGGTCGGTGAAAGCTGGCATTACATTTGTTGCAAATACCATCCGGGCAATGGCGCGGGCTTTCCACCCGTCAACCCCCTTGCGCTCAACGGGGATTTCGTCCCCGCTGGTGACTGATTTAAAAAAGCCCTCCACGTCCGCGCTTCTACCGTTCTCCGGCATCTGCGGCAACTCCCCAACGATGTTCAACAGTTTCTCGGTCAAAGGGGCAAGTCCGAAGCGGTCGGCCAGCCGTGCCAAGGGAATATTACAACAGTTTTCCGCCCCGATTAGCGCGGTCAAGACGTTCACGAAAACGCTTTTACCCGTCCCCGCTGGACCATACAGGAAGAAGCCGACGTTATAGCGGCAATCCGGCACCAGCGCCAGCCCCGCCATCATCTGCAATATCTCCCGGGTTTCTTCTTCCGGCTGCACCTCGGAAAGATACTTTTCCCATTTTGGGCAGGTCGCCGCCGGGTCATAGTCGTAATCAAGCCCGAATGTACAAAACAAATCCGGGGACCGGTCCCGCTGCGCGTCCGGCGGCAATGGCTCCCCGCGCCCGGCAGCAGCGGCGGCAGCTTCGATATTGATAACCGCGTTCCGCATCGGTAACCAGCCCGCCGCGCTTTGCCCGTCCGGCAGGAAACAGGGAATCCGGAAGAGCCCCGAATGAAGCCCGCAATTCTCGCTAGATTTCAGATTCAGCAGAATATCCCGTACAAGCGCCTCGGAAATGCGGTCATCTGCGGCGTATCCCTCCCGTTGCAGGAAGCCAACAAGGACGCTTTCCAAGTCTTTTGGGTTCAACTCGTGCCAGTAATCGCCCCGGAACTCGTACCACTGACCGGCCAAAAAACGCAAGGTGTACAATCCGCCCGCCCGATAATGACGGTCGGCAAAAGCACGCGCCCAAATATCCACCGGGATATGTCTACGCCCTCCGCGCCTTCCGTTCTCCGGGCTGGTGATCCGCCGCCGGTCCTGCCGGTCCAGTTCTTCGACGGCCTCCCGAATGCTTGGCACTTTCAGCGCCTCCCGCACAAGATTATCTCGCATTTCTTCGGCTGTCATAGCGTCCCCCCTCCCGGAGCCAGATAAAGAAGTTTCTGCCAATTCGCCTTGTCGCTCCGGAATACCCCCGGAAGCCGGGACAACCGCGCCGGGTTGGAACATGCCCGATCCACTCCAAGAGCGGTTAAAACCGGAAACACTTTTTCCTTGACGATCCGCGCCCAATCATCGGCATTGCCGATCCCGTCGCAGGTGATCCACGCATGACAGGACTTCCCCCCGGAATGAATCAGGGCGGCAATTCGGCATCCGGTGACTTGACAGAGCCCGCGCAATACCGCCCCCTGCTTCTCCATCGGCAGCGCGTCGAACTCCGCCACGATGTACCGGAACGACTTTACACAGGCATCCCCGCGCATGGTCTGCCGGTCGCCGCTTCTGGTGGCCTCCGCGCGCCCGGTAAGCGTGTTTGGGATAATAT
>URVC01000012.1 GCA_900551245.1 uncultured bacterium | reverse complement strand
CATCTTTTTCTTCTATTTTATCGTCGATTTCACCAATTATTTCACGGATTCAGGTGGTAATAAAAAAACTTTATAAATACAGTATTGGCATAAAATGACCTAAGAAATCAGCTTTTTGAGGTCAATATAATAGCGATGATCGCAATCACTACGAGGAGTTCAATAAGAGTAAATAAATGGATTTTGCTGTCGGTTGCTGTTTTCATTTCTACCTCCGGTATTTTCTGCCTATGACCATTCTGGTTTCACGCCCTTTCAACGATAATTGCAGTTTGGTTCCTCCTGAATACAGATCTCCTTGTGTTTCAAATTGCCGATATGTTTCTGTAAATTCTATTTCGACGGAAACCGGTTTCGGGCGGCGGTTGCCCAGAATGAAAATGTCTGCTTCCGGGCCGGTGAGGCGGCTGCATTCAACTGCACCGGCCGGGGTGGCCTGCAACATCGGTTGGATACCGCTCTTCAGGGCGAATGACGCTACTTCCGCAACCGTGGCGGGGTCGATTTCATTACGCCGCTGAATGCCCAGAGTCACTTGACTGCCGATCAGCAGTGTTTCGCCTTTGCCGAAACGGTTGTGCACGATCGTCGCCCGCGGCGACGTCCCCGCCAGAGCCGTGCCGGTCGTCGGCTCCAGATACTGGAGATGGCGGAAGCCAAGCATTGCGCCGACCCGGAAATCCGGCTGGCGAAGCGCCATGCCGACAAAATCTGCTTCGTGACAACCGAATACCTCCGCCAGGCCATAACCGGGAATTTCACTGCGAAGATAAAGGTGTTCATCCAGCCAGCCGAACCGCCCGTCCGCCCAGACTCTGCCGCCGCGTTCTACAAATTTACGAAGTTCGGTTGCGGTTCGGGCGGAAACGAGTTCGGCATGCGGTAGATAGAGTATCCGGTAACGGGCCGGAATCCCTTCTTCCAATTCCAGTTCCGAGAGAAAATCCACTGCGATGTTGGCGTGATTCAGCGCTTTGTAGCAACCGTATACCGCGTCGAGATTTTCATTTTCCATGGAATCGGCAATGTAGGGTTTTGCCAGCTGTTCCATGATTTTGTATTTGCAGGTGTCTTTGGAGCAGAAGATGGCTACTTCCGCCGCCGGCAGTGACGCCTGCGCAAGTTCTCCCGCGTGCGCGGCAACGTCGAGCGCAAATTGTCTGGCGGCTTCGGAACGTTCCGTCGGTGCGCCGTCCTGCGCCCGCCGCAGGCTGAATTCCCCCACTTCCATCAGGCTGGAACGCCACGCCTGCCACTCCCAGAAGAGCACGCCGCGCAGTCCGCGGCCGAGCGAGTGATAAAGGGTATGCAGAAGTTCTTCCGGAGAGGGGGTATAGTGATGGCGATGGAAATAGGTGGTCCCCGCCTGCAGTTCACCGATCCAGGCGTCCTTGCCTTGCGCCCAGCCGCGCACCTGGTCGATGCAGAAAAGATACTTTTGATTGAAATCCTCCTGCGTGGCATTCTCCGGGGGCTGTTTCCAGTCGAAGAAATGGTGAGAGGGATGGACCGAGACGCTGATGGAGTCGAGAACTCGGGCGGTTTTCCATTCGTCCAGTCCGGCGTGCAGACTGTTGAGAAAAACCTTGTCCGGATTGGCATGGGTTTCATGGACCGGATCAATGGATTTGACCAGATCGCCGAGCCATTTCATCTGTGCCGCCGTATTGTCCAGCGTGAAGGAATACCAATCATACTCCATTGGCGAAATGCGTCCCCGGCTGCCGAACTCGAAGGCGTCGGCAAGCCACTCCGGAGTCAATTCTTCCAGGGTATCGGGACACAATGTGGTGAACACCTGTCCTTCACTCAGCCATGCTTTGCGCAGTGTGTCGATCGAGGGGTACTTCTGTTTGAGCCAGGCGGTAAAGCGGTTCAGCGTAGCGGGGCATTTACAGGCTCGATTGTTCGGTTCATTCCAGAGGTTCCAGATTGCCAGCGCAGGGGCGTTTTTGTAACGCTCCACCGTGTCGCGCAGAAACTCCTCCATCGGTCCGGCCACCTCCGGACGGTCGAAGCAGGGATAACGGCGGCTCCGGTCGTCGATCCCTTTCGCCAGCAGATCCTTCTGCAGCCAGAGCGGCAGGTAGAGACCGAAGGTTTCCATCACCTTGAGTCCGTATTTATCCGCCGCTTCAAAGAGAATGTCGTGCTGGCGATACTCCCGCATCCCCCGGCGCGGTTCCACCTTCTCCCACCAGATGAAGGAGCGGATGATGTTGAAACGGTTGTCGCGGATCCGCCGCATGTCCTCTTCGATCTCTTTGGCTCCGTAATTGGGGTTGAGCCAGTACATCGCCCCCAGCATGAACTCTTTCATCGTAACAATCCTTTCCGAAATGATTCGTATGCTCCGTACAATGCCGCATCCCCCCACAGCGCCGATTTTCGCAACGGCAGTCTGGCCGGAACCGCTCCGAAGAGCGCCAGATCGCGCCCGATGCCGCCGCCGATGACGATCACTTCGGGCGAGAGCTCTTCCTGCCACTTGCTCAGCAGTTCGAAGAGCGCCGCGCCGTACTCTCGCCAGATCTGTTGCGCTGCCGGATCCCCCGCTTTCGCCCGGTCGGCGATCTCCCGGACACTCCCGGCCGGGAAACGGGCGAGCAGGGCCCGGGCTGAAATGAAATCCTCCGCGATTTTTCCCCGGAACGGCCGGTTCCAGAGTTTCACCTCCACCGCGGGCGAGCCGTCGTTCCCCGTCCATATTTCGCCGCAGGAAGCGAATGCCGCTCCGAGCCCGGTCCCGAGTGTGACGCCGCCGCACCGGGAGAACCCCCGGGCCGCGCCGTGCGTCATTTCACCCAGCAGAAAAGCGTTTGCGTCGTGCAGAAAGCATTCCGCATCCCGCCCGGAGAGCTCCGCAAAAGAGCGGCCGTTGACCGCCGCGAATTTGTGCGGCATGCGGAAGATTCCCCGCGCGTAGTCGAATGGTCCGGGTACCGCCACCGCCAGATGAGCGAACTCCCCCGCCTGCCGGAGAACCTGCCGGAACGCCGCCGCAATCGCTTCGCCGCTACCCTCCGAACAGCTCGGAACCGGTTCGAGCCGGCGGAACAGCTCCCCGTCGCGGAAGAGCGCCGACTTGATGAAGGTTCCGCCTACGTCCAGCGCCAGAACTACTTCAGCATTGTCTTGGTGACCCGGCATGGAGTTTTCCCCAGATTGATGATCTCATATTCCCCCATCGACGCCGGAACGACCACCATATCCATATGCTTCTGGTGGTAGCAGTGCGTCGGGTCGGATTTCGAGCAGATCAGCACCTCGTCCCCTTCGACCAGCACCAGTACGTGGAATTTGCCGTTTGTGTCGTCGGCGATGTCGTGCTCGAAGGAGAGCCGCCGCAACGAGAAGTAGATGAGGTCGTGTTCGCCGACGATCTCCTCCTTCCAGCTGTCCCCCTGTCGCACCGTGACCGGTTTCGGACGGAGCACGCCGTCGATCCGGCTCCGGCGGCGGTCGGTCACCAGCACGTTTTTGCCGTGAATCGAGTGGATCGGCCGCGGATTGCCGTCGAGGTCACTGCGCAGATAGTCATAGAGCTTGAAGGTGTAGCTGCCGATCGTGTAACTGCCGATCTCCAGCACCACCTGATTGCGTCCGGAGGCGTGGATCGTTCCGCCCGGAATCAGATACTGGTCCCCCTGTTCGCTCGGAAAGCTGTTCACATAGCGGTCGTGGTCGAAGGGGATGTGCTCCTTCTCCGCCCGGTCGATGCAGCGGTAGAACTCCTCGATGTCGCAGTCGTCCTGCAATCCGAGGTAGGTTTTTGAACCCGCCGTTTTGACCA
This sequence comes from uncultured bacterium, assembly GCA_900551245.1. Lineage (GTDB taxonomy): Bacteria > Verrucomicrobiota > Lentisphaeria > Victivallales > Victivallaceae > Victivallis. The sequence goes on along the minus strand of URVC01000012.1, from coordinate 79,319 downwards.
CGTAATAGCTCTCATCCTGCTGGAACGGCTCCCCGAAATGCTCCTGGTTGTAGGCCCGCGGCGGATGCACCTGAATCGACATGTTCCCCGAACCGCCGTAGGTGTCGTCGTAGTTGAAGCGGATCGGGAAGACGTAGCCGAACCGCTCCACGCTCTCTTTGCCCATGAGCCGCTCGCCCTCCGCCTTGAAGAAGGTGGAGAAGGGAATGTTCAGCGTGTGACCGCCCACCTTGATCTGGATCGATACTTCGTTCGGGATCATGTCGAACACCCACGCGCAGTTCCGCATGTCCGAGGGAAGCGAACGGAGATTTTTGACGAAGAAGCCGCCCCACACCCCTTCGAGATAGACCGGCGTACAACGGAACGGATAGCCCGTCTGAATCGCCAGCAGCTCCCGGAAGGCCGCCAGCGGCAGCAGCTTGAGGTTGTCCTCCAGGTTGCTGTCGATGTAGAAATCCACGTCGCCGCGGGCGATGAGATCCTTGCGGTGCAGCATCATGATTTCATAATCATAATAGTAGAGCCGGCGGAAGAGGTAGGGGAGGGGGCGCTGCTTCGCATCCCCCAGCGCCCGTACCCGCCCGGCCTGCACCCGGGTGGTTGCCGAAAGCGGCGTCACGTCGAGAAACGCGGTCACATCGGCGCAGTTGTGCAGCGCGCCGCAGGCGGAACCGCAACCGTACAGAATCACCAGATCGGCAGTTTGCTTCGCTTTCGCGAGTTCCCGGCGGAGTGCTTCGACCCGCTCCGGATCGAACAGCGATTCGATTTCGCGGTGGATGCTTTTGCCGAAGAGCAGGATGGGGTCGATCACCCGGTCTTCCGGCAGCGTTTCCGCGAGCATCTTCTCCAGCTCATCCGAATCTTTGTATGCGCAGCTGACGTCGAATTTGCGCACTTTTTTCCCGGCGGCTGCCTCCTCGATGCGCTTGATCAGGCGGTCGAACTGCGCGCCGACGTAGCCATCCAGCACGACGACGCCGTGCTCCGGAGCCGCTTCGAAAAGTTTTTTCCCGACTGCACGGTTGCCTGCCGTCACCGAGTTCCGCAGTTCCGGCGGCAGTTTCGGAGTGTTGAGTGCCTGCGGGTCGACATATGGGTACGGTTTGAACATGAAACTCATAAAACAATCACCTTTTTTGGTTTTGCAATTTTATTGTTTATATTAATATTATACGACAATTATAATGAAAAAGCAAGAGGCGGTTTGACAAAAAACAAAAAAAATGCTATTTTCAAAATAGAACAGCAATTGTTTTGAGGGGATCATGGAATTCACGCCGAAATTTCAGCTGGAAATCCGCCAGCGGCTCTCGGAGTTGAGCGGGAACAACCGGGTGATTGCGGAGCGGATCGTCAATTTTCCGGAGGAGGTTCTGCAGGCGAAGGTGAGTGAATTCGCCGCGCGGTGTCACTGCGACAGCGCGCAGGTGGTGCGGCTGTGTCAGAAGCTCGGCTACGACGGGTTCACCAGTTTGAAGAACCGGATTGCGGCGGAACTGATCGATCCGAAGCGGACGTTACACCGGCAGATTGCGGAGCCGGCGACGAGTTTTGAACAGTTGAAGCGGAACTTTGCGCTCAACTTCACCCGGACGATCAACGATACGCTCGCCAACCTGGACGAGGAGACGGTGGAGCGGGCGGTTTCACAGATCCGGCAGGCGCGCCATATCGTCGTCTGCGGCTTCGGCTCCTCCGCGCTGGCGGCGCGGGATCTTCGCATCAAGCTGGTGCGGATCGGCTACTACGCGATGTTTCCGGACGACGCGGAGTATGCCAGATCGCTGATCGCCACCCTCTCAAAAGAGGATCTGCTGATTCTGATCAGCTTCAGCGGCGACACTCCGTATGTTCTCGACAACATCAAGGTGACGAAGAAGAGCGGCGTACCGATTCTCGCCTTGACCAACTATCTGCACTCTCCGCTGGCGGAGAGCGCGGTCTGTGTGCTGCCGACGACGGCGGACGAACAGCGCCTCCGGCTGGGGGCGATGGATTCCACCGTTGCGCAGTTTCTGGTGATCGATCTTTTGAGCTCTCTGATGGCGGTGGAATCGCCGCGCCAGACCGAGCAGCGCATTCTCCAGATCTTCGAAACCACCCGGTGAGCCGGGGCTGCCCCGCGAGGGCTCTCCGTACCTGCGGTGGAAAATTTCCGCAATGTTCGCCGCTTTCCGGCGGCGGGGGGAGGGGAAAGTCAGATCGGTGCAATTTCCTTCTGCTGTGTAATGGATTCATCCGGCGACGATTGGAGGTATCCCTCCGGGAGGCGGGGATGTCTTGGCGCGATTCGCTTGCGCAGAGTGTTGCACGCCCGTAAAATATCCGAAAATTCCTTTTTTTTCGAAATGGCTCTTGACAATCCATATTCACTGCGGTATAATATAGACAACGGTTCGATATACGATACACGTTTAACATGTATCACCATTCTCCCAGCAACGGAAAGGGGCAGATGATGAAGCAGCATTTCAAACCGGCACGAGTTGTAGGACCCAGATGGCTGAGCAGGTGTTTCGATCCATCTCCGGGAAAGATCCACAATTTTACGCTTATCGAATTGCTTATCGTAATTGCGATCATCGCCATTCTGGCGGCGATGCTGCTGCCGACGTTGAACAAGGCCAGAAGCAAAGCGCGCTCAATCACATGCACCAACAATCAAAAGCAGATTTATAACGGTTTGATGCTTTATGTCTCGGATTTTGCGGACTGGCTTCCCCGGTGCCTGAACAATGCACAGCATATCCATCATATAAACCGTTATTTGAAACAGACGGCGGATTATGACAATTACGAGACATGGCAGAAAAAAGAGCCGGGAGGGCTCTACTACTGTCCGGCCGTTCCGAAAGACGCCCACGCATCCATCGGCTGGTCCGGCGGGAACAACACGGCACTGTATTATCAGACGACCTACTTGCCGACGATCAGACCCGCGTGGCTGGCTGTATCAGGAGCTGCAAAAAGCGGCGGCTGGCTCTATTTCGACAGTACGGGCAGTCAGGTCCAATACCGCAAGTTTTTCACCATCAAGAATGGATCGGCGCTGTTTGGAGAAACAAACTATCGGAATGTCGGCTCCAACAGCAATCCAACACAATACCGAGGGTGTTATCCTTATGCACAACATGAGATCCACCCTCCGAATCATCAATACTCCTGGGGATGGAACCATGAACTGAGAACCAATCTGACTTTTGTTGACGGACACATTGAAGGATTTCGTTTCTCTGGAGGCCGTCTGTTTTCCGACGACTTGATCAAACTTTAATGAGGAGATGGAAAATGAAACTGTTGGTATTTTCTTTCCTGTTCGCTTTGCTGGCCGTAAATTGCCCGGCTTCTTCAGACATGCCGCTGAAATGGAGCGGGACAGGAAAATTTTTGACCATTCAACAGGAACCCGGGCCGGAAAAACGAGAGGTTATCAAAATAGAAAACACAAATGCAACCTCTTCTGCAATGTCCAATGCCATGCTCGATGCGAAGACTCTGCAGGGCAAAAGGTTGACAGTGACCGCATTGATCCGGACGGAAGATGTTGCAGAGCCGGCGAAAAGTTATCTTGGTGTCAAACTGATGATTGTTGTTGTCCGGAGTGACGGTTCCGTGAAATATTTTGAGAATCTTCCCGCGCATTGTCGCTTTGGTACGTATCGCTGGAAAGCTGCAAAAGTGTCTGCTGCAATCCCCGCGGATGCCGAGCGCGTCTTTCTATCGATCGGACTCCAACAAACAAGCGGTGTTGTCTTCTATTCCGGTTTTCGCTGTGAGGTGCAACCATGATGTTGCGAATTGTTCTACTTCTTTGTTTGTCGAGCCTTGCCTGGGGGCTTGCCGCCGGAAGGGTTCCTTATTCACTGAATGTGGAATGGCATCTGCTGCGGAAGTCAGTCGGGAACATCTCGTTTACTGAAATCCCACGTAACACCGAAAAGATTCTTCTGTTCAATGACTCGTATGATCTGGGGAAGGCGCCGGCAAAATCTGCGGCTGTCTTCTACAATGAATTTGAATCCGGGCGCGATGGAGTCATGCAGATCGGCATGGCTGCCGACTGGTGGTTTGAATGCCGTCTGAATGGAGAAGCCGTCTATTCCACTCTTACCGGAGGTAACAGGGAACAGCAGTTTTCTCCGGAAAATCACGTCTTCAATCTGCCGGTAAAAAAAGGTCGAAATCTGCTGGCGGTCCGCGTTCTGGCCGGGGCGGCCGGCTGGAAATTTTTCTGTGGAGAGGTCCCATACCGGAAAATTCACCATGGGGTTTATGAAGTGACGCAGGGCTCGGAATGGCGTCCCGTGAACATGGATCGCATCGACTGGGCAGCTCAACGGCGGAAATTCCGCAATCCGGTTGACTGGCGGGTGAGGCTTGACATGGTGAAGATCAAACCGGGAACGGCTCTCGATCTTTCCGTTCAGTTCCCCCGGTTTCATATTGATCGTCAGGGACGGGTGATCGTAAATCAAGCAGGAAAACTCGCTTTTGAAACAGAACCGGAAAAAGCGATCCGGTTTCGAGGAAGCAACCTCATGATAACCGGGTGGGAAAGCAACTTTTATGAAATGACCAGGGATGAACTGGAGGAACTTGCCGAAACCATCCGGATACGTGGAATGAATCTGGTTCGCTTCCACTATCTGGATCAAGCTCTCTGCGGGCGTTACGCAGATCCGCATGCATGGGAAAAAAGATCGTTCGATGCTGACAAGCTGCCGTATAATGTAGAGACTCTCCCCGCAGACAAGGAGATGCTCCAGCGGTATGACTGGTTTATCAAATGTCTGCGGGATCGGGGAATTTACATCCTGCTGGATGTGGCGAACAGCAAAATGGGCTGGAGCAATTTCTATCCGGATCCACCAGCAGACAAATGGAGCATCTATCAACTTTATTTTGATAACCGATACCGGAAAAACTGGAGCGCCGGAGCAGAATTTCTGCTTTCCCGGGTCAATCCTTACACCGGGACCCGTTTAAAAGACGATCCGCAATGTATCGGAATCACACTCTTCAATGAACAGGATATCCGGCCGCACCATGTGGCCATTCTCTCTCCATACTGGCGCAAGGCATATCCGCAATATCGTTCGGATTTGACGCTGCAATTGCTTGCAGGAACAGGGAAAGAGTCGGAAGACGCCCGGAAGTTTCTCCTGGATATGATGGCGGATATGAACCGTTTTTATCTTGGAGAACTGAAGAGAATCGGATTTCGCGGACTTGTTACCAACTACGACATGTCTCTGCGTCTGATGGAGATTCCCGCCCGCAGTGAAATGTCAGCAGTGGCAATGCACATCTACTGCGGTGCTCCTTTTGGCGTTGCGCAGCCGCTTTCCATGCCATACCGGCAGAAGGTCGCGGCGTATCCCTGGGTACGTGGCAAAGAATTTCGCCTCTCCCGCCAGAGTTCCATTAAATCTAATGGTGGCTGGCTCGGACAGGCCGCAATGACCCGCATGCCGGGCAAACCGTTCCTCCTGACAGAATACTCTTATCTGCCATATGCGCGCTTCAGCCATGAGGGCGGGCTCGGCATCGGTGGAATTGCGGCATTGCAGGGGTGGGATATGCTTGTAGAACATACCAATACGGCCATGCTCTATTATGCACCTTCCGCGCCGGGCAGTTTCAGCAGTCACTTTCACCCGATGGTTCGGGCAAATGAGGTCATTGCCGCTCTGGCATGGCAGCGTGGAGACGTCGCCGAAGCGGAACATGAGATCGCAATCGCAGTTTCGCCTGCAATGGTAAATTCGCCGGAAATTCTCTGTGCTCCCGGTTCCGGATACAACGCGTTCGCCATGCTTACGAAAATCGGGACCTGCTATCCTGGCACATCACGTCAGGCTGATCTTACGATCACTCCGCAGTACTTTACTCCGACCGTCAGTACAGAGTACTTTGCGTCGCTTGCTGCCATGAGTCCCAGCTCCGGCAGACATGCACTGGCTTCCGCCTGGCGGCAAATGCAGCAGAAAAAAATTCTACCAGCCGGCAATCGCACCGATCCGGTGAGGGGAATTTTTCAGAGCGAAACCGGAGAACTTACGTTCGATACGCAAAATCAAACCATGGCGATTGTAACGCCCAGACTGGAGGGGGCTGTTGTTAAGAAGAACATCCCGTTCCCGCTGGGGGCGCTGACAATTCGTTCCAGTTCAACTCCTGCCGCTTTCTGCGCCGCCTCTCTTGATGCGGCTCCTCTGCGGGAGAGCCGGCGAATTCTGTTGATTCACGCCACCAGTTCTGCCGCGGAAGGTACGGTTTTCAACAATGAATTTTTCGACGCGGCTATCGACTACGGAACTTTCCCAATGTTGATCCGCTCTGCGAAATTCTCCCTTGAGCTCAAATGCCCCGCCGCTCCGAAAATTTACGCCCTCAATTTCAATGGGACCCGGGAAAAAGAACTCTCCGGCGAATGGAAAGATGGAACTCTTTTCTTTCAGCTTGACACGTCATCGTTGGAATATGGGACATTCTTCTATGAAATTGTCCGACCATAGCATCCACCCGTGACACCGGCAGGAGAATCCTGCGCCGCCGGCTCTTTTTCCGGCGAAAAAAAAACAAGTGTGGAAACAAGGCGCAGAAAAACTTTGCTGCCATAGCCAGCGGAAAAACGATTATGGCGGTGCCTGAGTGACTTTTTGATGATTCACTGTGTAATTCGTTGTATCATGGAACCGTTCGTTCCCGGGGCTGAACGGGAAGTGATTTCTGGAAAACCAGGAGATTCCCGGAAGCCCGGAGCGGATTTGCCGGAATCGATGGACAGGGAAGCTCTGCGGAAGCCGCTGTGTGGTACAGGGCATTCCCCGATGGAATTCACGCACACCGTCCGCATTTTTATTTTGTTCTGCGGCCGGCTTGACAAACTCTGCTCAGACTATTATCTTAGCTCGATGGAAGATATTCTAACGATGGAACGATTGTAAGCAAATGGATGGCGAGACTGCAAAAATTAATATCAATACGATTGCTCGAATGGCGAAGGTCTCGACGACAACCGTGTCCAGCTTCATCAACGGCACGGAGGTGTTTCCGATCTCCCGGGAAACGCGGTATCGCGTGAAACGGGCAATGCTCGAACTTAACTATCGACCTCACATCGGCGGCGTCCTGATGCGCCGGAATGCGCAGCGTCACAGCAAGGTCGGTTTTGTCTTCGGCGAGGATTGCCGGCTGCCGGTGCTTGGCGTTACCGCCAACCCGCTGATCCAGCGGTTTCTGTGCAATCTCGAAAGCGTCCTGGATTCCCGGTTGAATATGTCTCTGGAAATTCTCCGGGTCAATAACGAAGATGCCCGCGATGACTGGAACTCCCGTCTGCTTGAACTGGATTGCCTGATCAATTTCGGACAGCTCAACAATCTGATGTGCGATACGTTGTTCCGGCGCAACCTGCCGCTGATCGAAGTCTATTCCGCCGAGGAGGTGCGCCGCCACGGCGATTTTACCGGCATCGACACGGAATTTGATTTCCTGTTCTGGCGCAACGACAACCAGATCGAACAGCTCTTCGAGTATTTTTACTCCATGGGGAAACGCAAATTCCTGTTCATCTCCAGCTGCAACATCAAGGCTCTGCGCCCCGAATTCTACGGGTATGATGCGGAAATGAAACTGGAGGGATTCAAGCGGGCGCTGAGTTCGCACCCGGACTGCTCCGGGCGGATCCTCTCGCTGAAGAATGTGAATGACTTCAATATGTTCCGCGAGTTCGAGCTGACCCGTGAACTCCTGCAGGCCGATCACGAGGCGCTGAACAATGCCGAAGCTGTGATCTGTCACAATGACATCGTCGCCCAGGGGGTGGCTTCCATCGCGCCGGAATTCGGGAGGCGACCCGGACACGATCTCCTGCTTTCCGGCGAGGGGCATTTCCGGGAACTCCAATACTGGTACCCGAAAATCACGACCAGCTGTGTCGATTACACCCAGCTCTCGGACCGCATCTGCGAATTGATCGAACTGCGTTTGCGCGACAAAATCAGTCCGCCCCGCAAGATCGAGATTCCCACACTGCTGCTGAAGGCGGAGCAATAGTCCCGACGGCGATGCCGTCTCTCTCCCGGAAACGATCTCCCGGGAGTGCCCCTGCCGCCCCCCCGGAGGAAAATCCCGGCGGCTGAATTTTTTCAGGATTTTTCTCTTTTTCAGTTGAAATTTATTGCCGGACGTGTATACTATACATGAATGCCAACGATGGCACAATGGGGTTGCAAAGGAGTTTGCATGGCGGCGACGCTGAAAGATGTGGCGGAGAAAGCGGGGGTTTCGATCCGGACCGCCGGACGGGCTTTGCGCGGCGCAGGTCCGGTGCGCGGCGAAGTGGCCGAACGGGTCCTGGCCGCCGCCCGGGCGCTCCGGTATGTGCCGAATGCCGCCGCGCGCAGCCTGAAGCAGCGCTCCAGCCGGATTGTCGGCGTCGTCACCGGTTCCATCGGCGGCACCGAGGCCGGCCAGCGGCGGATGCGTATGCTCGAAGAGGCGTTCCGGATTCGCGGGTTGCATACGCTGGTCGGTGCTCTGCCCGGCACCTTCGGGGAGCTGGAAAATCTGCTGCGCGAATGGAACGGGCTGGTCAGTCATGTGATCTTCCTCTCCTGGCCGGCGCCGTGGGACGCGGCAAAACTGCGCGGCTATCCGTTGCGGTTCCTCTTTCTCGACTGCGGCCCCGGGCTGGAGGGATTCGACAATCTTCTCATCGACCGGCCGAGCGGAATCCGCGCCGCGGTTCATGAACTGATCCATGCCGGCGCCCGCCGGATTGCCCACGTTTCCTCCCCCGCCGCGGTGGGGCGCCACTCCGGATTCCACGCCGCAGTCGAGGCGAATCCGGCGGTGGAGACCTTCACCATCGAGACCGAGGGGCTGGACTTTCGCCACGGTTATCAGGCCGGGCTGAAACTGCGGCAGCTGGGGATCGACGCCGCTTTCTTCGACACCGACCGCATGGCGCTTGGATTCTACCGCTATGCGCATGAACATGGAATTTCGATCCCGGCGGATATCGCGGTCGCCGGTTTCGACGACGACAGCGCCTGCGCCTATGCGATTCCGACGCTCACCTCGGTGGCGCATCCCGACCGGGAGGCGGTTGACCGGATTGCGGCGATCGTCACCGGTCCGGCCGAGGCGCCGGCGAAAACGGAAATTCTGCCCACCCGGCTGGTCAGCCGCGAGAGCAGTGCGAATAGAATCTCATACCCGAAATCACCAAACAAAGGAGACGTGTAAATGGGTAAGAAACGTTATGCCGTGGTTGGAACCGGCAGTCGTTCCAGCATGTACATCCGGGCGATCACCACGACCTACAAGGATGTCGCCGAACTGGTTGGGCTCTGCGACAGCAACCAGAGCCGCATGAACTACTACAACAACGTGTTCCTCAAGGAACAGTGTGACAATCATCCCGATGTGCCGACCTACAAGGCCGACCAGTTCGACCGGATGATCGCCGAGACCAAACCCGATGTGATCATCGTCACCAGCATGGACCGCACCCACCACAAGTACACCTGCCGCGCGATGGAACTCGGCTGCGACGTCATCAGTGAAAAACCGATGACCATCGACGTCGAGAAGTGCCAGCAGATCATCGACACCCAGAAGCGGACCGGCCGCAAGCTGACCGTCACCTTCAACTACCGCTATGCGCCGCGCAACAGCAAGGTCAAGGAGGTGCTCCAGTCCGGCATCGTCGGCGAGATCACCAGCGTCCACTTCGAGTGGCTGCTCGACACCAGCCACGGCGCGGACTACTTCCGCCGCTGGCACCGCAACAAGGCCAACAGCGGCGGCCTGATGGTGCACAAGGCGACCCACCACTTCGACCTGGTCAACTGGTGGCTCAACTCCGAGCCGGTGACCGTCTTCGCGATGGGCGACCTCAAGTTCTACGGCAAGATCAATGCGGAAAAGCGCGGCGTCACCGAGTTCTATCAGCGCGCCCGCAACAACCCGATCGCGACGAAGGATCCCTTCGCGCTGAAGATCGACCCCTCCAACAAAGAGATGATGGGGCTCTACTACAACGCGGAAGCCGAGGACGGCTACTACCGCGACCAGAGCGTCTTCGGTGACGGCATCGACATCGAGGACAACATGGGAGTGATGGTCCGCTACCGCAACAATGCGGTGATGACCTACAGCCTCTGCGCCCACTGCCCGTGGGAGGGATACCGGATCGTCTTCAACGGCACCAAGGGCCGGCTGGAGTTCAACGTGGTGGAGAAGCGGTTCGTCGAAGGAACCTCCGACGCCGATCTCACCCAGTTCGGCATGCGCGAGATGGACAAGGACAAGGACGGCATTCCGCCGGAGATCGTCTTCCAGCCGCACTGGGGCAAGCCGCAGGTGATCGAATACAGCTGTGAATCGCTCGCCGGCCACGGCGGCGGCGACGCGAAACTGCTCAAGAACCTCTTCGTCGGCGTCGATGAGGATCCGCTCGGCCTGGCTGCGGACTTCCACGACGGCGCGAAGTCGATCCTGACCGGCATCGGTGCGAACATCTCGATGAAGACCGGACTGCCGGTCAAGGTTCAGGAATTGATCCACTGGTAAGGCTTCTTCTGGGAACCTTTGCAGGACGCCCCGCCGTTTCGGCGGGGCGTCTTTTGTGTCTGGGAAACGGTTCCTGCACGGTGTCGGATTCCGCGGGAATGGGGCGCGGGGAAAGGAGGATTTTTTTACGAGAAGAGACGGCTCCGAATTTGAAAAATCGTGTTTTCCGGTGTAAGTTACTGTCCCGGAGTCCGTATGTAACTCAACCGCATGGTGCGAAATTATGAAGAACATTATTCCGCTGGTGGTGTCGGTCATTCTGGGCCTGGCCGCCGTCTATATCGTAAGCAAACTTCTGTTCGAAAAAGAGAATACCGATACGGAGAAGACGATCTCCGTCGTGGTTGCCGCACGCGATCTCTCCGCTTATGACGAATTGTCTCAGGGGGCGCTCACCTACAAGAATATTCCGGAATCCGCGGTTCCGAAGAATGCCCTCCGCTGGGAGAATGTCAGCCTCGCCTACGGCCAGCAGCTGCCCCATGCGGTCTCGCAGGACGATTACATCCTGATGACCGACATCCGGATTCAGACGACGCTCAGCGACTGCACGCGGCAGGGGGAGTGGACCGTGCCGGTGACCTTTTCCGACCCCGCCCTGGTGAAGATGCTCATGCCGGATGACGAAATCGGCATCATCTCCACCTACGTCACCCCCTCCGTCACCGTCGACAAGAACATGACGGTCAGCGACGGTTCCGGCGTCAAGATGACCGAGTCGCGCGAAACTTCGGTGCTGCTGCCGTGCGTGCGGGTGATCGGCATCGCCAATGAACGCGGCTCCTTCCGGGAGGGCGGCAGTTCCAGCGGCACGGTCTTCGTCTCCCTGCCGCCTCAGCAGGCGATGATTCTGATCGCCGCCCAGCGGGAATCGGAACTCTACCCGGTCCTGCGCAAACGGAACGATTCGGTCGCGCTCAGCCGGAAGGATGGCGGCGTCGTCAATGCCGACACCTTTGCGAAAATCCGCAAAGGTCTCGCACCGGCGGAGCTGCCGGAAGTGCCCAATAAAGATCACCGGTGAGGTTGCATATGAAGCGTATTCTTCTTACTTCCGTTCTGGCGCTCAGCGTGAACTGTGCGTTGTATGCCGCCGGGCCGGCGGCAAATGCAGCAGTGCCTGTTCTGCAGGGCGCGATGGTTTCACTGCCGCCGGAAAGTGTCTCGCTTTCCACCGGAGAATTGCGGAAATTCGAGGTTCCGTTCGTCGTGGAGCAGTACAAGTCCAGTACGACGAATGCCCGGGTCAACCATGTCGAAGGGCGCACCTTTGAGATCGAAGGGGTTTCCGGCGGCACGGCAGTGGTGGCGGTCTCCTCCGAGGGGATCAGCAAAGAGTTCCGGGTGACGGTCTCCAACTCCATCATGCCGATTTACCGGGAGTTGAGCCGGGAGCTGGGGGATCTGCCCGAAGTCGGGGTGGAGCTCTCCGAAAACGTGCTGACGCTCCGCGGCGAAATCACCCGGATCAACCACTGGGAGTATTTCCGACGGGTGGTGAAACGGTATGAGGACCGGTGCCGCAACTATGTGACCTTTCAGCCCGGTCCGGCGCTTTTCACCGAGTTGAAAAAACAGTTTGAAGCGGCCGGCTACACCGTCGCGGAGACGATCTCTCCGGATGCGCCGGGGCGGCTCAAGTTCGAGGTTGAAAACGGCGTTTTGACCGTTTCCGGCTATCTGCTCTGCGAGAACGACATCACCTCGATCAAGCGGATTCTCGCCGCGCAGAAGTGGCTCTCGCCGGAGTGGAACGGCAACGCGATGCGGGCGGAGACCGAGCTGAACATCACCGATACCCAGCTCGACGTCGGCATCGTCTTTGTCGGCGTGACCCGGACACAGCTGGAACGGCTGGGCAACACCTCCGCCGACGGCACGGTGCTCTCCTGGAACCTGATCGCCTGGTTCCGGGCGCTGGCCGGCGCCGCGCCGGATGAACTTGCCGGTTCGACCGACGGCAAGGGGCTCTACTCCTACTTCAACACCAATTTGAAGGGTTCGCTGGTCTTTTTCGGCAACAACGGCATCTCCGACTTCCGGGATGCCGGGCATGTCACCATCACCAACAACAGCAAGAACTTCGCCAGCTACGAGAACGGCGGAACCCTGAATGTCAAGGTGTACGGACAGGATACCGCGGAGTTGAAACCGATCGACTTCGGGCTGAAGCTCAAGGTGCGCGGCGGACTGATCCGGGCCGATGAGGTCCGGCTGGAGCTCGATCTGGAAAAGAGTCTCGCCCCGATCAAACAGGACGAGGACTATTTCCAGCGCTCCACCAAAACCCGGGCGGAAATCCTCTGCCCGCTGAACAAGACTGCCGTCATCGCCGGGCAGAAGGAGCTGACCTATTCGAACAGCGGTCCGAGCGGCTATGCGTTTCTGCGCCATATTCCCGTCATCAACTGGTTCACCTCGTCGGAGGAGGATCAGGGCGAGGAGATGACCTTTCTGATTCTGGTTTCTCCTCGGATTGCGAATTCCAAAGTGAAGATGACTTCGATCCCGTCGGCCGAGACGGCGGGGGTGGAGGATTCGGTCTCCCGCTCCGTCAACGAGAGAAGCCGGAAAGTTCAGGAACAGGAGGAGGCGTCCTGGTTCTGGAAGATGTTTACCTGGTAGAGGTCGCCTTATGATGCAGCTGAAGATGAAAACCCCGGAGGGCGACGGCGGTTCCGTCCTGCTGGAGGGGAAGCTCCCGATGACGATCGGGCGCTCCGAAAACGCCGGGCTGTGCATCGCCGACCGGAAAGTCTCACGGCGGCACGCCGAACTCCGGCTGGAGGAGGATGGATCTCTGTCGATCGAGGATCTGGCCAGCCGCACCGGAACCCGCGTGAACGGGCGGCCGGTGCTGGAACGGACCCGGCTGGCCGCGGGGGATGTGATTCAGCTCGGCGAAACCGAACTGGTTCTGGAGAAGACGGAGGAGCCGTCGCCCCGTCCGGCACCGGTTCCCGACGCCGCCCCGGCGGCCCGGCCGCAGGAGAGCGCGGGGCCGCACAAGCTGCCGATCTACGCGGCCCAGGCTTCGCTGGTCGATCTTTACAGCGAAAAGATGCTCCAGCTGGCCAAAAAGGTGCAGAATCGCGTGCTGGAGCTGCTGAACATCGGCAGCTTTTCCGCTTCGGAGATGTCGAAGAGCGAGATGCGGCCGCGGGTGGAAGGCACGGTGGATCAGATCCTTCGGGAGATCCGCCACGAAATTCCCACGAACGTCAAGCTGGATCAGTTCCGGCAGATTCTGCTGGATGATCTGATCGGGCTGGGGCCGCTTTCGCCGCTGCTGCGCGATGCGACCATTTCGGAAATCATGATCAACGGGCCGGGGAACATCTTTGTGGAGAGTCGCGGCCTGCTTTACCGGACGGCGGCGAAGTTCAACAGCGAAAGTCATTTGCAGTCGATCATTCAGCGCATTGTTGAACCGCTGGGCCGCCACATCGACGCGGCTTCCCCGATGGTGGATGCCCGGTTGGAGGATGGCTCCCGCGTCAATGCGGTGATTCCGCCGCTGGCGCTCGACGGGTCGCTGGTCACCATCCGGAAATTCCCTGCGCACAAGCTGACCGATGAGGACCTCATCAAATTCGGGAGCCTCACCCGGCCGATGGCGCTTTTCCTGCGGGAAGCGGTGCGCGCCCGGCGGAACATTCTGGTTTCCGGCGGTACCGGTTCCGGCAAGACGACCCTGCTGAACATCCTTTCGCAGTTCATCCCGGAGAACGAGCGCATCATCACGGTGGAGGACTCCGCGGAGCTGAAGCTGAGTCACGAGAACCTCTGCCGGCTGGAGGCGCGTCCGGCCAACGTCGAAGGGCAGGGGCGGGTCACCATCCGCGACCTGGTCATCAATACGTTGCGAATGCGTCCCGACCGGATCATCGTCGGGGAGTGCCGCGGCGCGGAGGCTCTGGATATGCTGCAGGCGATGAATACCGGCCACGACGGGTCGATGACCACCTGCCACGCGAACAATCCGCGCGATGCGCTCTCGCGGCTGGAGAACATGGTCATGATGGCCGGGTTTGAACTGCCCTCTTCGGCCATTCGCGAACAGATCGCTTCGGCGATTCATCTGATTGTGCAGCAGACCCGCCTGCCGGACGGGTCCAGAAAGATTGTGAAGATCTCCGAAGTGACCGGGCGGGAGGGCAGTACGATCCTGATGCAGGATATCTTCACCTTTGAGCAGGAAGGATTCGATGAGAAGTTCCACGTGATCGGGCACCATACCGCGACGGGGAACATTCCGAAGTTCGTCGACGAGCTGCGGCAGGCCGGCGATCTGGAGCTGGATATGTCGGTCTTTGTACCGGAAGGGTAGGGAGGCGCCGGAATGAATTCCATATCGATCTCAGAGCGTTACGGAGTGTATCTCCTGGTGCTCTTCGCCGTCGCGCTGCTGATCTACATTCTCATTTCGCTGGTGCAGTCGTTCAGTCTGGAGCAGGCCGACCGGAAGATCCGGGAGAACCGTTCCGAGGGGTTGGCGAACAATGTCTACTATTTCGTCAGCCGCACCACGCTCCAGCAGATTCAGCTTTCGACGGGGATTCTCCTGGCCGGTGCGCTGATCGCCATACTGGTGTTTTGTCAGGTGTACGAGCCGCTGATTATCGTTCCGGCGGCGGCGGTGGCCTGTGCGCTGGGGATGGTGGCGCCGTGGTTCTATTTCTCGGCCAAGGCACGCAAACGGGCGCTGTTGTTTGAAAGCAGCATTCTGGAGCTTTCGCTCGGCCTGACCAGCGGACTGCGCGCCGGCCAGGCGCTGCCGCAGGCGCTGGAGGTTTTCTCCCGGCGGTGCGACGGGCCGATGAAGGAGGAGCTGTTGATCGTCATCCGCGAATACCGGCTGGGGCTGGAGCTGGCGGAGGCGCTGCAGCGGATGTACAACCGGATTCCGTGCGAAGATCTTCAGTTGCTGATTATCTCCATCCGCCTGACCGCCCAGTCCGGCGGGAGCATGGTCGATGTGCTCGAAAAGATCACCCAGATGATCCGGGGGCGGACGGAGTTTCAGCAGAAGCTCCGGGCGCTGACGGCGCAGGGGCGGTTTGAGGCGCTGGCGATGTCGCTGGCGCCGCTGGTCGCGTTCACGCTGCTCTTTTTCATCAACAACGATCTGATGCTGCCGATGGTGCAGACGGCGATCGGCTGGTGTGCCATCTGCGTGATGCTGACGCTGGAGGTGATCGGGTATCTGGTGATCCGGGCCATTGTCGATATCAAGGTGTGACAAATGAAACAGATTCTAATTTATGCTCTGACGTTCATGGCGGTGGTGCTGCCGACGCTCTTTTTCACCGTCCTTTCCGGCCGGACACAGAAACAGGTGGAGAAACGGGAGTTGGTTCCCCTGCCGTTCCGGTTGACCCGCCCGGTTGCCGAACTCATGGAGGTGGCCGGCGTCGGGACCTTCTTCCGGAGGCTCTTTCCCGGCCACAGCCGGGAGATGCAGAAGAAGCTGACCTTTGCCGGATTGAAGCTCAGCACCGGCCGGGTTTACTGCACGCAGCTGATTCTGCTTCTCTTCTTCGGGGTGGTGGGCGCCGGTGTGACAACCCTGCTGGTCGAGCCGGAGAACCGCATCTCCATTCCGGTGGCCGGATTGATCGCCGCACTGATCGGCGGCAGCCTGCCCGGGATCGCGATCGGAAATCTCGCACAGAACCGTCGGCTGGCGATTCTGCGGGCGATTCCCTATTCGATCGACCTGGTGGCGTCGGCCATGCGCGGCGGCCTCGATTTCTCCGCGGCAATCCGGTTTTACGTCAAGCTGGGGATTCCCGGGCCGCTGACCGACGAATACTCCCAGATGCTCCGGGAGATGGAGCTGGGGGTGATCCGGACCGTCGCGTTGCAGAACATGGCGGACCGGATTCAGATCAAGGAGTTTACCGCCTTTGCCGCGGCGATTGCGCTGGGGACCGAGCTCGGTGCGCCGTTGACCGAGACGATGGAGATCCAGGGCGAAGAGATGCGGAAGGCCCGTTTCGCGCTGGCGGAGTGCAAGGCGCAGCGGGCGCCGTCGCTGATGCTTCTGCCGATGGCGCTGTTTATTCTGCCGGCGGTGTTCATCATTATTTTGACTCCGGTGTTTCTCAAGATGAGAGAGGCCGGGGTGCCGCTGTTCTGAGGAGGAGAGTATGAGCGGAATGCCCTCACGTTACAAAATCAGATTTCTTTCCGGCGAGCTGGCCGGCCGGACCTTTGCCGTATCGCCGACCGGTACGTCGATCGGCCGCCAGCGCGAGGCCGACATCCGTCCGGGCGGGGCGGATATCGCGGCGGAACACATCAGTCTGGTGCCGCAGGAGTCCGGTGTGATGCTGCATGTGCACGGCGACGAATCCGCCTGGGTGAATGGCGAGGAGTTTACCGGCGGGCAGGAGGTGCAGCTGGCGCCGGGGGCGGATGTCCGGATCGGCCGGGAACTCACCTTCGTGCTCGAGCCGGATGAGATGCCGGTGGAGGAGAGCTCTGCGGTGGCGTCTGCGGCGGACGATTCCGAAGAGCCGACCGAAGAGCTGACCGAAGAGACGTCGTCCGATGAGTCCGCCCCGAAGAAGGGGGCGGAGGAGTGCACCCGTTACGCATCTCCGGCGGAACTTGAGGAGCTGCGCCGCTTCAACCGCAGTCAGCAACGGCGGAAACGGATTGTGCTGGTGACGGGATTTCTGCTCTTTCTGCTCATCATCGCGGGCGGCTATGTGGCTTCGGAGCTCCAGGTGGAGAATCCGGTCACCTGGCCGGGCGAGGTTTCCGGCGTCTACGACGACGGAGAGTTCCGCACGGAAATTGAACCCGGCGGCAAGTGTCTGGTCTACTATCCCAAGACATCGGCGACGATTGTGAAGAGCGAGGGAAACAACTGCGAAATCATGACGGCGCTCGGCAAGAATATGGATGTGCCGTTCCATATCGTCTTCACCGTGAACACGGTGCCGGACGGGTTCCGGACGACGCGGAAGAAGAGTTTCGACAACTGGCGGAAACGGGTTTCCGAGCAGAACGGCTTTGCGTTTCTCGCCGAGCCGCAGCAGGACTTCTTCCGGCCGACGGAGTGCGGTTTTCCGTACTACCGGCTGCCGTACACCCGGCAGGATAAGAACTTCCGCTGGCAGGGCTACGCGAGCTACATGCGCTACCATGACAAAGAGCTGATTCTGCTGCGCGAGGTTCCGGCCGGTCACTTCTGGCGTACCGGGCGGGTGCTGCGCAGTTTCGGCTCCTTTGTTGTCTCTCCGGGGATGGTGGACCGCTACTGGGAGATTCCGGAGAAGCGCATGACGGAGGATTCCACCCGGCTGCTGCAGCGCGCCTCGCTGGAGCTGCGCAAGAACATCGCCGTCGCCGTCTGGGATGAGCTGGACTGGATGTTGCGGACTCTGCTCTGCCGCGCCTATGAGACGAAGGATCCGGTGCTGACGGCGGCGGTGTTCCCGCTCTGGCGGGAGTTCCGGGAGAAACAGCAGGTCTGGTACTCCCAGTGCTGTCTGGCCTATCAGACCTACCAGGCGGCGCAGGACCGGGAGGGGATGAACCGGATCATCAACGAGTGTCTCCGTCGCTTCCCCTCGCCGGACGATCACCGGCATGTGAAGGTTATGAAAAACGTTTGGACGATTGAAGAATGATCAAACTGTTTCAGAGACGCCGGAAGGCGGCCGGTGCCGCGGAGCCGCCTCCGGAGAAGAAGAGCGGGAAACGCACCTATGTGCGTCTTCTGGAGTTTCGCTGCCGGGGCAGACTGCTCAATTCGGTGAAGACCGATTCTCTGGGCAGCGTCGTCCGGATCGGCCGCGCCGCGGACAATGACTGGGTCGTTCCGCCGCAGGATCGTGTCTGCGCGGACTATCAGGCGGAACTGCGGCTAGGCAGCCGGGAGATGCGGCTTCAGGCCTGCAGCGGGCAGAGCATCCATTACCGCGGCAAGGCGGTTTCCAGTTGTGTGCTCAAGGGGAACGACCGGGTGGCGATCGGCGATTGCGAACTCTTCGTCAAGCCGGCGGAACTGCACGAGGCGCGCCCCTGCGATGTGCACCGGCTGGAATTCCTGAACGGTCCCCGCGCGGGCGAGCTGGTCCGGCTGGAGAAGGCGCTGATCCGGATCGGGTCCGACCCGGAGAACGATATCGTTATCGCCGAGGATGTCGTCTCCCGTTTCCATGCGGAAATCCGCATCGCGGAGAACGGGGAGTCGTGGATCCGCGATCTCAACAGCCTCAACGGCACCTTTGTCAACGGCTCCAAACTGGGGCGGCAGGAACGGATGCTGATGGATTCCGACGAGATCTCCGTCGCCTTTACCGACCTGAGGTTTCTGGACCGCAACGTGCCGCACACCCGTTCGCAGATCGGGCGGAAGATTCTGATCATGGGGGGGACCGTTCTGGTGATCCTCGCCTTTTTCGGATTGTTTTACGCGATGACGCCGCAGGCGGGGCAGGTGCTGAACGCCGCGGAGTATTACATCCGCCGTGCGGATTTTGCCGCGGCGCGGCGCATGCTCGACCGCATGCCGGAATCCCGGGACTATCAGAAGTATGAAAAGTATCATCTCGAACACCTGAAGAACATCGCCCGCTACGAGAAGACGCTCGCTTCGTGGAAGGAGTTTCAACGGCATCTGAACGATTCGGACTGGGAGGATGCCGCCGAATGTTTCGGTCGCCTGGAGATCGACAACCGCTTCGCCTGGAACTGGGAGGATGCCACCGTCGACGAACGCATGGCGGTGGTGCGTCACGCCAAGGCGCTGTTGGATCTGCAGTTCAAACTGCGTTCCCTGCTCTCGTCGATGGATTCGGAGCCGTCGCTTCAGGTGAAAGTGCTTGCCGAAGTGAAGCAGAACCCGCTCCTCGCCGTCGGACCGCAGAAAGAGGCGGAGTGGCTGCAGCCGCTTCGCAAGGAGATCGGCAGGCTGGTTGCGGAGCTGGAGAACAACTGCGCGATCTGGGCGAAAATGCAGGCGGCATTGAAGCAGCTGGGCGAGGAGTCGACCGATTTCAAAGCGCTCGTCGCGGCGATGAAGCAGTTTGGCTCCGCGTCGTCCGGCAGTGTCCGGGTGCGGGCGCAGGATCTGGCCGAACTTCTGGGGCGGCTGGAGAGGAATCAGAACATGGTGGCGGCAAATCAGGCCGCTCTCGGTGCGATGCAGTTCGACAAAATTCAGCGGGAGATTGCGTTTGTTTCGCAGGACGACTGCATGATCAGTTCGCAGGCGATGGAGAAGCGCAATCAGCTGGTGGAGCGGCAGGAGGCGCTGCTCCGCAACGCCGAGGATATGAAGTATCTGCTGAGCAAGCTGAAAAACGTCGGTCTGCAGCCGGGAAAGATTCCCGCGATTGTGGAGCAGTTCGGTTCGGCGGAGATGGTGGAAAAAGCGCTGCGGCTCGACTGCCTCAAAGGGAAAATGCCGAATGCGCGCCGGAAGACGCCGGTCGATGCGTATGACCGGATGTTCGGCATCCGCTTTTTCTACGACGTGATTCAGCAGTCGTCGGTGCTGCCGACCAATATGTACTCCGGCGACATCATTTCCAGTCTGGATTTCTATCCGGACTGCATCGCTCTTGCCGCGCTCTACCGGGCGGTGGAGGAGACCGCGCTCTGGCTCTCGCTCCCGGAGAATCAGTGGATGATCCGCGATGGCGAGGCGAAAAAACTCAAACAGTATTGCGATGCACTGCTGAAACGGCGTGCCGACATGCTCGCCATGTTCAACCGGATGGCGGAGGCGGCGCCGGGAACGCGCAACTACTTTATTGCAAAAGCGGCCTTTTTCTACTTCTCGCCGGCGTCGACGGTTCCGCGGGAGGAAATGCAGCGCTATGCCGCCGCCTGGAAGAAGTTCCGCAAGGTGCAGCAGGATCGGCTGGCGGGGTATGACCCGCTGAAGCCGCAGGCGGCCGCCCGGATCGGTGCGGAGATCCTCGCCGACGGCATTCCGGGCGACCCGGTGTTCAACTGGATCTGGAGCCAGAAAAATGAGTAGACCGCGGCAAATTACCAGAAAGCGGAGCGTCCTTCTGGAGTACACGCTTCTGGTCTGCTCGATTCTGCCGCTGGTCTTTGCCGCATCCGCTTCGGTCTATTCGCTTTCCGGCGGCTCGTTCGGGCCGGTCGGGAAGGGAATTGTCGCGCTGTACCAGCGGATTGTCACCATCCTGTCTTTGCCGATTCCCTGAGCGATGACTCCGGACGTCTGGAACAAGGTGCGTGACCTCCGGCCGGAAGAGTTTCCCGCCGTGCTGGCGGAACTCGATTCCTGCGGGCTCTTCCCCGCTCCGGAGGAGACGCTGGAGCAGTTCCGGTCGCGGCTCGCCGCCATGTTTCAGGAGCTGGAAGCCATCCGGAACGGCTCCTCCGAACTGCAGGAGCTGATCGGGCAGGCTCCACCGGTTTCCGGTGAGCTGCGCCGCGAAGCGGACCAGCTCACCTGGGCGAAATACCGCTTCCGCGCCGGATGGATCCCCGCCTGGTACTCCACCCGGCAGACGGGATTTTTTTCGGTCGGAATCCTGCTGGAGGTCGATCGGCGGTTGCCGCTGCTCTTCCTGCACGGCGGATTCCGCCGCCGGAAGGTCCGCCGGGGATACGGCGCCGCCGAAACCATGGCGCATGAACTGGTCCATGCGGTGCGCTGTGCATTCCCCACGTCGGCTTACGAGGAGTTCTTCCCCTGCCGGATGAGCGGTTCCCGGTTCCGCCGGATGGTCGGGAATCTGTTTCGCCGATGGTATCTGCCGGCTCTGCTGTTCGGCGGCATTGCGGCGGTTCCGGTGCTGGCGGCGGCGGAGCTGCCGGGATGCGCTGTTCCGCTGCTGCTGCCGCTGGCGGTCGTGTTGCGGGAGCTGATTCTGGCCAGGCGGCTTCGCCGGGCGGAGCGAGTGCTTCGCCGGGCTGGTCTGGAGCCGCTGCCGGTTCTTCTGCGGCTTTCCGACCGGGAGATTGCCGGGCTGGCGGCGACGCCGGCGAACGAGATTCCCGCCGCCTGGCAAAGCACCTTCCGCTGGCGGATGTTCCGGGAGAGATTCTCCGGCGCGTCACTCCCCGACGGGCAGTGACATGGCGTCCAGTTCGGCAAGCGCCTCCGCCGCGCTCCGGGGGCGGAGAGCGGCGGAATACTCCATCATCCGCCCGAGCAGCAGGGCGAGTTTCTCCGTCGCCGCTTCGCGCAGAAGTTCGACCGGCGGCTCCGAGCGGTCGGAGAGGATCTGTTTCAGCGTGTCGGGGAAGCTGTTTTTCGGCCGGAACCGTTTCCCGGTCAGCGCTTCGAAGAGCACCAGCGCCAGGCTGTAGAGATCGCTCCGGCAGTCGACGGTGGTGGAGTCCTGCGCCTGTTCCGGAGACATGTAGGCGGCGGTGCCGAAGACCTTGCCCGATTCCTCGGGGAAGTTCGGGAGTTTCGCCAGCCCGAAATCTCCCAGCCGGGGGGCGCCGTCCGCCGCGAACCAGATGTTTTCCGGCTTGACGTCGCGGTGGACGATGCCGCCGCGGTGCAGTACATCCAGCGCGAGCAGCATGCTCCGCAGCAGACGAACCGCTTCGGCAAGCGGCAGGATGCGGCCTTTGCCGAGCCGCTGACGCAGGGTGCCGCCGGTGGCGTACTCCATGGCCGCGTACGGCATCTGCTGTGCGGTTTCCGCACATTCGAGCACCGCGATCAGGAAGGGGGAGCGGTGTCGCATCAGAAAATCCGCCATGTCGTAAAACTGGGGAATCCGCGGATGTTCCCGCCGCAGGAATTTGATGGCCGCCGGCGAGCCGTCACGCCGTCTCACGGCGTACCAGCTCTCCGAAAGCGTCCGGATTCGCAGCGGATGGATCAGCTGAAAACCGGCGATCTGTTCCCCGGCGAAGAAGTAGGAGCTGTTCTCGGCGGCGTTCATGCGTAGACGGGCAGCTCCAGATGCGTGAGCGCGGCGGCATCCCGGAAGGTCGGCGCTTCTCCGAGGAGAAAGCGCCCGGATACCGTCCCGTCCGGCGCGACGGATTCGGTTTTCCACTCCAGCAGGGTGCGGAGGCGGTATTCGCCGTTTTCCAGCGGGAGCACCTCCGCGATTTCGACAATTTTCCGGGAGCCGTCCGGCAGGCGCATCGTGTGGACGATGCAGTTGATCGCGGAAGCCACCTGCATCCGGATGGCGGAGAGCGGCAGATTGACGCCGCTCATGAGTGCGCAGGTCTCCATGCGGCTCAGCGCGTCGATCGGACTGTTCGCGTGGATGGTCGACATCGAACCGGAGTGGCCGGTGTTCATCGCCTGCAGCAGATCGAGCGCTTCGCCGCCGCGGATTTCGCCGATGACCAGCCGGTCCGGCCTGAGCCGCAGCGAGGCGATCACCAGGTCGCGGATCGAGAACTCGCCCTGACCGTTTTTATCCGGCTTGCGGGTTTCGAAGTAGACGCAGTGCTTCTGCTGGAGCTGAAGTTCACTCGCATCCTCCAGCACGAGGATGCGGTCCTTGGCCGGGATGAGCCCGCTCAAGGCGTTGAGCACCGAGGTTTTGCCCGACGAAGTTCCGCCGGAGACGATCACGTTTTTCCGCAGCTTCACGATCGCGTTCAGCAGAAGAACGCCGTCCGGCGGAACGCTGCCGTACTCCTCGAGCTTCTCCATCGTGAGCATCTCCTTCTTGAATTTGCGGATGGAGAGGATCGTGCCGCACCGGCTGATCGGCGGAATGGTGGCGTGTACCCGGGAGCCGTCCGGCAACCGCGCATCCAGGTCTGGATGCATCTCGTCGAGCTGCCGGTCGACCGATTTGGCGATGTTGACCGCGGCGGCTTTGAGCTGAGCCTCGCTGGCGAAGCTGGCGCCGGTCTCCTCCAGCTTGCCGCTTCGCTCGATGTAGATCTGCGAGGGGCCGTTGATCAGAATTTCCGACACCTTGTCATCGGCCAGATACTCCTTGACCGGCGCGAGAAACAGAACCAGAAACGATGCGTTGTCATTCATTGGATGATCTCTCCTTTGAAATCAGATTTTTTATCCCGCCGGTAGGAAAATCCGGTGAGGTTCGTTTTGATTTTCCACAACAGCAGGGTCAGTTCATACTCCTGACGGGTGAAGGTCAGCAGAATCTGCGGCTTCAGACTGGCATCCAGCGTGATCTGTTTTTCCGGGCGCCAGGAGAGGTTTTGAAACCAGGAGCTGAGCTGCCCGCGCGCCGAAACGAAGTTGGCGGGAATTTCGCCGGTATATTCCCAGCTGTTTTCCGGGCAGCGCCACGCCTCCGCGCCCCGGGGCAGCGGCAATGGCGGCAGTCCGATCGGCGCCGCAGAACTCCCGGCAGGGGAGAAACTCTCCGTCGCCGTGCCGGACGGCCGTTTCTTCGTTTCCGCCGTACCGGCCGGTTGTTGCAAGAGCACGATCCCGAGTCCGCCGAGAAAGATCAGCAGAAAGACGGCGGTGAAAAGCGGGAGATTCTTCACTTCGGCGTGCTCCACTCTTCGTATTTGGGGAATCGTTCGTAGAATTTGATCTTCTCCGGTTCCTTCTCCTGCTCTTTCGTGTCGTCGCTGTACTTGGGGTCCTTCAGCAGATCAAGTTTCCACTCCTTGGGATATTCGTCCTCCTTCGCGTCGAACTTCCAGGTCTTGTTTTTGGCGACGAGACTGGGATCCCAGTGCCGTTTCGCGGTGCTGGAGCCTTTGCTCCGCATGACGATGCACTGCGTGTATTCGTTGCCGTAACGGGAGGAGGTGATCTGAAACTCCGGAATCGAGAACGGCTGGGATTCCCCCGACATGGTGTACGGCATGTTGATCCAGTTGTCCAGAAACCCGGGGCGGGTTTCGATCAGCGTGGTTTTGGAGCCGATGAACTGCAAATAGGAGTGTTCCCCGGTCAGGGCGCGCTTCTGCGATGTGGTGATGATCGTCGAGCGCGGAAACATCGACTGCAGCGCCAGAATCGCCGGCGTCCGCGTCGAAAAGCGATTGCCCGCCATCCAGACCCCCCAGTGGTCCGCGGCGCGGAGGTTGATCGCGTCGAGGGATTTCATCCCCAGCCAGAGGATGCCGCCCAATGTCGCCATGTACACCGGCAGAACCAGGACGAACTCCATCAGCACGGAGCCCCGGCGGGAACGGAACAGATTTTCATATGGTTTTTTCATCGTTCAATGGGCCAGATAGTCCCGGAGTTTATCCCATTTGAGTTTGCCGTCCTTATCCTCCTTGTCGGTGATGAGGCCGGCGGGCGGCTTGAGTTTCTCCCAGTCGGGCAGGTTCTTCTCTTCGACCTTCTTCCCTTTCGCATCGACCCAGTTCTTTTTGTCGAGCATGATCTCCTTGAGAATGTTGCCGCTGCCGATGGTGAACGCCTGAAGCTGGCCCGCGCCGGCACAGAGATCCCAGGCGTTTTTGACCGGCAGCATGACGCCGTCCCAGTCGGTTTCCACCAGATTCCACTCCTTTTCACCGCTGGAGAGGGTGTAGCCGAGGTTGTAGTCGGCGCTTTTGAACTTCTTCTGCTTGTCCTTCTCGTAGAGCTTGTATCCGGCACGGGCGGAGGCGATGGCGCACATGTACTCCGGCCGGTTCCCTCCCGCGACGCTCGGATTGAAGGCCGAGAGGATCGACGGCGCGGTGAGCGAGCGGCCGCTCCAGCTGAACACCGAGAACGGATTGCTCGTCTTGCGGGCGATCGCCACCGTGATCGAACCGGCCTTGCCGAAGAACAGCGGCGTCAAGGTCAGCGGAATCGCCGGAGGCACCGCCAGACCGATCGGCAGATCCTTTTTAATCAGCGGGAAAAAGCTGTCGTATCCATGATACTCCGGGTGGCCCCGACCGGTGGCGCCGCCGAGTATCGGCGGAAGGTGCAACTGGATTTCACCCAGGTTGACATGGACCCAGCGGGTCCAGAACCAGTCCCATTTCGCATACAGGTGGGTCTCCGTCTGCTTGTAGACGCGCCAGAAACCGGGAATCGTTTTGCGGACGATCCAATCGTCCGTCCCCGGGCCGAACACCTTCTTCGGCGAGAAATCCTTCAAGGAGGGATCGGCAAAGGAGATGAAGGTTTTCTCGTTCTCCTCCGTGCCCATCATCGTGAGGAACCCGGTGTCGGTATTGCCCATGGAGACGTTGACAAAATAGTCGTCTTTGCACTCCATCATGTTGGCGATGGCGATCTGCTGCGCGGTCTGTTTGAGCATCTTCGGATACTCCTGCCGCAGTTTGTTGAGTTTTGCCATCATCTTGGTGATGTTCAGACTGTATTCCGCCACTTTCGGCGTATTGGTGACGGAGCCTTTTCCCTTGAACTGCGCGCTGAGGGTATGGAAAGCTTGCAACAGTAGAAAACGTTGAGTGAGTGACTGACCATTGAATTTTTTCGCCAGTTCAGGAATCCCGGCTCCGGTGCCGGCGATCTTCAGAACTAAATTGTTCACCAGAATGTCGGTACCGCAATTGTAATGGAGCCCCGGGATATGCATGTGGCACGGAGTGTTCCGCTGTCGCGCCGTGTTGAGATCTTTCTGGAACTGGATAAAGATATAATTGCAGAAGAGGTCCATCGCCAGGTCGAGCGAGCGTTTCTGCAGGTCGACATAGGTCCATGCCATCGCCTTGTTGACGGTCGCCATCCGGCTGAGGTAGTCCGCCTGCACCACTGCAGCGGAATAAGCTGCCGCATCCGCCGCATTCTGCAGTTCGATCTTGTTGCGCACCACCTCGCCGATGCCGTAGATTCCGATCACCAGCAGATAGACCGGCATCACGAAGGCGAGCGTGATCGCCAGCGCCGTCCCCCGGGTGTCGGTGGCCAGCTCCCGGCATTTGCCGGTAAAGACGCTGAATACGGTCGGATATGCGCTGTTCATAGGGTTACCGGATAAAATTTCGTTGCATACGGAATCGCGATCACACTGGTCGAGGTGAGCGTGATATACGGATATTTCAGCTTCTCCTTCTTGTCGGAGCCTTTGACCTCCATCTCATTGGCGTACTGAGCCAGCAACGCGGGGTTGAGCGCGTAGGACTGCTGGTCGAGCTTTTCGCTCCACTTGCTCTCCTCTTCGTCCTTGTTATCTTTGGCGAAGAAGCTGATGATCCGGCCTGCGACCGGCACCAGCAGAAACATCTTGAACTTGACCGTGCATTGGAGACCGCGGGGATCGAGGTCGGTCAGCGGAATCTCCACCTTCACCTGGTCGTCGAGGTATTTGGTGTTCGGGAGCCGGCCCCAGCCGTCGAGCTTGATGTACTTGTCGTCGGCGCGATCCTTGGCGTCGCTGGAGTCCGACGGCGACGCGGAGACAACCGCGAGAATGCGCTTCACCACGGCTTCCGCCCGGCTCGAGCGCTGGACGTTGTTGACCGTCATGGCCGAACGCGCCCCCATGTAAGCGGCGTAGTGCACCACCTGCCAGGTGATCATGATGTAGGCGAACTGCATTGCAAAGAGGAACAGTACAAAGAGAATCGGGAAGCAGAAGACGAATTCCAGCAGCGCGGCGCCTTTCGAATTGTTCCACAGAGAATGTTTCCGTCTCATTTCCCCGCCTCCAGCGAATAGAGCAGTTGGATGAAGAGATTCAGGAACAGCCCGGCGGCGATGGCGGCGCCGAACGGAACCCGGCAGCTCTCGGTTTCCGGCGGCGGCAGATGTTTTCTGCCCTCGGCACGGTCGTAGCGAAAGTCGAAGAGGGTGCGGCAGTAATGCTTCACCCTTGCCGGATTCACCTTGCGGAACAACAGCATGAACAGGGCGAGAAGCAGCCCCGCCAGGGAGACCAGCAGAATCAGGTTGAGTGTGTTGCCCGGTCCGGCGATCAGCCCGGCGGCGAAGAGCATCTTGACATCCCCGGCACCGGCGGCACGCAGAAAAAACGGCAGGAGCAGAAAGAGCGACGAGAGGAACGCAGTCACCAGAGAGGCGAGCAGATAGTTGCCCCCGACGCCGAGCGCGATTGCCAGCATCACGAGAATTCCCCCGAAAACCCAGGCATTCGGGAGTTCATGTTTCCGGAAATCATACACCGAGAGCCCGATCAGCCACGGCGTAGCCAGAATGATTTTCCCGAGAGTCAGATAATCCATCCGAAATCCGTTTCATAAAAAAGACGGATACCCGCCAGGCGAGCATCCGTCCAGGACTCATTGCCGAAACAGAGGACTCACTTCTTGTCGTCGTAATTGTGCATGGCCTGTTCGTGGTCGTTGGCCTTTTGGATATCCTGAGCGGCGTTTTGCTTAAGCTGCCCCTGATAATTTTCTGCGCCTTTTGCGTTGCTCATTGCTTTCGTTGCAACGTTCATTTCATGTGAGACATTTTTGCCAAACATGATGACGGCGACGACGACCGCAGCCGCGATCAGAACCGCAATGATCACATACTCCATCATCACGGCATGTTTCCTGACGACTTTTTTCACGCTTCGTTTCCCTTGTGAAAATTACTTGTTGTCGTAGTTGTGCATGGCCTTTTCGTGGTTGTTTGCCTGCGTGATATCGCTGGTGGTACCGGTTTCCACTGCCTTCTGGGCGGTTTCCGCACCTTTGGCATCGCTCATCGCTCTGGTCGCCACATTCATCTCATTGGAAACATTTTTACCGAACATAATGACGGCAACGACGACCGCAGCTGCGATCAGAACCGCGATAATGACATATTCCATCATGACCGCGTGTTTCTTGGTGACGGTTTTCATAGTGCAGTTCCTCCTGTAAAAGTTGCAGTTCCTCCTGTAAAAGTTTCTGTATTTGATAATATATATTATTTCGGAAAAAAGTCAAGAGTCAATTTTTAAAAATTACAGAATCAAAAAACGGCAGAAGATGATGATGGTAAATGCAATTCATTTCTCCGCTGCGGAAATTTTTTCGTCAGAAGAATCAGGCGTGTATTCGAGGATGTGTATCGAGAAAAAACAGATTGCCGTTTCGAAAAATCCCGCTGTCCCCCCTTGTTGGAAGAGAGTTTTTCTATACAAGTTTTACAATAAAAAGGGGAACTTTTCCATTTTTGCATCCCTCAAGCTCTCGATTGCTGGTTTCAGTGCTGCGGAGGAATCAGACGGGGCGACCGATTGAGAGATTGCAATCTCTGTTTTTTTTACGATTTCCCGGAAGCGTTTCCCGTTGGTCTTGCCGAACCATCGCTTGCATTTGTCCGCTGATCCAAGCCCGGGCGCGCAGTGATTGAGGAGGGGCCCGAAAATGGAGAAATCCGGTGAAATCCACATCATTGCCGGTTTCTGCTCTACGGTGAAAAATAGCCTCTTCGTTATTTTCACTGCCGGTTGAAAAATCCGGTTGGAATGGTATTGTAGGAGCGAAAACGGGAAGGACTGCAGATGAGAATACTGTTTCGACCGGCTCTGCCGGTCATGGTTTTGGCCGGATGGCTGCTCTCCGCCGCCGCTGTGGATCCCGATGTTGCGTGGAAGAGTTTTCCCGCGCAGCAGGAGTTCCTGCGCCGGAAGCTGATCCGGAAGCCGGAATACCGGACCGCGGTCGATGCACTGCATCAGGCGCGTCAGGATGCGGCTGACGCCGTTCTGATGGCGTGCCGCAGACACTCCGGCGTGCGCGGCGCGTGGACACGTCTCCTGCTGGCCCGCCGCCGGCTGGCGGAAAATTCCGGCGACCCGGACCGCAATCGCGCGGTGTGCGCCGCGGCCCGCACATTGCGCGAGGAGCTCCGTTCTGTGCCGGAGGCGGCCCGGGCGGAGAAGGCGGTTGCCGCCGCCGTGGAAACGGTGGAAAAGACGATCCGCAGCGCCGGGGGCTCCGGCACATTTCCGCCCGGCGACGGCCTGTTTGACGGCCTCTTCGATGCAATCGGCGAAACGCCTTCCGGGGAAGAGGCGCGCCGGATCGGTTTCTTCGAATGGCTGGAGCGGTCTGTGTTGGCGGAACACCCCGGAACCGCTCCGGAACCGCTCCGGCGTTTGCTCGCTCACCGCCATGCGCCGCTGGAGGCGGGGCGCGCTGCGTCGCCGGACGGCGAAGAGTCGCTGGCGGAACCGATGGATGAATTGTTCCGCATCCTTGCCATGACCGCTGCCGGGGAAATTCTGTCGGAAACGGCGGCGGCGATGATCGAGGAGATCTCGCCGGAGCTGAACCCGGTTTCCGGGACGCTTGCCGCCGGGGTGGTCGCCGCTTTGCCGGTGAGACGGTGGCGCCGCCCCGATACGGAGGGATTCCGCTGGAATTTGATGCGTCTCTACCGCGATGGCGTGCTGACGGAGGCCGATGGCCCCTGGTTCCTGCTCTGGCTGGAGGAGGGGCTGACCGTGCAGGATTTCGCCGCGCTTGCCGCCACGCCCGGCGTCAACCGCGATGCGTGGCTGGCGGCGATGATCGCCGGACGGGTCGCGTCCGACCGTGCCGCGTCCGCCGCCTCCGCCCCGGTTTCCGGCAGCGGGGCCGCCCGCAAACGGGGGCTGGAAGAGCGGCGGAAGAGGAGCATGGCGGCGGCGGAGGAGGCCCGGCAGGCCTGGAGCCGCGCCCTGTCGCTTGCGCCGGACCGGCCGGAACCGCTTCTCGGTCTGCTCCGCGCGGACCGGTTTTCCGATCGTTCGGCGGCGGAACGGGTCGCCATCTTCCGTGAGCTGATCCGCCGCTTTCCCGGAGATTTTGCGGCGTACCGGCTGATGACGGAATCGCTTCTTTCCGCCGGCGGAAGTCCGTTGCGTTCGGTTGCGGAACTGGCCTGTGCGGCGATGGATTCCGGTCGGATTGATACCCGGATTCCGTTGTTCGGCTTCGAACTGCTTGCGCTTCCCGGGGCGAGGCGCTGGGATTACCGTTGGAAGAATGGCTATCTGCAGCCCGGCGTCGCCCGGAGCGGCGACCGGCTGTTCGACTGGTTTGAGGCGGCGGAACTCCCGGCGGATGCGCGCAATCTCCTTCTGCTGCACCGGATGAGCTTTGAAATGGCCACGCTTCGGTACGACCGGGCGCTCGCAACACGGAAGAGAATTCCGCTCGATGACGCGAAGCTTGCCGCTCTGGTGGCGTTCCCCCGTCAGGAGATTCTGACGCCGGACTGGCTGCCCGGATTTGCGGAATTCCAGAATCCGGTTCCTCTGCTGTATTTGTTTACCGGCAAACAGGGGAAAATGCTTCAGGATCTGGAGCGGGAATTCCTTCAGGGGAAACAAAATGTCCCGGGGCGTCTTGCCGCCTTGATCCGTTCCAACCGTTGGACGGCGGAGGAGCGCGACGTGTTGCTCGATCTCTGCGGTCGCTGGACGCTGCCGCGCGATGTGCGGGCGTATATCGGGCGGTACGGCAACCGGGATTCGTTCCGGCTGGCGCTCACCTGCGGCCGTGCCGATCTTATGGCGGAGATGGTCGGAATGGGCTATCGATACGATCGTTTCAGCGCCTGGCCCGGGCAGAGCGCCTGGCGGATTGCCCGTATCGGACGGGATCCTGCACTGCTCAATGCGTTGAAAAAGGCGGGAGATCCGTTGACGCGGGCCGAGCCGAACAGCGGCCGGACCCCGCTGCATGAGGCGGCATCCCGGCCCGGAAGCGCCATGACCGGGCGGTTGATTGCGCTCAAAGTTCCCTGCAATGTGGTGGATCGCCGGGGAGCGACGCCGCTTTTCTGCGCCGCTTCCGCCGGAAACGCCGACGGGGTTGCGCTGCTGCTGAAAGCGGGGGCGGAGTGCGATCGTGCCATGCGGGGCGGCATGACGCCGCTGATGGCGGCGATCCGCTCCCGGCGGGGAAGCGCGGTCTGGGAGCCGCTGGTCCGCCGGAGTGCGCAGATTGACGCCCGGGATCGTTCCGGCCGGACCGCGCTTCACTATGCGGCGGAGTATTCGGAGGATCCTGAGCTGATCAAGGCGCTGATCGCCCGCGGTGCTTCGCGGACGCGGTGCGACCGGCAGGGGCGGACGCCGGCGGAGATTGCCGCGGAGCATGGCCGCGACAAGATCGTTTCGCTGCTCCGGCCTTGAGGCGTTTCTATTTCCTGCCGATTCGCGCCAGAGTGTACTGGACCGGGGAGGGTTTCTCCCGGTTGCTCCAGTCCTCCTGCGCCATGGCCTCCACCGCTTCGAAAAGCGCGTAGCAAGCCTCTTCATACGGGAGTTTGCCCAGCTCGGAGATCAGCCGGATTGCCCGGTCCACCAGCTTTTTGTTGGAGATGTCTACCCAGCTCATCCAGTTGCCGGCCACCCGGCCCAGCTTGACCATCGTCCCCGTGGAGATGGTGTTGAGCGCAAGTTTCACCGCCATGTGATGCATCAGGCCGAGCGGCGAATCTGCCGCTCCGGAACGGAGCTCGAGCGTGCGGTGGACCGGATATGGCGCGGCCGCCGTTTCGAAGGCGGCGACAAGTTCCGGATTGCCCGGCGCGCCGGGGATGAGCACGAGTACGGCGGCGTCCTTTTTCCCGGTGTGCCGTTCCGGCGCCGGTTCGTTGCCCACCTCCATCTGATACAGGTCGCCGGTGCCGATGTGCGGCGGTGCGGCGATGATTTTGTCCTGTGCACCCATCGCGGTGTAATCGGCCGGGGTCCACTCCAGACAGCGCGGCGCGCGCCGGAGCATGTGCTGCCAGGTCTCCCGGGTGGAGTAGCAGGGGTTCTTGACGAACGCCCACGACGGCACGGCCGCCGGGTCATCCTTCCGGCGGAACGGCGGCAGCATGAAGGTGGGCGAGCGTTCGGTGGTGTCGGTGAAGAGGTCGAGCAGGTAGTCGTTGGCGAAATAGGTGACCTTTCCGCGACTGGCGTAGGTTTCCGCTTCGAAATCGATCTCTCCGGCGATGGCGGCGACGGAATCGGCGGACTCCAGAAATCCGAGCACCCGCTCGAAGGAGTCGGCGAAGTTCTCCGGCGCCGGGAGTTCCGGGCGCAGCTCCGCGAGGATGGTTTCGAGCAATGCGCCGCCGACCAGCTGTTCGCTGGTGGTCGCCTGCATCCGGGTGGAACCGGCGATCGCCATCGGGCCGCAGCAGAGGTCGAGCACCGTCACCGCCGGATTGTCGATCACTTCGCGGCAGCGGACCAGCCGTTCCCGCAACAGCGCGGCCGGATTGTTGAAGAGCAGAAAGACGGCGCAGCCGCGGTCTACCGCCTCTTTGACCGTGCCGATCACGGAACTGGTTTCGCCGCCTTCGGTGATGGCGACGAGCATATCGTTGTTCCTCATGCCGAGGTCGGCGACCTGCCGCCGGCCGAAGCTCTGATAGTCCTCAAAAAACTCCACCGAACGGATCAACGCATAGTCGCCGCCGGTCATGATGCTGGCGACGGAGTCCGCCCGGAGAGTGCCGGGGTGGGGGACGCAGTACTCCCGCCACATCGACTCGAGCAGAATCGAAAGCCGGCCGGTCGCGCCGCAGCCGGAGAAGACGATCCGCCCGCCTCCTTTTACGGTGCGCACTCCCGCTTCGACCATGCGGCGGAACTCCTCCGAGGCGAAGATTCTCCGCGCCATCGGGAGCACTTCGCGGTCGGCGCGCTGCAGCAGCCGGACTCCCTCAGCCGTCGCGGAGGCAAAGGCGCGATCGAGGTTTCGGGTGATCGGGTTGGACTGCTCCGTGGGCAGGAAGCCGAGGTGAAATTCGGTTTCGTTTTCGAGAAAGTTGCGGGCGGCGGTTCTGGCTCTTTCTTTCATCTTCTTGTATCCTTAGCAGTTGAAGGGAACGGGCGGTGCGAGGCGGCGCAGGATCGCATCCATGCAGCGGTGCACCGCGGGGAGACTCTTTTCCGCTTCAGCGCGCGATTCCATGCCGAAGCCCAGGGTGGCGGCGGGGAAGCCGGGCGGCTCCATCAGTCCGCCGACGATCCACATCCCCTGCCGTTCCCCGTAAAATATCACATGACGCTGCCGGTGCAGACGATCGAGCTCCAGCCGGAATTCCGCGCGGGAACGGTACCGCCGGGGAATCTCCGCCTGCTGGAGAATCCGGAGCCGTTCCGTTTCCGGAGCGGCGGCGAGCAGGAGAAGTTCCGTGGCGTTCTCCTCCAGATCCCAGCTGTGCCCGATGAAATCTCCCACCTTTGCTCCCGGCGTGTGACCGCATTGAAAAATCAGATAACGGCGGTTGCGGTGTGCTACGGAGAGGTTGATCATCCTGCCGCCGAGTTCGGTCGAGAGTTCCCGAAGCGGTTCTGCTGCGGCGGCGGCCAGCGTGTTGCTGCTGGTCGCCCGGCAGCCGTAGGCGGTGAGCGCGGGGCCGCCAGCGTAGCCCGCCCGCCGCGAAATCTGCACCAGGTACCCGCGGTCGGTGAGCGTCTGCATCAGGCGGACGCAGCTGCTCGGGTTGATGCCGAGTTTTTCCGCCGCGGTTTTCGGTGTGACCGCTTCGCCGTCCCGGGTGGAAACGAATTCCAGAAGATCGAGCGCTTTCTGCAGGGTTTTCAAGATAATTGCTGTATTTGAAATTATAATTTCTATATATGCAATTAATATAACCGGTTTCGAAGAAAAGTCAAGGGCGGGCGGGAATTGAAAAAAGGGGAATTTTGTGGTATAGTATACGAATATTTTCTGTCCGGGGAGCGTTGATTGTAGAGGAGGTTCTGAAATGAAATGGCTTTTCCTGCTTTTTCCGGCGACGGCGCTGCTGTTTGCCGGATGCGAATCTGTAAAATCGGATGCCGGAGCGGTGCCGCAGAGTGCGGCCTCCATGCTCGGCGACCTTCCGCTCGGGATCATCGGCGAGACCGAGGCGGTCTATCTGGAGGGGTTTTCCGCTCCGTTTGAGGCACGGGTTGATACCGGTGCCACGACCAGTTCCATCGACGCGAGAAATATCCGCGGGTTCGAGCGGGACGGGAAGAAATGGGTGTCGTTCCAGATCGTCAGCCGCGGCGAGAAGCTCACCCGCAGTTACGAGCTGCCGGTGGAGCGCGTCGCCACGATCAAACGGCACGGCGCCGAATCCATGCAGCGCTACACGGTTCTGCTGACCTTCCGCATCGGCCACCTCACGCTGCAGCGGGAGTTCACGCTGGCCGACCGGAGCCATTTTGAGTATCCGGTTCTGCTCGGGCGCAACGTCATCAACGGGCTGGCGGCGGTGGATCCCTCCCGCCGCAACGTGCTGTAACATCTGAAGGAGTTCATCTCATGCCCGACCATCAAGGCCATCGCCGTCTGCTTTTTTTCATCGTCGCGGTGCTTTTCGTATTGACCGCGGGAGTGGTCTTCGTCAAGGTTCGTTTTCTGGATTTCAGTTTGAACGACCGCTCGTCTGTCTTTTATCAGCTGGATGCTTCGGTCTCCTTTCAGGCGGTGCCGGGGCAGCCGGTTCATCTCTCCCTTGCCCTGCCGGAGCTGACGCCGGGGTACTACTTCTCGCTGGTGCCGGAGGGGAAGCGGAATTTTCAGTTGACCGAAGAGGATGGAGACCGGCGGGCCGTGCTCAATTTGCCGCCGACGTCGGGCCGGCAGACGGTCAACTGCCGTTTCCGGGTGGTGCCGGGAACGGTGCCGGAACCGGTGCTGCCGCCGCCGCCGGAAGGGTTCCCGGTCCTTCCGGATGCGACGGCCGCGGCGTGTGACGCTCTGCTTGCGAAGATCGATCCCGGCCGGCGGCTTCCGCCGGAAGAGCTGGTTCCGGTCCTGCTGCGGGAACTGGCCGCCATTCCTCCCGCGGAACGGAAACTTCTCTCCGGCAGCCGCGCCGGCGGGGAGGGGACGCTTGCCGCCGCCATTACGGTGCTCGAACGCCGCGGACTGCATGCGCGTCTGCTGCGGGGAATCAGTCTGGATGACCGCCGTCTGCAGCAGTTGCCGGTCGATTTCCTCGACCTCTATTTTGACGGAACCTGGCACGTGTTCCGGGCCAACACCGGCAAGGAGGGGTTGCCGGAGGGATTTCTGATTCTCCAGCGGGGAGGGAAATCGCTGTTCGAGCTTTCCGGCGGAACGCATTCGGCGGTCCGCTATTCGGTCACCCGGGTGCCGACGGGGGCGGAGACGCTGAACCGGATCCGTTCCCGGATTATCGGCGAACGGAATTTCCCGAACCTGACGCTCTTCGCTCTGCCGGCGGGGACGCAGAACATGTTTCAGAAGCTGGCGCTCCTGCCGCTGGCGATTCTGCTGATCGTCGTGGCGCGCAACATCGTCGGAATCCCGACGATGGGGACCTTCATGCCGGTGCTGATCGCCATGGCGTTTCTGGAGATGAAACTGTTGCCCGGCATCATCTGTTTTCTGCTGATTCTCACCGTGGGGCTGGCGATTCGCTTCTGGCTGTCGAAGCTGAATCTATTGATGGTGCCGCGGATTTCTGCGGTGGTGGTGGTGGTGATTCTGCTGATGCAGCTCATCAGCATGGTTGCCAACGGGCTGCAGCTGCGGGACTTCATGGCGGTGACTTTCTTCCCCCTGATCATCATCGCGTGGACGATCGAGCGCGCCTCGACGATCTGGGAGGAGGACGGCGCCCGGAACACCCTCATGCAGCTCGGGGCGAGTCTGGCGATTGCCGCAGTCTGCTACCTGATTCTCTCCAACAGCTATCTGCAATATTTGCTCTACACCTTTTCGGAACTCAATCTGGCGATTCTCGGCGTCATCCTGCTGCTGGGCACCTATACCGGCTACCGGGTGAGTGAACTGATTCGCTTTCAGCCTCTGGTGAAGCCATGAAACTGCCGCGTCTGGTTTCTCCGCGAGCGCTTGCCGCGTCGGGTGTGCTGGGCATGAACCGGCGCAACTACAGTTACATCATGCGCTACAACCGGCGGGCCGACTACCCGGATGTGGACGACAAACTGCGCACCAAGGAGCTGGCGATGCGCGCCGGTGTGACGACGGCGGAGCTGGTCGGATGCATCCGGTTTCAGTATGAGGTGCGGGAGTTCGGCAAGCTGGTCGCGCCGGTGCCGGACTTCGTCATCAAACCGGGGCACGGCAGCGGCGGCCGCGGCATTCTGGTGATCAAGGAGCACGATGGAACCCGGTTCCGCAAGGCGAACGGGACATATTGCGACTATGCGATGATCTACGAGCACATTTCGAACATCCTGAGCGGCCTTTACAGCCTCGGCGGGCAGGTGGACTATGCGTTGATCGAACGTTGCATCGACTTCTCGG
Source organism: uncultured bacterium (assembly GCA_900551245.1). Lineage (GTDB taxonomy): Bacteria > Verrucomicrobiota > Lentisphaeria > Victivallales > Victivallaceae > Victivallis. The sequence goes on along the minus strand of URVC01000012.1, from coordinate 42,686 downwards.
ACATCTACAGCCGTTTCAGTTATCAGGGGGTGCCGGATGTGCGGCTGATCGTCTTCCGGGGGTATCCGGTGATGGCGATGATCCGGCTGGCCACCCGCGAATCGGACGGGCGGGCGAACCTGCACCAGGGGGCGGTCGGCGTCGGGCTGAGCATCCGCGACGGGAGTCCGCGCTTCGCCGCGCGGCACAACCGTGAGATCACCCACCATCCGGATACCGGGGCGCCGTTCTCCGAACTGCGCGTGGCCGACTGGGAGCGTCATCTGGATCTGGCCGCCCGTTGTGCCGAAATGACCCCGCTCGGCTATTTCGGGGCGGACATTGCCACCGACCGGCAGCGCGGCCCGCTGCTGCTGGAATTGAACGCCCGGCCGGGGCTGGCGATTCAGATCGCCAACGGGCAGGGACTGCTTTCGCGGCTGAAGTTGATCGAAAGCCTGCCGGAAGGCGCTCACCCCACCCGGGCGGAGAAGATCGCCTTCGCCCGTGAACACTTCGACTGATTTTACGAAACATCCATGTACCGGCGACGGGTGGGGACACACTCGTTTCCGCCGAAAAAAAAACACCGCCCGGAGCATCCCCCGGGCGGTGTTCTGCTGTCTGGAACTTACCGGAACTGGATCACCGCCGGATCGTAATCCGCCGGCGCCTTGTAGCCGAGCAGTTCGATGCAGGTCGCGGCCAGCGAACTGATGCCGAGACCGTCGCGCAGCTCCGGCTTGTATTCGCCCTTGCTCTCCGGATCGTAGATGATGCACGGCACCGGATTGAGCGAATGGCTGGTCTTGCGGCAGGGGTTGCCCTCCGCATCGAGTTTAACGTTGCCCTTCTTGTCGTGTTCGAGCATGTCGTCGGCGTTGCCGTGGTCGGCGGAGATCACCAGCACGCCGCCCGCCTTCTTCACCGCCTCCACCAGACGGCCGAGGCAGAGGTCCAGCGCCTCCATCGCCACCAGCACCGCTTCCATGCTGCCGGTGTGGCCGACCATGTCGCCGTTGGGATAGTTCAGCCGGATCATCCGGTAGGCGCCGCTTTCAATCGCCTCGATCACCTTGTCGGTGATTTCGGCGCACTTCATCCACGGGCGCTGTTCGAAGGGAACCACATCCGACCGGATTTCCACATAGGTGTCGAGCTTGTCGTCGAACTTCCCGGAACGGTTGCCGTTGAAGAAGTAGGTCACATGCCCGTACTTCTGGGTTTCGCTCACCGCGAGCTGGCTGACGCCGGTCGCGCAGAGATATTCATCCATCGTGCGGTCGATTTCCGGCGGGTTGACCAGGAAGAGCTTCGGCGCGTGCAGGTCGCCGTCATACTCCATCATCCCCGCGTACATCACCTTCGGACGGCGGCCGCGGTCGAACTTGTCGAACGCCTCCTCCTCGAACGCCGCCGTGATCTCCAGCGAACGGTCGCCGCGGAAGTTGAAGTAGATCACCGAATCGTTGTCCTCAATCGGCCCCACCGGCGTCTTGCCGTCGTCGGAGATGACGAATGCGGGCAGATCCTGGTCGATGGCGCCGGTCCGCTCGCGCAGCTTCACGATCGCCTCGTGCGCATTGGGGAAGAACTCCCCGTTGCCGTGCACGTGGGTTTCCCACCCCTTGTGAACCATCTCCCAGTTCGCGCCGTAACGGTCCATGGTGATGACCATGCGGCCACCGCCGGAAGCGATCCGGAAGTCGACGCCGTCGCGGTTCAGCCCGGCGAGGAACTCCTCGAAGGGATCGATGTACTCCAGCGCCGAGGTTTCCGGCACATCACGGCCGTCGAGCAGCGCGTGGATGCGGATGCGACGGACCCCTTCCGCCTTCGCCTCCAGCACCATCGCCTTCAGATGCGCGATGTTGCTGTGGACGTTGCCGTCGGAAAAGAGACCGATGAAGTGGAGCGTCGAATTGTGCTCCTTCACATTGGCGATCAGCTTCTTCCAGGTTTCGCCGGCGAAGAGCTTCTTCGACTCGACCGCCTCTTCGACCAGCTTCGCGCCCTGCGAGAAGACGCGGCCGCAGCCGATGGCGTTGTGTCCCACTTCGCTGTTGCCCATGTCGGCGTCGGAGGGCATCCCCACCGCGGTGCCGTGTGCCTTGAGACGGGTGGTCGGGCACTCCTTGAGCAGGCGGTCCAGCACCGGAGTGTGGGCGTTGAGCACCGCATCGCCGTCGGTGTACTTGCCGAAGCCGACGCCGTCGAGAATGGCGAGCACCACCGGGCCGCGGCGCGGGGTGAAATCCGGATTTTTCTTCAAAGGTTCAAGCATGATGAAATTCCTCTCTATCGTTAGTTGCGGTGGCCTTCCTTGTGCGGAGGCAGGACGCCGCGCTTGCTGCTTTCACAGAACTGGATGAATTCGAGCACCTCCGGGGTCTGCGGCAGCTCCTCCTTGATTTTCGCGAGCGCGTTGGAGGGGATGAGTCCGCTGCGGTAGTAGATCCGGTAGAGGTGTTTGATGATGGTGATGGTTTCACTGCTGAAGCCGGCGCGTTGAAGCCCGACTTTGTTGATCATTTTGACGCCGCCGTTGCGTCCTTCGGCCATCATGAAGGGGGGGACGTCCTGCGAGAAGACCGAGCCGCCGGAGATGATGGCGAACCGGCCGATCCGGCAGAACTGGTGCATCCCGGAGAGCGCCGAGAGAAGCACGTTGTCGAACACCTCGCAGTACCCGGCGCAGCCGGAGAAGCCGACGAAGATGACGTTGTTGCCGATCCGGCAGTTGTGGGCGACGTGGGTGGCGTTCATGAACATGCAGTGATTGCCGATGACGGTTTCGCTGTCCGGCTTGGTGCCGGTGTGGATGGCGCACCCTTCGCGGAAGATGTTGTCGTTGCCGATCTTGAGATAGGTTTTCGCCCCGGGGACGACCGCGTGATCCTGCGCCGGCTGCCCGAGCGCCGCGAAGGGGTGGACCACATTGCCGGAGCCGAGCGTGGTGTAGCCGTCGATATTGCAGTGACCGATCAGCCGGGTGCCGGCTCCGATGGTGACGTGGGGGCCGACATAGCAGAAGGGACCGACTTCCACGCTGTCATCGAGGATGGCGCCGTCTGCGACGATTGCGGAGGGATGAATTTTAGGCATACGGAAAACCTCTCATGTTCCGAAGATTAAGGGATGTTGCTGTAATATATCATCAAAATGGGCTTCCGGCAAGTTTCCGTGCTTGCAAAAGCGGCATAAAGATATTAATTTAATGAAATTTCGAAACAGGAGGTTTTTTCGACGTGGAGCGGATTGCCATTGTATTGGACCGGCTGCGCAGTGCGCACAACACCGGCAACATCTTCCGGATTGCCGAAGCGGTCGGCGCGGCGGAGATCATCGCCTGCGGCTACACCCCCGCTCCGCCGCATCCGAAGCTGGCGAAGACCGCCATGGGGGCGGATGCGATGGTGCCCTGCCGGGTGATGGCGGATTCGGCCACGGCGGTCCGCACGCTCCGGGCGGAGGGGTACCGGATGATCCTCGCCGCCGAGCCCATGCCGGGAAGCCGGTTCGCCTGGGAGATGAAGTATGAGTTCCCGCTGGCGGTGATTTTCGGCAACGAGGCGCTCGGGGTGGCGCCGGAGACGCTGGAGCTGGTCGACGGGCTGGTCAGTCTGCCGATGTTCGGCGAGAAGGCCTCGATCAACGTCGGCAACGCGGCGGCGGCGATCCTCTATGCCATTGTGGCGGTGACGCGTTACGGAGTGAAGGTATGAAGATCAAACTGGTGGGCAAGAATCTGGAGGACATCCGTCCGTTGCTCGGCGAATTCGGACTGGAGGAGGCGGAGCGGGATTTCTCCCTGGTGGTCGCTCACGGCGGCGACGGAGCGCTGCTCGGCGCGGAGCGGGATTACCCGGGCGTGCCGAAACTGCCGATCCGCGACGCCCGCACGGCGCCGCTCTGCCCGGAACATCGCTGTGAGCTGCAGCTCGCCGCCTTCTGCGCGGGGAAAACGCCGCTGGTGTCGCTGCCGAAGGTGGCAGGCCGGGTGCGGGGCCGCGTGGTCACGGCGCTGAACGATGTATTTCTGCACAACCTCGACCACTCCAGCGCGTTGCGGTACCGGGTGTGGATCGACGGGGAGCTCTACGCCAACGAGGTGGTCGGCGACGGGGTCGGGCTTTCGAGCGTCCACGGCAGCACCGCCTATTACCGCAGCATCACCCACAGCATTTTCCGGGTCGGGATCGGGCTGGCGTTCAGCAATTCCACCGAGGAGGTCAACCATCTGGTGCTGGCGTCGAATTCGCGGGTGGAGATCGAAGTGGTCCGCGGCCCCGGCATTCTGATTGCCGACAATTCACCGGAGCGGATTGAGGTGGTCGAAGGGGAGCGGGTCGAACTCTTCGAGTCGGAGCTGTGCGCCTCCATCTACGGACTGGGCAATTTCATGTGTCCGCGCTGCCGGGTGCTGCGCCATCCGAACAAACTGCCGTTCCGGGGATTTCACTTCTGACCGGCGGTCTGGAGCCGGCGGGCGAGGGTGCCGTCCTTCAACGTGTCGACGAAATCCGGCAGGGAGTAGTTGCAGTTGCGCAGAATGCGGTTGTCGAGAGCGCGGATGGGCGTGCGCCCCATCCGCTCCCGGACGAAGAATTCGAACGCCCGGCTGAACTCTCCATCCAGCCCGGCTGGCAGCAGGCGCGCCTTGCGCAGTTCCCGGTAGAGTCCGGCTCCGAAGCCGCGGGCAATCCGTATCGGCGGCATCTTCGGGTAGACCCGGATGAAGCCGGCCATGCCGCCGAAGGAGATCCAGTCCGCCTCCCGGTTGGCGCCAGTTGGTTCGAACCGGTCCGGTTCCGGAATCGGCAGGTCGCGGGTGGCGAGTTGAAGCAGCAGGAGCCAGGAGTGGGCGCCGACCTCGCGGGCCTTCTCCTGCCATTTGCGCGGATAATCGTCCGCATTGAGCTGTGCGAGCATCCGGTCGAGTTTCTGCATCCGTTTCCGCAGGGCGTGGATCGAAATGCGCGGGCTGAAGACCCGCTTTGCCGGAGGCTCCACCGATTCCGGCGGAACCGTCGGCGGAGGAGGCGGCGGAACGGAGTCCGGCGGGGGCGATTGATGTTCCGCAGAATCTGAAGCTGTCTGCACCGGGCGGGCCGGCCGGGTGACCGGCGGGGAGGCCGGCGGCGTGGAGACGGCCCGCTGCGGGGATTCCGTCGGCTGCTGCCGGGGCGGGGGCAGTTCACGCACCGCTTCGCCGGAGAGAGCGACTTTCAAGAGCTCGTCCGGGGCAACCGCATCGCCGACGGGGAGCGGTTCCGCCGGCGGTTCCGGCGTGATGGTGATCGGTGTGAGCGTCGTGTCCTCGGTGAGGAACCGGAAGGCGGTGTAGAAGAACGCCCCCAGAAGCAGAAAGATCAAGACGAACGCCACGACCAACAGCGGCGTGAGCAGCGGGTGGCGGCGGTTGCGGAGGGCGGCCGGTTGATTCCGCTGCGCCTGCCATTTCGCCGCGTAGCCGGGCGAGTAGAGCCGGGCGCGGGTTTCCCGCAGAAAAGCGGCGACCTCCTTCCAGTCGGCGGGGCGGTGCTCCGGCTCTTTTTCCAGCATCTGCATGACGAATCCGGCGAGTTCCGGGTCGATGTCCGGGTTGGCCTCCCACAACGGCGGGGGCGGCAGGTTCTGGTGGGCGTCGATGAGGAAATCGGTGTCGCCCCGGAAGGGCGGTTTCCCGGCTGCGAGTTCATAGAACATCACGCCGAAGCTGTAGATGTCGCTGGTCTGCCCCACCTTGGCGAACTCTCCGCGGATCACCTCCGGCGCGGCATAGAGCGGGGTCACCACGATCTCGTCTGCCCCTGGAACGCCGCTGATCCGGGCGAGCCCCAGGTCCGCCAGTTTGAGGCGGCGGTCGCCGTCGCGGATCAGCAGATTGCCCGGCTTGATGTCGCCGTGGATCATCCTGCAGTGTTTCCAGGCGTAGGCGAGCGCGTCGGCGAGCTGGATCGAGAGATCCAGCAGGAAGCGGAACGAAAGCTCCTCCGGATGGTGAATGCGAATATCTTCGAGCGTTCTGCCCGGCACATACTCCATGGCGAAAAAGCAGAAGCCATCCGGCGAAGAGCCGGCGTCGAGCGCCTGCACGATATTGGGATGGTCGAGCCGGGCGGCGAGCCGGGCTTCGCGCAGGATGCTCCGGGTGTACTCCGGTTCGGCGGCCAGCTCCGGGAGCAGGAGTTTGAGGGCCACTTCACGGTCGAGCGTCAGCTGGCGGGCGAGGTAGACGATACCGTTGTTGCCCCGCCCGAGTTCGGCAAGAATCCGGAACCCGGCGATATCCCGGCCTTTGAGATGTTCGAGGGAGGGGGCCGCCATGATGGCACTCACCGGCAGGAACGGCACCCGGCGTCGGACCGGTACCCGGAACTCCCGGTCGTTCGCCGGGGAGAGAGATCGAAGATACGGTTCATAATTCAGCTCCGGGGTTGCCGCAGTTCAGTTGAAATGATATTCGATCAATATAGTGCTTTTTTGCGGAAATTCAATTTTTTTGCTCAGAATTCCAGCGATTCCGGGAAATGGAAGGGCACGGGCAGGGGGAGTTCCCCGCGGAGAAACACCCGGCGGGCCGGAGATGGCTCCACCCAGTGGATCGGTACGCCGGGGATCTCGGGCGCGAACCCGAACTCCACCCGGCGGACGCCGGAAAGCGGCAGGAGAGTGACCAGCTCCTCCCAGCTGGCCGGATTCGGGCCGAAGAGACCGCCCAGATGGAGTGTCTCCCCCCTCCGGTGACAGGCGGCGGCGAGGCCGTCGCGGAGCAGGAGGAGCTGATCCGCCCAGCCGCCGCAGAGGCGCAGCAGTTCGAGCGGCAGAGCCTCTTCCGCTCTGAAGGCGGAGCTGTCACAGCGGTTCTGTTCCAGCAGGGGGCGGGCCTCTTCGGTGGTGAGTTTTCTGCCGCAAACGGCGGGGTTGCCGGAGACGATTTCCGCCACCGGTTGCTGTTCCTGCACCGGGCGGAAGTCGAATTTTTGCAGAAAGGTGGCCGCGGCGGAGGGCGCTGTGAGCAGAACCGGGGTGTCTGCACAGCGCTCCAGCACGGCTCCCAGAAGTTTCCGGATGTGGCCGCGGCCTCGCTCCGCCCGGGCGGTGGCGATGGCGGCGAGCACGACGACGGGAAAATGTTCGCCGCCGAGGTGCAACTGCAGGCGGAACACGCCGGTGTGGGCGATCAATTCGGAATTCGGCCGGGCGATCGAGTAGCTTTCAAAATGGTTGTTCCACACCTTCCAGCGGAACCATTGCGTCAGGTCGCGACCGAAGGCGTCGCGCAGAAGTTTGTTCAATTCGATGCCGTAGGCGTCGCGCTGGAAGTTGCGCATCCGGATGTTGCCGGGGAGGGGGGCCTTTTTTTTCCGCGCGTCCCGGAAAAAGGTTTCGAGCAGGCGGCGGCATTCGTCGGCGAGAACGCCGCCGGTGACCGCGACATGCCAGAGCATTCCGGGGTGGCCGGTGACGTCGAGCGCGCCGCCGCAACCGCCGCCATGCGGGTCGCCGATGCCGAAGACCACCCGGCGGACCCGGGCGTTGACCAGCATTCCGGCGCACATCGGGCAGGGCTCTTTGGTGACGTAGAAGTCAACCTCGTCCATCCGGCGGCCGCCGACCGCGGCTTCGGCGGCGCGGAGCAGTTCGAATTCGGCGTGGGCGACGGCGGACCCGGATGCCTCCACCCGGTTGCGGGCGGAGGCGATGATCCTGCCGTCACGGACCGCCACGGCGCCGATCGGGACCTCCCCCTCGGCTGCGGCGCGTTCCGCCTCCGCCAGGGCGGCGCGCATGAAGCGTTGATCCTCCGCGGCGGAACCCATCTTATTTCTCGGTCACTTCGGTGCGCAGTACGAAGTTGCGGTACATGAAGAACTGGAATCGCACGTAATGATCGCCGTACTGATAGTTGAAGGAGATGGTGTGGTCCGGCGTGTTGGGCGAGTCGATGATCGCGTCTCCGTAAAAGAAGATGTCGTTGAGTGTCTTGGATTCCCGGGTGAAACTGAAGTCCACTTTGCGGATGATTTCCCGGGCGGCCTCATATTTCTCTTTGCTGTTCGGGGGCAGGGCGGGATTTTTCAACACGGAGATGAGTTCCGGGTAGAACTGGAAGATTTCAATATCTTCCGACGGCAGCCGTTTCTCCTCCTGAAAGAGCCCGCAGCCGCCGACGGAAAGAAGGGCGACGGCGGCGAGGAGTGCGATTCCTCCACATTTTTTCATAAGAATCCTCCGATTTCTTGAAATTCCGGCTTGAAATCCCGCACGATCGGGTTATATTTACCACCATTCAACCGATGCGGGTGTAGCAAAACGGTCATGCTCCAGCTTCCCAAGCTGGCGACGCCGGTTCGACTCCGGTCACCCGCTCCATTTTTTTGTCCATGTTCCGGGCGCGCAGTTTGATTTGCGCGCCCGTTTCGTTTTCACCGGCGACGCCCTCCGCGGCCCCGGCCGGAACCGCCGCGGTGTCCGCTGTGCCGGGCCGCCTCCGGTTCGCGCCGGGGCAGCTTGGCTCCCTGCACCGGTTCCGGCAGTTTCAGCATCTCCTCCGTCGGCAGAATGCTGGAGAAGCGGACGTCGAGCAACTTTTCAATATCCGGCAGATAGTAGGCGCCGTATTCGCAGAGGAAGCTGATCGATTTGCCGGAGTGCCCGGCGCGTCCGGTGCGGCCGATGCGGTGGACATAATCCTCCGCATGCTCCGGCAGGTCGTAGTTGATCACCAGCGAGACGTCGTCGACGTGGATGCCGCGAGCGGCGACGTCGGTGGCGATCACCACCTTTTCGGTGCCTTCGCGGAACCGTTCGAGGATCTTGATCCGCTTCTCCTGCGGAATGTCTCCGGAGAGCACCGGCACCTGATAGCCGTAGCGCGCAAGATCGTACTGCAACCGCAGATTGACATCCTTGCGGTTGCCGAAGATCAGCACCCGGTCGTAAGGCTCGTTGGCGAGCAGATAGAGCGTCAGCGCGAGCTTCTCCTCCCGAAGCACCGAGTAGAAGGTCTGCTCGATGTTTTCGCTGACCATCTTCTCCGGCTCGCTTTCGACGATGACCGGTTCTGCCAGCCAGCCGGAGGTGAGGCGCAGGATGTGTTCGTCGAGGGTGGCGCTGAAGAGCAGCGTCTGACGCTTTCCTTTGCGCGGCAGCTGGGAAACGATCCGCTTGACGTCCGGAATGAACCCCATGTCGAGCATCCGGTCCGCCTCGTCAATCACCAGCACTTCGACCTGCGAGAGGTCGAGACTGCCGCCGCGCGAGTAATCGATGACCCGGCCGGGGGTGCCGATGATGATGTCGATCGGCCGGTCGAGTGAACGGCGCTGTTTTTCATGATCCATGCCGCCGAAGACGACCGCGTTGTAGAGGCCGGTGAAGACGCCGAGCTGTTCGGCGTCCTTGTGGATCTGCATGGCGAGCTCCCGGGTGGGGGCGAGCACCAGCGCCCGGGCGCGGCCGGGTTTGCGGTTCTCCACCGGGTGGTTGAGCAGCCGGGTGAAAATCGCCAGCAGGAAGGCGGCGGTCTTGCCGGTTCCGGTCTGGGCTTTTCCGGCGAGGTCGCGCCCTTCGAGCAGTGCGGGCAGGGTCATCGCCTGAATCGGCGTGCAGTATTCAAACCCCGCGTTCTGAACGCCGAACTGCACCTCCGGGTGGAGCGGCAGATCGAGGAAGCGGGTCTTCCCTTCGCAGGGCGGCACGTCGCGCAGTTCGGCCGGGTGTTCCGGCTTCGGCGCCGCTGCGGGTTCGGGGCGGACCGCCGGCTTGCGTTCGCGCGGCGGACGCGCTTCCTTGGCGGCGCGCTCCCGTTTCGGGGCTTTCTCGCGCACCTTTTCCTGCTCTTTGTTCCGCTCTTTGGCGCGGTTTTTGTCGCGCGTTTTCTCCCGGCGCTGGCCGGAATTCTTCGCCTTTCCGCTCTCTTTGGTTTCAATGGTGACGGTGACTGAGCGGGCATTGCCGCCCAGCAGGGACTTCAACGCTTTTTTCAATGTGTTCAGCACGATGTATTCTCTCTTTCTGTCTTGTGTGGTTCAGCGCCGTTTTCTGAGGGCGCTCCGGGCAGCTGCCCGGCAATTTCGCGCAGGAACGCGGCGAACGATTCGCGGAACTCCGGCCGGCGGAGTCCGAATTCGACCGTGGCGCGGAGGAACCCGGTCTTGCTGCCGAGGTCGTAACGGGCGCCGGCGATCCGGCGGCCGAACATCGGGCGTTTCCTGACCAGTTGGCGCATGGCGTCGGTGAGCTGGATTTCATTGCCTTTGCCGCGCGCGGTGTGCCGGAGTTCGTCGAAGATCTCCGGCGTGAAGAGGTAGCGCGACGCGATGGCGAGGCGGCTGGGCGCCTCCTCCGGGGCGGGTTTCTCGACGAAGTCGCGGACACAATAGATGCCGCTGTCACCGATCTCCTCGCCGTCGATGACGCCGTAGCGGCTGATCCGCTCGAGCGGCACCTCTTCGAGCGCGGTGACCGGGCCGCCGTACTCCTCGAAGGCGTCGATGAGCTGGCCGATGACCGGGCGGCCGGTGTGCGAGTCGAGCACCGTATCAGCCAGCAGCACCGCAAAGGGCTCGTCGCCGACGAACGACTGCGCGCGGAGGACCGCGTCGCCGAGCCCGTTGAGCTGCTGCTGGTAGATGTAGTGGATGTCGGCCAGGGAGTCGATGGCGCGGAGCTCTTCCAGAAGCGCCGTTTTGCCGGTCGCTTCGAGCCGGGCTTCCAGGGCGTGGGCCGGGTTGAAATGCTCCTGGATCGCGTTTTTGCCGGAACTGGTGACGATCAGAATCTCTTCGATGCCCGAGGCCGCGGCCTCTTCGACCACGTACTGGATCACCGGCTTGTCCACCAGCGGAATCATCTCCTTCGGAACCGCCCGGGTGAAGGGGAGAAAGCGCGTGCCGAATCCGGCGGCGGGGAGAACGGCTTTGCGGATTGTCTGTTTCACAGCGTCTCTCCTTCGGTGACGATTTCCGGTTTGATGACGTTGATCCGGTTCCGGTGGAGCACCTCTTCGAGGCGGCGGAACATCGCCTCGTCCTCGTAGGTGCCGATGATCGCGCCGCCGGAGCCGGTGAACTTGGCGGATGCGCCGGTCGACCGGGCCGCCTGCACCATCTGCAGATTCTTTTCGCTGATCGCTTCCGAACAGACTTCGCAGCGCAGATCGAAGTTCCGGTTGAGCAGAGCGGGCAGGGCGGTGTAGTTGTGTCGCTCGATCGCTTCGCGGACGCGGCAGGTGAGGTCGCCCCATTCGCGCATGGCGTCGAGCACCCGCGGCACTCCGGCGTCGTAGTCGCCGCGCAGCCGGCTGTGGAGCACTTCGGAGCCCTCCGCCAGGTCGGTCCGGTAGGCGACGTAGAGATTGAGATCCTCCGGAATGGTGATCGGCTCGTAGCGCCCGACGCCGTGGCGGAGCATGTGTTCGCGGTCGAAATCCATGAAGACCGGCGTGTTGTAAGCCTGAGCCACCCGGTCCTGCAGGCCGGCGGGGATGTTCAGTTCATCCCGTTCGGTGGCGAGCACGAGGTTGGCCAGCACCGCCGGTTCGACGGAGAGCCCGTAGAAGCGGAACATCGCGCGCATGGCGGCGGTGATGATCGCCGACGACCCGGCCAGCCCGAGTCGGTTCGGAATCGTGCTCCGGTAGCGCATGGTGAAGTTCTTCTCCTCCAGGTGGATTCCGATTCTGCGGCAGTGGTCGCGGAAGATTTTCGCCGCCGCCTTGAGCAGACGGATTCCTCCGTAGTAGCCGTAGAGTTCGACGTCGGCGGCGAGCGCCTCCAGATTGTTGAAGCGGTTGTCGTCGCGCTTTGCCGGGAGGAGCTCCAGTTCCGGAGTTTCATACAGTTCCACATCGGCGGAGTAGTTGCGGAAGACGAAAGCGATGGTCTTGCCGTAATATCCGTCGGAAGGGTTCCCCACCAGAGCGGCCCGCGGGTAGGCTGTGGTTTTGATGATCATGCAATTCTTACCTGGTTTTCGATCGACGTCTGATAATATACTGCCGCCGCGGGATTTTTCAACTTCCGCGCCGTTCTTTTCGCGGCAGACAAAAAACCGGCCGCCCCGCGGGAAACGCGGAACGGCCGGGGGCGGTTGGGGAATGCCTCTCTCTGCGGCTCAGGCCCGGAGCCAGGAGCTCTCCCGCCCTTCCGCTTCGAGATGCTGCCGGAAGGTCCGGATTCTCCGGCGGAGCGTCTCCGCCAGCGCCGGATTTCCGCCCCGTTCAGCGGCGAGGGCACGGTTGGCGAGGTTGATCCAGTAGTCGAAATCGATTCCCGCTTCCGGCGACTCCCAGACGACGTTGCGGAGCGGGAAGAATTCGAAATCGATCCACTCGCCCTCCGCCATGGCCGCATCGAGTGCGCGGCGGGCTTCGGCCGGTTTTCCGGCGGCTTCCAGCGCTTCGGCGGCGAGCCGGTACGCTTTGGCGGATTTGTTGCCGGAGGGGCGGCCGATGCCGATGTTTTCCGGGAATTCGGTCGCTTTCAGGTACCAGCGGACCGCTTCGTCGAACGCGCGGCGTTTCATCGCGTCGTCTCCGAGGGCGAAACAGGCGGTTTCGAAGATGCCGCGGGCGGCGACCTTCCCTTCGCAGAGCACGAAGCGGTTGTTCTCCATCACCGCCAGCGCTTCCGCCGGACGCTTTGCCGCAAGCAGGGTCCGGGCGAGGGCGAGTTTGACGCGGCAGTCGCGGGGGAAATGTTTCACGCCCGCTTCCAGCAGGGGCAGGAGCGTCTCCGGCGCCGCCCCGGGCAGCTGGGAGAATTCGCTGAGCGTCCGGCCGCCGGGAGCGGCCGCGGCGGCTTCACGGTAACAGCGTTCCGCGGCGGTGATGTCGCCGGCGATCTTCCAGAAGTAGAGGGCGAGGTTGCGCCGGGCGGCGGCACGGTGTCTCTTCCGGAGCGCTTCCCAGAGCGGAACCGCTTCGCTCCAGCGGTTCAGACCGGCGTAGAGACAGCCAAGCTGATAAGCGGCGTTTTCGTCCTGCGGATTGCGCTCCAGCGCGAAGCGGAGAATGGCGATCTCCTCGACCCGGAAGGCAAACTGTTTCTCCCAGGGTTCTTGCGGACCGGGCAGTTCCACCGGGAGTCCCAGTTTGTCGGCCAGCCAGGCGCGGTAGTAGGGCGCGATCGGCAGAGCTTCCGGCATCCGGTCGAGGAGGCGGTACGCCTCTTCGTAGAGACGGCAGTTGAGATACTCGCAGACCGCTTCGAGGAGGAATTCCCCGTTGACTGCCCGGCGGGAACCGCTCTCGGCCCAGACGACCGGAGTGAAGGGAAAGGAGGCGTCGGCCTGTTCGAGCGTGGCGGTGTTGTCCCGCCCCAGATGACGTTCGGCGACGGCGAGCAGGGCGAGGCCGCGGCCGGTGGGATGCATCGCGGATAGGATCTCCACCGCCGATTCGAACCGCCGTTCGCGCAGACAGCCGATGCCGATCTCCAGCAGGGCACGGTCGCGCAGCGCTTCGGTGTCGAGCAGCGGGGCGAGGCGGCTGTCCGGAGAGTGTTCCAGCCGGGCGCGGAGAAGTTTCCCCTTCGGCGGGAGCGGACGGGCGAGTTCGAGCCGATTTGCCGCTTCGTCGGAGCGGCCGCTCATCGCGGCGAGCCGAGCGGCGGCGACGGCACACTCCGGATCGTGCGGCGCTCCGGCAAGATAGTGCTGTTCGGCTTCTCCGTTGCGCCCCTGTTCCTCCGCATAGACGCCGAGGCGGTATTCGCGTCCGGAGACGGGGGGCGCGGCCGGCGCATCGGGTTCCGGAAAGATGGTGTCGAGTTCACTGCGGCCGAGCAGACCGCCCGCCGCGTCGCGGATTTCGACTTCGCATGCCGCGGTGTCGGCGAATTTCAGTTCGGTGACACCGCCGGGGGCGGAGCGGAACTCCTGTTCGGCGACGACGGTTCCGTTGCGGAGCAGACGGGCGGTGAGGGGCCCGAGTTCACGCACCGGCTGGAAGCGGAGACTCTTTCCCGCCCGGTCGAAGCGGGCCGCGAAGTCCCGGCCGGCGAGGTTGAATCCGCCGGTCTCCGCCACCGGAAACCAGCGGTCGCGCTGAATCAGCGTCCGCCCCGGTTCGAGCAGCCGGTAGTCGGACTGCAGCGAGAAGGGGCCGGTCTGGAGTTCACAGTAGTCCAGATGGTCGTCGGAGAGCTGATCGATGAACACCCGGCCGTCGCGGGCACAGCCGAAGGTCCAGATCTTGCGCCCGCGCACCAGGCGGTGGTCGGCGTGATGAACGACGCCGAAGTTGCGGCTGTGGTGGTAGATGCCGAAGAAGTCCTCGTGCATCGACTCGGCGAAGACCGGGAAGTGCTGATGGATGTTCCCGAACCGGCTCACGTCGACGCCGCGGTGGATCGGATAATCCAGCCGGTCGAGACGCGAAGCATCCATCGGCGGGTGGGTGAGCAGCCGCCGGGTGGTCGGCGGAAAGATGAACTCCGACTCCTCCCAGACCGGGCAGGCCGCGTTCATCCAGTAGTAGAAGCGGTGCGGATCGGAGGTCGGGTTGCAGAGCTTCGTCTCGATGTCGATCGCCGCGACGCCGGGATGGAGCGTGATCGTGACCGCCCACTCCATCCGGCTGACCAGTTCGAGATCGCCGACGGTCACCGAGGCGGAACCATCCGGATGGATGGCGGTGCGGCACTGCACTTTTTCCAGCGTCTGCGCGTTGTGGCTGTTGGGGAAGTTGAACTCCACGCCGACCGCGGGCCAGGCGCCGCGCACCGCGAAGAGGCCGGGGCGGATCACCGGGTTGCGGTAGAACATCTCCTGACGGTGGAGCTTGTCGAATGCGGAGTAGAGGCGGCCGCCCAGCTCCGGCAGAATCGTCAGCTTGAGAAATTCGTTCTCCAGAGTGAGCGCTTCAAAAATGCGCTCCTCCTTCCCGAACTGAATCACTTCGCTGAGCGTGTAGGGGTAGACCGGCGCCCGGCGGGGGGTGAACTCCGCCAGCAGTGCCGGTTCGACATCGTCGTCGCCGGGAGCGTACCAGGGGAGGGCGAGTGTCGTGTGTTCGATGGCAACCGGATTCATTTTTCACCTCGTTTGAACAGAATGAAATCGTGGGGCGGCGTTTCGCGCCCTTCATATAGGAATGGAGAATCGGTGAAGTTGGCGACCACTTCGGTGCCGTCGCCGAAGAGCGAATGCGCCACCGCCCGGAACCCGTCCCGGACCGGAGTGAGGTATTCGTGGCGGACCATCTCCGATGTGTAGGCTTCGCGCATTGTCCGCGAGAGGTAGAGCTCCTTCTCGTCGAACTGGGTGGGCAGCAGTCCGTAGAGCGCCAGAAACGCGAGATAGTCGCCGCCGGAAATCCGGAACCGCTCGGTGGTGTATCCGCCTTCGGCGACGTAGTTGAGCACCGAATCGTGATAGACCAGCTGCCAGAGCGGCACCGCGACCGGCAGCGGCGAGAGCGTCCGGGGGAGTGCCGCCGGGAATCCGATCGAGCCGTAGGCGCCGAGATCGACCTCCGAAAGATAGATCTCCGCCGGGCTGCCCTCCGTCGCGAGCGAGCCGAAGGTCTCCTTCAGGAAATGCATGGTGCTCAGGCGCGAAGCGGCGTCGTCGCGGCGGCTCTGCGGATGGGCCGGGTGATAACACTCCTCCAGCGGCGTACAGCCGAACACGTCGGTGTAGATGCTGCCGCGGCCGAGCATGGCCGCCACGCCGGGCAGGTCGCGTTCGGCGTATTTCCGGCTCTGCGAGGTGCAGAGCAGCCGGGCGCGGCCGCCGCGCCAGATGCCGCCGGTCAGGATGGCGCCGTCCGGTTTCCGGGCGAGATCCTCCTCGTGGTTCTCCGGGGAATCGGCGTAGCAGTCGCGGTAGTTGTCGTGGATCGAATAGAGGTACCCCTCCGACAGCGACCGGCCGTACTCCGCCGCCAGATGAAACTCCTCCGGCGTGCCCCGTTTCGGATTGGGGGGCAGCCGGGTGGGGTATCCGTCATCGAAATCGAAACGGTTCCAGCCAGTGTTGTAGATGCAGACCCGGTCGAAACCGGCTTCATGCGCCTTGTCGAACACCTCGTAGGCGGTCCAGTTGTTCGGTTCCTGCTCGATCTGGTTGAGTCCGGGGGCGGCCAGGTAGTAGCTGGGGCCGTGTTTGACGCCGTTGGGGAGGCGTTTTTGCGAATAGACGTTGTGTTTCCAGATCACCGCACCGACCAGTTTTTCTACCTCCGGATGGGCGGCGATCTTCTCTTTGAGCGGGTGGAAACGCCCCTCTTTCCGGACGACGGAACGGTAATATTTGGCGAGTTCCAGATAGCCGTCGCCGGGGGCGAACGCCCGGAAACGGAGTTCGCGCGGATAGTTTGCGAACCTCCGGTTGAACTCCCAGGTGGTGCGGTAAAATCCCCGGCCGTTCTGCCGGGTGGACCAGCCGAATTCCGAGTACTGGTCGAGGGGATCGCCGATGATGATGCCGATGCCGCCGGAATCCCGCCGCATCACGCCGTAGAAGGGCATGCCGTTGTGATCGTTGCAGAATCCGTAACGGAACTCAAAGGCGTCACTGCGGGGAAACTCGAAGAGCGAACCGAATCCGCAGGGAACCACGAGCGAGGCGGCTTCGCAGCACTCCCATTCAACGAGATTGTCCGGAAAGGTCACGCGGCACGGCTCCTCATCCATCCCGGCGATGGGCGCGGTGCGGAAGCGGGTGGTTTCGCCGTCGAGTTCCACAGTAAATTCGAATTCGAGTTCCGGCCCCGGATCCGGCTTGCGGTAGCCGCTCCCCGGGTAGCGCGCCCACCAGTCGAAATGGTCGAACCGGATGGTGAGGCGCTGTTTCTCCACCTCCGTCCGCGTCCGGCAGTGGGCGGCAAGGTCATAATCGTAGAAATCGCCGTAGTTGAAGTGGAAGGGATGCCGGCTCTGCCACACGGCGCCGCTCACGCGGTCGGTCAGCGTCAGCGTTGTGGAGTCAGGGTCGAACTCCACCTGCCAGAACCGGTTTCCCAGAGTCAGTGATTCAGCCATCTTCAAATTCCTTTCAGACAGTTTTCCACGATTTCGTCGAGGTTGCCGGTGGCGAGGTTGACGCAGGTATCGGCACCGCCGTAGTAGATGCGCAGTTCCCGGCTTTTCGGCTCCACCACCGCGCCGGTGGTGAACACCACGTCGGGCACGACGCCGAACCGTTCGTAGTCGGTTTCGGGGGTGAGCAGATAGCTGTTCATGAGGCCGATCACCTTCTCCGGATTTTCGAGGTCGAGCAGCACCGCGCCGATGCTGTAGCGCCAGCTGGAGAAGCACTGCTGGACGCCGTGGAAGATCTCCAGCCACCCTTTTTCGGTGCGGATCGGCACGGTCGGCCCCACCTTGAGGTTGCACCAGCGGGTGCAGTTGCGCCGGAGCACCAGCCGGTGTTCCCCCCAGTGGATCAGGTCCGGCGAACGCGACAGCCAGATGTTGGCGAAGGATTTCTCGTAGGGCGCTCCCGCGCTGTAGGGGCGGTCGAGACGGACGTACTGGCCGTTGATCTTCTCCGGGAAGAGGCAGGGAACCCGGTTGTGGGTCATCGCCACGATCTCGATCGGTTCGGCGGTGAGAAAATCCTTCGTCCGGTAGAGGAAGGCGATGGTGCCGGTGTCGGCATCGCCGCCCGGGCGGATGATGTAGTAGCAGTCATCCGCCGGGAACCAGGTGATGCGGCAGTCGATCGGGTGGTTGTCCAGCCCGGGGAAGGCGGTGTCGTCGGCGGAGAAGAGCGGCTTTTCGTGGATGGTGAAGTGGATGCCGTCGGTGCTCTCCGCCACGTGACAGCGGGCGAGCCGTTCACCGCGCGGCAGGACGGAAAGCAGCAGGATGGTGCGTCCGTCCGGCGTCATCACCTGACCGGGATTGAACACCTGATCGGCGATTCCGTATGGAAACTCCTCCGCCCGAAAGAGCGGATTCCCCGCAAAGCGGACCAGTTGCGACTTATACTGCGGCATGGTATTTCCCTTTCTCGTTGTTTTCGGACCATGATTGCCTGAAAATAGTGTACCAGCTTCCGGCGTGGAAGACAACTCTTTTCCGGAAAATCGCCGAGCAAAAAAAGCAAGAACTGTGCAAATCTGTGCAAATTGGATTGAAATCTTCGAACATCCGGAGTATTTTGAATCACGAGCGGAGGAGCTTTCTTCCTCCGGACGACAGCAATGGACATTGTGGGGAGAGATTGTGAAATCCGCTGGAATTCAGGAGATTGCCGAACGGGCCGGCGTGTCGATGTCGACCGTCTCCCGGGCGTTGAATCACACCGGGCAGATCTCGTCGCAGCGCGCGGCGGAGATATTCCGGATCGCCAATGAACTGGGCTACGCGCCGCGTACCGCCGGGCGGACAATCGCGGTGATTCTGCCGGAATCCGATATCGAGCTGCGCTGGTATTCGATCAACCTGCTCAACGCCATCCGGCAGGAGGCGGCGGAGCGGGGGAGGCCGCTGGAGATCGTCTCCTCCGATCAGCTTCACATTCTCGACGAACGGTCGCTCGCCGGGATGCTCTCGTTCGATTTCGGCTGCCAGCTGGCCGAACGGGTCGGGCGGAGCAATGCGGTGCCGCTGGTCTGCATCAACGACTCCGCCCGGCATATCGATCAGGTCTATTCGGTCTTTTCCGACGAGGATCAGGCGATGTCGCTGGCGGTGGGGCATCTGGCCGGATTCGGCCACCGGAGAATCGGACTGATTCTCAACGGCACCCTCTCCGACTACAGCAACAACACCCGGAAAACCGCGTTTGAACGGGAGCTGGCGCGCTTCAATCTGGAGAGCCGCGAGGAGTTCATCGTCCACCCCGGCGACGTCCGCTGGAAACTGCATGGATCGGTCCGCCAGCTGCTCGACGCCGGCGTGACGGCGGTGATCAGCACGGGGGAAAGCCGTTCGGCTTCGGTGCAGAATTCGCTCCGCTACTGCGGCGTCAAAGTGCCGGAGGAGGTGTCGCTGATCGGCTGGGAGATGGCGGAGGTTTCCGAATACCTCGACCCGCCGCAGACCACGATCGGGCAGGATTTTCCGGCGCTTGCCCGCTGTGCTCTCAACACGCTCGAGTGCCGGATCGGCGGCGGGCAGGTCGGCAAGGATACGCTGGTGCCCTGCCGGCTCAACGAGCGGGCCTCCGTCGCCATGCCGCCGCGGAACTGAACCGGAGCGGAAGTGCCCCTACGGATTGTGATAACTGCCGCCGCGGAGAATGGAGCTGGCGCGGAAAAGCTGTTCGAAGAGCAGAAACCGGGCGATTTCGTGGGTGAAGGTGAGTTTCGAGAGCGACCAGAGCAGTTCCGCGCGGGCCTTGACCGCCGGATCCAGCCCGTAGGGGCCGCCGATGACGAAAACCACTTTGCGGTTGAAATTGCCGAGCACCGAGGCGAAGGCGGTGCTGGTGAACTCCCGCCCCTCTTCCGAAAGCACGACGACGGCGGCGCCCCGCTCCCGGTCGAGCTCCTTGAGGATCGCCTTGCCCTCCCGCTCGACGGTGGAATCCGGCAGCTCCCGGATTTCGAGTTTTGCATAGGGGCCGAGCCACTTGGCGAACTCGTCACAGCGCGCCTGAAGCGCGCGGTCCTTCAGCCGGCCGATGACGACGATCTTAATCAGCATGGTCGATCACTCCTCCGCCGAGCAGCAGATCATCGCGGTAGAAGACGGCGGACTGCCCCGGCGTGACGGCGCGGAGCGGCCGGAGCGGAAACACCCGGCAGCCGCCGGGAAACTGTTCGAGCCGGCACGGTTCGCCGGAAGAACGGTAGCGGATCTGCACCAGGAGTGTCCCGTCATCCTCTGGCGCACGCCCCGACTGCCAGTGGAGGTCGCGGAGGACGAAACTGGCGGAGAGGAGCGCCTCCGGGTTGGTCTCCAGCGTGATGTCCCCCGAAACCGGATCGATCGCCGCAACGTAGGCGGGGACGCCGAGCGCGACGTTCAGCCCCTTGCGCTGGCCGATGGTGTACTGGTGGATTCCGGAGTGACGGCCGACGATCTTGCCGCGATAGAGGAAACTGCCTGGCCGGGCGGGCAGATGGCAGAGCTTCCGGAGCGTCTCGCTGAAACATTCGCCCGGCACCTGAAAACAGGCGTCTTGACTGTCCGGCTTGTCGGAGGTGACGAAGCCGTAACGGGCGGCGACGGCGCGGACCGCCTCCTTCTCCATGGCGCCGACCGGGAACTCCGCCATGGCAAGTTCCCGCTGGCCGAGCCGGTAGAGAAAGTAGCTCTGATCCTTGCGGCGGTCGTCGCCGCGGCGCAGCTCGCACACGCCGTCGGGACGGCGCGAAAGTTTCGCATAGTGCCCGGTGATGATCCGTTCCGCGCCGATGGAGCGGGCGAATTCGATCAGTTTGCCGAATTTGATTCCGGGATTGCACCGGCAGCAGGGATTGGGGGTGCGTCCGGCGGCGTACTCTTCGGCGGCGGGGCGGAGGATCTCCGCTTCGAATGCCGGATATTCGTCAAGATAGCGGTGGGCGATTCCCAGCGCCCGGCACACCTGTTCGACGGCGGCCTCATCATTTTTCGAAGCGCACACCTGGGCGGCGGAAAATTTCGGGTCCGGGTGGCGCAGCCGGAGCGTTGCGCCGACGACCTCGTAACCGGCCTCCAGGGCGAGTGCGGCGGCTGTGGAGGAGTCGACGCCGCCGGAGAGTGCGGCGACCGCTTTTTTTCTTTTATCCGACATTGCTGAATCGTTCCTTTTTTTTTAATATGCCGTGCGGCAGGCCGGATTTCAAGATTGACAACGCGGTTTTGCACTGTATATTACCGATATCGATGAGGAGGTGCAATCATGGCAAATCAGGAAGAAAACAATTTCGGCAACCTGACGCCCCGGGCGCGGCAGATCCTGCTGCTTGCCAAACAGGAGGCGGAACGGTTCAATCACGACTATATCGGCACCGAACATCTTCTTCTGGGCATTCTCGCACTCAACGAAGGGGTCGCGGTGAACGTGCTCAAGTCGCTCGGGCTCAATCTTCAGCAGCTTCGGCTCGAAGTGGAGAAGTGCTGCGGCGTCGGCGGTCAGACCAAGACCTCGGGCGCACTGCCGCTCACGCCCCGGCTCAAGCGGGTGCTGGTGCTGGCTGCGCGGGAGGCGGCGGCGATGAACTACAACTTCATCGGCACCGAACACCTGCTGCTGGCGATTCTGCGCGAAGGGGAGAGCCAGGCGGCGCGCATCCTTCAAAATCTCAACGTCAATCCGGAAGAGGTGCGCCAGGCGATCATCAAGACGCTCGATTCGGACTACCTGCCCGAAGGGGAGGAGGCGCCGGAGAATCCGCTGCCGCCGCAGGGGAACGCTCCCGGCGGCGCACCGGCCGGAAACGGTGCGGAACTGCCCGCATTGAACGCCTTCGGGCGCAACCTGACCGACCTCGCCGCCCGCGGGGAGCTTGACCCGGTGATCGGCCGCAAGGATGAGATCGAACGGGTGATTCAGGTGCTCTGCCGCCGCACGAAGAACAATCCGGTGCTGATCGGCGAGGCGGGGGTCGGCAAGACCGCCATTCTGGAAGGGTTGGCCGAGGCGATCGTCGCGCGCAAGGTGCCCGACCTGCTGGCCGACAAGATGATCTATGCGATCGACCTGCCGCTGATGGTGGCGGGGACTAAATACCGCGGCCAGTTCGAGGAGCGGATCAAGGCGGTGATCGACGAGGTGCGCAACTCCGGCAAGGTGATTCTGTTCATCGACGAGCTGCACACCATCGTCGGCGCGGGCGGAGCGGAAGGCGCGATGGATGCCGCCAACATCATCAAACCGGCGCTGTCGCGCGGCGAACTGCAGTGCGTCGGTGCCACCACGCTCGACGAGTACCGCAAGGGAATCGAGAAGGACGCCGCGCTGGAGCGCCGGTTCCAGCCGGTGATGGTCAATCCGCCGAGCATCGAGGATTCGATCCGGATTCTCGAAGGGCTGAAGGAGACCTACGAAAAGCATCATCATGTCGAATACGGCCCCGGCGCGCTGGAGGCGTGCGTGCGGCTCTCCGACCGTTACATCTCCGGGCGTTTCCTGCCGGACAAGGCGATCGACGTGATGGATGAAGCGGGCGCCCGCGCCCGGATCAGCAGCGTCGTCCCGCCGCCGGACACCGCTTCGATCGAGAGCGAAATCGAGTCGGCGAAGGCGAACAAGGAGGCGGCGATCATCGAGCAGAACTTTGAAGCCGCCGCGAAGTGGCGGGACGTTGAACGGGAACTGCGTCAGCGGATTCTCGATCTGCAGGAGAACTGGAAGCGCCAGTGCTCCGAGAAGCGCACGCCGGTCACCCGCGCCGATATTGCGGCGGTGGTCGCCAAACTCACCGGGGTGCCGCTCCAGCAGATGCAGGAGGGTGAGAGCGCCAAACTGCTTCGCATGGAGGAGGAGCTGCGCAAGACGGTGATCGGGCAGGATGCCGCTGTGGAGGTGATTTCGCGGGCGCTGCGCCGGTCGCGGGCCGACCTCAAGAATCCGGCCCGTCCGATCGGGTCATTCATCTTCCTCGGGCCGACCGGCGTGGGCAAGACGCTGCTGGCGAAGGCGCTGGCGGAGTTTATGTTCGGCGACGCCGATGCGCTGATTCAGGTGGATATGTCCGAGTACATGGAGAAGTTCAACGTCTCGCGACTGGTCGGTTCGCCGCCGGGATACGTCGGGCACGGCGAAGGGGGCGAGCTGACCGAGAAGGTCCGTCGCCATCCCTATTCGGTGGTGCTCTTCGACGAGATCGAGAAGGCGCATCCGGATGTGATGCACATGCTGCTGCAGATTCTGGAGGAGGGGCGGATCACCGATACGCTCGGCCGCCGGATCGATTTCCGGAACACGATCATCATCATGACCAGCAATGTGGGGGCCGAACAGATCGCCCGCGGTGTGGCTCCGCTCGGCTTCGGCGGGGATACGCTCGCCGAGACCCGGAAGAACGACGAGCGACTGCTCGGCATCGCCAAGAAGTTCTTCAAGCCGGAGTTCATCAACCGGGTGGATGACATCATCGTCTTCCGCAGTCTGGACCGCAAGGATCTGATGGGGATTGTCGACATCGAACTTGCCAAGCTGCGGGAGCGCCTGCTGGGGCGGAAGCTCGAACTGCATCTCTCCGACGAGGTCAAGGAGTATCTGATTTCGAAGGGGTATGAGCCGGAGTTCGGCGCGCGTCCGCTGCGCCGGGCGGTCGAGCGCTACATCGAGGACCCGCTGGCGGAAGAGCTGCTGCGGGGGAGCTTCGAGCACGCGACGGGGGTCCGGGTGGAGCTGGATCAGCAGAAGATTCTCTTCTTCCCGGAAGAGGCGGAGAAGAAGCGCACCCGCCGGAAGAAGAGCGATTCCGCTGAATAAACAGCGCAATAGAGAAAACTGAGCCGTCCCGTTTCCGAGAGGGGAGGGGGCGGCTCACTGTTTCCGGGGGGAGTGGAGATGCAGCGACATCTCCCGGATGGCGCCAGCCGGATCGTAACCGGGAACGAGGTATTTGCGATCGATCGTGAAGACCCGCCGGTTGCGGACGGCGGAGATTTCGCCCCAGCCGCTGCGTCTGGCGAGTTCATCGAGGGAGGTGAAGCCGTCGACGACAAAGATCACTTCCGGGTCGCCGTGGATGATCGCTTCGGCGGAGACGGTGCCGGAGCGCTGCAGGGAGGATACGACGTTTTCGCCGCCGGAGAGGCGGAGAAGGTCGCCGGCGTAGGATTCGTTGCCGGCGCTCCGGCAGGGGGAGTAAAGTTCGAGATAGACACGGGTGCGGCGTGCGGGGGCGTTTTGCTCCAGCTCGCGGATGAGGCGGCGGAACCTGGCGGCGATTTCCGCCGCTTTTTCCGCGCGTCCGATCCGTTTCCCGAGCGCCTCGACCACATCGGGATAGTTGTCGCAGCGCAGCGGCGGCACGATGAAGGTGGGGATGTTCATGCGGCGGAAGAGGGATTGCAGGCTGTGCTGGTAATACCAGATGACGGCGAGATCGATTTCGAGCAGCAGGACCCGTTCGGCGGAGAGGGCGCTGCCGCGGCCGACTTCTGCGGCGTGTTCGGAGCCGGGGACGATTTTACCGTAGCGGTCGATGGCGGCGAGTTCACCGGCGGCGCCGAGTTCGATGAGGAGCGCGGTTCCGGCGGTGGTGGTGGAGAGGATCCGCCGGGGAGGCGTTCCGGATTCCGTTGCGGCGGCGAGGGGGAGCGCGGCGAGGAGCGACAGCAGGAGCCATGCCCGCCGGAGCGAATGAAAAAAATGAATCTGAGCCAAGGTAAAGAGAAAATCCCGATTGTGAAGTTGATCTGTTCCGGAGTGATTCCGCGCCGCCGCTTTCTGAAACGACAACACGGAAACTATACAGCGGAATCGATGGTTTTGCAAGTGATTTTGCCCGCTTCTCCGTGAGACGGCGGGAAGTCCTTCGCGCGAAAGGTCATTTTTTGCCCGGTTTCCATTGATGACCGCAGCTCAGGCAGGTGAGGATGACCTGATCTTTGCCGAGCAGTCCGGCCAGAAGACCGACCGCGCCGAACAATGCTCCTCCGATGACTGCATTGGTGAAATTGATTCCGTTTCTGTCTGCGGAGAACTGTCTGGAGCCGCATCGGGGGCACTCGACGATTGCCGGTGTCGGCCGGGGAGCCGTGTCATCTGATTTTTTCCCGAAGAGTGACAGGCGGCGTTGTTTCTTCATGGGGGCCGGTTTGAATCTGACATGCTCTTTCTGATTCATGGCATTGACCCAGGTGGGGTCATAGCCTTTTTTCCTTTTCTTTTTGCGCACGGAGGCAGGCACCGGTGATTTCGGCGTGGAAGGAGAGGTTGCGATCCATTTTCTGCCGCATGAACATTCCACAGTTTTTCCGCATATGGAATCGTCAAGTTCGTACTTAGCGCCGCATTGCGGACAGACGATGTTCATGTCCCTTGCTCCCGCGGGTTGCTTGCCCTGTTATTTCCGTACGTTTTAACATACCACAAATTATTTCGTGTACAAGGAGAAGAAGTTTTTTTTTGCAGTCCCATGGCATGAGGTCGGGGGCCCACTCCGCGACGCTGTCGAACTCCTGCCCGCCGAGGGCGCGGTCCATGCGGGATTCGGTTTCGGTGCAGAGGCGGCAGGCGGCCGCGAATTCGCACAACCGCCCGCATTGATCGAATTTTCCCCAGCACTCCGGCGCCTGTTCCATACTGAAAACCCCCTTGATTTTCAATATAGTGCCGTTTCCGGAACCATCAACCGATAGCATGGATTATTTTGCAAAAATATTGCGTTTTAATCCATATTCGAGGCAAAGAAAAAACCGGCTGGCAAGCCGGTGGGGAAAAGACTACTTGGAAATTCGATCCCCTTTTTGGCGGTATTCCTCCAAAAACAGACAGAACTGCTTCCAATCTTCCGCAGAATCAAAGATTTGCTCCGCTTCCTGCAACGATAATTCACCGGAAGTTATCATTCGCGCAAAAGTATATTTTTCGTCCAATTCGTCTTGGATTTTCCACCGATCACTGATGCTCGACATATTCAACCTCCAGGTACAGCATGCCATCTTTGTGGTACTGCTTCAACACCTTAAATATGCCACTGTTTTTTAACAAATTCTCGTTTTCGCGGGAAAATAAACTGTATTTTTTTATCGGCAGGGAATGTGAATCTTTGGGGATATGTATCATCATCATAATCTGTCCTTCCGCAAACCGCCTGGCCACCTTTTTTACAGAAGAGGTGCTTTGGAAAAAATTGATCGGAATTTCTGTCGGTGGCTTTTTCTCATACAGTATCCGTAGGCGTCTGCTTCCAATACCGCGATAGACGATCACATCATGAGTAACTATCGATTTATCAATGGCGGAATTTAAATTCTTTGCCATGCTGTCAAAATCAGGATTCCGTTTTATATTCGGGTGTTCAGCCAGATTCCGCAGATAATGGTTGAAATCCGAATAGATGGATCCTGAATAACGGCGAATCGCCTTCTGCTCCTCCTCGGAAAGTGGCTGAGAATGGAAATGTTGAGAGAACCCCAGCTTCACCGGTTTCCCGTTTTGTGAGCCTGGCACAATCCGGGTCAACTCCGGCTGTACTGCCTCGGGAGTACCCTTTGCGGGCTTAGCCGGGGCTTTGGCGGCCGGTTTCGCGGTCGCCGGAGTAGTCGGCGCGGATTTCTTCTTTGACGCGGCGGAGGGGCCTTTCTTAGCTTTTTGCGGTTTCAGGCTGTTTCGATACTTCTGCCACGCCTCCTTGTCGTCCTTCTCCTCCTTCCCGGGGGAGTTGACGCCCTCTTTCGGGCGGCCGTCGGCGGTGAAATCCTCCTGCTGAACAAATTCCCCGACCGCGACGAAGGAATGGGTGCAGTTCGGGTGGCACAGCCCGGCGGCGGTCGCCTCGCTCTCAGGGAACTGCGTTTTTTGCAGATGGAAGATTGAAAAAACGTAAAACCATGCTACCTTTATTCCGGGACCAGTCAGAAATGCCCGGAGGAAAAGTGTCCGCCGGACCGGACGAAAAGGAATTCTGGGTAAAATGAAATGGAAACTGCCGGGTGAACGCTCCGTGTTCCGGCTGCCGCTCAATTTTCTCTACTACCGCAAATGGACCGCTCCCGGATTTGAAAAGGGACTCTCCTACATCAACGCGCACCCCGAACTGCGCAATGAAGAGGCTCTGCTCAGCCGGACCGGCGGAAAAGAGGTGTGGAAAATTCCGCTGCCGCAGGAGACGGGCGGTATGACGGCCGTCTATAAAATCTGCCATGGCAAGAAGCCGTGGCGCTACTGGTTCGATCTCTCGCTTCCGGCACGGGAGTTCCGCAACTATCAGGTGCTCTACCAGCTCGATGTGCCCGCGGCGAAGGTGCTGGCCTTCGGGGAGCGGCGCACCCTCTGCCATCTGCACGACTCCTTCTTCATCACCGAATTCCTCGAGGGAACCCGGGATGGCCGGAGCTTCATGCCGGGTGGCCCTTTCCGCGAAGATCGGAAATTGCGCGAAGAGTTCTGGCAGGTCAATATGCCGATTCTGGCGAGACTTCACCGGAACAACTTCTTCCACAAGGCGATCCACCCCCGGAACATCCTCTGGCGGCTCCGTCCTGAGGGGGCGATGGAGGTCTTCTGGATCGACGTCGCCCGCTGCCGGATCGTCTTCGGTTTCCGGATGAAGCGCGCCATCGCCTTCGACCTCTACACCATCCTCGGCGACATGCAGCTCCCGGCGGAGGAGGGGCGGCGGATGCTCGCCTGTTATCTCGAACACAATCCGGACTGCGGATTCACGCTCGATTCCCTCTGTGCGACGATGCGGAACTTCCACCGCCACTATTTCCGGAAGGGAGTGAACGTACTCGACTGGCAGTGACTTGCCTGTGTCGAGGGAAGAAAAAAGCTGCGGCCGGTCCTGCTCGATGGAAGGCGCCGAAAGCCGCAGCCTGCTGTACTGCCGATGAATTATTTCTGCTGGTACTCGATCTCAAAGAACACCGTTCCGTATTGCAAGCGGGCGGTGTCGAGTTCAACATGGAGTCCGTCGGAATCCTGTCTGACCGGAATTGATTCCGCCCGGCTGCCGTTCAGATGGAGCGCGTAGGCTGTCGGAGCTTGGGCCTGACGGTTCTTCAGAGAGAGCGAGAGTTTCCCGGTGTGAATCAGCAGCGGCGCCTGACCGGTCTCCAGCAGACGTGTTCCCTCCCGGTTGGTCACCATGCCGAAATTGACCGCGTTCGTGGCGAAGATCAGCAGCAGACGGTCGGCGTTCTCCAGCGTCTGCGATTCCTTCAGACTGATCATGGTAACGGCCGCGGGGACCGTGCATTCTGAAATGTGCAGACGGTTGATCGTGACCGGCTTGTTCTGCTTGATGACCGCGCCTTCCAGCCGGGGCGTGCTGACCTGCATCGTCCCCTGCGGAATGTTCAGCAGCAATTGCTTGTTGTCGCTTTCCAGAAGCGAGGCGTCGGCCCGACTCCGGTTGTCGGCGGAGAGAATTTCCTTTTTTCGCAACAGGGCCAGCAGCCGGGAATAGAGCTGCGGACGAAGTGCTTCGTTGGCGGTGGCGACCGCTTCCACGCTGGCTCCGTAGGCGCGGGAGAAAAAGGCGGGTTCCAGCGAAAGGCTCGGCTGAGGCTTGTCGGCCTGTTCCGGCGCGGCGAGGCCGGTATACCGGGTGCCGACTTTCGCCAGCGGAAAGAGTGCCGAGTATTCGGTCGCCAGCGCGTCCATCCGGTTGGGGGATGCGAGGATTCTCGGCGTGATCGCGAATTCGATGGAGTGAGCGGATTCCGCCACGTCGCCGCGCTGAAACGCGAACGCACTGACCGCGTCGCTCGCCCGGAAGATCGGATCGTTGAAACTTGCGTAATCGTAGGGATTGATGGGAGAAAACGGCAGCGGCAGCAGCGAGGCATGCGGACCGAGTCCGTCGATTCCGTTGAATGCGGCATACCCGCAGAAGAACAGTCCGTTTTCATGCCGGAAGGGATTGGGTGCCGTGTCGGCGAATTCAAGGATGAACGAGGGGTAGTTGAGTTTCCGTTTGACGAGGATTCGGGCAAGATAGTCCCCCTGTTCCCGGATGGAACTGCTGTTGCAGACGGCGATCTCCTGCTTCCCCCAGGCGGCGACCGGATATCCGGGGACACTGCCGGCCGGTAGCGGCATTCCGGGGTGGCCGTGGTAGGTGTGAAGATCCGCTGCGGATAGCAGTTCCCGGCCGGGCGCGTCGATCATGCGCATGTACAAATTGGAGTGGCTCACCAACCCCGGATATCCCGCTTCCCTCACCGACTTGAGATAGAAACGGATCATCTCCTCCGCCTTTTTCTGCATGAACTTACCGGCTTTGCGACCGGTGGCGGAGCTGCTCTTCAGCAGCCGCTCGGTGAGTTTCGGAGCTCCGGAGCCGAACACCTTTTCCCACTCCGGCTGAAACGCGGCGAGAAACACCGGACTGGTCCGGAAATCCTGTTCATTCATGAAGAGAACGCAGGCGAAGACCGGATCATCCTTCCACTTTTTGCCGTTGACGGAGTTGGTGCGGTTCATGAGATAGGTCACTCCCTCCTTCCAGTTGCGGCGGAATGCCGGATTGACATAGAGTTGGGCGTGAAACTGCTGCCCTTGAAGGTTCCTGCCGACCCAGTGCGCGGCGGCGGTCGCATCCGTCCAGCCGCAGAAGCTGGACATGAGGTACCAGAAGCAGTAGATGCCCCGTTTGCCCGCTTCCGCGAGAAGGTAATCCAGCAGCCGGAGACGGTCTTCATCAAAGTATTCCCGGAACTCCTGCTGATTCTGCGGGATGAATTTCGCCCGGTCGATGGTGACTCCGCTGCGTTGATATTTCGCTTTCCCGGGGATGTGCATGATCCGGATCATGTTGTAGCCCTGCCGGACGCAATCGGCGATGATCTGATCAATCTCTTTTTTTGAGGTCGGGCGGACCGTGCTCACCTGCATGGTGGCACAGCGGAAACGGACCGGGGTTTCCGGCTCCTTTTCGAAAGCGGCCTTGCCGTTTGGGTTGGCGATGATTCTCCCTTTGCTTCCGGCGGGTACCCACTGCACCTGCCGGGAGAAATCCAGGGGAGAGCCGGGAACGATCGGAAGAAAACGGGGCTGAAGCCTCCCCATGAAAGCCGCTTTCCACTCATTCCCGGGGAAGAATTTCTTCACCTGATCGGCGACGGGTTTGATTCCTGTTGTGTCGCGGTAGAGGGCGGCTTCCTCCAGCAGGATCTCATCTGTGCCGGAAAAGTCCAGTTTCAGCGTGGCGCCGGAGCGGTTTTTCGGCAGGAAGAACGGAATGTCGATCGCGGTCCAGATGTCGGCGATGCCATACTCTTTTCCGAACGGAAACCGCAACAGCGTCGATTGCACGGAACACACTTCGTTTTTTTTCGCCCGGGCGAAGAAACGCAGGTGAAATACCTTGTTGCCGGCGATTTTCTCCTGAGGAATCCGCAGGGTCACGCTTCGGCGGGCGCCGGGCAGAATTCTGACCTGTTTTGCATTCGGTCCGAGACTGGTGGCGGAGGAATCGCCGAGCTCCTGCCAGTTCCAGCGGAAGAGCGGTTCGACTTTCCGGGAACAGGGAATCACCGCCGCGTGAGGCATGCCGTAGAGTTTGCCCACCTTCCCGTTGTGCGGCGGAATATCGACCCGGCCGGCTTTGAAATGCTTTTTGTAGACATCCTCCTCATTGGCGATGGTGGCGCCGATTCCCCAATAGGTTTTGATGGGGGTGAGAGTCCATCCGGGCAGATCCGGCTTCCCCCGTCTGTGGACGATGAGATAGATGTCGCACTCCCGGTCGATCTGAAAGGAGAAGCCCCGCCCCGGTTCAAAGGCACTGCCGCGTGGAAGACAGACGGTTCTGGCGTTGCGGAAAATATCGGGATAACTGGTGTTCAGATAGCCCATGACGGCGCGCGACGGCTCGTTCTTGACCACCGCTTCACGGGAGAGGCCGGTGATTTTGACCTCGTCTGCGAAAACTGCCGCTGCGAGAAACAGAAATCCGAAGAGTGTGTACCATACGTGTTGCTTCATGAGAAAAATCCTTTTACAAAGGGAGCAGAACATCGTTCTTGTCGTAGTAGTAAATCGTCTTGCTCTCTTTGCCGAACGGCAGGAGCAGACTCTGGTCGATGGCCTCCTTGTACCGGATGGCGTTCATCGGTTCCACGTGGCCGTCGAGCAGTACGACGTTGCCCAGACTGGAGTGGCGCAGGTGGAATTTCCCCATGTTGGTGGAATTAGTCCACAGATCGAAGGCGCCGTACATCTGCTGTTTGATTCCGCCGTAGTCCCGCAGGGAATCGAAGAAGAGCGGCAGTTTGTTGTTGAGCTTTTTCAATTTCAGGTAGTAACCGGAATTGACCAGGGTCAGCCACGGCTGTGCGCTCCAGTCTGCGGGAATGGCGAAGGTATCCCAGTAACCCAGCTTGGAGGCCAGTTCGTTTTTCAGGCTCGGACACATTTTCACGTCATGGTTTTTCAGATAGTTGTAGTCTTCCAGAATCGGCCCCCAGCAGTTGAGGCCGTTGTCCCGCCGGACGATTGCAAACGAATCCGAATCGCCGGAATAGATGATCATCGCGGTGGCGCTCTCCTTGAGGTTGGAGACGCAGGAGATGGCCCGCCCCCGTTCCATGGCTTTGTTCAGCGCAGGCAGGAGCAGAGCTGCCAGAATGGCGATGATGGCGATTACTACGAGGAGTTCGATCAGAGTAAAAACTGATATATGCCGGGAGATGCTGACATCGGGGGAGGGAACGGCGGCTTGTCGCATGGTTTTCATGGTGGAATTCCTTTTCTGATGAAGGGGTTGTTTTTCGGGTAAAGAGTCGAATGGAATACGTAGGCTGACGACGGAATTCCCGGCGTCCTGTCGGCTGCGGCGGAGATATGTGGTGGCGAGGATGGTACGGTCCGGCAGAATTTCCAGACCAGGATATCCGCAGTCCCCGTTGCCGGAATGGGAATCGGAGACATGGTGAAGCAGTTTCAGCATCCACTGGCCCGGCGTCTGATTTTCGAGATCCTCCCAGCAGCCGATCCAGCCGCAGAAGTGGCCGTAACATGGGGAGGTTTCATCCATGCAGCGGAACGCGGCGATGATTCTGCCGTCCGGGAGGTAGCGGGCGATATGACGGTCGCCTTTGAGCGGCAGCGGCAGCGGTTGAGGCGCGCTCCAGTTGCCGTCCGGGGCGTCGGAGAAGCTCACCATGGAGTTCATTTTCCGGTTGTTTGCCCGCATCAGGCAGGCCCAGCGCGAGCGGTCGGGGGAGGGGAGAATCCACGGTTCGCAGAGGTTGGCTTCCGGCTGATCGGCGATGATTTCCGGCTTGCTCCAGCTTCTGCCGTAATCGGCGGAGAAGGAGCGGATGATCAGGTTCCGATTCTTCTCTTCCGGGGAAGGTCTGGCATTGGTGAAGGCGGCGAGGATACGGTCATTGCCCGGCAGCGGGAGGATCGATGTCCACGGCATGACTGAAACGATATTCCCGCCGCAGGGCTCCATCGGACTCCAGTGGGAACCGCCGTCTTCAGAAAACGAGACCGCAATGCGCCGGGATTCCGGTTCCTGAGCGAAAACCGCCGTCCGTTCCGGATTTCCCGGAACCGGCAGGTGCCAGAGGGTCGGGCAGTTGATGTAGTTCTTCCAGTTTTCCGGGGTTGCAACTGCGCACCAGGTTCTGCCGCCGTCGGAACTTTTCGCCATCGGGCCGCAGGAGCCGCCGTGTCCGATGGTCCAGGTGCAAAGGATGGTGCCGTCCGGCATTTGAAGTGTGGTCGGATGCCCCTGATAGGAAGATTTGCCGCTGGCGATGACGGTTTGCATTTCAAAATCCGCTGAAAAATCGATCAACGGCGGAATTCTGCTGGTGACGGCGATCATGAAACTTCCTTTTTATGACAGTGAGGTTGAAAATATTTGATTCTCTTTTATATTATAGCATAGTTTCAACTCTTTGAGTAGGGTAAAATGATGGAAAAAGATACTTTCATGACAAATATTCATCTGGATTCCTTTTTCCGGGAGAAAGTGGATTCCATTATGAATTATACGTCGCCGAAGATCATCCATTGCCGTCCGTACCCGGCGATTGTGCGGCCGGGAGCCATTTCTCCGAATCTCTGGCGGATCAATCTGGTACTTTCCGGGGAGAGAAAATATCAGTTCGGAGATGGAAAGCGGATTGTTGAACAGATGCTTTCGCCGGGAGAGATTCTGCTGTTGCCGCCGGGGTGCGGTGTCTGGTGCGGGGAGCGGGGGCAGTATGACATGCTTTCCGTCGTCTGCAGTTACACGACGGTACGTTTCGTTTCAAAAAAGCGGAGCTGGAATGATCCGGAGAAACATGATCCCGACCAGTTTTTCCATTGCGGCGCTTTTCAGAGGGAGACGGTGGAGCTTCTGATGCGCGCTCTCGCCGATGCACTCGATCACGGCGGGGCCATCATGGAGATCTGGAGGACACTGCTTCAGGAGTACGCGTATATTCTGCGTCAATCCGAGGCAGGAACATGCGAGAACTCCCATTACTTGCTGGAAAGGATTCTCGTTTACATTGAAGAACATCTCTGCACGGAGCTCTCCGGCGACCTGGTCGGGGAACATTTCGGCGTGAGCGGAAACTATATCACGCAGGTTTTCGCCCGGAACATGAACTGCGGGTTTTCCGAATACGTGACGAGACTGCGGATGGAGCTGGCGCGCAGTCTGCTGGAGTACTCCTCTTTGAACGTGGGGGAGATCGCCGCCCGATGCGGGTTCCGGCAGATGAACTACTTCATCCGGGTGTTCCGCCGCCGTCATTTCTGCACTCCCCTGCGTTATCGGCTTAAATTTCGTTCCCGGAGCGAGCGGGAACCGTGGGAGCGCTAGGAAAGGGGCGGATCGTTCAGAACTTTCGGAGGATCGTACCGCCGCGGGCAAGATAACGGTCCATGTTGGCGTTGAGCTCTTCGCCGCCGGGAAATCGGTAGTCGGCCGGGAAGCGGCGCAACTCGAACTCCAGCGCCTTCCAGACCGGCGTGAGGTCGGACTGGGTGAGACCGGCCGCTTTCAGCACCTTGGAGTTGTCCAGCACCCGGTTGAGCATCCGGTCGTAGCGGAACTGATAGAGCGCCCACTGCGCCCGGTTCCAGTAGATCCCTTCAAACTCCTCCTGCGGAATGGTCCACGTCTCCAGCCCGATAAGTTCACGATAGGCTTTCGCCCACTCTCCCCAGGTGCGGTGCTCCCCGGTGCAGAGCGAGTAGGCCTCCCGGAAGGTGTCGGGCCGGAAGAGCAGTCCGGCAAAGAGTTTGGCAACATCTCCGGACCAGGTACAGGTACTCTGTACCTCGACCGCGCTGTCGGCGATCAGGGCCGGTTTCTTCTCCATCGCCCGGTTGTAGATGCAGTTGGCGCCGAGCGAAGTCAACGGCAGACTGAATTTCGAGAAGATGATCGAGGGCCGGACGATGGTCCAGTGGTCGTAAGGCATGGCGCACAGGATCTCTTCGTTTTGCGCCTTGTAAATGGAGTAGTCGTCGGAATTCCGGAATGCGAGGTCGGGCGCGGCGTCTTTCTGCAGGGGGGACTCTTCCGTGGTGACCGGGTCGAGATCGGTGTAGACCCGGTAGCTGGAGAGGAAGAAATAGTGCTTCGTATGGCGCAGAAAGAGTTCACAGCGCTTCCGGTATTCGGCGGGTTTGTAGTCGAGGAAGTCGATCACCGCGTCGGGATGGGTTTCGAGCAGCCGGGTGAGATTGTCGATGTCGCGGGCGTCGAGAATGAAATATTGGAGATTGGGGTGTTGGATTTCGCCGGGGGCGATGGCGGCGACCTCCACCTGGTAGTTCTGCTTGAGCAGAAGTTCCGTAAGATAGAACCCCATGGAGCCGGTGCCGCCGATGAGCAGGATGCGTTTTCGATTCATGACAACTCCCTGTGTTATGAAAAAATCAATGTTCCGGATTCTGCCATACTATATCATGATCGAACCGAATTGCACCTGAAAAAAAACAGCGCACTTTCTAAACAAATCAACGATCACTGCAAAAAAATGCGGAGCGCCGGGCGGCGTCCCGTCAAAAACACTTATTTTCGTTTCCGGGCAAGGCTGTCTTAGGCGCGGTTCCCGGCGGAAATCATGCAAGAAATTGGGTTGGTTGTCAATGGAAAAAGAGATGGAAAATCCCGGTTGTTTCACCATGTGAGACAATCCGGAACTCCGTTGCCGTTCACCCGGGCGAAACAGAAAAATCAACGGGTTCTCCTCGTAAGCAGAGAACCCGTCGTCAGTCACGGAAGAGCATCCGGAATCAGCGGAACTCTTCCCCTTTGTACCGGGCGGTGATGCTGCCGTCGTTCCGGTTGACGGAGAAGCACAGTTCGCCTTCCGGCGTGGGGAGGGTGATGTGCAGCTGGTCGCCGCGCTCCTCCAGTCGGGTTTCACCGGTCGGCGGCGTTCCCGCCCGGTGGGGGCGCAGGAGTGTGAGAAAGAGTACCTTCCGCACCGGTTTTGGCGTGTCGGCGGTCAGGTGGTACTGGCGCAACTTGAGGTGAGGCGGCGGTGGGGGATCAAACCGATCGGTCACTGTCAACTTGAGTCCCTCCGGCCGGAGAAATTCCACTTTGCAGGCCGCCTGATTGTTTTCAAGCAAGATGTCGTTCTGCCCGTTCACTCGGAACGGATTGAGCGCATGCAGATGCCAATTGAAAATGGCCGGTTCCGGTGTTTCGAGCGTGTCGGAAATCAGAATCGCCGACGGCTTGGCGAAGAGAATCCGGCGACGGAAACTTCTGATCCGTCCCTCGTAGGAGCCGGCGGCCTCTCCCTCGACGTAGTCGAAGGTTTTTCCGGTGACGAAACGGATGATTTCGCCTTTTGCGTCACGGGAGTGTTTTTTCTGGCCGATGCCGTTGACCGTGATGTTGTTTTCCGATTTGGTCTCCCACATCCAGTTGCTGTGGAAGTTGCTCGCATACATGTCCCGGCGGCCGGAGCGGATCAGCATCCGTTCGCCGAAGACGTTCAGGAGAAAGCTGTTGTTGGCGTCGTATCCGTGGCTCCATGTGCCGACCGGGCTGGATTTGAACTGGAGTTGAATGTTCTTCTTCCCGTGGAGCAACGTTGTGTTCAGCACCGCCAGGCCGTTCCCCCGGAAACAGCGCGAAGTGGGCAGTGCCGTCGGCGGAACTGGTTTCACGCGGGGGCGTGAGGCGCGCAGAAAATCGATGTAGATGGCCTCCTTCGCCGCCGCCGCTCCCTTCGGATCGGTCCGTCGCATGATGTCGGTGATCCGTTCCGCGTACCACTGAAGGTTGGAATCTCCCGCCAGGGTGGCGAGGGTCGACATGGCGCCGGCATGGCGGCAGCGGTGATTTTCCGACAGATCGCCGAAACCGCCGTCGCGGGTCCCCGGTACCGAGACGTACATGCCGTAATAACCGGTCCGGGCGAAAAAGGGTTTCCGGCGGATGTCGATGTGGAAGGTGTTGTCCAGAATGTCGGCCCACCAGAAGAAGCGCTCCATGTACTCCCGCCAGTAGGAGATTCCCTCATGCCAGCCGCCGTCCTCATCGCCCCACACCGGGTAGAGGCAGAAGTAGTAGTGCATGGCGCCGTCGATCCAGTCGCCCGCCTCCGGAATTTCACCGAAAAAGACCACCCCCGCTTCTCCGAGAAAGTGCCACAGCCGGTTGGCATGACTGTCATAAGGGCGGAAAAACAGCCGGGGATAGAGCGAATGGAACGCTTCGTTACCGCGGATTCGGATGACCCGGCGGCACAGTTCCCGTTCCGGTTCGGTCAGCAGCTCCTGCACATAGCTGTAGGTGCGGGAGAAGCGGGAGAGATAGGGCATCCCCGCCTCGTCGTTGTACCGGCGGCTGGTGGAACCTTCCGGATCCCAGCGGGCGCACTCCAGCAGAATTTTTTTCGCCAGATTGCCGTACTCCCGCTTCCCGGTGATCTGATAGCCGTAGCCGAGGGTGGCCGCTCCGTCGAGCGTTTTCATGACATGGAGCCGGTTTCCCCACCAGATTTTGATCCATTCGGGGGAGGGGCGTTTCACCCCTTCCGGATACTTCGGCGGCTCTTTTGTGGAGGGAGGAGACGCAAGGAGTGCTTCACACTGTCGGGTGAGTTCCGCGAGCAGTTCCGGTTTCGAGCGACGCAGCTTCGGCAGCTCTTCCGGACGCAGGAAGATGCGCGGGTGTTTCGCCGGAATTTGCCTTTCCCACTCCGCGCGTGTCGGCATGGGATTGACGGCGGCATCGGAGGCGATCTCGAATTTCCGGACCGAACTCCATTGTGAGGGTTCTCCTCGCTGATCGACGAAACGGACGCGCCAGTACCAGGTGCCCGGCGCCATCCTTGCCGCGGGACAGTGAACGTTCCAGCGGAGCGGCGCCGCCGTCACCCCATTGTGAAATTCCGGGTTCCGGGCGTACTGCAGCTCGTAGCTGCGGGCGCCCCTCTGTTCCCGCCAGACGAAGGGCGCCGGAGTGACACGGAGCATTTCCCCGGCGGCGGGATGCACTCCCCGTTCATCGCTGCGGGCGGGTTCCTCCCGGAACGGTGCCGCGGCCGATATGCTCAAGGACAGAAGAAATCCGGGGATCAAAAAAGTGGCAGGCAGTTTTTTCATGGTTGGGTTTCTCCTCTTCAACGGCTGTCGCTGGTGGACCAGAAATACCCGGTAACCCGGTCCTCCCAGTAGGTGGTGGGAACTTTCTTTTCCTCCAGCAGGGCGACGTGGCCGTCGGCAAAGCATACATTGAGACTGTTGTGATTGCCGTGCCGCCACATACCGACGCCATCGGTGCTGGAGTTGAGCATCTGGGATTTCTGCATGGCGCCGTTAGGCGGTTTGGTTTCCCAGCGGTCGAGGTCGAACATGGCCGCCCGGCGACTGGGTGTTTTGATTCGGGAGATCTTCATGTCGAACTCACCTCCGATGTAGGAGGCAAATCCCGCCCGGGTATTTGTCGCCATATTGATTCCGTAATGGCGGCAGGATTTGGCCCGGTCGTAAGCCCAGGAGGAGGGGCAGGCGAAGGGGGCGACGGGATATTCGAGTCCGTTTCCGGCGTCCCGCAGAAATTTGCAGTCACCAGCGAGGGCGTTCGGATTGGCGAAGCGGTACAGAACATCCTGCCATTTTCCCGCAAATGCGTTGCTTTCGGTCGCCAGGTTGCCGTCGTGTGACGGTATGATTCCGGCGTTCTGATCGACATACATCAGCATATAGGCTCCCAGCTGCTTCAGATTCGATGAACACTGAATCGACTTGGCACGTTCCCGTGCCTGATTCAACGCGGGCAGCAGTATGGC
This sequence comes from uncultured bacterium, assembly GCA_900551245.1. Taxonomy (GTDB): domain Bacteria; phylum Verrucomicrobiota; class Lentisphaeria; order Victivallales; family Victivallaceae; genus Victivallis. Next base: position 4,920 of record URVC01000012.1, on the reverse strand, counting down.
GGCGAGGATGGCAATGATTGCAATAACTACTAGAAGTTCTATTAGAGTAAATAAATGTTTCATGATGGAACTCTCCTGCTGTTGTTGTCTAGTATTCCAGAATTTCAAAATGATTGCCTTCAAAGCATTTTTGGGACTGCGGAGGAATGGGGTTGAATGGCTTCCGATCATAGAGCCGGCCCTTTCGTTTGCGGCGGCGCGCAGGAGCCCGCGTCTACGAATTCATAAAAGCGTGCATGCCCCGGTTGCAGCGTCTCGTTGCGAATCTGTGCGAGAAGATAGCGGACTCCTTCGGCGGAAAAGCCCTGTACATCGATGCGGAAGCGGGAGAGTTGCGGATACAGATTGCGGGCGTCGTCATGTTCATCGATGCAGAAGACGGAAAGGTCCCGCGGTACGGAAACGGCGCATGTTTCGAGGGCCTGACACACCTTGGGTGTCAGCATCTGGTTGCCGACAATGACGGCGGAGGGACGCTCCGGAGCGGTAAAGTACATACGGAGACGTTCCGGGGTCGTATTGGAGGAAAAGACCCAGGCCGGATTCACCGGCAGTTGCTGCTCCCACATTGCCGTCATGAAGTTGTCCAGTCGGAGGTTGTTGGGCAGGGTGGAGGCGTTGTCGATCAGAAAGCCGATCTGCCGGTGGCCGAGCCCGGTCAAATAGCGGACCGCGTCCCGGATGATCTCTTCGTTGGAATATCCGACCGTGAATTCCTGGGCATTTTCCAGAACGGAGCTTAACAACAGAGTCGGCGTGCCGTTTCGCCGCAACTTCCGGATCAGTTCCAGCGGAATGTTGCTGCGGTTGTAGACCAGAACTCCATCCAGCCGATAGTCGGCAACCGTCTGTTCGATCTCTTCCGGAGTACGGAAAAGCGGCACCAGATCGCAATGGCGTTCTTCACAGATGCTCCAGAGCGCGCAGAGCATCTGGCGCGTGTAGTTGGATTGGGAAACCGTGGAGAAGAAGCCGATTTTCAAGCGTCGGTTCTGTTCCAGTGGATCGTCAGTTACGAAGGTCCCCGCTCCGAGTCGCCGGACCACCAGGTGACGGTGGAGCAGTTCGTTCATCGCCGCCGTCGTGGTGGTTGGCGAAAGACGGAACTGCTTCGCCAGCTGCCGGTCGCTCGGCAGCCGTTCTCCGGGCGAGAGTTCGCCGGAGCGGATCCGGGCGGCAAACCAGTCCGCCAGTTGCTGATACTTTGCAGTTCCGGTTGCTGCGGCTTCAAACGGTGTCATCTTGAATCATCTTTCCGGGATTCGGCTTTCAATCAAAATTTTTCTGTTTTTATTATACTATATTTTCTGCATGGTGTCAATGGTATGTATGCAATTAGTTAAAAAATAATTGTATGTATACAATTTAAGAGAAAACCGTTTCTGCAGAATAAAAGGCAGAGGAGGAAAACGTGGAGTATGTGGTGAGACCTGACAGACGGGGAGGAACAGGGGATAGTGCAACACCAGGCTGAGAGGAGGATTTTATGAAGTGGAGCTTTCAGAAGATCACACTGTTTCCGCGCGGCACGCTCGTCGCGCTGCTGAGGAAGGCCTGCTCCTTTGATCCCCGCTGGGAAAAGGCGTATGGCGGAAGCTGGCGGGAGTTCGACGCATTCTTCTTTGCCATCCGAAAATCGCTGATCGCTGCGGCTTCTTTTCCGTGCTGGACAGTTCGCCGAGCGGATTCGTCAGCTGGGACCCGCGCCGTTTCCCGGAGTCGGTTGAAATCGGCCACAACTGCATTCGTCCCGACTGGAAGGGGAGGGGATTCGGAACACGGCAGATGCGGGAGGCGCTCCGTCGGATCTTCGTTGCGCGGCCCCGGAAAATTTTCGTCGTCACCAGTGCGCCGCTGCTTCCGGCACAACGGATGTATGAGCGGGCCGGTTTCCGGGGGTGCGGCCGGGAACCGGCTGCCGGATTTCCCGGCGACCGCATCCGTTACGAATATTTTCCCTGTCGATGACGGCGGGACCGCCTTCTATTTCGCCCGGCAGAACTCGATGTAGTCGATCATCGCTTCCGCGTCGGTGCCGGTGTACTGGCTGTTGGAGGAGATGCTCAGCGCGAGCCCGTCCGGAACCTTCCCGAGTTTTTCCTTCAGATCCTGATAGAGGTTGACCTCCTCGGTGTACCAGGTGTTGAGCTTGTCCTCCTGGTTGCGGAGCGAGCGCCAGTGGACGGTGACCAGCCCGTTGTAGACCGCTTTGCCGGTCAGATTCTTCGGCGTGACTGTCTCCCAGGTGTAGGAGCAGCTGGTCTGCCGGAAACGCCCGTAGCCGACGTAGATGGCGATGCCCTGATCGTCTTTGGCTTGCACCCGGGCGTCGGCGCCTGCCGGGAGCTGGACCGCTTTCCAGCGCCAGCGCATGATCGGGTATTTTGCAAGATCGATTCCGGAGATGTCCGCCATGATGACGCCGGTCGCCTTCGGGGAGCGGATGACCAGCACCGGGTGACCGAGTTCGGAATCCTTTTCGATGGCGTAGCGTACGTCGGGGGTGCGGAATTTCCCCTTGTAGGTCCAGCCGGCGGGATACCCGTCGTCGTCGAGCGCAGTCTTCTGAAAGTCAAAACGGATCGCTTCGACTTCTCCATTTTTCCCCTTGACGGGAACGCCCTCGACATCATCGGCGCAAACGGCGGCCGCGAAGAGAATTCCGGCCAGAAACAGCAGCATTTTTCCTCTCATATTCACTCCTTCGTTCCGGCGTCGGGATTTTCCGCAACAGCCGCCTCTAATATATCTCCCGGTGGGAGAAAATGCAAAGCGGGAACTCCCTCCGCCGGTTGATTGGAGAATTTGACGGAAATCGCGTGAATTTTTGGAAAAATGGTGTATATTATCAATCTTACAGGCAGATTGCTGCATTCAAGAAACAACCAACCAGGAGAACCAACATGAGTTGTCCGTATCAGTGCTCGCATGAAGTGGAGCAGATGTGCCGCGTCGCCAAAGGCGCCAAGCATGGTCCGGCCCCGATTCCGGAAGAGGGGAAATGGGTTAAATCCAAACAGATCACCGATATCTCCGGTCTGACCCACGGCGTGGGCTGGTGCGCTCCCCAGCAGGGCGCCTGCAAACTGACGCTCAACGTCAAGGACGGCGTGATTCAGGAGGCGTTGGTCGAGACGCTCGGCTGCTCCGGCATGACCCACTCGGCGGCGATGGCGGCGGAAATTCTCCCCGGCAAAACCATTCTCGAAGCGTTGAATTCCGACCTTGTCTGCGATGCGATCAACGTCGCGATGCGTGAACTTTTCAAGCAGATCGTCTACGGCCGCAGCCAGACTGCGTTCAGCGAGGGCGGGCTGCCGATCGGCGCCGGCCTTGAGGACCTCGGCAAGGGGCTGCGTTCCCAGGTCGGTACGATGTTCTCGACGCTGGAGAAGGGACCGCGCTACCTCGAAATGGCCGAAGGCTATGTTCTGGAAATCGGCCTCGATGAGAACAGCGAGATCATCGGTTACAAGTTCGTCCATCTCGGCAAGATGATGGAGGCGATCCGCAAGGGCGTGGAACCTGCGAAGGCCTTTGCCGACAACGTCAAGAGCTACGGCCGCTTCGACGAGGCCGTCAAGAAAATCGACCCGCGCAAGGAATAAGGAGTTCACACCATGAGCGTACAGTTTGAAGGATATGAACGCCGGATCAAACAGATCGAAAAGGCGCTGAAAGAGTACGGCATTGAGTCGCTCGAAGCGGCCCGCGACCTCTGCCTTGCCAAGGGAATCAATGTGGAAGAGATCGTCCGCGGCGTGCAGCCGATCGCGTTTGAGAACGCGGTCTGGGCTTACACCCTCGGTGCGGCGATCGCGCTGAAGAAGGGTTCGAAGAACGCTGCCGAAGCGGCGGAGAACATCGGCATCGGTCTGCAGGCGTTCTGCATTCCGGGTTCGGTGGCGGATTCCCGCAAGGTCGGTCTCGGCCACGGCAACCTCGCCGCGATGCTGCTGCGGGAAGAGACCCGCTGCTTCTGCTTCCTCGCCGGTCACGAGTCGTTCGCGGCCGCCGAAGGTGCGATCGGCATCGCCAAGACCGCGAACAAGGTCCGCAAGGAGCCGCTCCGGGTTATCCTGAACGGCCTCGGCAAGGACGCGGCCTACATCATCAGCCGGATCAACGGCTTCACCCACGTGGAAACCGAATACGACTACGCCACCGGTGAGCTGAAGGTTGTGAGCGAGAAGGCGTTCTCGCAGGGCCCGAAGGCGGCGGTGAAGTGCTACGGTGCGGATGATGTTTCCGAAGGCGTGGCGATCATGATTAAGGAAGGTGTGGATGTCTCCATCACCGGGAACTCGACCAACCCGACCCGCTTCCAGCATCCGGTTGCCGGCACCTACAAGAAGTGGGCGATCGAGCACGGCCGCAAATACTTCAGCGTGGCCTCCGGCGGCGGCACCGGCCGCACGCTGCATCCGGACAACATGGCTGCCGGTCCGGCGAGCTATGGCATGACCGACACGATGGGCCGTATGCACGGCGACGCGCAGTTTGCGGGTTCGTCGAGTGTTCCGGCGCACGTCGAAATGATGGGTCTGATTGGTATGGGCAACAACCCGATGGTCGGCGCTTCGGTCGCCGTCGCGGTGGCGGTTGCCGAGGCCAAGTAAGGCTTGTCCGGTACGAAAATTCCGGCTTCTTCCGCGGGAAGGGGCCGGATTTTTTTTGCAAAAATTTTAGTTTTTTTGCACACAAATCAGAGCGTTCAGCGCCATGAGCGGAATTTCCGCTGCCGCCCAGTTCCTCCACGGGCACAAGCGCGGTCAGCGCCGCGAAGCATATCTCTTTGGCTTTGACCGCGCCCCATTAAGCGCGGTCAGCGCCGCGAGCGCATGTGAGAGAACTGCTTTGCGTTTCGCAAAGCAGCAAGGAGCAATTGCGACGCAGTCGAACGGAGTCGAGCGCAGCCCC
>URVC01000011.1 GCA_900551245.1 uncultured bacterium | reverse complement strand
CTCAAATAGGGTGGTTAGAATGACGATTTCAAAGAATTATGGGACGGCACTGAAAAAATTTGAATTTTTTTTGCTTTTCTTCTTGCATTTGAAAACGTTTTTTGTTATAATATCCGATGTAAATGGGAACGTTTTCACAAAATGAGTTTCATCACAGGCTCCTGCCGGCGGTGCATGCCGGAGGGCGGAGCGGCAAAACCGGGAGGAAAAGAAAATGTGGATGGAGCAGGAACTCCTGCGCGGCGGAAGAGGGCGCGTCGAATCGGCGGAACTCTTCCCGTTTCAGGCGGCCGGGCGACGCGGTGGAAGGAGGGCGGTGAAGGGCGAATTTTTTACTTTGATTGAACTCCTCATTGTAATTGCGATCATCGCGATTCTGGCGGCGATGCTGCTGCCGGCGCTGAACAAAGCCAGGGACCGCGCCAAGGCGATCAGCTGCACCTCCAACAAGAAACAGGTGCTGCTCGCGGAAAGCTCCTACGCCGCCGACTACAACGGCCACATCGTGATGAAAGCGGAGTCCGGCAAGAGTTTCGTGCCGTTCAACGTCCTGCTGTCGAACGCCTCCTACGACGCTCAGAATCTGCTCGGGCGGGCCTACGTGCCGTGGGCGGTGATGACCTGCCCCGCCAACAACGTCCCTGCGGAGTATGACAAGGCGGTTCCGACCCAGCGCTACTGGGGCTGCTACGGCGCCTGGATGAACAATTCGGCGAACGCGGACTGTTCGCGCATTGCGACGTTCGGCAGCTGCTGGGCGCAGGGGCCGGGGAATCTGACGATCACGATCGTCTCCCACAAGGTGAAGAATCCGGGCAGCTTCTTCTATCTGGCCGACACCGTCTGCGCGATCGACAGCGGCGACGAGTACCGTTTCGGGAAGGGGTACTACTACTGGGCGCCGGACTACCTCAAGGCAAGAGATCAGGCCAATACCGGCATCTGGCTGGCGCACTCCGGTCAATGCGTGGTCGGCTTCGTGGACGGCCACACGGAAAGCATGGGCGGTCCGGAACTGGTCGGCTCCCGGGTGAACGTCGATGTCTACTACACCCGGGATCTCACGCGCATCGTGGCAAAAAACAACTGAGGAACATCATGAAACAGCTCTTCTGCCGACTTCTCGCCTGCACCTGCTCTCTGCCGCTGCTGCTTTCCGGGGCGGACTGGGCCGAAACCATCCGGCCGGTTCTTGCCGGGAAGGTGAAATATCTCAAGCTGGAAAAGAAGATCTACCGCACCGACCGCCGGACCACGATCACCGGATTGAAGGATGTCACCATCGACGGCAACGGCGCCACGCTGCTGATGAGCCGCAAGGATCACATTTTCAAAATCGAGGATTGCACCAACTTCACCATCCGCAATCTGACGCTCGATTTCGACCCGATGATTTTCACGCAGGTGAAGATCACCCGGATTTCCGCGGACGGCAGAACCATCGAATTCGAGGTGGAGAAGGGATATCCGGATCTGGTTCCGGACCTGATCGCCAGCGAGAGTCTCGAAGTCTTCCTGCCGGACGGCACACTCCGCACCGATCTGGGGCGCCTCTCCGGGAAACCGGAGATTCTCACGCCGCGCCGCGGCAGGATGCGGGTCCGGCTGTCCGGAACCGCCCCGCTCCGCCTCGGCGACCGCATTCCGATCGGGCGGCGCTTCGCCAACGTCATCCAGACCGTCGGCGGGCGGGGACATACGTTCGAAAATCTCACCATCCACGGCAGCGGCTGTTTCGCCATCGGCATGCGCTACAGCGCCGGCGATGACCGGATTCTCCGCTGCCGCGTGATTCCCGGTCCCCGGCCGGAAGGGGCGGAGACCGACCGCATCCGCTCCACCAACGGCGACGGATTCAACATCTCCTTCGCCAGAAACTATCCGCACATCATCGGATGCGAAATCCGGAACAGCAACGACGACTCCATCAACTTCCACGCGGGAGCGGTCATGCGGCTGATTCCGCTGGAGAAAGAGAACGGAACGTTCCGGATCATCCGCCCCTTCGCCGCCGCGTCCGAGCGGATGACCGCGCTCTTTCCGCCGGGGGATACCGCACTGCTGCTGCGCCGCGACCTCGGTTTCGCACCGGTCGGCAAGGTTACCGTCATCGCCTGCGCCGAATCGGACTACCGGGCGACGATGGAGGAGCTGGCCGCCGGGTTCGACCGGGCGAAGTACAAATCGAAACACCAGTGGATCCCCACCGCGTACGAAATCCGGCTGGATACCGGCGCTCTGCCGCTGGAGGGCGATCTCTACCTGCAACCGCTCCCCAACGGCCGCCCCTTCCGGATCGCGGAGAACTACTTCCATGACCACCGGGCCCGCGGCATGCGGATCATGGTTCCGGACGGCGTCATCGAAAACAACACCATCGAGCGGGTCACCGATGCGGCGATTTCGCTCGGCGCGGAGTTCGAATACTGGAACGAGGCCGGCTGGGTGGAGAACGTCATCATCCGCAACAACGTAATCCGCAATGTCGGCAAGGCCTCGATTCCGCGCGCGGACTCCTACGTCTGCGGCGCCATCTGCAGTTTCGTCCACCTGAAGGAGTACCGGAAGATCCCCCGGGGACACGCCCGGCTCTCCATCCTCAACAACCGGATCAGCGACTCCCCCGGCGCCGGAATCGCCCTCTGCGCCGCCCGCGATTCGGTCATCTCCGGCAACATCATCGAGAATACGGCATACGGTGCGACGGTTCCCGGCAGCCGGTTCGGATTCCGCGGTCTCAAGCCGATCTGGCTGATCGAGAGCGAAGGGATCACCGGGAAAAACATCGTCGACGGAAAAGAGTGGAACATCGAGGTGCGGAAATGAGACGGATTCTTCCCTCCCTTTCTGCCGGCCTTCTGCTGCTGCCGCTGCTTCTCCCGGGGGCGGAGACCATTCACGTCAACAACCTCACCGGCAGCGACGACGGGGACGGCTCCCGCGAACACCCTTACGCGACCCTCTACAAAGCATGCCGGATGGTCCCGGTTTCCGGCCGGATCGAAGTGACCAACACCGGGAAGCCGTATCAGATGCCCTACAAAGGCGCCGATGTCTCGCAGAGTTACGGCTACCGGCTGTTCCGGGGCGGCACGCTGGAGAAACCGCTGATTGTGGAGGGCAACGGCGCCACGATCAGCGGACTGGCGGTTGTTCCGGCGGAGGCGTGGAAAGCGGTTCCTGAAACGCGGCTCTTCCGGCTTCCCTTCTACCCGATGAGCAACCGGCTCAAGAACGACAAGAAGATCCAACACTGGCTGGAGGTGCCGCGTATCTGGTTCGTCGATGGCGGTGCCGCGCCGAACTGCCGCGACCGGGAGGAGCTGCTGAAGACGCCGGGCGGATTTCAGTGGAACAAGGCGGAGAAGCTGGTCTACTTCCACCTCCCGGAGGGGAAGCGCCTCGAAGAGCTGCGGATTGAACTCCCGGCCAACTATGGATTCTACATTCATGCGAGCCACACGATCGTGCGCAACTTCAACTGCATCTTCAGCGTGAACGACGGTTTTGACGCCGACGGTTCTCCGCAGAACAGCAGCTATATCAACTGTCTGGCCTACGACAACTGCGGACAGGGATTCTCGTGTCACCGGACCAGTTCCATCCGTTACATCGGCTGCGGCGCGATCCGCTGTGCGTCGAGCAACGTCTGCAATGTCAACAGCTCCCATGCGGAGTATGTCGACTGCGTCTTTCTCGACAATGCGTTCGAGAGCAATGTTTCGCTCTACAACGAAGCGACGGCGCGCTTCGTCAACTGCTTTTTCTCCGGCGGGAATTCGGAGGAGCCCATCGTGCAGGAACACGCCTCGCAGTTCACCTTCCTTCACTGCGTAATTCAGGGGAGCCGGGATCTTCCGTTGCTGCGCTGCCGCAGCGGCAGCGTGAATTTTTATCAGTGCACCCTGTCGCAGGCCCGGTATCTGGCCGACTTCTCGGCCGGCTGGAGCCGGACCTGCGCTTCGATGAAGCGGTGCGTGGTGAGCGACATGAAAAATGGAATTGCAAAACTCCCGGCGACTCCCTATCCGCGTCTGCAGTTCGCGGACAACCGGTTTTCCCCCGCCTTTTACATATATGAAAAGAGGGCGGAAAAGATCGGCGGCCCGGTTCTGCGGAAACTGCGGGTTGACGCCGATTCCCGCGGCGAACTCATCCGCCCGGGCGGACTGCGCAATGCGGAGTGCACCGGGAGCGACGGATACGGCGCCGGAAAACTCTCTCCGACCGTCCGCAAGGTGTACGACCGGCTGGTGAACTTCACCGCGACTCCGGCGGGCCTGGTTCCCGCCGGGAAGGCGGGCGCTCCGGCCGGAGCGCTCTGATCTCCGGTTCAAATCCATTCTCCCTCAGCCCTCGCCGGTGCGGTTCCGGCGGGGGCAATTCATTCTAAAAAAGTATAAAAAGCAAATTGGGAGGTTGAAATATTTCTATATCGAAATATATTATATCGTAATTTAAAAAGAAGATGGAGGGCGCGCTGTGGAGCGGAAAATCGGCATGCTGATCACGCTGACCAGACAGCATATCAGCCGGCTGCTGGAAAAGATGCTCGCGGAGTACGGCATCGATGAATTCAACGGCCCGCAGGGGCGGATTCTCTACGTGCTGTGGGGGCGGGACTCCATTTCCATCCAGGAGCTCGCCAACGGAACCGGGCTGGCGAACGCCACGCTCACCAGCATGCTGGACCGCATGGAGCGCAAGGAGCTGGTCCGTCGCCGTCCGGCTCCCGGAGACCGGCGGAAGACGCTGATCGCCCTGACGCCGAAGGCGCGTGCGCTGGAACACGAATATCAGGCGGTTTCGGAGCGGATGAGCGAACTGACCTGCCGGGGGCTGTCGGAAGAGGAGTGCCGCCGGCTGGAGGCCGCTCTGGAACGGGTGCTCGACAATGTCCGGGAAGCGGAACAACGGCTGAACCGGCCGGAAAAATAAAACGTGCAATCACGGAGGTCGAAAATGGAAAAACAGGAAATGAAACAGATTGTTCTGGAGATGATCGCCGCTCCTTCCTGCTGTCAGGAGCTCAAAGATGCCGCGCAGAAGTGGCTCGATGCCGCTGATCCCGCGGCGAAGAAGGCGGCGGCCGATGCGCTCGTTCTGGAGTTGAAGGACGACGTCGCTCCGATCGGGCACGTCATCGAGTTCTTCGAATCTCCGCTCGGGAAACAGAAGTTCGGCGAGGAGCGGGCCGCCGCGATGGCCGCGCACGCCCGCGAAGTGCAGGCGAAGGGGGGCAAGTGGTGCGACTGCCCCGCCTGCAGCGCCGGACGGAAGATCCTCGACAATGCCGCTCTGCTCGTCTAAGCGGAATGGTTTCGAACGCGCCCTGTTCGCGGGGCGCATTTTTTTTCGATGCTCTGCCGGCGGGGAATTTCCGCTCACGGACTTTTCCCGGCTCTCGGGCGGTGAAGCAACTTGGGCCGGCCGGAAAGTTGCCGCGTCGCTATTGTATTTTCCGCAACAGCACCTATAGTAATCCGGAGTGCAACTTTGCTGTCCGAAGAATGTACAAATTGGAGGTATGGGCAATGCGTGGAATTTCAACACTCTGTCTGATGGCGCTGCTGATGGGGGCGGCGGTGACGGAAATCGCGGCGGCGCCGGCGCAGGTCCGGGATTGGAACAAGGTGGAGATCCGCAAGCCGGTCGATTGGTGTGTCCGCGGCGGTCTGCCGAATTTCAATAAAAAACTGCGGGCGGGGGAACCGGTCCGCATCGCCTATTTCGGCGGCAGCATCACCGCGCAGAACGGCTGGCGGCCGCAGAGCCTGGAGTACTTCCGTTCGCTCTCCCCGAGCAGGAAAGCCGATGAGATCCACGCCGCGATCGGCGGAACCGGGTCCGAACTCGGCGCCTTCCGGCTGGAGCAGGATGTGCTCCGTCACAAGCCGGACCTGGTGTTCGTGGAGTTCGCGGTCAACGATGCCGGGACATCGCCCTACCGGATCCGGCAGTCGATGGAGGGGATCGTTCGCCATATCTGGAAGGTTCTGCCGGAGACCGACATCTGCTTTGTCTACACGGTGACTGCGTCCAACATCCCCGACCTGCTGGCGGGCCGGGCGAAGCGTTCGACCAGCACGATGGAGGAGATTGCCGACTATTACAACATTCCTTCGGTCAGCTTCGAACCGGAGATCGCTCGGCTGGTGAAGGCGGGCAAACTGGTGATGCAGAGCAGCGATCAGGGGCTGACGCGGGTTTCGGGCGACGCGCTGAATCTGGATTCGGACATCGCGGTGGATAAAGACGGGAAGATTCCCTTCTCGAAGGATGGGGTTCACCCCTACCAGAACACCGGCCACGTGATCTACACCGGGGTGCTCAAGCGGGCGTTCCCGAAGATTGCCGAAGCGGGGAAGCCGGGGTCGCATGCGCCTCTGCCGGCGCCGATGGTCAAGGACAACTTTGAAAGCGCGGTCATGCTGCCGCTGGATCGGAAAGAGGTCACATTCTCCGGGCCAGTGGAGAAACTTCCGCTGAATCAGGCTCCGGCAAAACTCTTTCAAAACCGCGCGCCCGGCTGTGTCAAGCTCTCGCCCGGCGGCACGATGGAGTTCAAATTCAAGGGGACGAAACTCAATCTCTACACCCTGCTCGGGCCCGGCTGCGGCGTTTTGGAAATCACGCTCGACGGGAAGAGCTTTCCGCGGCGTCTCATCGACCCCTACTGCACCTACTACCGGCTGAACACGGTTCCCGCGGGGGAGAATCTCGATCCGGAAAAGGTTCACACGGTCAAAATCCGTTTGCTGGATGAGAAGCCGGACAAGCGTGCCATCCTGTTCGAGCGGAACCGCCCCGATTTCGACAAAAATCCGGCGAAATACCAGCCGATCGACGCCTACATCGGTGCAATTCTGCTGGTCGGGGAGCTGGTCGGGCAGTGACTCCGGAAGCGGAATGTGGCGGATGCGTCTGGCCGTAGATTGTAACATATAAAAGAAAGACGGGCTTTTCTGATGAAACGATATCGGAACCGCGAGCTGTGGCCGGATGACCACGGCGTGCACATCAACGCTCACGGCGGCGGCCTCCTCCGCCACGACGGCTGGATCTACTGGTACGGCGAACACAAGATCGCGGGGCGCGCCGGCAACCGCGCCTGGGTGGGGGTGCACGTCTACCGCACCCGGGATTATTCCAGCTGGGAGGATCGCGGCATCGCGTTCGACATCCGCGGCGGCGAAGCCGGCGGCTTGAAGCCGGGAGAGTGTGTGATCGAACGGCCCAAGGTGCTCTTCAATGCGAAGACGAAGAAATTCGTGATGTTCTTCCACTGCGAAACCGACGGAAAATACAGCGACGCCAAGGTGGGGATTGCGCTGGCCGACCATCCGGAGGGACCGTTCGCGCTGCTCAAAATCGAACGCCCCTCCATCGGCCGCTGGCCGGAAAACACCCCGGAGGAGCTGAAAGATCCCAAACGGATTGCCTTCACGCGGTCACAGCCGCCGGTGTCGAACGGTGAAAATCCCCGCACGAAAGAGCTGAGCATCGTCGGCGCCGATCTCCCGGTCGGGCAGCAGAGCCGGGATATGACCCTGTTTCAGGATGAGGACGGCCGTGCTTATCTGATCCACTCCTCGGAGGCGAACAGCACGCTTCATATCGTGGAACTGGATGAAACTTTCACCCGGCTCGACGGCCCCTGTTACCGGGCGTTCCCCCTGCGCTGGATGGAGGCTCCGGTGGTGTTCCGGCATGGCGGGCGCTACTATATGATCTGCTCCGGCTGCACCGGCTGGGCGCCCAACGCCGCCCGGAGTGCGGTGGCCGACCGGATCGAAGGGCCGTGGACCGAACTCGGCAATCCCGCCCGGGGCGAAGGGGCGGAGACGACCTTCGGCACCCAGGGCACCTTCGCCTGGGAGGAGCAGGGGCGAATCTTCTTTCTCGCGGATGAATGGCGTCCGGAGAATGCGATCGACGGCCGCTACGTCTGGCTTGAGGTCACCTGGGAGGGGGAACTCCCGGTTCTGCGCGACAGCGAAAACGTTCCGCTTCCGCTGGATCCTCTGCGGGCGTGACGCGGCGGCGGCGCGGTCATGCGCCGCCGGCCGAACAGCCGCCTCCCGCTTCCCTTGTTTTCTACCTCCCCGGCAGGAGCGCTCTTCTCGCCGGCCTGCCGTCGATAATTGGACACCGTCTACAAAATTGCAAGAAGTTTGAAAATAATCAATTGTGCTATTGACTTTTTGATTTTAACCGGGTATACTATAAGCAGAGTGGACATTGTCCAAAGCAGAAATCCGAAAAGGAGCCGGGGCGATGAAATTATTCTGTCTCTTGTTGGCCGGTGCAATTGGCGCGACTGCTGTGGCGGCGGACTTTTTCCGCCCCGGGTTCGATGACGGGAAGGATCTTCCCGCCGACCGGATCTATCCGGCCGGGAGAATTTTCCCGTTCACCGGGTTCTCCCCCGCCAGTGTCGCCGCGACGGCGAAGGCGGGCTTTTCGATGGCCGGCCCGGTCTACAGTGACGGCCAGATGCGCAAATTGAAGGCCGGCTCCGAACTGCTTCCGATCGTCTGGCCGCTCCGCGCCGTCGACGGCAGAACTACGCTTACCCGCAAACTTCTCGACAACCCGAATCTGGACCTTGAACCGTACGTCGAGTCGATCGAAAAACAGGTGCGCAAGTCCGCTTCCAACCCCAATATCGCCTGGTGGTATCTGATGCCGGAAGAGCTCCGCCCGTGGCGGAAACTCGACATGGAGTTCCTCCATCGCGCCGTCGCCGCCATCCGCAACAACGATCCGGAACGGCGGCCGGTCTGGATGTACCTGCCCAACCATTACAATGCAGAACAGCTCCGCCCCTTCGCCGCCGAGCTCGATATCATCGGCAAGGGGATGTATCCTTCGCAGTTCGACAAGGAGCGCGAACGGGTTTGGTGCCGCTGGTCGATGGAGAGCGAAACCGAGGCGATCCGGCAGGCCGGGAGCCGTTCGATTCCGATTGCGGTGGTCGAGATGTTCCGCCAGCCCTCTTCGGAGATGCTCACGAGAGTGGAATCACTCGTGCGGCACGACATCTATCTTGCGCTGATTTCCGGAGCGAAAGGAATCGCCGTCTTCTCGCTGGCGGAACGGTCGGGGTTCTCCGCGCATCCGCGGTATTTCGACGCCTATGCTTTCGAAGCCGGCCGGCTGGGCGGACCGGAGGGAATCGGCCAGATTTTCCTCTTCGGCCGCCCGATGAACGACCTCAAGGTCAAAATCGTCAAAGGGCCGGAGCGGCTGAAAACCACTCCCATCCCCCGCAAAGAGGAGGTGCGTGAATATCCTTCGATCGCGTTTGCGGAACTGGGCTGGCGCGACAACCATGTGCTGGCGCTGGTCAACTCCTCCGACGATACGCAGGTGACGGTGGAGATTTCCGGACTGCCTGCCGAGCCGGTCCGGATTACCGATCTAATTACCAATCAGGAATATGACCGGACCAGTTCCGGCACGTTCCAGAGCATTATTTCACCCTATCAAGCCGTCTGTCTGAAGTTCAACCGGGAAAACTCAACCAGAGGAGAAAAGTAACATGTTGAAACGCAAGACATTCACCCTCATCGAACTCCTGATCGTGATCGCCATCATCGCCATTCTGGCCAGCATGCTGCTGCCGGCGCTGAACCGGGCGCGGGCCCGGGCGCGGGCGATCTCCTGCTCCGGAAATCTCCGGCAGATCGGCCTTGCCGCCAACACCTACATGCAGGACTACAACTTCTGGTATCCGGCCGGGCAGGACGGCTCGTTGAACACCGCGGGAAACCATTACTCCTGGATGCTCGCTTTTGCCAAGAACAACTATCTGCCGTTCAGCAAGATCTACTTCTGCCCGGAACTTCTCCCCGCCAGCACCGACATCACGGAGTGGACCAAGGGGTATGGTTCGCTCTACGGCGACAAGAACAACGGCGTCAACCATTTTAACCTGAAAAAGTACCGTTCTTCCGGATTCAGCAAGATCGGCATGGTCGGCTGCTCGAAGAATCCGCGCAAGGAGGGGAACGAAAATGCCTACCGGCTGCTGACCACCTCCACCTCCAGCGGGGATTACGGGTATCCCTATCTCATTCACAACAACCGTGCCAACATGGCGTTCTTCGACGGGCACGTCAACAACATCGGTACCGGCGTCTTCGCCTCCGACATCCGCTGGATCAACAACCAGGGGGTGCTGGGGAAGATCCGCCGGGTGCTGACTCCGGCGGCCACCGAGCCGCTGTCGCTGGACACGCTTTGATTTGCGGAGGAGGTGCATCATGCCGATTCTCCGACGGATTCTGCGGGCCGCCGCTCTGCTGACTCTGGCGGCGGGCTCCGGCCTTGCCGCCGCCGAACCGGTCGCACTGCCTGCACCGGAATGGATCGCCGTCTCCGGCGACTGGAAGATCACCGACGGCCGGATTGCCGAACTCTCCGACGGTGTCGCGCCGGGGGACCGGCCGCTCTGGAGCACCGCCGGGTCGCCCGCCTGGAAGAACTACCTCTTCCGGGCGCGGGTTTCGACGGCGGACGGAGTCGGTTCGCTCTATCTTGCGGCGCGCTGGCGCAATCAGGACAACTGTTATGCCGTGCGTTACTCCGACCCGCACCGGGTGCTGGAACTGCTCCGGATTGTCGACGGGCGGGAGACGGTGCTGGCCAGAGCCGAGGGCGCGGGCGAAGCCTCCCCGCAGAAACAGCCGCTGGAGCTGTCGATCCGGGTCGAAGGAAACCGGCTGACCGCCAAGGCGGGCAAGGTGGAGCTCTCCGCCGTGGCCGACGCCTTTTCTGCCGGCGCGGTGGCGGTGGGAACCAGCCACCGGCAGGGATTTTTCGACCGGTGCGAAGTGGAACTTCTGCCGGAGAAATCGCCGGCGCGTGAGCTGGTGATCGAGCCGAAGTTCCGCCGTCGGGTCTTCCGGCCGGAAGAGAAGAAGATTCCGCTCGTGTTCCGTGTGCTCAACCCGACCGGGGAGACGATTTCCGGTGCGGAGTTCCGGATGCGGATTGACGCTGCTCTGCCGGAGGAGAAGTGGAAGCTCCCGACTCTGGCGCCGGGGAAAGCGGCGGAGGTGAAACTGTTCTTTCCGGCGGGTTCC
Organism: uncultured bacterium; assembly: GCA_900551245.1. Lineage (GTDB taxonomy): Bacteria > Verrucomicrobiota > Lentisphaeria > Victivallales > Victivallaceae > Victivallis. Next base: position 74,471 of record URVC01000011.1, on the reverse strand, counting down.
CTGCGGAGCGCCGACTACGCGGTTTCTTGCGAGGTCGTTTCGGCGGAGGGGAAGAGTCTCGCCGCCACCGAACTCCTGCTTTCGGTCGTTCCGCCGGAAAATCCGGCCCGTTTCCCGCTGCTGCTCTGGGACGGCATCGACTCCGGCGAAGAGCTGGCCCGGCTGGGATTCACCGCTTCGGCGGTACCGTCGTTCTTTTTCGTCTCCGGGTTCGCTCAGGAGAAGGAGAAACAGCTCGAACGCACCCTCGCCGCCGTCGAGCGCAACGAGGAGTATCTGCGCAACGGCGTCGCTTCTCTGCTCAAGATCGACACCCGGCGCTACTGGGATAAAAAACAATTCGCCGATCTTCTGATGAAAAACGCGTCCGGCAAGCTCCAGCTTTCCGGCGACATCTGTCACAACCACCCCGCCTGCCGGCGCGCGCTGGAGGAGTCGCTCGAAGCGCTCGGCCGCCGCCTGGAAGGCTCTCCTTCGGTGCGGCTGCTGCTCTTCGACTCCGAGACGGAGAACGAGGAGCGCAAGCTCTTCCAGTGCTTCCACCCGGAGTGCCTCGCGCTGGCGAAACAGGCGGGATTCGACCCGCTTCCGGCCGGCGTCAACCGGGTGTGGGGCATGGTCGGCGCCTCGCTCTACGGAAAGAAGAACCACCCTGCCGTACTGCCGGACCATTCGCCGGAGTTTGATTTCATCCGCTGGTGGTGGCTGAACGGCTCCGGCTTTGTGGAGAGCCGGGCGCGGGCGGCGGAGATTTTGAAGAAGCACCTCCCGGAGGCGCGCACCTTCCACGACCCGATTCTGCGCAATCCGGCCTTCCTCGGCCGCGACCGCGGGATGGATTTCGTCAGCCACTGGACCTACACCAATCCGAGTCCGCTCGCGGTGCTCGAAAACATCGACGAGATGGAGGCCGCCGTCGGCGGGAAGAAGCCGGTCGTGCCCAATCTGCAGCTCTTCTGGTACACCAATGAGGTGGTGGGCGAACTCACTTCATCGGCCGACAAAAAGAAGGCGGCTGAAGAGGCGGCCTCTTTCGTCGAAGCGCGCGACGCGATCCATTTCGGGCGCTTCATGACCATTTCGCCGGACCATCTGCGCGAGGCGCTCTGGCTGGCGCTCTCCCGCCCGGTCGAAGCGATCATGCTCGACGGCGGCAGTGCGATCAGCACTACGCCGGGCACCTACGCCGCGACCAATCCGGATACGGCCGAGGCGCTGGCGGAGTTCTCCGACCGGGTTCTGCGTCCTTACGGGCCGATGCTGCGGAAGATGACCGGTTCTCCGGCGCGGGTGGCGATGCTGCAGTCGGTCTACAGTTCGCTCTACGGGCGCACCGGGAACTACGGCAACGCCAACCGGATTTTCGCCGACGTCTACAACAGTGCCATCCTCGCCCAGCTCCAGCCGCGGATTCTTTACGAGGAGTCGCTGGGCGAACTGGAGAAGTTCGAAGTTCTACTGGTGCCGGACACCCGTTTCCTGAGCGAAAGCGGATTTGCCGCGGTGAAGCGCTTTCTCGAGTCCGGCCGCACGGTGATCACCGACACGGGGTCGCGCATCCCGCTGGCCGGCATCGTGAAACTGCCGTTCGAAGAGACGGCGAAGCTCTCCGCCGCCGACCGGGAAGCAGCGTGGCGGCGCGGCGCGAAACTTCTGCTCAAGACTTTGGAGGAGAAAAAGTTCCAGCGTCTCGTCTCGTCGCCCTCCGACAATCTGGTCATCAGCCGCCGTCTCGGCGATGGAGATCAGGCGATCTTCCTCATCAACGACAGCCGGACAGCGGGCGATTACGTCGGCCGCTTCGGAAAGGTGCTGGAGGCCGGTGTGCCGCAGAGGGCTGAAGTGAAATTTTCTCCGGAACTCACGGCACAGGGGCGGGTGCTCTACGACGTGGCGGCGCGGCGAAAGGTCGTGCTGGAAAAGGGCGGTGCGGCGTTCTTCCTGCCGCCGGGCGGCGGACGGCTGCTCTATCTCGCCTCGGCGGAACTCACCGGGTTGAAGGCCAAGATCGCGCCGACGGTGCGTCGCGGAGAGAAAATCCGTCTCCGGGCGGAACTGCTGGCGGCGGGCCCGGTCAAGGGGACGCAGGCGCTTGAAGTGGAACTCCGCGATTCGGCGGGGCGGCGCCACGTTTCTTCGGGGTACTACTGCCTGACGAACGGAGTGTTCGAGCTGGAGATCCCCATCGCCCGCAACGATCGGGCCGGATACTGGACGGTGATTTGCACCGATCTGATCGCGGGGCACCGGGCGGAGGCGGCGTTCCGGGTGATGCCGTAACGGCTTCGACGAGAACGGGGCATCCCGCTCGTCGGAGGTGGAGCGCGTCCTGCGGAGGAACTTGTGTCTTCTGCCGGGACAACCTCTGCGAGGCGCGTGTCGGCTCAGAGCGCCCGGAGCACGACCGAGGCGCAGACGCAGCCGAAGATGGCCGGCAGATAGGAGACGGTTCCGACGGTGGAGTGGTGGTGCCCCGCTTCGTCTTTCCAGGCGAGGACCGCTTCCGGCGGAACGGCTTCCGGGGAGAAGACGGTGCAGACTCCGCGGTTGACTCCGGCGGCGCGGAGCCGGGTGCGGACCGCGCGGGCGAGGGCGCAGCCGTGGGTCTTCGAAATATCCGCCACCTGGATCTGCGACGGATCGACCTTGCCTCCCGAACCCATCGAACTGATTACCGGGATATTGCGTTGAAGACTGCCGAGAAGGAACTCCACCTTCGGGGTCAGCGAATCGATCGCGTCGACCGCATAATCGAAACGGGTTTCCAGCAGGCGGCCGATCCCTTCGCCCTGGAGGAACTCCACCCGGGGGAGGAAGGTTCCTGAGGGGTTGATTTCGCGCATCCGTTCGGCGACCACCTCCGCTTTGGGGCGGCCGAGGGTCGAGGTGAGCGCGGGCAGCTGGCGGTTGCAGTTGGTCGGTTCGAAGCGGTCCCCGTCGACGAGGGTGAGGGAGCCGACTCCGGCGCGGGCGAGCTGTTCGGCGGCGTAGGCGCCGACGCCGCCGACGCCGAGCACCAGCACGTGGGCGCGGCGGAAGTGTTCGAGTTTTTCCTCCCCGAGCAGGAGGCGGGTGCGTTCGAAACGGGACTGGTCTTCGGAATGGTTCATCGTTGCAGAAACTCCCTGAAATTGGCGTCGGTGACGGCGGCCAGCTGTTCCGCCGGACAGCCGAACACGCCGGCGGCGCGTTCGATCAGCTGCCCGACCGGTTCGGGGCGGTCGTCGGTTTCAAAGCCGATCCGGTCGAAGCCGGTCCGGCGGAGGTGTTCGACAAGCGGGGCGCGTTCCAGCGCCGCCGCGCCGAGCGAGAGGTAGAAGCCGTGCTTCCGGAGCTCCTCGCAAAGCTCCGGCGAACCGCGGAACCCGTGGAACAGTTTCCGCATATGCGGGTAGGGTTTCACGGCGGCGAGCAGTTCCGCCGTCGCGCGGACGCAGTGGAAGACCACCGGTTTCTCCTGTTCCGCGGCGAGGCGGAGCAGCCGGTCGAGCATCTGCTGCTGAACCGGAAACGCGGGGCCGCGCAGCCGGTCGAGGCCGACCTCGCCGAGGGCGGCGGCCCGCGCCAGAGCGGCGGCGAATTCCCGCGTCAACTCCACCGGGTGCGACGGAAGCCGCCACGGATGAAATTCCAGCGATTCGAGTGGAAAGCTCCCGAGCCGGTCCAGTCCGGTCGAGACCAGCGCGGCAACACCGGCCGACGGCGCCGAATGGGTGTGAAAGTCACTCGCCATGGGGTTACAGCGGCTTGCCCATCTTTTCGGCGAGAGCCGGGCGGAGCGCCAGTTGGGCGTGACAGACCGCGAGCGCGATGGCGTCAGTGGAGTCCAGCGGAATCTGTTCGATTTCGATGCCGAGTTCGACCGCCATGATCCGGGCGACCTGCTCCTTGGTGGCGCCGCCGTTGCCGACGGCGGACCGTTTGGCGGAGCGGGGGGAGTAGGCGTAGACGGGAATCTGCCGCTCCGCGAGGGCGGTCAGGATTGCGCCGCGCGCCATGCCGAGGATGATCGCGGTGGAGGCGTTCTTCCCCAGAAACGGCTCCTCGATCGAGGCGCAGTCGGGATGGAACGAGTCGACCAGCTCCCGGATTCCGCCGGCGAGCCGCCGCAGGCATTCGGTGTGTGGCAGCCGGGCGGAGTTGGCGATGACGCCGCAGTCGAGGATGGTGAAGCTTGCCGGATTGTCCGCCCGGATCACGCCGTAGCCGGTGGTCCGGATCGCCGGGTCGATGCCGAGAATAATCATGCCGGGAATTTCCTTGTCTGGTTGAATTTTCCCCATAAGATACCATGCTGGGGGCGGGAAATCAACCGGAACCGGGAAAAATTCCGCCGATCAGGCGAGGAGCCGGAGCGCCGCTTCGAGCTCCTCTTCGGAGAGCAGATCCCGGTTCCAGCCGCCCTGCATGATGACGTTGGGGCAGTCCGGGCTGATCTCCAGCAGCCGCGGCACCTTCAGCGCCTCGGCGACGGCGAAGAGTCCGGTCTGGTTGCCGATCGTCAGCGCCGCGCCGCGGATCAGCCGGGCCGCTTCGAGGAAATCCCGGGTCGGCAGGTAGTCGCAGCGACAGACGCGGCCGGCGAACTCCCCGTACTCCTCCGGCGAGCCGAGGAAGAGCAGCCGGTCGCGGAAGCTCCGCAGCGAGAGCCACGAAAGCCGGTCGTTGCGGTAGCGGAACGACCGGAAGAGGACGATTCTCCCCTTCGCCCGCGGGTCCGGCTCGATGCCGAAGAGCCACGGCGCGGAGAAGTCGATCGGGTCGAAGAACTCCCGCCCGAGCAGGGCGAAGCGCCGGGCGAGGTCGCCGGAGCTGTGGCGGACCCAGGTGTGGTTCCCGGCGTCGAGGTTGACCGTCGCCTCCTCCGGGCGGTCGAACCAGACCGCGTCGATCCAGTGCTGACTGCGGAGCAGTGCGGCCAGCGCCTCGGCCGATTCGCGGGTGTAGAGCCGCCGGCCGGGGAGGATGTTCAGGTTGAACGCGGTCCGCTTGATGTTGTGCGTCCTCACGTGAGCCAGCGCGAACGGCAGGGCGTAGATCAGGTCGCCGACCTTGCCGGAGTGGCTGAAAATCGCTTCGCTCATGGCTTCGCCTTTCCCGGTTTCCGGACCAGCCCGAAATCCTCCTCCGAGTAGGGAAGGCCGACGGCGCGGGCGGCGGCGGCGTACTGTTCGGCGGAGTCGGCGTTGTGCCAGAGGAATCCTTCGCGGCTGGCGCGGCGGTCGGTGCCGAGCATCTCCTCCCAGCAGGCGTACCCCTGCTTGTCGCGCCCGAGCGGATGCGCGGTGCGCCACGCTTCGAACTCCGGGGAGAGCCAGCGTTCGGCGAGGAGCCGGGCGCGGTCGTGCAGGAACTTTTCGACAAAGATCCGCCTGCCCGGCGTCGCCTCGCGTTTCAGCTCCGGAATCAGCGGCGCCCAGGCCGGCACGTAGAGACCGAGACATTCGGTGCGGAACCCGTAATGGTAGCTGGTGGTGTAGCTCGAGAAGGTGACCGCGTTGGAGCGGCGGGCGAGGTCGAGCAGGCCTTCGCGCCAGCGGTTGCAGGCGATGAAACGGCGGGAGAGTTTGACCAGAAGTTCGATTCCCTGTTCGCGGGCCCACTCCAGCCCGGCGGCGAAGATCTGCAGATCTCCGGCGTAGTGGCCGTGGTGCGCGGAGAGTTCGCGCAGTTCCACACCGTAACGGGCGCAGACCTCGGCGAGCGCGGCATCTCCGGAACAATCGTCCACCACCAGAGCCGGCAGTTCGTTGCCCCGGACCACCCAGTGAAGCCCAAGGTCGATATGCGGCGCACTGCCGCTGGTGCCGATCACGACGCCGATCCGGGTGCAGGAGCTGTAGAGACTGCGGGTGACCCCGTAGCGCTCGAAGCGGGAGCGGTCGGGGAAGCGGGTGCGCAGGAGCGAGAGAATGCCGCCTTCGACGCCGCCGTCGCTGAATCCGGCGAAGAGCTTCCCCTCCAGCGCCTTCGGGTCGACCTTCGGCGATTCAAAGGTCGCTTTGATCTGGCGCATCGGCAGCGGGTTGATGACGCCGTAGCGGTTGAGGTAGAGGGAGATGTAGCAGAGCCCGACCTCTTCGTAGAAGTTGAATTCCGATTCGAGCGCGAGATATTTCTCTCGCTGAAACCGCACCGGTGTGTGCGCTTCGTAGTTGACGGTGGGATATCCGGCGCGGCGGAGCGCTTCGCCGGTGTTCCGCAGCGAACGGTGCCAGACTCTCGCGTCGGGGGCGTTGGAGAAGTTGAGCAGGTCGTCGACGCGGGCCACCACCGGCAGGTCGGCGGCGTCAAGGTCGTCGAGCAGCACGTTGTCATCCGCCCAGAAGATCACTTCACTGGAGATGCCCGGCGTCCGCAGTGCGGCGCAGATCGCGGCGTGGATGTTCATCTGCTTGCGGGGATACTGGTCGGAACAGCGGACGAAACGGTACCCGGAAAATCCCTCCGGCTCCCGGCTGGAGATCAGGTAGATGTCGCGGTAGTTGCGGAGATGTTTCTCGATCGAACGCAGGGCGATGCGCAGTTCGTCGTTCGCCTGTGCCGAACCGTCGGCCCGCAGAGGAAGGATGATGTCGATCGAACCCGGAACCGGCCGCGGGCCGGGCTGGAACTTCCGCCCCGGACTTTTCCACGGCGTGGCGGCGCTGCTCCCGGACTCGGAACAGCGGCAGGGGGGAACCGCCATCGGCGCGGCCGGTTCCCCCGCCATCGGTGCGGGCAGGGAGGCGGGCCGTTTCGCGACCACCTTCCCCAGCGTCTCGATGGCCTGAAGTTTCTCCTGCGTGATGGTGATTTCCAGCCGGTCCGGCGCGATCCAGAGGCGGACCTGCCGGACCAGGTTGGCGAGTTCGACGTCGATTCCGGTGAGCTGCTCCTGCGCCTCGTTGAGGTTGCCCAGGAGATAGAGGCGGTATTCGGGGGTATCGTATCCGGTCAGCATTTCGCGGGCGATGGCCGCCGCGCTCGCCAGATGTTTGACCGCGCAGTTGAGGCAGTTGTGCCGATTGATGGACTCCATGAAGATCTCCTACGGGTTGATATAGTTGCAGCGGGTTTTGGGATTTTCCTGCGCCCACTTCTCAGCGAGAGCGATTGCCAGAGCCTGCGTGGTGCAGCCGGGGGTGCGGATCTGCACCTCCCAGGTCAGTCCGGCTTCGGTGGTGTAGACACCGGTGCGGATCGGTTTCTGTTCGCCGCCGGTGCCCATGTACCGCCAGTCCTCGCCGTCGAGAAGGCACTTGGTTACGCCGTACCAGTACCAGTCCTCGGAGGCGGAACTCTCGGAGCCCGAGGAGCTTGAGGCGCTGGAGGAAGAGCCGGAGCCGGAACTGGAGGACTCCGAGGAGTCGGAATAGTAATTTTGAAAGGAGTCGGAGGAGGAGGAGGAGTCCGACTGCATCGAGTTGCTGTCGGAATCCGTCGAGTCGGAGGTTTCGGAGTCGGAGTCCTCATGCTCACAGGCGCCGAGGATCACCCCGTGCGGCTCGCCGGAGTGCTGCTGGTGGATGGTGACCGCTCCGTTCGCCACTTTTGCCGTGGCGATCAGCAGAAAGAATTCGCACTCCTCCGGCTCCGGCATCTCCGGGGCCGCCTTGCATTTCGCGGTGATGTGGATCTTTTCCCAGATCGGGTCTTCGAATTCGTTGCGGCCGTCCTCCGCCGCGCCGAGGGTGACGTGGACGGAGAGGTAGATGACGCTCTCCCCCTCGTCAAGGTGAAGTCTGGCGCGCGGATTGATTTCGACGCGGTAGCGGCGCAGTTCCGGCTGTGCCGCCGTGCCGGAGTCGCTCATCTCCGGGTGAAAGATGTGATCGACCTCCACCATGCCGGCCAGGTAGTTGAGCTGCTGGTCCGCCGGAAGCGAACCGTCGACCACCCGGACCGTCGCCGATTTTCCGTCTTCGGATGTGGCTTCCGCGCGGACCGCGAGGTAGCCGGTGTAGAGGGTCACCGCCGCCGGAGAGGCGGAACTGCTGACGCGGTATCCGCGTTCGGTGCGTTCCACCGTCACGTTGCGTCCGGCGGTGATGACCGGCACAAAATCGTTCTGCATGCCATTGCTCCCCTGGTTGAAACAATTCCGTTTTTAACTGGAATTTTGTCAACCGGGGGAGGCGTTCAGCGGGAGAGCGGGAGCATTTCCGCCTCGTCGACGAGGTCGCGGAAATCTTTGGAGTCAATCCGTTTGAGGAACTCCGCCGCGTCGGCGGAGAGATTCTTCTTCCAGAGGAGCGCGCACCGGACCGCCAGCGGATATTTCCCGGCGGCGATCTCCGCCGGGGCGGGGCGCACCCCGTCAATGGCCGCGGTTTTGACCGTCACCGGAACCTCCGGCAGCAGCAGCCCGAAGGCGATCGCCTCGCTGTCCGCGCCGGCCAGCAGCAGGAGTTCGCGGCTCGAACCGACCCGGAAGATCCCTTCGGCCGGTTTCCTCTTGCCGAGACCGATCAGAGCCTCGGCCACGCCTGCGCCGTTCGCCCGCGGCTTCAGCCCGAGCCGGTGCATCTCCGTCGGGGAGCCGTTGTAGGCGGTCCACTCCGGCCGCTCCGCCGTCAGGATCGACGCGAGCTGTTCCCGGGTGAAGGTCGCGGCCGGATTGTTGGTCGAGAGATAGACCGCCGCCGCCAATGCGGCGTAGAAGCGGCGCTCCCCGGCGAACGTGTCGGGAATCCGCGATTCCGCAACGAGAACGAAGTCCGCCTTGCCGGCCTCCAGCTGCCGGAGCGCTTCCTCCGGCGGGAGGGTTTCGATGCGGAATTCTCCGGAGCCTTTCTCCAGCCCCTGCAGCAGGGCGAGCTGCCGGACCGGCGCGCCGCCGCCGCCCGGCGCCGCATCGAGAATCCGGACCGTTCCGGCGGAGGCGGCCCAGAGCGCCGTTCCGGCGGCGAGGAGCGTCAGGAGGAGTTTCCGCATCGTGGAGTTCTTTCCTTACCGGTTGCTGTAGAGCGGAGTGAGCACCGCCAGAAGCCGCGCCGTCTCTTCCGGCGTTCCGATGGTGATCCGAACATAGCGGCCGGTCACCGGGCCGGAGAAGTAGCGCACGATCACCGCCGCCTCCCGCAGTTTGAGGAAGCAGCGCTGCCCGTCGCCATCCGGCGGAGCGGCGAAGAGGAAGTTGGTCTGCGAAGGCACCACGTCGAACCCCAGCGCGCGGAGTGCTTCGGCAAGTTCGCCGCGCGTCGCCCGGATCCGGGCGGCGTTCTCCTTCATGTACCGCTGGTCGGCAAAGGCCGCCCGGGCGAGCTCCTGCGTGAGCATGTCCAGATTGTAGGAGTCCTTAACCTTGAACATGCCGTGGATCAGCGTGGCATTTCCGACCGCGAAGCCGAGCCGCAGACCGGCCAGCGAGTAGCTCTTGGAGAAGGTGCGCGACACCAGCACGTTGTCGAACTCTTTGGCCAGCTCCATGCAGTTGTCGTCGGCGAAATCGGCGTAGGCTTCGTCGAAGAGCACCACGCCGTCGAAGCTCCGGCAGATCTCCCGCATGAATTCGAGCGGGAACGAATTGCCGGTCGGAGCGTTCGGCCGGGTGATGATCAGCAGATTTGCTTTCTCTGCCTGTTCGAGCAGATTCTCCGGCATGGTGAACCCGGCCGCCGGGTCGAGGTCGATCCGGATGACCGGTGCCCCCTGCATTTTCGCCAGTTCCGGGTAGAGCGAATAGGTCGGGTTGAGGCAGGCCAGCGGCCGGTCCGGAGCGGTGAAGCAGCGGAATGCCATGGTGAGGATGTCGTCGGAACCGTTTCCGGCGATGACATTCTCCCGCTTCACGCCGAATTCCGCCGCGATGTCGTCGCGCAGGGCGTCCGCCATCGGGTCGGGGTAGCGCCGGAGCCGTTCATACGGGAATTTTGCCAGCACCTCCCGCACCTTCGGCGACGGCGGGTAGGGGTTTTCGTTGGTGTTGAGCTTGACCAGATCGGCCATCTTCGGCTGTTCGCCGGGGACGTAGCCGGACATCGCGTCGATTTCGGGGCGGAAATAGGATTTCATCGCGGAGTGCTCCTGCATAAAATTGGCAAACAATTCCCTATAATATAACGCGCCGGCATGCAATTTACAACACTGCATTGCATGCCGGCGCGGTGGTAACTGCCGCGTTGCTGGACAGCTGGCGGAAGTTTATTTCTTCTCAGCGCGCTTCCGGGGCGCGGGGCGGTTCTTCATCGCCTCGAGATACTTTTCCGGATCCGCGGTGCGTTCCGCCATCCGCGTCAGCATTTTTTTCGCCTGTTCCAGCTCGGCGGTCTCCTTTTCCTGCTTGGCCTCCTTCGCTTTGGCAAGCTCATTGTCGACCCGTTCGAGCGCCCGCTTGAAGACCGCGTTCATCTCGGTCACCGCCGCTTTTGCTTCGGCGGAACCGGCTTCCGCCTGTCTCAGCATCTGGTGCGCTTTGGCAAGTTCACTGCGCTCCGGCTCGATGAAGCAGCGCTCCATGACACGGCGGAAGCCTTTGCGCTCCGGGCGGGCCTGACGCATGCCGGCTTCGCGGGGGGCGCGCTTTCCGGCTTCCTCGCGGAGTGCCGCTGCCGGAGCGGCTTTCGGGCCGGGCATGCCGGGGCACACCGCGTCAGGGCGCGGCACAAGGCAGTCCTTTCCCGGGCGATTCATCAACGGACACGGGCCGGGCATGCCGGGGCACACCGCGTCAGGGCGCAGCGCAGGGCAGCCGTTTCCCGGACGATCCATTGCCGGACGTGGGCCGGGCTTGCCGGGGCGATCGAACTCCGGGCGTGGAGCCACAGTCATCCGTTTGAGACAACGTTCGGTCAGAACCGCCTTCTTTTCCAGCCGGTCCTTGACGAATTCAAGTTTCTTCTCGGCCTGTTCCACGTCGTACTTCAGTCTGGCGTCCACCATCGCATCGATTGCGGCGCGGAGCTTGACCCGGTTGGCTTCGGAACCATCCTGGCGGAAATTCTCCATCGCATCGCGGATCACCTCATGCAATTCGGCGAATTTCGCCCGGTCCACTTCGTCCATCGGCGGCAGCGGCATCATCGCGCCCCGGTGCGGACCACGGTGCATCATATCGCGCTGGTTCGGCGGCAAAGGCGCCGCCGGCCCCCGGTGCGGACCGCGGTGCATCATCTCGCGATGGTGCGGCGGCAGCGGGCAGGGCGGTTGCGGCTGTTCCTGACTCGGCGGCGGCGGAGGTTCCTCAGCCACGGCGCCGAAGGGGAGTGCTCCGAGCGAGAACGCCAGAGCGACGGCAGAAAAACGGAATCCATTGTTCATAAAACACTTCCTTTCCAGTTGACCCGCCGGAGTCCGGCGGTGTCGGGGTTCACAGGATTAACGCCGCCGGAGGAAAAATTATTGTTGGAAATCAAAAAAAAATTTTTGAACCCGGCCGCGGAACTCTTCTTTGCCGCCAATGGTCACCGCTTCTTCCCGAAGTCGCGCGGAATCCGGCGGCTCACCGGAATCGTCACCAGAAATCCCGGAATCGTGCAGAGCATCACGTAGCGGAAAAATCCGGCGAATCCAAGGAGCTCCTGCACCCGGCCGGAGATCATCCCGATCAGACTGAGCCCGAGAATCGAAATGCCGGTCATGATGGCAAAATGGCTGGTCTTGTACGCCCCGGAGCTCTCCGCCGCCGCCACCATCACCAGCATAAAAGCGGTGTAGCCGAGCCCGTAACCGAACTGCTCGACCGCGACACAGCCGCCGATGATCCAGAGTGACTGCGGCTGAAACTCCGCGAGATAGACGTAGACGGCGTCGGGCAGATTGATCGCGCAGACCAGCGGCCAGAGCGTCCGCCCGAACCCCCAGCGCGCCACCGCCAGGCCGCCGCAGATGCCGCCCGCGGTCAGCGCGACGGTGCCGAAGGTGCCGTAGAGGAGGCCGAACTCTTCGACCGACATCCCGAGTCCCCCGGCGGAACGGGGGTCCTGCATGAAGGCGATGGCAATCCGGCCGAGCTGCGCCTCCGCCACCCGGAAGAAGAGGAGAAAGAGCAGAAGCGGGAGAATTCCCGGCCGGGTGAAGAAACTCCGGAAGGCGTCGAGAAACTCCCGGCTCAGCCGCCCCGGTTCCCGTTGGCCCGGCCGGTCCGCCCCGGGGTGCGGCAGAACCCGGCAGTGCCAGAGCGAGAGTGCACCCATCACCACCGCCGCCACCGCCAGTGCGACGCACCAGCCGGTGCGGATTTCGCCGGTGCGGCTTTCGATCCAGCCGGCGAGCATCACCAGCGCACCTTGAACCAGCACGGTGGCGATCCGGTAGAAGGTGCCGCGGATTCCGGCGAAGAAGGCCTGATCGTGTTCATCCAGCGCGATCAGGTAGAAGCCGTCCACCGCGGCGTCGTGGGTGGCGGAGGCGAAGGCGAGAAAGAAGAACGCCGCCACCAGCAGACGGGTCATCCCCGCCAGCGGCATCAGCAGCGCCGCCAGCGTGAAGAGGAGGGTCATGGCGAACTGCGCGGCGAGAATCCAGCGCCGCTTGGTGCCGAAGAGATCGAGCACCGGAGTCCACAACGGTTTGATCGCCCACGGCAGCATCAGCAGACTGGTCCAGAAGGCCATCGCGCTGTTGGTCATGCCGAGCGACTTGAAGAGAACCGCGCTCACGGCGGCGACCACCGCATAGGGGCCGCCCTCCGCAAAATAGGTGCCCGGCACCCAGAACCACGCTCTTCCTTGTCCGCTCATCCCTTCTCCCGGCAGAAAAACCGCCGCCGGAGATCGTTCCGGACAAGCGGTTTTTCAATGTAGCATCGTTTCGAAGAAAGTGCAAGCGTCTTCCGGCCGGGCGCTCAGGCGCGTCCCGCCGAACCGAAGAGCCGCATTTTCGCGCGCATCGCCTCGCGCATCGCCTCTTCGGGGCGGTGGCAGGAGACGCTGAACCAGCAGGTCATCTCCCGCCGGTTGCGCAGGAATTCGAACATCTCCCGATTCCAGGCAGCGGTGAGTTCCGAGTAGATGTTGATCTTGGCGATGCCGTTGGCAATCGCGGCGCGGAGCTGATCCTCCGGCGTGCCGGAGCCGCCGTGCAGGACCAGCGGCACCGGGGAGACCTTGTCGATTTCGGCGAGGCGGGCGATGTCGAGGTTCGGCGCGGATTCGTAGACCCCGTGGGCGGTGCCGATCGAGACCGCCAGCGCATCGACTCCGGTGCGGCTGGTGAATTCGACCACCGAATCCGGATCGGTGAAGATCGGGGTGTGGTCGCCCGAGGCGCCGGTTTCGCTCTCCGCGCCGCTGCCGACGACGCCGACGGCGACGTGGCCGAGTTCGGCTTCGACGTCGAGGCCGCGCGGATGCATCTCGCCCACGACGGCGGCGGTGACGGCGACGTTCATTTCGAACGGTTCGGCGGAGGCGTCGATCATCACGCTCTGGAATCCGGCGTCGGCGCACTTCCGGCACTGTTCGATCGTGGTGGCGTGGTCGAGGTGGAGCGCCACCGGCACTTTGACCTGCGCGGCGGCGTAGCGGGCGGTGTTGGCCCAGTAGCCGAGCAGTGACCCGTCGAGGTCGGGCCAGATGGCGGCGAAGATGACCGGCGAACCGAGCTCTTCGGCGGTCTCCGCCGCGGCCCGGATCATCGTGGTGTTGGAGAGGTCGAACATCGGCACCGCGTAACGGTTGCGGCGGGCGTCGGCGAGCATCTCCTTGAATGAGACGATGGACATGTTACAATTCCCTTCTGACTGTATCGGTGAACGTTTTCCACTGTTCAAATTTTTCCTGATAGCGCGCGGCGCGGCCCGGTTCCGGATGAAGTTCGGCGGTCACCGCGGGGAGGAAGCCGGGCAGCTCCTCCACCGGGACGCCGCAGTGCGCACTCCGGGCGAGCAGCGCCGCGCCGCGGCACCCCGCCTCTCCGGAGGCGATCACCCGGAACGGCAGGTTCAGCACATCGGCGCGCAGCTGTACCAGCGCCGGGAGCCGGCAGCCGCCGCCGGAGGCCACCAGAACCTCCACCTGGAATCCCGAAGCGGTGAGGAGTTCGAGGTTGCGCCGCATCTCCATGGCGATCCCCTCCTGAACCGCCTTGAAGAGTTCGCCGCGGGTGGTGGTGAGCCGCCAGCCGTACACGGTCCCCGGCGTCCGGGTGTCGAAGTACGGCGTCCCCGAGGCGGTGAAGTAGGGCAGTACGTTGAGGGTGGAGGGTTCCGGCGGCATCGAACCGGCCAGCGCGGCGTAATCCCCGCCGAGGTCGCGGCAGAACTCCTCGAGGAAGTACTGCATGAAGTTGCTCCCGGTGAGCGAATAGGCGACCGACAGATAGCGCCCCGGCAGCGCGAAGTCGTAGCAGCAGAGGTTGCCGCGGAAGAGTTCGTCGGAGCGGATCAGCCGGGAGTGGACCGGTGCGATGCATTCGACGCTCCCGGCCGCGTACATGGCGCACCCCGGGGAGCAGGCGCCGCAGCCGAGTGCGGCGAGCGCCTGATCGTGGCCGCCGGAGACGATCAGCGTTCCCGGTTCCAGATAGAGAGCGGCGGCGACGCGGGGAGAGACCGTTCCCGCCGCCGTGCCGGAGGGGAGCACCCGGGCGAACTCCGCCGGGGAGAAGCCCGCCGCGTCGCAGAGTTCTTCGCTCCAGCGGTGCGTCTCCACATCGAAGAGCATGGTCCTTCCGGCCAGCGGCCACCCCATCGCCGGTTCGGCGCCGAGTCGGGAGACCAGAAGATCCTCGAAACAGAGAAAGCGTTTTGCCCGGCGGCGGATTTCCGGGCGGAACTTCGCCAGCCAGAGGAGCTTCGCCAGCGTGAACATTCCCGAAGGGGTGTGGCCGGTGATCCGGTAGAGCCGCCCGGCTCCGAATCCGGCGGCGAACTCCGCCATGAGGCCAGTCGCGCGGGTGTCGCTGGAGATCATCGCCGGTGCCAGAATCGTTCCGGAACCGTCCACCGGCAGGAACGCCTCCCCCTGGCTGGAGATCGCCAGCGCCCGCACCGGGTCGCCGCCGGAACGGGCCGCGGAGGCCGCCGCGCCGATCACGTCGAACGCGGCGCGCATCACCTCTTCGCCGTCGAGTTCCGCGAAGCCGGGCGCGGGGGAGGAGACCGGGTAGCCCCGCGAAGCGGAACCGAGCTCCCGCCCCTCCTCCTGAAAGGCGACCGCCTTGACCCGGCTCGAACCGATGTCAACCCCGAGAAAACTCATCGCTCAGAGCTCCGTCTTCTCGTACCCGAGATAGTTGGTGAACGCCTCGTCGATCGCCCGGCGCCAGGAGCCTTCGGTCATGCTGACATGGTGGCGGTAGCCGCCGCGGCCGATGCGGATCAGTTTGGGCTGAAGTCCCGGAATGTGCGCCACGCCGCCGCAGCCGAAGAACTCCTCCGGCAGCTGGTCGCGGGTGAACTCCCCTTCGCCGGAATAGAAGCGCACCTTGCCGTCGACGGTCGCCGCCGAGGCGAAGGTGAACGGCATCGGCCGGAGCCGTCCGACGTTGCAGCCGAAGGCGCATCCTTCGCCGAGCGACTTGGCGAACATCGGGTGGTCGATCACCCGTCCGCGCGCGGCCATCAGCTTCTGGGCCACCGGGCCGCAGTGGAAGAGGATGCAGCGGTCGGGATCCTCCTCATAATTGTTGTTCCAGTCGAGGCAGGCGGCGGGCTCCTGCGACGCGAGGGCGAGCGCGTACATCGCCACCGCGTTGCCGACATCCAGCTCGCAGGCGGCGGGGATGCCCCGGTCGTTGAGTTCGCTCAGCACGACGCACGGCGAAATTTTCAGCGTCTGTTCGAGGTCGAGCCAGCAACGCAGGCTGACCGCCTGCAGGTCGTAACGTTCGATCATGCGGTCGATGGCGACCGAGAGCCGGGCGAGCATCTCGACCCGGTCGGCCGGGACGCCGCTGAAATCGGTGTACTCCCGGAAACGGCGGATCTTCGTCTCCAGTTCGGGCGAACCGGATTTCACCTTTTCCACTTCGAGCAGCAGATCGGAGTTGTCGAACACTTCGACGGTGATCCCCTTCTTCTGCAGCGCCACCTCGTCGAACCGGATGGTCTTGAAGGCGGTCGGCCTGGCGCCGATTGCGCCGATCCGGCACCGTTTCATGCCGCGGACGATCCGGCAGACTGCGGCGAACTGCCGCATCTCTTCGGCGAACCGGGGCGAGGCGGGGTGGAGCGTGTGCGGCTCCCACGCCGTGAACGGCAGGTTGAACTGGGTGAAGACATCCATGATCGAGAGCTTGCCGCAGAAGGCGTCGCGGCGGGACTGGAAGTCCATCTTGTCGAGCTCGTCGGGATAGGCGAGGATGTAGATCGGCACCCCGCAGTCGCACAGCGCCTCCGACGCGCCGTTTTCGTCACCGAAGTTCGGCAGAACCAGCAGGACGCCGTCATATTCGCCGCGATGTTTCGCGAGGAAGCCGGCAAAGGCGCGTCCTTCGGCGGCGGTCTCCACCGCGCCGTAGCGGGTGAGATTTTCCGGTGCGCACAATGTGTCGATTCCGAGCGCGGCAAGCGCCCCGGTGACCTCGCGGCGGGCTTCGGCGATCAGTCGCTCCGGGAAGAATCCCCGGTTTCCCAGATAGAGTGCAAACTTCATGGCAGAACTCTCCTTTCTCTGTTTTTATTATACCTGTCCGCGCCCGGTTTGAGAATGGAATCGCATGCTTCGGCATGGAAAAACTGGCAAAATTTCAGAAATGTGCTATACTATTCCGTGACAGGAATGAACCGAAAAAGAGAAGTCCCCGCCATGCCGGATCCGGAACCGCCCACTTCGCTGATTGAACTCATCGGCCTGCTGTCGCGCCAGCTGAACATCCGGCTCACCTTCTTCGACTGCACCGGGGCGGAACAGGTGAGTGCGACGGGGCGGCCGCACTCGGATTTCTGCCTCCGCCACCGCCGGGAGGATCCCGAATTCGACGCGCGCTGTGTCCGGTGCGACCTGGAACACCTCGCCGAAGCGCGCCGGACCCGCCGCGAAGTGATCTACTGCTGCCACGCCGGACTGCTCGACGGCGTCGTGCCGCTCTACAGCCGCCGCGGCCTCTACCTGGGCGGCCTCGTGTTCGGGCAGATCCGCCGGGAGGAGAGCGCGCTTCCGGCGGAGGGGGTGCGCACCGGCACCCCGGAGATGATGTGCGAAATCGCCCGGCTGCTGCGGATTGTCGGCGAACACATCATTCAGCAGGAGATGATCCACCTGCACCGGCCGCGCTGGGTCGACGCCGCGTCGGAGTACATCGACCGGAACTTTCACCGGAAAATCACGCTGAAGGAGCTGGCCGCGCGGACCGGCTGTTCGACCAGTTATCTGTCGCACCACTTTCCGGCGGAGTTTGGGATGCCGCTGCGCGCCTACCTCCGGCGGCTCCGGCTGGAGAAGGCGCGGCTGCTGGTCGAACGCGGACTGACCTTGAAGGAGATCGCCGCGGAGACCGGATTCTACGACGAGTTCCACCTGTCGAAGGCGTTCAAGCAGTTTTTCGGCGTGCCGCCCTCGCAGTTGCCGTAGGGCGCAGATTTCCCGGAGAAGAGTGTGGAAAAATCCGCGTCCGGCGGTTGCGGTTGCCGCAATTCCGGAGTATATTGTAGAACAGCAATCATACCTGCGATTCACATATGGAAGGAACCTTGCAATCATGGACCGCCGTCAACAGCTTTTTGATCGCCTCGCCCCCGTTCACCAGGAACAGCTGCTCCGCTTCTGGCCGGAACTCTCTCCGGCACAGCAGGAGAAGCTCGCCGGGCAGCTGGATGAGATCGACTTCAACGAAATGGATCAGCTGATCCGCGAATATGTGCTGGTCCGTCCGAAGACCCGGATTCCGGACGATCTCGGGCCGGCGCCCTACTTCCCGCTCGTGCCGAAGGACGAGGCGCAGCGCGCCCTCTACGAAAAAGCCGAAGCGCGCGGCGCCGAACTGCTGCGCGCCGGCAAGGTGAGCTGCCTCACCGTCGCCGGCGGACAGGGGACCCGGCTCGGATTCGACGGCCCGAAAGGGACCTATCCGATCGCGCCGGTGACCGGCAAGACGCTCTTCGAGTACTTCGCCTCCTCGATTCTCCGCGCCGGTGAGAAGTTCGGGAAGCCGCTCACCTGGTACGTGATGACCAGTCTGCTGAACCGGGAGGCGACCGAGGCGTTCTTCTGCGAACACGCCTTCTTCGGGCTGGCGCCGGAACAGGTCTTCTTCTTCACGCAGGGGACGATGCCGGCGATCGGTTACGACGGCAAACTTCTGCTGGCGGAGAAGGATTCCCTCTCGCTTTCGCCGAACGGCCACGGCGGCACGCTGCTGGCACTGCGCAAATCCGGCGCGCTCGACCGCATGAAGCGCGAAGGGGTCGAATATCTCTCCTACTTCCAGGTGGATAACCCGCTCATTCCGGTGGTGAATCCGCTTTTCGTCGGACTCCACGACCTCGAAAACTCTGAAATGAGCGCAATCATGCTCGCCAAGACCGGTCCGTTCGAGAAACTGGGCAACTTCTGCGTCACCCAGGGGCACATCGAGATCATCGAATACAGCGACCTGCCCGCGGAACTTGCTGAAAGCCGCAATCCGGATGGTTCGCTGCGCTTCATCGCCGGCAGTCCGGCGATTCACGTGATTTCGCGGGAATTCATCGAGCACCTGACCGCGGGCGGCTCGCTGAAACTGCCGTGGCACCGCGCCGACAAGAAGATCCCCTGCCTCGACGAGGTGGGCAACCTGGTCAAACCCTCCGAACCGAACGGCGTCAAGCTCGAGTCGTTCATCTTCGACGCGATGCCGCTGGCGAAGCGCACGATGGTGCTCGAGGGGCGGCGTGAGGACCTCTTTGCCCCGACCAAGAATCCGACCGGCGTCGATTCGGTCGAGAGCTGCCGGGCGCTGCTGGTCGACCGCGATGCGCGGCGGCTGGAGGCGGCGGGGGTCAAGGTGCCGCGCACGCCGGAGGGGAAGGTGGATGCGCTGATCGAACTCTCGCCCCGCCGGATCTTCGACCAGGCGGATGTCGACGCCTACGTCGCGGAACACAATCTGCGCGAAATCGCCCGGGGAGCGAAGCTCTATCTGGAATAAAAGGGATACGGCGGCGTGAAGAATCTCTTCCTGACGGACGAACTTTCACAGGTGAACGGGGAGGACACCAGTTCCGCGATCATCCCGGCGCGCTGGCTGCTGCTGGTGGTGACGGTGCTGGTGGTCTTCGGGCTGACCATGCTCTATTCGGCGAGTTACAACACCGCCGGGTTGAAGTATTTCCGCAACCAGATCATCTGGGTGGCGCTCGGGTCGGCCGGTGCGTTCGCCGCGTTCGTCGTCGGGTACCGCCGGATTGCCGCCGGCCGCTACTGGTGGATGGGGATCTGTTTTGTGCTGCTGATGATGGCGGTGCTCTTCTTCCCCGCCATCAACGGTGCCAACCGATGGATCCGCATCCGGTTGCCGGGGCTGGAGCTGAGTCTGCAGCCGTCGGAGTTCGCGAAGATCGCGGTGGCGCTCTTCGTGGCGAAGTATTGTTCGGACAATCTGCGCACCTTCGCTCTGCTCCGGAGCCGGAACGGCCTCCTGCCGCTCGCGCTGGGAGCGGGGCTGCTGATCGGCGGCATTCTGATCGGGAGGGACTTCGGCACCACACTTCTGGTGTTGTCGGTCACCTGCCTGACACTCTTCATCGCCGGGCTGAATTTGCGCTATTTCGTCATTCCGGCGGCGATTGTCGCGCTGCTGGGGGTGTATATTGTTCTGCATGACCCGACCCGGCTCGCGCGGATCACCTCGTTCACCCGGCCGGAGCTGGTCCAGCAGGACGAAGGCTACCAGCTCTGGAACTCCCTGCTGGCGCTCGGCTCCGGCGGCTGGACCGGCATCGGTTTCATGGAGAGCCGGATGAAGGCCAAGTATCTGCCGGAGGCGCACACCGACTTCATTCTGGCGATCGTCGGCGAGGAGCTGGGGCTGGTCTGGATGTTGATCCTGATCGCGCTCTACGCCTGGTTCACGATCTGCGCGCTCAAGATCAGTTTGCAGTCCCCGTCGCGGCTGGGGATGCTGCTCGGATTCGCTCTGACGATGGGGATCACGCTCCAGGCGGCGATCAACATCGCGGTGGTCTCCGGTTCGGCGCCGACCAAGGGGATGCCCGCGCCGTTCATCAGCTACGGAGGAAGCAACATGATGGCCTGTCTGATCGCGGTGGGACTGCTGGTTTCGATCGCGGCCGAGACCGCGTACCCCGGGTATAACGAAGAGTATCTCAACGCCATCCGCCGGACCTGTTCCTTCCTGCCGTGGTGGCGGAAGTACCGGAATGAGGAGGAGTGATTTCGTCATGAAACTGCATCGTCTGGTCGTCACCTGCGGCGGAACGGGGGGCCATTTCTACCCGGGTCTGAGCACGGCGAGAGTGTTTCAGGAGGAGTTCGGCGGCGAGGTTCTGCTGCTGCTCTCCGGCGTCAATTCCGCCCGACAGAAAGAGATCGCCTGTGCGGCGGGAATCCGGGCGGTGGAACTGCCGCTGATGCCGAGCCCGGGGCACTCGCCTGCGCGGGCGTTCCGCTTCCTTCGCGGGCTCGCCGGCGGATACCGGGCGGCGCGGCAGGAACTGGTCGCTTTTCAGCCGCAGGCGTTGCTCGGGATGGGCTCCTTCGC
The DNA here is from genome assembly GCA_900551245.1 of uncultured bacterium. Classification (GTDB taxonomy): domain Bacteria; phylum Verrucomicrobiota; class Lentisphaeria; order Victivallales; family Victivallaceae; genus Victivallis. The sequence goes on along the minus strand of URVC01000011.1, from coordinate 53,909 downwards.
CTCACTGCCCGCGTTTCTTGCGGCGAAAAAACAGCACATTCCCTGTTTTCTGCACGACGGCAACGCCCGGATCGGCAAGGCGAACCGGTGGCTTTCGCGCGGTGCGGAACTGCTGGCGACCGCATTCCCGCCGGTCAATGCCGCGGCATGCCGTTGCCGGGTGATCACCACCGGGATGCCGGTCCGGCCGGAACTGGCGAAGTATGCCGGTATTTCCCGCGCCGAGGCGATCGCCGGGCTGAACCGGGAGTTCGGAAGCCGTTTCGACCCGGCCCTGCCGGTGATTCTGATTTTCGGCGGCAGTCAGGGGGCGCGTATTTTCAACGTGACCTGCCCGGCGGCCCTGAAGGCGCAGAACCGGGCGGACTTTCAGGTGCTTCATCTGGCCGGTCCCGCCCGCCTGGAGGAGGCGCTCGGCGCCTATGAGGGGGCGGCGTTCCCCCGGCTGGTTCTGCCGGGGTCGGAGAAGATGGAGCTGTTTCTCGGCGCGGCCGATCTGGTGCTCTCCCGTTCCGGCGGCAGTACGGTGGCGGAACTGGCGCTCTTCGGCCGGGGCGCGGTGCTGATTCCCTATCCCTATGCGGCGGAGAACCATCAGAGCGACAACGCCGATTTTCTCGCCTCCGCCGGGGCGGCGTTGCGGATTGACAACGCGCAGTTTACGCCGGAGCGGGCGCAGGAGCTCTTCACCGGATTTCTCGCCGACCCCGCCGCCTGGGCGGAGCGGGGAAGACGGGCGGCGGCGCTGGCCCGGCCGCACGCCGCACGGGAGCTGATTGAAGAAATTTCCGCCGGAACCGCTTCCAGGGATTGTATTCCCGGTTAAACGGGAGTATATTGAAGAATTATGAGACGAGTTGTACAAATTTCATTGCTTGCGATCATGGTGACCTTCGCGTTTCCGGCGCCGAAGGCGGAAGCGATCGACCCGGTGACGCTCGCCATTCTCGCCCCGATTGCGATCAAGGCGGCCAACGTGGCCAAGCCCTATCTGATCCGCGCCGGGCTCAACACCGGGCGGTGTCTCCTCAAGATGGGAGAGGATACGCTCCAGACTCTCCGGCTGCCTCTGGGGTTGTTGCAGATGAGCATCGGCGCGCCGTTCGGCGGATTCCGCAACGGGCTGGTCAACACGATCAAAGGATTCATCGCCCCCGGGAAGCTGGTGGTGCACACACTGCTTCTGCCTGCCATGATGGTCGGGCTCGACATCAACATCTGAGGCGCGGGGAGGGGCCGGTGAGCAAATACGCCCAGATCAAACGCCGCCGTGAATATTACCAGATGCTTCGAAACTGGTACGGCGCGGAGCGTGCCGCGATTGAAATTTCCGCACACACACCGCAGGCGGTGGAGCTTTCCAGCGTCATCGATTCCGTATGCAGTGACATCCGTTCTCCGGAGGTGGCGCATTTCATCGAACTGGAGAGCCACTGGGAGAAGATTGCCGGTCCGGCGGCGCGTCTGGCGCGTCCGGCCCGGCTTCACGAGGGGGTGCTCTATCTGGAGGTGCCGCACAGTGCGCTCATCCGGGAGCTGGCGCCGTCGCTGGACCTCTTTCAGCGGCGGATCGCCTCCTGCCTCGGCGACGGAGTCTGTGCGTCGATCAAGCTGGTCCCTTCCGGCAGTGTCTCCCGTTCCCGGAACGCAAAATGACGGATTTTGCCGCAGTTTGAGCGGGAATTTACTCCGTCACTTTTCCGTGATTTTGCCGTCAGAAGGTTTTTCCACGGCGAGAAGGGTGTAGTCGCCGCCATCCGGAACCGGAATCAGCCGGAGGGATCCTGCGCGCAGGAGCGAGCGCAACAGAAGCGACAGTTTGAGGTTCTCCCGGTCGTACACTTCGAGGTGTTCCGGATTCTGTTCGGTGGCGCCGACCAGAATGTAGTCGATCTTCTCCCGCCAAAGCGCGTCGAGCACCGCGTCGGGGCGCTCCGGCACCGGCGTGAAGAACTGTTCCTGAAAGTACGGCGTCCCGATCCGGTATTCGCGGGGGACGAAGAGACCGCGCCGTTCGAAGAGCAGCAGGACGCGGCTGTTTGCCGGCGTCTCCCGGCTGAGGTAGTCGAGCATGGCGAAATAGGCGCCGTCCCGGCTGCTCTGCGCGAGGAAACGGGCCGGATTGCTCCGGTTTTCTTTCAGAAGCTTCCAGGCAAATTCATAGTGACGCAGGGCCGGCGCTAGAACGCTTGTCCAGGCCGCCGCCAGGAGCAGGAGGCAGAGCCCGAACCGAATCTTGCGGGGAAACGCTCCGGCCAGCGCCGCCATGCCCCATCCGGCGACGAAACAGAACGGCAGAAGAAACCGGGTCTGTTGCGAAGAGTAGCCCCAGAAGAGGTAGATTGCCAGCGCCGCCAGAAGAGGGACGAGAAACACCCGGCTCCGCGCCTTTCCACGACGGTGGAGCAGGAACAGGGCGATCCCGCTCGTGGCAATCATCAGCGGCAGCTGCAACCCGAGAACGACGCCGTCGAAGAGCTTCTCATCGAATCCGGCGAAGATCCAGGCGACCGCCGGACTCCACCACCCTTCCAGCCCGTAGAGATGGCGGCCGAGAAGCGTGTGATAGGTTTCGACCGCCGCGGCCGTCGAGCCGGGGTGAAGAATGCCGGAGCCGAAGGGATAGAAGGGGTTGCCGGTCACTAGAAAACTGCGAAGATAGAAGGGAAACGCCGCCGCCAGTGCTGCACCGCAGAACCCCGCGAAAAGCGGAAGCGCCGGACGAACTCCTCTGCCGTTCCGGAGGAGCCGCCCCGCCAGAAGCAGCAGCAGAGCGAGCGAAACGCCTCCCGCCGTCAGTTTGACCGCCGCCGCCATACCGGCGAAGATTCCGGTCAGGAGCGCCGCACTTCGCACGGAAACCAGTCCGCGGACGGCGCAGGCTCCGGCAAAGAGATTGAGTACGATGAAGGGCTCCGCGTAGTTTTCGCGGTTCATCGCCGCGACCACCGGTGAAAGGAGCAGTGCCAGCGTGATTGTCACCGCGGTCAGCCGCCCGAAGCGGCGCAGTGCCAGGAAGAACCAGACAAAGAGGATCGGGTAGACTCCCCAGACCAGCAGTCGCGGCATGACAACTCCGCCGAGCCGGATGGCGGGCATCATCAGAAAATGTTGCATCGCCGGGAAGGCGGAATAGGAATTGTCCAGCACCATCGCCGCCGACCCCGACGCAAGATAGCGGAACGGCAGTGCCGTCTGATAGACCTGTTCATCCCAGGCGTAAGGCATGCAGAAGGCCGAGCCGAGCGTCCAGACCGCACCCGCGACCGCAAGAAGGAGAAGAAGCCAGTGGCGGCGGCAGATCGCGGGGAGCTGCTTCAGCAGGAGCCAGACGCCGTATCCGGACGGAATCGCCAGCACAACCGCCGGCACCGTCGCCGGCATGGTGCAGACAAGGCGTTCTCCCAGTCGGAAAAGCAGAGCCAGCAGATCGAGCCCCAGGACAAATCCGGTGAATTCCCGCAGGCTGGCGGAGCCGTGCCAGCGACAGCGGCACAGCAGCGGCGAACCGATTCCATACGCCGCCGTCAGCAGGAGAAAGAGCGCCGTAAGCGACTGATACGGCGGAACCTGCATCGAGAGAATAAAATCATTGAGCGTCACCGGCGGCCCCCTTGAGAATGCGCAGTTCGGATGGGCTGTCATCCGCGACCGGATTGCGGATCAGCAGCCGGATCTCCTCCGGCTGGAGCCCTTTGAAATGCATGATTGCGCGGAAGCGCGTCTCCGCTTCTTCCGCCTCTTCCGGCAGGTTGAATCGGCGAAGTGCCATCATGTGATAATAGGCATTGAGTGCGCTGTAGGGAAAACGCCGCTGTTCGCGTTCAAACGCATCCAGAGCCTCACGCTTCCGGCCGAGCACGGTCAAGGCGCGGGCCATGCGGCCGTCGCTGTGGGAGTAGAAGGGAAAGCCTGTCTCCGGGAGGCGGCGGTAGAGTTCGATCGCCGCGGCCGGGTCCTGCCGGTCAAAAAGCCGGATGGCGGCGGCAACGTAGAGATTTTCCGGCGTCGGCTTCCAGTCGATGCTTCGGTTGAGCAGGGGGAGGGCACGGTTCAGTTCCCGCCGGAGATGTGCGGCCTTCGCTTCGCGCAGGAGGAGCCCGCTGCAGAATGTCGGGATCACCGTCAGAACCGCCGCGGCAACGAGCAGCAGAGCCGCGACGCTGCGCAATTTCGGGAATCGACAGTGTTCCGGTTCCCGTGCAGAGGCAGCTCCGGTGCTCCAGAACATGCCGACCAGAAGCAGAAAAAGCGTTCCGGCAAACGGTGTGGCAAGGATGACATCCAGCATACCGTGCCCGAAGAGGAGCAGAGTGCCCCAGCCGAGAATGAGGCCGGCGGGATCCTCCGTGGGGGATACGGTTCCCAGCCCCCGCCAGAGTCCGTAAAAGAGCAGCAAACCCCAGATGATTCCGGGAATTCCCCACCCGCAGGCGTAGGAGAGCAATTCGTTGTGCGGGTGCGGGTGACGGTCGCTGGCATAATCCGACAGAAAATATTCGCGGGGGAGATGTTCCGGAATTACCCCTTCAAAGCGGCTGATGCCGTTGCCGAGCGGGGATTGTACGGCGAGATCGGTCGCCCCGTGCCAAAGCGGAACACGCGCTTCTCCCGGCCGGAACAATCCCGGGACGTGAGTTGCCGCAAGAAAGAGAAAGAGGCAGATTGCTCCCAGCAGAATCAGAAGCAGTGTGCGCCGCTGCGGCATGGTTTTCAGCAGCAGAGCCAGCACACCGGCCGCGGCGACGGCGGAAAAAAGCGCGGCGAGTGAGGTGTAGCGGGGCGTCACCAGATAAGGAAGCCAGGCGATGACGATGGCGGCGGCGGTACAGCTCTCCAGCTTGCGCCGGATCGGTAAGGCGAGCAGGCCGACCGGAACGGATACCAGCAGCAGCGACCAGTTCCAGTTCCAGTTCCCCGCAAGTCCGGTAGGGGGGTATCCGCGCAACAGGTCGCTGGCAAGCGAGGCCAGAAGAAGAACTGCGACGATCAGCAGAAATGGCGGCAGCAACCGTTTCAGCTCCCGGGCGAGGGCGATTCCCGCCAGCGGCATCGCAAGATAGAAGAGTTCCGTTTGAAATTGGTCCGTGGTGCAGTAGAAGCGGAAGAGAAAGGAAAGGATGAGCAACAGGATGCCGCCGGCGAGGACCAGCAGAATCCGGCTCAGAGGATCGTTCTTCCACAGTTCGGCCAGCCGTTCCGGAAAGAGAAGACAACAGCATATTGCAAACAAACCGAGCACTCCCGGCGGAAAGAGCTGGACATCCCCCCAGAAGGGAATGGCCCCGACCGCAATCCGCAACGGCGCGAGCGGATAGCTCAACAGCGCGGCTGTGAGCAGGAGCGCTGCCGCGCAACAGCGCGGTAATGTGGTTTGACTGGTTGTCTGCATAGTTGAGAGGTTGTTTCTTCTTACAAAAAAGGAGGGAGGCATTGCCTCCCTCCTCCGGATTGAGCAAATACTCTCTGATGAACTCAGGAATTATTCACCCTTCAGAGTCTGACCACCCTTGTTCGGGAAGATGAAGCTGTAACCGCGGTTCTTGTTGATGTACCAGCTGGCACCCGGGAATCCGGTCACATGGCCACCCTGGAAGAGGATGTTGCCGTAGTCGCTGTGGTTCGGCGCACCACCGTTACGGGTGCTGTCCAGCGTATTCGTGTCACTCGCAGTATATCCGCTGACGGTGGTGCCAGTGGAGACAAAGATGTCTGCGGCAATACCGGAATCCGCACGGCCATAGGTCGCGCTGTCACCTTCGATCATGCCACCGGCATACGCATAGTCAGCACCGCCGTTGGTGGTGTTGATTTCTTTGTAACCCAGCGGCTGGCTGCCAGTGCCGGCGGTCGTGGTGCTGGACGGGCAGATGTAGATCGCATAGTCGGTCAGGAAGTCATACGCACGCAGAATTTCGAGACCATCAGCGCCCGGCTTGTTGGGCAGGCGGCTCTCATAGTCGATCGAGTAGGTCTTGAGAGAGGTACCGATCTGCTTCAGGTTGCTGGTGCAGGAAATCCGGCGCGCCTTTTCACGCGCCTGGTTCAGAGCCGGCAGCAGCATCCCCGCCAGGATCGCGATAATCGCGATCACGACGAGGAGTTCGATAAGGGTAAACCCACGACTTTTTTTCATTTTTATCTCCTTACGATAAAGTTCGATTCGGCGTGCCCACTTCCCTTAAAATGGACTTTCACCGTGACGTTACCTATATTTTAGCAAAAAAAACCGAAATATGCAAGAGCAAAACCAGATTTTTTCGGATTTTTTCAGCTTTTTAATCAGGAATTCCTGACTAAATGGAGGTAAAATGAATTCTTTCAACCGGGGTGCTTCCCCCCGTCCGACTCCGGGTTTCCCTGCCCGTTCCGGTATCGTCAGCTGCGGCCGGGGCGGGTTCCTCCCCCGCGGGATCCGGTTGAAACAGGCCGCGGGAGGGGTTTCGCTTCCCGCGGCCGGGCGGTAAAAACAGTCCTCATCTTTCCCCGGTTCGGGGCGCCCTGTTTTAAGGGATTCAGGGCGCGGAGATCGCCGTTTTCACCGTCAATTCACGTCACGTCTTCAAACTTTATCAGAGAGTTGATTGATCGCAGGTCCTCCTTCAAATACGTTGTTGTTTTTTGACGGAAAACCCGGCGGAACGGTGCGCATCCGTTCCGCCGAGGTCAAACTCAGTCGCCATCCAGGCCTTCACCACCCTTGTTCGGATAGATGAAGCTGTAGCCGCGGTTCTTGTTGATGTACCAGCTGGCACCCGGGAATCCGGTCACATGGCCACCCTGGAAGAGGATGTTGCCGTAATCGGTGTGGTTCGCCGTCGTTTCAGAGGGTTCCTCACAGGTGCCCGCTTCATCACCGGCCGCGGCATACAGACCGTAGATATCCGCGGCAATACCGGAATCAGCACGGCCGTAGGTCGCGCTGTCTCCTTCAATCATGCCGCCGGCGAACGCGTAGTCGACAATCCGCCCCGCAGTCGCTCCGGCATTGCCTGCCTCTCCACCGTTTTTCGGTGTTGTTCCCTCATAGGAGAGTTGCTCACTGCCACCGCCGGTACGGGTGGTGGTCGACGGGCAGACATAGACGCCGTAGTCGGTCAGGAAATCATAGGCACGCAATATTTCCAGACCTGCGGCGCCCGGCAGATTGGGCAGACGGCTCTCGTAGTCGATCGAGTAGGTCTTGAGAGAGGTGCCGATCTGCTTGAGGTTGCTGGTGCAGGAGATCCGGCGCGCTTTTTCACGCGCCTGGTTCAGGGCCGGCAGCAGCATCCCCGCCAGAATCGCGATGATCGCGATCACGACGAGGAGTTCGATAAGGGTAAACCCACGACTTTTCTTCATCATTCATCTCCTTCTGGTAGATACTTCGGCTCGCACGCCCGGAAAAACGTCCATTGGCCGGGCACTTCTGCGGCTTCCCTAATATTATGATAAGTGATAGACTAAAAAGCAAGAGTTAGTTGCCGTTTTTCAGCTTTTTTTTAAAAAAATCCGGCTTTTCCCTTCTGTTTTCCCCCTCATAAGCCGATTTCCGACCATAGCGCTTCACTTCTCCTCAAAAAAAATACCGGGCCAGCGCAAGCGCAGCCCGGTGGCGGAGTCCTTCTTTTTTCAGTGAAAAAATGCGCCGATTCCACGAAGTTCTTTCCGGAGCGCGGCGGTATCGATCTTGCGCGGAACAGTTCCGGCGGCTGCAGCGAGTGCTGCCGCCATGCCGGCTCCCTGACCGGTGATGTAACAGCCCGGGATCACCCGGAGCGACGCCATCACATGACGGTCGCAGCTGACGCATCGGCCGCAGGTGAGCAGGTTCTCCACGCCGCGCGGCAGCAGGATCCGGTAGGGGATGCCGTAGCTTTCCCCCTTGCCGCAGCAGAAGGAGCGGAACAGTTTCTTGTGGGCGATCACCTCCTCCTTGCCAGGCCGCGGGGGATGGATGTCCGCCGGGAAGTTGTACCGCCCGATCTCGTCCGGGAAGTCGCGCCGCGCTTCGTAGTCGTCGCGGTTGAGCACGTAATCGCCCAGAATCCGGCGGGACTCCCGGATGCCCAGCACCGAGCCGGAGCCGACGATCTCCGCTTCGGCGAATCCGGCGACTTGGCGGCGGTAGAACTCCTCATACTCCGCCAGCAGGCGGCGGTTTTCGATCACGCCGCGCGTCAGCGACCGCTCGTCGGTGGCGTCGACGTCGAAGACATGGGTGATGTTGCCGACCGCGGCCACGTTGGAGACCCGGAAGACGCCGGTGTGGTGAAAGTCCGGCACCGAGAGTTCCCCCCGCTGAAACGCCTCCTCCAGCTTCGCAAGCATCTTGTCGTCGTTGTGGCTGAAGGCCCCTCCCGCCCGGTAGGCGGCAAAATCGATCCCCGCCCAGAGCGAACAGAGGGTGGAGGGCATCACCTCGCCGTTTTCACCGCCGAACTCGAACGGCGCACCGGCGATGACCGAGAGGGTTCCGTCGCCGGTCGCATCGATGAAAATCGGTGCTTTGATCGCAAAATTTCCACTCGGGCTGTTGCACAGGAGCGCTTCGATCCGGCCGGATTCCACCACCGCGTCGATCAGGCGGGTGTAATAGAGCGGCTCCACCCCCGACTCCGCGAGCAGATCGTCGTAGACGCGCTTGAGGTGTTCGGCGTTGATGGCAAGACCGCTGTCGAAATTCCGGCGGGCGGAGAGCTGCCGCAACCGGTCGATCACCTCGCTGCCGAACCCGGCGGCGAGAAAGTTCACCCCGTCCGAGCAGGGCATGAAGACCGGCACCAGCGCCGCGGTGCTCATGCCGCCCGGCATCGCCAGATGATCGATCAGCAGGACGCGGGCTCCCCGGCGGGCGGCGGTGACCGCGGCGGCGATCCCCGCCGGACCGGCGCCCGCGATGCAGAGATCGGCGGTGTATTTGACGGGAATGTTCCGATGAATGGTGAGCTGTTCCATTGTCTTCCTCCATGAATTTTGCTTTTCTTATAGTATAAGAGAATTCATCCGGTTTGACAATTTCCATTTCTGCAATTATTATATAAATATCCACACCGGAGGCGGGATGAATCTGCGCGAAGAGATCACATTGTTCGAGAAGCGGCTGAACTGCCGGGTCGCGTTTCACGACCTGACCGGCGAGATCACCGCGCTGGCGGCACCGGAGGAGCTGCCGCTGCACCACCTCGCGCCCTGTTGCGAGACGATGCGTTCCCGGAGCGCCGAATGTTACGAACGGTGCGTCCTGTGCGATACCCGGCTGATCCAGCCGCGTCTGGCGGCGGGGCGGCCGTTTGGAAAACTTTGCCATGCGGGAGTGTTCGAGGCGGTGTTCCCGCTGATGAAGTTCGACGCTCCGGCCGGCGTGATGTTTCTCGGCCCCTTCCGTCCGCCGGAAACGGGGTGGAGCGGGGTGGTTCAGCCCCGGGGAATGGAGACGGTCTCTCCCCCGGAGGCGGAACTTCCGCCGGATCTTTTCTGGTTCGGCTCGCTGTTCGCCGACTCGATCCGGCGGCGGCTGGAGTTCCTGCCGGGAATCGGTCCGCGCGGCGGCCGGGGGGAGCAGATCCGCTGGTGGATGGAGCGCTATTTCCGCTCGCCCGGGGTTTCTCTCGAGAATCTGGCCGCGGAACTCGGCCTTTCGGTGTCGCGCACCAGCCAGCTGCTGCGCCGGGAGTTCGGCCGGACCTTCCCCGAACTGCTCAACCGCTATCGGCTCGACTGTGCGGCCGGAATTCTCGAGCGTTCGCTCCTGACGGTGGACGAGGTGGCAAAAATGGCGGGGTACCGTTCGGCGAACTATCTGCACCGCCAGTTTCTGAAACAGTTTAGGATGACGCCGGAAGAGTGGCGCCGCCGTTCCGGCAAAGACAGGGTGCGGTTCTGATGTCGCCGCAGGAATCAGGAAAGAGGAGCAGTTCCATGAAAAAGGTCACCAGCCGGATGGTGGGCGCGGCCGCCGGGGTTTCCCACGTCACGGTGTCGCGCGTTCTCAACAACGACCCGCGCGTTCACCCGGTCACCCGCGCCCGGGTGATCGAAACGGCCCGGCGGATGGGGTATCCGCTCGCGCCCGCCGACGGAAGGCGGACCGTCGCCCTCATCATCTTTGAAATCAACCTTTCCGGCTACCTCGGCAGTCTGCTCTCCTTTCTGCTGGAGGAGATATCGCTCCAAGGGTACCGGGTGGAACTTATCTCCAGCAGAGATCTCGAACTGCTGAGCAGTCGGGCCATCGCCGGAGCGATTTCGGTTTCGATCAACGACCATCTCAACGAGTTCTGGGGGGAGTTCAGCAATTTCCCGCTGGTCCGTCTCAATCGGCCGAGCTGCCATCGGGAGAACATCTACTCGGTCAGTTCCGACGGCATCGCCGGCATGGAGCTGGCGGTCGACTCTCTGTTCCGGCAGGGGCATCGGAAGATCGGTTTTATCTCCGATGTCCACCGTGCCGACGAGAGGGTTTACACATCGCACCGGTACGAAGGGTTCTGCGATGCGCTGCGGCGGCGGGGCGTGGATGAGCCGGAGGCCTTCAGTTTCTTCCGGGACCAGGGCCGTTTCCCCGATCTGCGCCGCTGGGTCGAATGCGGAGTTACCGCGCTGATCGCGGCCGGGGAAACCAACGGGCTGTCGGTCGCGCAGCAGCTCAACAGCCTTCGCATCAAAGTGCCGGAGGAGCTCTCCGTCCTCTCGATGGAGTTTCCGGGAATCAGCGAACGGCTGATCCCGGCGCATACCACCCTGTCGCAGGACTTTCGCGGACTCGCCCGGGAGGCGATCACCCTGCTCGACCGGCTGATCGATCACAAACCGGTTGCCGGCGACGTCCGGGTTCCCTATCTCCTGATCGAGCGGGAAAGTGTGAAAACGCTTGTCTGACTCAGGCCTGTCCGGACGGAGCGGCGTCGATTTCCGCCTGCAGTTTCAACGCGTCCTTCAGGTCGCCGATCAGGATGCAGCCGACCAGTTTCCCCGCCGCATCGAAAAAGAGTTTGCGGAAGGCCCCGGTGTCGGGGGAGGTTTCCGATTTCGCTTCGGCCCCCTTCAGCACACCGGCCGAGAAGATTTTCAGCCCGAACACGTTGAGTCGGGCCGGAAACGCCTCCGGCAGGAAGGTCTCTTCACCGCCCGCGAGGTTCTTCCCGGCGACCTGCCCCATCGCGCGCGCCGCTCCGTAGAGCCCGTAGAGCGTCCCCTCCACCTCGGCGCAGTCTCCGGCGGCGAACACATCCGGCTGCGACGCGCGGAGACGCTTGTCCACCACGATGCCGCGGTTGCACTTCAATCCGGCCGCGGCGGCCAGTTCGATGTTCGCCCGCGTCCCGGCGGAAACCATCACCAGATCGGCCGGAATCTCCTCCGCTTCGAGCCGGACTCCGGCCGGGGGGATCTCCTTGACGACCGCGCCGAATTTGAGCGTCAGGTTCGGAATCTTCCCCAGTTCGCGGAGCGCGACTTCGGCCGCCTCCGCGTCGAGGTTGCGCGGCAGAAGGGAGGCGCCGCCCTCGATTACCGTGACAGCGCAGCCCCGCTCCAGCAGGCTCTGGGCGAGTTCCAGGCCGAGCAGTCCGCCGCCGATGACGGCGACGCGTTTGACACCGCCCTCCAGCCGGGAGCGGATGGCCTCCAGGTCGCTGATCTCCCGCAGGGAGAGGACGTTCTTGCCATCAATCCCCGGAATCGGCGGCAGAAAACAGTGGCTCCCGGTCGCCAGCAGAAGACGGTCGTAGGAAACTTCGCTCCCGTCGGAAAGTTGCACGGTTTTCGCCGTACAGTCGATCGACTGCGCCGCAATTCCGAGGCGGACATCGATTTTCTTCTCCTGATAGAACGATTCCGGCTTGATGTAGAACTGCGCATCCGGCAGCGGTTCGGCGACCATGCCGGAGAGGGCGGGCCGCCGGTAGGGCAGCACCTTCTCGCGCGAGATGAGCGTGATTTCGCAGGGAACTCCGGCCTTTCCGGCGGAAAGCGCGGCTTCGAACGCGGCAACTCCGCCGCCGACAATGACGATCTTCATAATATACACCTCGCAATAGAAATCTGAACCTCTCCGGACTCCTCCGGTCTATTTTTTCCTGTTACTAAAATAGCACTTCCCGGCGGAAATACGAATCACTTTGACAGGAAATATGGAGTTTCTTGACCGGTTCCGCGGCTGAGAAAAGAGGGAACCGCGCGCCGACGTACGGAGGAGAGCCGCCGGGGTTGCAATCCGCCGGAGGCGGTGGTATATTGGACGCCGTTTGTTTGTCCGGCAGGAAGAGCTTTCCATCAGGAGCAGGGAAGAATGCAGCAGATTCGGTTTTTCAGCGACGATATCGCCGCCCGGTACGGCCGGCGGCTCCAGCGGATTCCGCTCGATCTCGCGCTCGGCTGCCCCAACCGCCCGGACCGCTTCGGCCCCGGATGCGTCTTCTGCGCCGAAGACGGCGGCCGCGCCCGCCATCTGGCCCGGAACCTCGACCTTGCCGGACAGGTCCGGGCCGGCGTCGAATTCGCCCGTTCCCGCTACGGGGCGGAACCGCCGTGGATCGCCTATTTTCAGGCGTTCACCTCCACCTACGCGCCGGTCGAGACACTGCGGAAACTCTACCGGGAGGCGCTCTGTGCGGCCACGTTCAAGGTGGTCATCGTCGGCACCCGTCCCGACGCCCTGCCGCCGGAGACGGTCCGCTTTCTCGCCGAACTTGCCCGCGAATACGAGGTGTGGGTCGAGCTCGGCGTGCAGTCCGCCCACGACCGGACGCTCGAACTCATCCGGCGCGGCCACAACTTCGCCGCCGTCGAAGATGCCGTCCGCCGCCTGCACGACGCCGGAATCTCCACCGCCGCCCACGTCATCGCCGGACTTCCCGGGGAGAGCGAGGAGGATTTCTGCGAAACCGCCCGGTGTCTCGCTCAACTTCCGTTCCGCGCGGTGAAGCTCCACCAGCTCCTGACGCTCCGGGGGACGCCGCTCGCCTCGCCGGATTTCCCGGTGAAACCGGTTCCGCTCAACGAATATGAGTACGCCCGCTGGGCCGCCGGATTTCTGCGGCTCCTCCCGGAAGACTGGCTGGTCATGCGGCTGGTTGCCGAAGCCGAGCCGAAGCAGATTCTAACGCCGCACTGGTGGATGAGCAAGGGGCAGTTCCTGGAATTCTTCCTCGACAGTTTCCGGCGCGGCGGCGAACGGGAGATTTTCCCCGGCATCCGGACCGCCGACGGTTCGTTCACCCTCTACCACCCCGGGTACCGCCAGCACTTCCATTCGCTCGCCGGAGCGGTCTCCGAGGCGGAGCGGAAGTTCGTGGAGCCGGCCCGCCTCGCGAAGCGGCTCGCCGACGGCCCCGGCCGTCTGCTGGAGATCGGGTTCGGCCTCGGCATCAACACCGCCGCCGCCCTGCGCTGTGCCGAAACGGCGGATAATCCGCTGGAGATCGTTTCTCTGGAACTGGATTCGCGTGTCCTCGACGCGGCGGAGGCTCTCCACCCGGAGCATTCGCTCGAACGGGAGATGATCGCCGCCCTGAAACGCTCCGGCGAGTTCCGGCTGGGCCGCTCCTGCGTCCGGCTGCTCCCCGGCGACGCCAGAAAACGGGTGTTCGACGCCGCCGGCAAATTCGATGTGATCTTTCAGGACGGTTTCTCCCCCGACTGCAATCCGGAGCTGTGGAGCTTCGACTTCACCCGGATTCTGGCGCGGAAACTTGACGCCCGCGGCGTCATGGTGAGCTACTGCAGCGCCTTCCCCTACCGCGCCGCTTTGCTGCGCGCCGGCTTGAAGGTCGGCGAATCGATCCCCTTCGGGCGGCGCCGCGGCGGCACCGTCTCCGGTTTCTGTGAAGAGCTTCTGCCGCTGCCCCTGCCGGAAAAGGAGTACGGCATTTTGCGATGCTCCACCGCCGGAGTCTGTTACCGGGATCCCCGCCTCGACGATTCGTGTGAAACGCTCCGGGCCCGGCGGGAACGGACCGTCGCCCGGCTGCGTGCCCGGGGCGTCCCGAAATGGTTCCGGGATCAGCCCTCCTGCCGCCGGAGCTGACCGCAGGCCGCCGTGCTCTCCGCGCCGCGTTCGACCCGGACCGTCACATGCGCGCCCTCCTCCTCCACCGTCCGGGCGAAGGCTTCGATCACCCGCCGTTCCGGCCGCTGGAATTCGGTGTCGGTCGCGTTGTACGGAATCAGATTCACTTTGGCGTGGTGGCTCCGCGCCAGCGCCGCCAGTTTGCGCGCGGTCGGAATTGAGTCGTTGACCCCTTTCAGCAGGGTGTACTCCAGCGTGACCATCCGCCCGGCAAGTTCCCGGTAGCGGTCCGCCGTCGCCATGATCTCCGCGACCGGATAACAGAAAGGCGGCGGAATCAGCTTCGACCGCGTCGCGTCGTCCGGCGCGTGCAGTGAGATCGCCAGATTGAACTCCCGTTCCAGCTCGGCGAACTTCAGGATCCCCGGCACATAGCCGCTGGTCGAGACGGTGATCCGCCGCGGCGACATGCCGAACTCATCCGGCGAACTCAGCAGAACCAGCGCCTTCACCAGTTCATTGTAGTTCAGCAGCCCTTCGCCGATCCCCATGAAGACCAGATTGTCCGGCCGTCGCCCGGCCCGTTCCGAACCGAGCAGGAACTCCTCGATGATCTCGCCGGCGGAGAGGTTGCGCACCAGTCCGTCGCGCCCGCTTGCGCAGAAACGGCACTGCACCGGGCAGCCCACCTGGGTGCTCAGGCAGAAGGTCAGCCGCTCCTCCGACGGAATCAGCACCATTTCGACCGATTCGCCGTCGAAGAGTTCGATCAGCAGTTTCTCCGTGCCGTCTTCGGAAGAGGAGACCTCCGCCACACTGCTGCCCGGCGCGTGAAAACGGGCCTGCAGCAGCAGCCGCAGACTGGCGGGGAGGTTGGTCATCTGCTCCGGCTGAATCACGCCGCGGCCGAAGATCCAGTCCGCCACCTGTTCTCCCCGGTAGCCGGGCTGCCCCTCCGAGGACATCCACTCCCGCAGGCCCCGGCGCGAAAGTCCGGCCAGAAACGGAATTTTCCGGTCGGACTTCATTGCTCCGACTCCAGCTCTTTCAGCCGCTTTTCGACGGCGGCGCGGTCGAGTTCCCGGTCGCGTTCGGCCAGCGCCATGAGATAGAAGCGGCGCGCTTCATCCCGCTTGCCGCGGGCGGCCGCGATCTCGCCGGCATGCCAGTAGAGGACGCCCATCTCCTGCCCCGGCCGCGCAAAACGGATTGCCCGGCGGATTTCCGCATCCGCCTCGTCGAATTTCCCCCGGCGGAACAGCACCCAGGCCAGCGAATCCAGATACGCCGGGTTGTTCGCGTCGACCGAGAGAGCCTGCCGGATCAGCTTTTCCGCCTCTTCCAGATTGACGTTCAGCTCCGCGCTGACGTAGCCGATCGAGTTCGCGTAGTCCGGATGGCTGAGTTCGCCGCGGGCGGCGAGCGCGTTGCGCACCTTCTCCAGCAGGGCGGGGTCGCGAAGATTTTCCGCCGCCATCAACAGCAGCTGGAAATGCAGCGGAGTCAGTTCGCCGCCGCTCTTCTGCCGCTCGAGGAGCCGGTCGCGAAGTTCCGCAAACTGTTTCTCGCTCCGCAGAAGCTGCAGCTCAAATTCAAAGCGCGCCTCCGGATCCGTGAGCCGGTCCAGCCGCGCCCGCGCCCGGACCACGTCGCCCGCGTCGAGCAGACCGCCGGCGTAGAGAAGTTCCCCGAGTTTGACCAGATCCGGATAACTCTTCTTCATCTCGGCGAGCGCGGCCTCCATCGCCGGAATGTCCGGCACCGCAACCGCCGCATAGGCCAGCATCGTCAGCGACTCCTTCGACGGATACTTGCGGTAGAACTCCCGGGCGAGCCGGAGCGCCTCCCGTGCCTCGCCGACCTTCTCGTAGAAGCCGAGCCGGCTGATGTACTGCCCGGGTGCATTGAACTGATCTTCCCGCCGGACAAGCTCCTGAATGAGCTCCCGGTAGCGGTCGAGAAACTCCTCGCGTTCCCCCGGCAGCAGACCGAACCAGCGGCGTTCTTCCGGCAGGCGCGCCGCCGCGACCCGGTAGAACTCCGCGAAGATCTGCATCTGGCGGTCGGCCGCCTCCGGCGTAACCGGGCGGGGCGCGTCGGAGATCCACTCCTCCGCCGCTTCATACTCCTCGCTTTCCAGCGCGGTATCCAGATAGAACTGGGTGAGGGCGAGCCAGAGATTGAGCTCCTGACGGGGGAGTTTCTCCGGAGCCGTGACGGATTGCAGCGTCTTCCGCAGCCGTTCCGCCCGTTCCGCGGGGGGATTCCCGGCCCGCCGGTCGATTCCCGCCGCCAGCAGAGCCAGCGGGAGCTCCTGCGGATGTGCGGCGGAAATCGCATTCAATTCCGGCGCGATCTCCTTCGCCTCCTCACTGGAGCGGAGGCTTTCCGCAATCGCTTTCAGCGGCACTCGCGTGGTCGGGTCGGCTTTGAGCACTTCGAGCAGTTTGCGGGCCCGCTCCGGAGAACGCGGATTCCGCATGGCGGCGATGAAGTTCTCCAGCGCGCGGATTCGCGCCGCCCCCTCCTTCGAAACCCGGCGGTCGATCGGCGGCGCCGGATTTTCCGCATTCGTCTGGTCGCTGCCGATTCCGGTTTCCATCGCCGCCAGCGCGGAACACAGGACCATGGATGCCATTGCTATGATTTTTTTCATCGATTCTCCTCCCTTGTAAAAAGAAACGCGCCCGCTTTCCGGCATCGCAATCAGCGAAAACGGAAGCGGGCGTCGCAGTTTACCGGGAAAAAATTCCCCGGGGCGGCTTACTTCTTCTTGTGCCGCAACGCCTTCAACTGCTTCTTGCGTTTGTGCTTGGCGATCTTCTTCCGCCGTTTCTTCTTAAGGTTACCCATGTTGCACTCTCGTTGTTCTGATATTGAATGAACCAAGTCATTACTCGAATATGTAATTTAGCTCATTTTTGTGAAAATGCGCCCCCGAAATCAAAAAAAATCGAAAAAAAATGAAAAAAAAGCGGAGAATCCGGGTTTTTTCTTCGTTCTGCCGGGAAATCAGGCCCCCTCTCCGGCCAGCGGCGGCGTGTAGGATTCGCGCCCGCCGCGCCTCTTCCAGCCGCAGTAGAGCATGAAGAGGGCGAAAAGTCCGAGACCGGTGAAGAGGAAGTCCCAGACGTAGATGTACTGGTAGCCCAGCAGATCGACGAATGCGCCGCCGCCGGCGTTGGCGAGGATCAGAAAGATCGAAACCACCATCGCGTTGGCCGACGAGAACTGCCCGTACTGCGCCGTCGGCAGCAGGGCGACGAACATCGGCAGTTTGCTCGCATTCTGGATCACGTAGACCAGCGCCAGCATCACCGAGACGATGTAGAAGCTCGTGTAGTCGCGCACGAAGAAGAAGCCGAAGACGTTCGCCGCCACGATCAGGATGCCGCCGGCCATGTAGGTCCGCAGCGGATGGAACTTGTCGACCAGGATTCCCATCGGAATCAATACGAAGAAGCTGATCACCGCGTTGACGCTCATGATCTTGCCGAACTGATCGACCGACATGCCCAGCGCCTCCTTGGCGAAGAGCAGATTGAACATCGTCCGGCAGACGGTCGAGGCGTCGTTGCAGGCGATCGCCAGAAAGAACCAGCGGTAGAAGGAGAGGCTGAAACACTCCCGGAAGTAGGTGCCGATCATGTTGCCTTTGCGCGGCTCCGGCGGCGGATACTCCCCCTCTTTCACGAAGACGCACATCAGAAGAAACGAAATTAGATAGACCAGCGCCACCAGCGTGAAGATCCAGGCCATGTGGGTTTCGGCGTGGCCGATGATGTAGCGCTGGAAGATGAACCCGGCGCAGGTCCCCACCATCCGGAAGAGCGCCATGAACCGCCCCATCAGCGGGCGAGGCACCACGTCGGCGAAGATGTAGTAGAAGACCGAGAAGACGAACATGTTGAAGAACTGGAACCCCACCGCGAAGACCACGATGAAGCCGATCACCACCTTTGAGACGGTGATCCAGCTGTTCTGCGGCAGCAGCAGCGAGTGGACCGTCTCCCCGATCGCGTCGCTCCAGCCGAGCAGGATCAGAAAGAGCGTGACGAACGGCGTGGCGAAGAAGAGGTAGGGAATCCGCCGTCCCCAGCGGGTCCGGGTGCGGTCGCTCCGGGTGCTGATGATCGGGTTGACCACAAAATTGATCGCCGCCGGAACGCTGCCGACGATCAGCCCGATCAGCCAGTTCGGCGCCTCATGCATCCGCAGGTAGAGCGGCAGCAGATTGGGGATCAACAGTTCCATCATGCTGAAGCAGAAGTCGCCCCACAGCATCCAGATGAAGAGGTTCACCAGCCCGAAGGTGGTGTAACTGAGTGTGCCGACGCGATAAGAGCTCGCGTTGTCCGCCGTGCCTGCCCCGATGTTCATATCCAGCGCCCCCCGTAAATGTCAATTTAATGGACACTGTCCATTATAACTTGAATAAATTAAAAATCAAGGTGATTCAAGAAAAAAATATGGATTTTATCAGAAATATTTATGAAAATAATTTAAACACTGTCCACAAAAGGCTTGAATTTTTGCACTTGTCCATTATGTTAATGGCAGAAAGTCGGGCTGTGCAGAAGGAGCGTGTGGAAACGATGGCGGAGAAAGGTGCGATGCGGACGGGCAAGACAGATGGCGGAAGAGCGAGATTGCGGGAGGCGATCCGGGACGGTCGTTTTCTCGCCGGAACCTATCTGCCTTCGGCGCGCGATCTTGCGCGCAGGCTCGGCATCTCCAAGAGCTCGGTGCACAACATTCTGAAGCTGCTTCAGGAGGAGGGGCTGATTCAGATCTATCCGGGCTGCGGCGCGCTGGTGCTGGAGAACGCCGAGGCGCGGCGGAAGTTTCACCGGATTTTCGTGCGGCCGTCCGACTTCGGCACGTTCCGCTATCTCCCGGTGACGGCCGAGCTGCTGCAGGGGGTGACGGCGGGGGCGGAGAAGCAGAATGTGGAGCTGCTGCTGTCGCTTTCGGACTCCGGCCGGATTACCGACGAGATGATCGCCCACCACATGGCCGGAACCATTCAGGGGGTGATTTATCTGCAGTGCGCCAACTATCCGGAACTCATCGTGCCGCTGGAGAAGGCGAAGATTCCGTGCGTCATTGCGGCGGACAACATGGATCACACCGAAGCGGTCCGTACCTTTATCGACTTCCGGGCGGCGGCGCGGGAGGCGGTGCGATACCTCGTCCGTCACGGACACCGGCGGATCGGCATTCTGACCGGTTCGGAGAAGCAGTTTCTCTATTCGGAGATGCTGGCCGGATTCCGCGGTGCGCTGGCCGAGGAGAATCTGCCGTTCGATCCGCAGTGGTGCCTCACCCGGCTGGAATACGAGCAGAGCGCCGATCAGGTCGGTGTGATTGCCCGCTTTCTCAAGCGGGTTCCGCGGGAGGAGCTGCCGACCGCGTTCTTCACGGTCCGGGACTACCGGGCCGGATGGTTTTTCGAAGCGGCGGAGCAGCTGGGGCTCCGGATTCCGGAGGAGATTTCGCTGCTTTCGTTCGACAACCACACCTGGCGTGGCGCGGAACAGGCGAAACTCACCACTTTTGCCGAGCCGCTCCGCGAGCAGGGGGAACAGGCGGTGAAGCTGCTCGGCGACTGGGTGCTCTCCGGCAGCCGTCCCGCCTCGGTGGAGTTCAAGCCGAAGCTGATCGAACGCGCCAGCGTCAGTGCCCCGCGAACGGTTTAGACGGTTGTCGGAGAGTTTCATGAGAGGGGTTCGCCAATGAGTCCGGAGAACCGTGGGAACAGGCTCTCTCAGAGGAGAATTTTGTACTCGTTCTCTCCCCGCGGTGTCAGGGAAACTTTCTTTTTCGTTCCTGCAATTTCCAATTCATATTCTCCATAGAAGCCATTCCAGGTTGCTTCGCCGTTTTCGTCAGTGACGAGAGTGGTCTGCGTATGCCATTCCCGGTTGACGAGTTGATCCAGCATCTTGTAAGAGGGCTTCTCGTTGAACTCTCCATCGATCAGGCAGGCGTTCCAGCGGTTCTCCTCACCGAAGGCGGTTTGATCGCAGAGATTCCAGTAGACGATGGAGTTGCAGTTCCGATGACTGAACCAGATGCGGTAGAAGTTCCGGAGACATTGTGCCTGAAACTCTTCCGCCGCTTCCCGGGGAAGTTCCGGAAATGTCGTGAGCGAAATTTCCGAAATGTGCAGCGGCAGATTGAGCTGGCCGAGCTGATCCAGTACGCGGAGATGGTGGGCCGGATCAAAGTAATTGCAGAGCTCTTCCCGGGAGAATTGCTCCATTTTGTCCGCCAGCAGATGAAACTGAATTCCGAGGCCGTCCAATTTCGCGTTGCGGCGCAGAAGCCGGTCTGCGAGGAGGAACATCGGAGAGCTGTCATGCGCAAAACGCTCAAAAGCCTGGTTGCCGCCGTCGTTGTAGAGAAATTCACTTTGACGCGGCAGATATTTTTCCGCCATCTTGAAGATCTGCCAGAGATAGTCCGGCGGCACACTCGCGTCGCCGATGCGGGGATCCCGGCGGGGATGGCTGCACAAAGATTCGTTGACGACGTCCCACTTCCGGATACGTCTGCCGTAACGTTCTGCGATGCCGGCGATGCGGTCCTCCAGCAGGAGCATCACTTCATTCCAGTCTCCCGGCAGCCATTTCGGGACGAAGTTGTCGCAGAAAAGCCAGTGACCTTTGGGGGCGATGTGATTCTGCTCACACCACTCAACCACCAGGTCCGCCGGAGGGCGGCGACTCATTTTGCAACTGTCCGCCGCATAACGGAGCATCCCCTTCTCCGGTTCGATGGAATCCCATAAAAGGGGAACTACCGCTTCGTTGAAGATGCGTTTGAAATAGGCTTCATAGGCGTCATTTTTCTCTTTTTCTTCAAAATCTTTCAGTTTGAATGCGTTGCATCCGAAACGGAAATCGTGGGAGGTCTGGCGTAAATTGATCTGCCGGTGTTTGAGCGCGTTGCCCCGGCCATCCTGAAGCCAGAGTCTGCCCCAGCCCATGCGGTTGCGCCGGATGTCCAGATCGATGCGTTCCCAGGTACCGGCTTTGGGATGATCAAAAAAGCGTGTCAATTTTTTGAGGCTATCTTTTACCTGCTGATCCATTTTTGCTCCTGTCGTTGTTTATGAGTGGAATTTATTTTCCCGTAGCGTACCCGAGAGCGGTCGATGTCGCCTTTCACTCCCGGAGTAAAAGAGGGGAATGCAGGATTCCCCATGGCGTAAGCCGGTATTCGTTGCTGAAGAGATCTCCGGTCGGCCGATAGGCATCCGGCGCGCTGTCCCAATCGTATCGGAAGGTGAGATGAAGAGGTCCGAAACAGTTGATGCGGCTGCCGTAGAGGGTCAGTTTCAGCTGATGTTTTCCTGCGGAGAGGCGGCCGAGAGAAAGCTGACAGGGCGAAAACGCGATATCGCCTGCTTCTCTGCCGTCGATGTTCACCGAAACAAGCATTCCGCGAAAACTTGCCACGGCGCACTCGCGTGACGCCTGAGGATTGCACAACCCATGCGGCATATTCATGTTTCTGGGAGGCAGTCGCAGAGCCAGACGTTCCGGTTTGGAAAGTTCAAAATCGAGATGATAGGAGATGTTTCCGCCATAAAAGGGAAGCCCCTGTGTGGTGATGTCCCCCCAGTGAAGGCTGCGGACCGGAGCCGTAATTTCCGCCGTGTCCGCCAGGGTATGAACCCCGAAATCGCCGAGCAGATAGAGCTGTTCAATGTTTGTTTGATCTGTGTATTTGCGTTTGACGCACAAGGTGTGCCGGCCTGCCTGCAGATCAGGCAGGAGCGTACGTCGAATGGATTCATCCACCCAGTAGCCGCAGTCGGCAAATGGAATTGTTTCTCCATCCAGACAGAACGTCGAACTCTCCGGCTGTTCCGCTGCCAGAAAAACGTGGGAAACATTTGTCCGGCAATCGAAGGAATAGCGCAGTTCAAGCAGACCGTAAATTTTGTCTGATTGCGGCTTGCTCCATGGCTGTGCCCCGTAAAATTTATGTTGCAACCCCATTTTTGCCCGGGCCGTATTGTCCAGGCGCAGAATTTCGAGCGGAGCTTCCCACGGGCCACCGTCAACTCTCCACTCCGCCCGGTCAAGGAGCAGGACATTCGGTTCATCCAGAGAAACTTTTACGCAGTTCCCCGGCAGACGCATCAGGATGTTTTTTTCTGTCTTTTCCTGGTTCAGCGGGGAGAGGGGGAACGATTTTCCGCTGCTTTTGTGTGACGGGGTGAGACGCAGCAGCAGATGTCCGTGCGGATGAAATTCGAAATCAAACGCCGTCCACCCTTTCCGTATTTCCGCGGCAACGAAAGTGGCGGTGCCCGTAAACGTATCAAGCTCTTCCAGCTGCCATTCTCCGTGAACGGATACGGTCGCATGGTAGCTGTTCCCGCAGCGGAGCGAGTTGGCGACAAACAGATAACGGGCATTGCCGTCCTCCCGGAGCTGGTAGAGCAGTTCTGTCGCCGGCAGGCAGGTGTCTTTGCGAATGATCCGAAGTTCCCGCTCCTGTTCCATGACCTGCAGAATATCATGCTTCGTGTGGGAGATTCTTGTGCACTGTTCGGACAGCCGGGCCGGACGGGCGGAGCGTTCCGCGTCGCAGAGCGGGGCAACCGATCCGGAAAATATGACATTTCCTCCTGCCTCAACGAATTGTTCCAGGAGTTCAAGCGTAGTGGCGCGCAGGGTGAGTGTCGGCGGTACGAGGATGGAAGAATAGTGCATCTCGCCGACGACGAGCTGACAACCTTCGACGTGAGCATTCTGTTCCGGCAGCAGAGATTCCGACAGCAGATCAAAGTCCAGCAACCCGAAGAGCAGCCATTCGATCAGAGAGGAGAAATCGTTCTCTGCATTTTCTCTGGCAGTTGCGGTCTGATCGAGCGGCCCCTGAAGCAGCCAGAACGATTCAATCGGATGGATCACCGCAATATGCACAAGTGCTTTTCCCCGGGTGAGTGCGACATTGAGCCGTGCAAAATGATCTGCGATCCAATGATATTTCCGATACCAGGCTGACTGGCATCCGATTGAGGCGGGGAAATCCCGCTTGGCTCCGCCTGCCATGGAGAGCCAGGCGTGGTGCGGCACCCGCAAGGTGACTCCGAGCGCGGCCTGCCAGTCTCCATGCCCTTTGTGGTCTGCAAACGAGAAGTCCCAGTTGGTCACTCCGTCCAGTTCACTCAGAACGCCGCCGCAGCCGAACTGGCGGGAGGCGCTTTGCGCCTGCTTGGCCGTCGCCAGCTCCCGGCGATCGCAGAGCATATCGATCCCGGGAAGGGAGAAGGCACGGTAGGAACGCATCACTTCTCCGCAGAAGACGGACTGATTGGACATGGTTGCTTCCCCGGTCAGATGGCCGGTGAAAAGAAGGTTGTGCTCCCTGCACCATGCGCCGATCTGGTCCGCATATGCTGTGGCGAACCGTTCTGTAACATGGTTGTGAAAGCGATAACGTGCCGCGGAATAACGGGAGTCCGGCAGCTCCCATACAATCTCGGGAAGAGTATCGAAGAAATCACAACCGTACTCTCTCTGATAACTCTCCGGAAAATCATCGGTGTATGGCAGAATGGCCGGCTGATCTGTTCCGGCCGTCGGGAGATCCTTCTGCCGGGTGAATTGAGGCTCGTCGGTGAAGATTCCGGGAACGGTATGATGAAATTCTTCACCGACCGTGTGAAAATATTTTTCGTGAGTCGCCTCGAGAAATTGTCTGACCGCGACGGGATTGAGCGTGTCCAGATAGGTCATATTGTTAAACCATGGTTCCGGAGTTGCAAGCTGGCGGTAAACATACAATTTCCGATAGGATTCCGGGATGGGGTCCTGAGCTGCGACGCGTTCGTAATGGAAAAGTTTCCCTGTTTCATCCAGCTTCACCGCATAACAGCACAGCAGTTTCCCGGACTCTTCTGCCGGGCCGGACTCCGGAGCAAAACTTAACTTCAGATGGCGCGCCCGCCATCTGGGATCTTGGGTTACGGTGCCGCCCGCACTTCCCGAAGGCCAGCGGTCTTCGTCGTAAAGCCAGGCCAGCATGTTGCGTTTTTTTGCTTCAGCGACGCAAACTTTGATGCACTCCATGAATTTGCAACCCAGGTAAGGGGTGCGCAGCCCGAAGCGTGCGTGCATGTAGAATCCCCCCATTCCCATGAGCGAGAAACACTCAATTTGCCGTACAAGCTGATTTTCCTCCAATTCGCAGTTCCAGGCCCAGAACGGGGCGTCGCGATAGAGAATGCCCGGTGAGGAAAACTGCTGTTGAAACTCTTTTGACTGATCCGAACCGTATAGAGATTTCATAAGCGAATCTTTCCTGTCAGTTCTCTGCCTTTTCCAGACGGACCAGAATTGGTGACAACGGCTTGAGGGAGTAAGCCCCGTCAATGAGCTGGTCCGATATCAGCTCCCGGAGTTTGTATCCCCGGGGAATCTGGAAATGAATGTTCCGTATCCCCTTATTATAATTGACCAGATTGGTCAACTCGCCCTGCGGCGTGGAGACTGTCCGGCGGTAGATTCCCTGCATTCCGGAGGCATAGGAAACTGTCATGCCGAGCTGAAAGGCGGACAGGTTCGGAGCAATTTGTTTCTCCAGCGACGCGATGTCCATGCCGGGGTAGGGTGTTATGTTCAACCTCTCGGCAGGTATGGGGAGTGGCGGCAGCGCGCGGTTGAATTCATCGCGAAGCGGCATCGCGCCGGTATACATGACACGGCCGCCGGAAGCGGTGAATCTGCGGATTCCCTGCCAGGCTTCGCGATCCAGATTTTTCACGTTGGTAAGTATCAGAAGTCTGGCGGAGCCGAATTGGTCGCGGATCAACTGCTTTTCACTCAGAAACGTGATCGGGCGCCCGGTAAAGCAGAGTTGTTCGTGCACATCGCGGATGGCGGTTGAATATCCTTTCGGATCCCAGAGATAGGCGGTCTGGCTGTAGAACAGAGCCACTTCTGCCGGGGCGCGGCGCAACGATTGAAGCTCATTGAAGAGCCGGTTTGCATCAAACGTTGCCTCCCCCAGTGCCGCCAGGGCAAGCGGCCGACGCGAAATGTTATTGTGGATGATTTCCGGATGATCGAATTTATATGGCGCCCAGATCCAGGTTGCCAGACCGGAAACTCCGGAAGCATACTGCTGGAACGCCTGCGTATACACATGTCCGTAGGGAAGCCGGCCGGGGAAGCCGTCGGGCATGATGTGGTTTTCGCCGTTGACGATTGCCGCAGGCTTGAAGGACCATTGAAGGTCATGGTAGAACGTGGTTTTCCCCCAGTCTGCGATCCATGTTCCCCCGGGGGTATAGTAGAAATAATTGTCATTTCCGTTGATGTCACCCAGTTCCGAGTAGAGTTCCGGATCCACGCCCAGTTCCAGTTGCTGGGGGTCCAGAGTGAAAAAGACCATGATTTTGGTCTGAATGGGAATGTCCGGGAAATATTTTTTCGTTTCCTTTGCAATGAATTGATGCCAGTCGAGCAAAGCCCACTGACGGTACTTTTCAAAGAGTACGCGCATAGCCGGCTCTGTCACGGCGCTCTGGGAGGCCGCATCGAAATCGGCAAAAGCGAGGCCGCTGCGCCGATTGAGTTCCGCAACGGTTTTGAACTTGTTCTTCAGGTAAGCGGCAAAACGCTGCTGGGAGGCTTTTTCCTTCGGGTCAGCTCCGGAATAGTTCGGCTCGTTGGTCAGACAAAAACTGAAGATCGAGTCGCTGAACGGCATCTGACGAAGCCGGGAGAACAGGGTGTCGAGGTGGTGAGAAACCATCTTCCGGGTTTCCGGATGCATGATTTCATATCTGGCAAAGCCGCAGATGCCGGCCGCCTCCGGATGACGGTCATACCACCATGCCGGAGCGTAATGAGGGGCGAGAAGCAGCATGGTGCGAAGATTTTTCTGCTTTGCGACCGTCATAATCTCTGCAATATCCCGCTGGAAGCGCTTGTAATCCGGAGCGGCAAATTCCGTTTGTTTGCCCGGGGTCGGGAAAAATGCACTCGGGCCGATTTCCAGATGAATCATGTTGGCTCCCATATCGGAGAAGTCCTTCATTTCTTCCCGGATGGCAGCGCTGTGTCCATAGCCGCCGAGATACACCTTCCGCTCTTCCAGTTTGCCGCTGTCGGAGCGCATGACCGCGGTGGGCCAGTTGTCGAGCATGCGCTGCCGTGAGGTGACCATTTTCCAGTTTTCCGGCAGCGTCCTCGTTTCGCGGATTGCGAGCAGCGTTTCATAGCGCTCAAGCAGTTCTTCCATCTCCGGAATCAGAATGTTTTCACAATGCTTCATAAGATTCATTTTCCCCTCAGGAGAGAACTTTTCCTGCAGAAGCTGTGAGAAACGCGCCAGTTGCAGGTCGGCGATTCGTTCATACATGGTGGCGACGGCGGAGGCGGGTTGAGCGGCCGCCTTTTTTTGCAGAACCTGCAGTTTGTTCCGCAATTTTTTCAGGCTGGCAAGTTGTGATTGAAGCTGATCCGCTTTTTCCGCACGGAAGGTGCCGCGTCTGCCGTCTTCGGTCTCCGCTGTGATGTTCAGAGTGCCGTCGGCGATATCTTTCAGAGTATATTCCGCCGTGTAGCGTACCAGTTGGCCGGCGCGAAGTTGCAACTCGGGCAATCGGGAGAGATTGCCCCGGGCATCTCTGATGGATTGACGCAGACGAGTTCTCCGCGGGGCGGTGTTGTCCACCGCAAACCAGTCGCAAACGGCCCTTCCGTAATTTTTGTCAATGCGGGCGCGGCAGTACAGATTTCTCCGGCCGCTGTTGAATACAAGGATATTGTTGCGGTTGCTCTTGGCATGATGGATGCCGTCGGCGAGAAATGCGACGGAGCGCTCCCGTTCCCCTGCGACGTCGGAGTCGTTGACGATCATGTTGAAGCCGAAGAAGCCCTGCTGCCTCATCGATGCGGGAAACAGCTTCCATCGCAGAACTCCGGAGAGTACATAGCCGTCAACAGTGCGCGTCGCAGTGATCTCCGCCTCTTCCGGAGTCAGGACGCGTTCGGCGCCCCAGTACCAGGTGCTCACTTTGCCTGCAGTCGGGGAAAATCCAATTTCCAGATCGTCATCCCGAACTTCATCCCGGCATTTCCCCGCCGGCTCAATCCGCATCTGGATGCTGTCACCGCGGAACAGTTCGGCGCCAGACAGAGCGTTGACGACGTTGTCACGGACATGAATCTTAAATGCTATCCCCTGCGCCTGATCCCAGAAAAGGGCAACATCCGCCTTTAAATTCTTTTCGGAGAACTCGGCCATACTTTCCCAATGATTTTTGTCAGCTGGAAGAGTAAAAGTATTTTCCCGGGATTCCGGGGTGTCGCCGGACGGAGCCAGATAGACGCCGTTTGCAATCTGCCGGGAGGAGGGCAGGGGGGTGCCGACCGTGTCGATGGAGTGTTGTGCTGGTACGAGCTGAATGTCATCCAGTTCAAAATCTGCGGTAACGTCGTCGCAGATGAAGAGAAGCGGCGCAGTTCCCTGGCTGGTGATCTGATCTGCGGTCAGAGTGAATTCAAAGAGGTTGCGCCTCCAGAATGTATCCGGAATAATCCGGTATCGTATATCCCATTTTTGTCCGATGACCAGCGAGACGAAATTTTCTTTTGCACATCGAGCCGCCAGACTTATCCGGTAGCGAACTCCTGCTTTTGCGGGAAAGGAGGTGGCGATGCTTGCATACAGATGTTCGGAGTACGGGGTTTTCCGCTGTATACGGAGCACCTTCCCCCCATCCGCCGCCGTCGCGGAGGGAACACTGCGGATGGATGCGTCAACCAGGCGGTAGGTGATCGCCCAGTCGGCAGGTACACCATTGGCCTGAACTCGTTCAAACGAAGAGTTGTTCAACAGGTTTTCCGCGGAATCCGGTGGAACTGCACCGATTGCGGTTCCGCAGGTCAGAAGAACTCCAAGATGGACAACAGATAGCAGCTTCATTGTCTTTGATCTCCCTGGACAGTGGGGGTTAACGGTTTTTATCCAGCCAGATGATTGTGCCGTCTGGCGTGGTGGCATGATTTCCCAGTCTATATTTCCCGAAGGGATACCATTTTACAGAGCCATCCGCCCGGAGCATGGTTCCTCCGCCGTTGTGCAGGGCATAATCGAAGACTGCGCCGCAACCGATGCAGAAAACCAGAATTTCAGAAGAAAGTTTGGAGTATTTTCTCCCGAAGCAGGTATATTTTTCTGTTCCATATCCCTGACCGACGGAGGAGTCGCGGTTGTAGTAATATGCGATGCCCCGTTCATTGGGAATGTTTCCGTCCCATGCCGCACCTCTCGCGACCAGCGCATCGCAGTACAGCCATTTAGGGCGATTATCTCCATAACAGTTTTTCATATTCCGGACATAATTTGCAACCAGAGCCAGACCGCCCTGTCTCGGATCGGTTTCGGAAACGCTGATGCAACGCATATCCCAGTTTTCTTTCATGAAATTGCTGAATGTCGGCGGAAGAGTGTCAAGGTAATCTCCCACATATCCGATGATTCCCTGGCCTTGCTGTTTCAGGTTGGAGATGCATCGGGTGGTTTGTGCTTTGGCCCGGGCCTTGTTGAGGGCCGGGAGAAGCATGGCCGCCAGAATTGCAATAATAGCAATCACTACTAAAAGTTCAATTAAGGTAAATTCAGCATTGCGACAGTTTTTCGTGAGTGGTCTGTTCATGTGCAATCTCCTTTGGTTCATGTTGTTAAACTTTCTCTTTCAGGATGATCTCCTGCGGATGAATGTTGCTGGGAGTTTCAGGTGAATCTGATTCTCGATTCGTTGTGATATAATTTTGTGTAACAACATTGCCATCTGAAATCCGATCTGATGCTTATCGACCTGGATGGTTGACAGCGGCGGACACAGGCGCCGTGCCAGCGGCAGATCGTCAAACCCCACCACCATGAGATCAATGCCGATCCGGTCTTTTTCGACGCTCCGGTAGACTCCGTTTGCCACATAGTCGTTCACGCAGAAGATGGAGCAGGGGCGGGGAAATTGTTCCATTGCCTTTCTGATGAGTTCGGCAGGATGAAGAAGTTTTTGCTCAATCGGCCAGTAGTCCGGGTTGGGGCAGGCGCATTCCAGAAATATGGAATATTGCCTGATCTCCTGTTCGAATCCGGCGTCGAGCATCGCGCGGCAGTAGGCGTGATACCGCTCTGTGGCGCTGCCGCCCTCGCAGGCTCCGATGAAGTACACTGGGCGGTCGTACCGTTGTATCAGATCTCTCACCGCCTGAAAGGTACTGCCGAAGTCGTCCGTGGAAACCGAACTGCAGTTGCTGCCGTATGTCGGCCCGAATGTAACGACAGGAAAATGCTCCCGGACCAGTTGATTCAAACAGGCGGCATATTCCGGTATTTCATATGGCAGAATCATCGCACCATCAAATCCCAGCTGTTTGATGTGGGGAAGAAGTTGCAGCACTTCCTGGTGGCCGGAGGTGCTGTTTATAATCTGCAGATCCACCTCATTTTTTTCGGCGAAGTCGACAATTCCCGCAGTGACTTCTGCAATCGTGGAGTCGGGATACGCTGCATAGATCCAGGCCAGCTTGATTTTCCCGGGATTTATCGAGATGTTTTCCTCGACAGATGGACTGATTTTCACGCGCCCGTTGTCCATGCGGATCAGGATTCCGTCATCGGTGAGTTTCGCCAGAATTCTGCGTACCGTGTGACGACTTGCACAATAGCGGGCCGCAAGCTGTATTTCCGACGGGAAATAGGGGTTGTTGAATAGACGTCCCTGTTGGATTTCCGTCTGTATGGTCTCCGAGAGACGACACGCTTTACTGTAATAGGCACACATAATGCAAAATCAATTTTAGGTGAACTTTACACTCTCCTATTATATCGAAAATTCAAGCAATGGCAATAGGAAAATCAAAATTTTAAAAAAAAGATTGGCAAATTCGAACCGAAATATTTGCAAAAAAGTACAATGTCTGTTTATTTTCCTGTGTCATCCCCTCCATGGGAATGGTTTTTCGAAAGTTTTCCGGACCGTGCGCAGAAAGAACAATCGGTGCATCAGGCCGGCCTTTGCGAATTTATTGCTCCAGACAATTGCACGATGGCACGGGATCGGGGAATCTTTATCGGGTCCGGAAGGGTTGTGGACTTTCGGAACAGCCGGTCAAATCGGCGGAGAACGGGGGAACCTCCGGTTTCCGGGATGAATTTTATTTCTCCCGGCTGTTTAAACGACGCGTGGGGATTGCTCCCGATTTCTATCGGCGGAATCTCGAACCCGGGTTCCCCGCTTCCGCGGAGGGCTGTCGCCGAGAACGGTGACGGGAATCCGGCTCTCCTTCTAATAAAAGAAAAATAATAAAAATTCGCTTTTTTTTACGAATATGAGATTGATTATCTCTTTTTCTGCGGTATTTTTCAGCAGTGTCATTTATTTGTCAGGGGGGATGATGAATTCATATGACAGTTTGCGCGCGCCCGGGGCGGAGTCGGGCTGGCAAACCTGGGTCGACCTGACCGCCAGAATGCGGGAAGATACCCTGGCTCCGGCAGATTGGGAGCATTTTTATCCCAAATACCGTTCTCTCATCATCATGTACGGGCGAAAGCAGAAGTTGACCCGGGATCAGATCCGGGAGCTGATCGACCTGGTGTATGATACGATCCGGGTGAAGGATAAAATCCGCACCTATGACCGGGCTCAGGGGCGTTTCCGCGACTACCTCGGCGGAATTATCTCCAACTGCATCCGCGACATCCGGCGACGCGCCCAGACGCGGAAACGCAACTTCATCGTCTCCATGGAGGATCCCCCGGAACCGCCGGCATCCGCATCCGGCAGCGAAGAGTGGCGGGAGCTCTGGCAGAAATATCTGCTCAGTCTGGCGCTGGAAAAGTTGAAACATCAGCTCAGTGACAAACAGTTCCAGATGTTTCAGCTCTGCAGACTGCAGGGGCGTTCTGCCGCATTCGTCGCCGATTTTTTTCAGGAGAGCACGGTCAACGTCTACACCGTGTGCAGCCGGGGCACCAGGGCGCTGCGGCGGCTGGTGGAAGAGTTCCAGGAGGAGCTCTCTCCGGAGGAAATTCCCGACGAGGTTCTGCTGCGGACCGCATATGACGGGTTGAAGGCATTCCGCTCGGCGGAACGGGAGGACGTCACATGTTGAAGAGGATGGAAGAGTTTCACGGTTTCACGATTCTGCAGTTCTGCGGGCGCGGCGGTTTCGGAGAGGTCTATCTCGTGCAGGACATCACCGGGCGGAAGCTCGCATTGAAAGTCATCTCCCGGCAGCGCAATCCCGAAAATTTTGAACAGGAGTTCTCCGGCCTTTGCAACTACCGCAGAGTGATTGAAAATCACCCGCATCTGCTGCAGATTTTCCACGTTGCGCAGGATGATTCCTGCCTCTACTATTCGATGGAGGCGGCGGATTCGCTGGAGGCGGACTCGTATCGCCCCTTCACCCTCCAGAACCGGATTGCCGACGGCGGTTATCTCTCCGTCGCCGATACCGACCGTCTGGCTCGCGGAATCCGCGAGGCGTTGGAGGTGCTCCATGCGCACGGCATGGCGCACCGGGATGTGAAACCGGGCAATATTCTCTACGTCAACGGCGTGCCGAAGCTGAGCGACATCGGGCTGGTGAGTTCGCACGACGCGGTTGCCGGGCGGGTCGGCACTCCCGGGTTTCTTCCGCCCGGTCTGCGCTCCCGTTTTCTGGAGGGGAGCCTGACGCTGGAGGAGAGTCAGTACTGCGACTTCTACGCGCTGGGCAAGGTGATCTACTGTGCGTTCACCGGTCTGCCGCCGGACGCGTATCCGGAACTGCCCAGCACTCTGCCGCTGGAGGAGGATCAGGCGGAGTACGCCCGGTTGAACCGTCTGGTGCGGGAGTATTGCCGCTACATGCCGCCGCCCCCGGACAATCGCTGGAGCGGCGCGGTGAGAAATTTTATCGATGAGATCCGGCGGCTGGCGGCGTGGATCGGTTTTCGCCGCCGGTTTTCCCGGGCGGCGGATTCCCGGGATGGCTGTCGGTTGAACCATCTGCTCGACGAATCCTGCCGGCTTCTGAAACTCTTTCTGGTCGTTGCCGTTGCGACCTCTGCATTCTGGATTGCGGAATATTCCGACCGCGAGAACGAACTGTATCGTCAGCAGGCTCTGGACGCTGTCGCGGAGTACAATCAGCTGCAGAAACAGTTCCAGCATTTTTCCGC
The DNA here is from genome assembly GCA_900551245.1 of uncultured bacterium. Lineage (GTDB taxonomy): Bacteria > Verrucomicrobiota > Lentisphaeria > Victivallales > Victivallaceae > Victivallis. The sequence goes on along the minus strand of URVC01000011.1, from coordinate 21,703 downwards.
CAGTACGAGGCATCAGGTGGAATTGCTGTCGGAGAACGCCCGGGAGTTGTTGCGGGAGCAGGAGCGCTGCCGGCTGATCGTTGACAATCCGGCTTTGACGCGGGAACAGCGTCTGCCGTATCTGCGGCGTCTGCGGGGGTATTCCGCCGCCCGTACCAAATGGAGAGCGGTCAATGCCGCGGAATCGTCGGCGGAAGCGTCCGGAATTTTCGCTCAGGAATTACCGAGAACGAGGCGCGTCTATCGATGGTATCCCTCCTCGTACGCGCCACTGGCCAACCACCTTCAGGAGGAGGATTTTCGCGGAGCGCGCAGCTGGGAGGCGCCGTTCTATTTCCCGGACAGTATGAGATACAGCAACTTGCACGGGTTGATCATCACTGGTGCGATTCCGTTCCTGAGTCCCCCGGCAATCCGGCTGCCGAACTCGTTTGAACTGATTCTCGGCTGGCAGAGCTTTCCGGCGCCGGGGACGGTGCTTACGCTGTCATTCTGGAATTTTGATCTGCAGAAGGGGATGCCCATGGCGAATCGTTTCTGGGAGGTGACGCTGCGCTGCCGCCGTGATCCGGAGAGCGACCGGAGCAGCCTGGGAGTGGAGGAGATGCGGGTCAACACCAACACGCTGGCCGAAATCGGGGTGGGGCGGAAGGTCTGGCGGGAGATCCCCTGCGCCGTCGAAGAGGCGTCGGAGGGGAGTGTTTTGCGTATCGGGCTGGTGAAAAACAAGCTGAATATCTTTCTGGACCAGCGGAAGCTGGGCGAATGCGAATTGGGGCAGGAGTTCGCCGGGGTGCCGGACTGGCGCTTTGGATTTTCGATCTACGGGGAGGATATGCCGGTCTTTGTGCTTGACCGCATGGATATCTATGGAGTTTCGCCGCTATGAGTCTGCCGGATGAAGAGCTTCGCGAACCGGTTTCGCACATTCTGCCGCTGCTGGTGAGTGCCGGACTCTGCCTGGCTGCCGGTCGAAAACCGGATATGGATGAGATTGTTTTCGCGCTGGAAATCGGCGGAATCGTCGGCATTGTGCTGTCTGAGTGGACTTTGTTCATGCACCGGCAGGTGCGGTGCACGGTGTTGAAGTCGACGCTTTCGTTTCTGATTCTGCTGCTGGCCTGCAAGTGCCTGGGCGAGGCGCTGGCCGCCGGAGAGTTTACGTTTCCGGTGTTCTGGAAAGGGCTCATCCTGCTGGGAATCTGGAACCGCTACTGCTGGTACATCCCGTGGGTAATCCGGAAGCGGGCGGGAATGAGAACGGCCTCCTCCCGGTAGAATGGAAGTTTCGGCAAAAAAAGTGAAATTTTTTTTGAAAATCCTGTCAGGATTTTGTCGGGACCGCCAATTAATAGATGAAAAATTCAGGTCAGCCAAGACCTGCCCGTTTCGAGTCTGGTACGCTCGAGGCGGCGTCCACCTCGGTACCCCGGCGGCAGAACTTTCTCCGCCGGCCTTTTTTTCTGAAAGAAAAGCGCCGTCCAGATGGACGGCGGCATAATGACGAATCGGTTTTTGCCGGGGATCAGCTCTGCGGCTGCTCCTGATGTTCCGCATTGCGTTTGGAGAGACCGCGATTTTCGATGCGGTAGTTGACCTTGATTCCGCAGCGGAGGCGGGCGCGCGCCCAGCTCCCGTCACCGAGTTTCTTGCTCCCAGAGGCGAGAAGGTACTGGTAGTTCCGGCGCATGTTGGTGTAGGAGAGATCCACCTTCTTCCGGTAGAGCTCCAGGATCTGCTGCCGGAGTTCGGTCTTGTTCAGACTGCGGCGGAGCCGGATCTGACGGTAGTCGATTCCGGCGGCTTCCACCGCGCGTTTCCAGCCGCGGAACCGCTTGATCGCCGCCATGTAAAGACTCTTGTGGTGGACCTGCACCGACTGCGAAGAGATCGGCTGGCCCTCCTCGTGAAGCTTGCGGATTTCGTCGACCACCGCGGTGTTGCTCCAGCGTTTGTACTTGCGGATCTGGCTGTAGTCCAGCCCGCACATGGTGATGGCGGCTTCCCATGAGCCGAAAATCCGGTCGGCCGCAGCATATACACTCGGATACGTGGTCGCGTAATAGTGGGAGTTCAACGGCTCCACACCGTAACGCGACAGAATATGCTGCCGAATCATATTCGGATACCAGTATTTACAAAACATGCGTTTCCTTCCTCCCGATTGAAACTATTATTTAAAATAACCTTATTAAAAGGGAAATGCAACCTTCGCCAAACGAATTTCTAGTTGTTTTTTCCACATTTTTTTCCCGGGAGAAGGGGAGCGGCCGTCATCCGCGTTCCATCGCGGGGGTGCACCGGTAAGCCACCACCCGGCCGTCGAGGTTGCGGAACACCCGCACCTCCGCCAGATCGAAGCACCGCTCCCGGAGGACCAGCCGGTCGCCCGGCCGGGGCGGCACGTCAGCGACCACCCAGCAGAGCGACTCGCACACCTCCCCGCCGGAACTGCCGAGCGAACCGGCCTCCAGCACGGCGGCGCGGATGGCGAACTCCACAAAGGAGCCGTCCTCCTCTTTTTTCCACAGCGAAGCGGATTCCAGCGGCAGTGACTCAAGCATGATTCGCCTCCTTTTCCTCCCGCTCGATCTCCTCGAGTATGGCCCGACGGCGGAGCGGATCGATCTTGCGGATCTTTTCAAGCAGGAAGAGCGCGCTTTTCTCCACTTCGCGCCGGTAGGCCGTCCCGCCGGAGAACTCCCGCAGTTCGAGCAGCGATTCGATCGAACTCTTGAGGTCGGCGACCGCGAACTCCCGGTTGTAGAGGACCGACGGAATCCGGATTGAGGGATCGAATTTCGCCATCAGCTTCCAGCAGCGCAGTTCCGCCTGTTCGAGCATGTCGGCGCGGCAGGCGAGAAACTGCTTGACCTGGTGGTAGTCCCACGCCTTGGATTCGGCGGTCTGCGCCTCCCGGCAGGGGGTGACCAGCGCCATGCCGACCGTGTCGAAGAGTTCGCGTTTGAGCGCGTCGTTCTCCTCGCGGATTCGGCTGGTGTCGGCGCCGGAGGGGGAGATGTAGCGGCTGATGCCGCGCTCCTCCGGGCTCTCCCAGATCGCCGCGGAACGGGCGAGCACGTGGCTGAACTTCTCCGTCGCGCCGCCGGAACGGCTTCCGCCCGCCGAACGGGCCCCCCGGGCGAATCCTTCGGAGATGACCAGCAGTCCGAACATCTGTTTGACGATGTTCATCTGCGACTCGGATTCGTTGTTGAGAATCGCATCCGAAATGCGCACGACATCCTCGAAGTAGTGGCCGGAGTTGAGTCCGTAGCCATCCGGTTCCGTGAGGTAGAAGGCGGGGACTGCGCCGAGGCGGTGCACGGCGTGCAGTCTCTGCCGGACGATGCCGGTGCCTGCTTCGCGTTCGAGCACGAAACATTCGTTGCGTGTGTAGAGTTTCCGGCGGAGCAGTTCGACGGCGGGTTTCCACGGCCCCGGCGCGACCCGGACATGTTCCTCGAAGATGATCCAGTCGAGTTCCCCGTCGGCGCCGAAGCCCCAGTCCGGAATCTCCAGCGGCGAGTGAACCTTCGCCGCCGGGCGCAGTTTCTCCCGGTTTCTCCGCTCACAGTCCACCTCGCCTTCGAAGAAGGGCATTTCGATTTCGACCGCCGCGCCGCCGAAGACGTTGAGCAGTGTGGAAAACTGGCGCATCACCTCGCCGGCGCGCAGTCCGCTGCGCGAGAAGTCCTCGACCAGCGCCGGATCCGCCCCCTCGCGGGTCGGTTCGACCGAAAGGACGAACTGGGTGGTCAGCCGCGCGAGCTTGCGCGGGTAGTTGAAGTAGTAGGCGCGCCGGAGCCGTTCGGCGAACTCCAGCTCGACCTCCGAAACGTGCCGGATCAGCGCCTGCCGCAGGTAGGCTTCGCCGCCGGCGTAGGCCGCCGCACTGCGCTGCCAGCACTCCAGGTTGCGGAAATAGTGCGGATGCCGCCGGTGAAAGATAAAGTCCCAATTCGGTTCCATACGGTTCTCCTTTCGCGGATGGTGTTACAACAGTGCGTTTTGTCAACCCGCGAAACAGTGAAAACCGTTCAGGGAGCGTTGCGGAACGCCTCCTCACAGCGGCGGCGCAGTTCGACCAGCCGTTCGGTCAGGAGCGAGAAGCGCGGTTCGAGCCGGGCGTTCTCCACCGCCATGCGCACCGCGCGTTGACTGCCGATCAGCACCAGGAGCCGCTTCGCACGGGTCATGGCGGTGTAGAGCAGATTCCGCTGCAGCATCATGTAATGCTGGGTGAGGAAGGGCAGCACGACCGCCGGGAATTCGCTCCCCTGCGACTTGTGAACCGTCACCGCGTAGGCCAGCGAGAGCTGTTCCGCCTCCTCAAACCGGTATTCGACCAGCCGGCCGTCGTCGAAGAGAACCAGGAATTTTTTCTCCTTGAAATGGATCCTGCCGAGGCGGCCGAAGTCGCCGTTGAAGACGTTCTTCTCGTAGTTGTTGGAGATCTGCATGATCTTGTCGCCGGTGCGGAACACCCGTTCCCCCAGCTTGAACTGCGGCCGGTCGCCGCCGTTGAGCTGTTCCTGCAGCCGGGCGTTGAGTGAAATCGTGCCGCAGCTGCCCCGGTTCATCGGCGTCAAAATCTGCACGTCGCGGACCGGATCGAGGCCGAAACGGGCCGGAATCCGTTCGACCACCATCTTCTCGATCAGCTCGACGGCACGCTCGGGATCGTCCTGCTCAATCCAGTAGAAATCGGTCAGTTCCCCGGGGCGGAGCGGAAGATTTTCCGGCAGCTGCCCGCGGTTGACCCGGTGGGCGTTGACGATGATCCGGCTGTTCTCCGCCTGCCGGAAGATCTGCGTGAGCCGGGTCACGGAAAACCAGCCCGAGGCGAGAAAGCTGGCCAGCACTGTGCCCGCCCCTACCGACGGCAGCTGATCGGCGTCCCCGACCAGCACCACCGAGGTGCCCGGCCGGAGCGCCCGGAAGAGCGCCTGCGCCAGCAGGAGATCCAGCATCGACACCTCGTCGACAATCAGCAGCCGGCAGGAGAGCGGAGAACCGGTGCCGTGCGTGAAACGCCCGGTGGCCGGGTCGAACTGCAACAGCCGGTGCAGAGTCTTCGCCGTGACGCCGGTCGACTCCGACAGCCGTTTGGCGGCGCGGCCGGTGGGGGCGGCCAGCGCGAGCGGCACGCCGGCGGCGCGGGCGCGGCGGACGATCTCCCCCACCACGGTGGTTTTTCCGACGCCGGGGCCGCCGGTGATGATCGACAGCGGTGTCCGGCTGACCCCTTCGACCGCGGCGAGCTGTCCAGCGTTGAGCACGACCGGCGTTTCCCCCGCCAGCGGCCGGAGCGACTGCCCGGCGAAACGGCGCGCCGTCGCCAGCGCGGCGATCAGCTTCGGCAATTCGGTTTCCGCCCGCAGAAGCAGCGGCGTGTAGATCATGCCGTCGGAACGGCGGAGCAGGCCCCGTTCGAGCGCGGCCTCCAGCCCGGCGGAGGCGCGCTCCGGCTTCTGATTGGCGAGCTCGGCGGTCTGCCGGAGCAGTTCCGGTTCGGGACAGCAGACATGCCCGGAGCCGACCAGCGTATTGACGGTGTAGACGCAGGCGGCGGCCATCCGGTCGACCGAATCGCGGGCGATGCCGAGCGCGCCGGCGATCTCGTCGGCTTTGAGAAATCCGATGCCGTCCACCTCCTCCGCCAGCCGGTAGGGGTTGGCGCGGACCACGTCGGGCGCCCGTTCCCCGTACTGCCGGAAGAGCCGGGCGCAGTAGGCGGGGGTGATGCCCAGCCCCTGCAGAAAGATGTAGCTTTCGCGGCGGGCGGCCGATTCGCGCCACCCCTGAATGATCGCTTCCGCCTTTTTCGGGCCGATGCCGGGAACCTCCTGCAGGCGCTTCGAAAACCGGTCGAGAATGGTCAAGGTCTGGTCGCCGAAGTGGTCGACGATGATCTCCGCGGTGCGTCCGCCGATGCCGGGAATCGCGCCGGAGCCGAGGAACCGTTTGATCCCCTCCGGCGTCGACGGCAACCGGAGCCGGAACTTCTCCGCCCGGAAGCGGTTGCCGAATTCGGCGTGCTTCTCCCAGCGCCCCTCCGCCTCGATGTTCTGGCCGGGGGCGAGTCCGCAGAGCGGTCCGCAGAGCACATGTTCCGCGCCGGAGCCGTCCGCCAGCCGGAGCACGGCGTAACGGCCGTCGCCGCTGTCGAAAAGAATCCGGCGGATCTCGCCGGAGATCACCGCATGAGTCAGCGTCTGTACCTCGGTCACCGGCGGCCTCCCCCCTCCGGCCTCAGCCGGAAAGCGCGCACACGGCCGCCCGGATTGAGCGGGGTGAAGAGCTCCGGATGCTCCTCCGCCCAGCGCAGTTCGAGATCGGCGTTCGGAATTCCGGCGACGCCGGGGTCGGTCACCAGGTAGTCCACCTGCGCCGCCCGGAGCCGTTCGAGCCACGCCGCGAAACTGCCGGGGCGGCGCATCTCCGCAAAGTCGCGGTAGCCGGAGAGAGAGGGATTGCCGGATTCGGTGACCGGGATAGACACCACCCGGTTCCGGCCGTCGGCGAAGTAGTGGTAGAAATAGAGGCCGCAGTAGGCGATCACCGCGCCGCGGCCGCCGCGCTCCTGTTCCATCCGATCGCGAATCGCCTCATCTTCCGCGGAAAGGAAGCGGGCGCGCATCAGCGGTCCGGAGGAGTTGGCCACGCCGTACCGGTACCCCGCGTCGAGGAGCAGTGCCGCGCCGAAGAGCAGCCACAGGAGATGGCGGAGCGGCCGCAACCGTACCCGGCAGGAGAGGAGGAACAGCAGTGAGACCGCCGCGGTGACGAGAATCCCCGCACCGTGAATCGGGTAGGAGATCTGATCGAACGAGGCTCCCCACGCGACGGCCGCCATCACCGCCGCGACGCACCAGTTGCCGAACCGGCGGGCGAGCCGTTCAAATCCGCCGATGCCGGCGGCCGCCGCCAGCATCACCAGCGGCACGATCTGACGGGGCTGGGTGATGGAGGGGTAGAGTTTCAGCTGGAGCAGCAGCAGAACCAGCAGAAGGACGGCGAAGAAGAGCAGCATCCGTCCACCGCGGCGGCGCCCGGCGGTGAAAACGTACAGGAAGAGCGCGAGACATCCGGCGCCGAGCAGGAGCGCATTCCAGAACGAGAGGCTGTTTTTCGCGCCGTCGACGAAGTAGTGCCAGGCCCGGAGCGACCAGCCGAGGGTGGGCGAGGGTTCCGTCATGAAGCTCGAGAAGAGCGAAAAACTGCCGATGCCGAGCCGCACCGGGAAGACCGGGTTGCCGTAGGTGATCCAGTTGGCGACAAAGCAGGGCGCGGCGGTCACCGCGGCGACGAGAAACGAACAAAGCACCCCGTTCCGGCAGGAGCGGCGGAAGAACAGAATGCCGCCTCCCAGCGCCAGCAGCATCGGTGGCGCCAGCAGGAACCCGAGGTATTTCGTCGCGGCGGCGACGCCGAATGCCGCCCCGGCGAGCCCGAACCAGGCCGCGGAGTTCCGCCGCATCGCCGGAATCAGCAGTGCGGTGCCGATCACCAGATTCGCCCCGACCATCAGATCGGTGTTCGCCACCGAGGCGTTGCGGAAGACCACCCCCGAGAAGATCACGAACGAGGCCGCCGCAATCGCCGCCGCCCGGCGGAATCCCGCCGCCTGTCCGGCGGCGACGACGGCGATTCCGGCCAGCAGCAGATGGAAGAACTGAATGTTCCGGGCGAAGAAGTCGAGCCGGACCGGCGCCATGTGCCAGCAGTAGATGAGTTCGCCGTAACAGGGATAGGTCGCGGTCATCAGCCCCGGCTGGACAATCCGCTCGAGCCGCCCCTCCGCCAGCCAGACCGCCGGATAGTAGATGTGGTAGGTCTGCGCGTCGGTGCCGATGACCGGCAGATAGGCGAACATCCGCCACTGGTAGAAGAGGAATCCGGCGGCGAGTGCGATCATCAGGAGTTCGGGGGCGGTGAACCGTTCCGGCGGGAGCGGCTTCCACGGTTTCTTCCAGGTGATCACCGTCACGCCGGCCGCCAGCGCCATCGAGGCGACGAAGAGGTGATCGAGCAGGCCGCACAGCCCGAGCACGCCGGGCAGAGCGATCATCAGAAGTTCGTAGAGAAACCCGGCCACGGTCAGGAATTCACACCAGCGCCGCGGCGCGAACCGGCGGGCCAGAAGAACCGCCGTCCAGACGGCGGGAAGCTGATAGACCAGATAGACAGCCGCCAGCAGCGAACCGCTCATCGCCGCACTCAAGGTCTCCATCGCGCCTCCCATTGTTCCAACCGTACTTTCTCTTTTAAAGATAGCACCTTTCCGGGAAAAATACGAATGGTTTCCGCAATTTTCTCCCGGCGGCGCGACCGAAGCCCTCCGCGATGGATGAAATTCCTTCACGGAAACCGTTACAACCGATTGCATCCGGCGAAACGGATGCTATCTTATACCAGCTTTACAGCCGCAACAACGGAGAATGTTCAAGGGATAAGACGATGAAGAAGCTGACGTTTCACCTGCTGTCGAACGCGCATCTCGACCCGGTCTGGTTCTGGGACTGGCGCGAAGGTCTGAACGAAGGAATCAAAACCTGCCGCAGTATGGCGGCACTGCTGGAGGAGTTTCCGTTCCTGCGCTTTTCCCGCGGCGAAGCGACGATCTACCGCCAGATCGAGCGCTTCGACCCGAAACTGTTCGAAAAAATCCGCGCATTCCATCGGGCGGGCCGCTGGGACATCATCGGCGGCAATCTGGTCCAGCCGGACCAGAACATGCCCGACACCGCCACGCAGGTGCGGCAGTTCCTGCTGGGGCAGCAGTATTTCCGTGACACCTTCGGCGAACCGGTCAGAACCGCCTGGTCGGCGGATTGTTTCGGGCACAGCGCCGGCATGCCGGAGATCTTCCGGCTGGCCGGGTTCGAAAACTTCTGTTTCTCCCGCCCGGCGGAGGCGCAGCTTGCGTTGCCGGACGATCTCTTCTACTGGGAGGGCCCCGGCGGCAGCCGGATTCTCTCCTGCCGTCTGGTGATCGGCTGGTACGGCTGCGGCCGCGATGAGACGCTTCTGCGGTTGAACTCCGCCCTCGAGCGCTACGCCGACTCCCCCCGCCGCGAAATCGCCCTCGGCATGGGGCTCGGGGACCACGGCGGCGGCACCACGAGGCGGCAGATCCGCGAGGTGCTCGCCTGGGCGGAGTCGCATCCGGAAGTGGAGGTGCGCTTCTCCACCTTCTCCGATTACTTCAACGCCGCACGCCAGGAGATCGCGGAGGGATTCGAGCCGCCCGTCTACCGCGGCGAACTCAACTTCTGCCTGCGCGGCTGTTACAGCTCGATGGCCGGCTTCAAACACCATTTCCGCCGGACGGAGGCGCTGGTCCGCCGTGCCGAACGGAGCGAATCGGTCATCCGCACCGCGCTGGGGCAGACGCCGGAAGGATTCCACCGGGAGTGGAGCGACATCTGTTTCAACACCTTCCACGACATCCTGCCGGGGAGCAGTGTCGAGCGCGCCTACGAGGAGCAGAGCGACTGGCTCGGCGGCGCGGCCCACTCCGCCCGCGCCCGGGAGTTCGCGGCGCTGAACGATCTGGCCGCCACCGTCGCGGTGCGGGTGCCGGTTCCGGCCGACGACATGCCCGAGGCGGTGCCGTTCCTGGTCTTCAACCCGCGCCCGGTCGCCTACTGCGGACCGGTGGAGCTCGAAACCAACCTCGACTACCGCCCGTTGCTCGGAGCGGTTCCGGGGGACAAGATCCTCGAAGTGCGCGATGAAAACGGCGTTCCGGTGCCGTTCCAGGAGGTCGAACACGAACATCACTGCTATCCGGAAATCCTCTGGCGGCAGCGGGTGCTCTGCCCGGTGGAACTGCCTCCCTTCGGCTGGAAGGTCATGACCTTCGGCTACGTCAGCCATCCGGAATACGCCCCCGCTCCGGCGGGACATCCGGCGGAAGCGCTGTCGGAGCACGTCATCGGCAACGGTGAACTCGAGGTGCGCGCCGTGCCGGGCAGTTACCGGATCGAGCTGCTCCGCAACGGCGAACCCTTCGCCGGCGACGGCGGCATCTCATTCGCCCTCTACCGCGACCCGTGGGGCTCCTGGGGAGACGGCTCCGAGGAGTTTGACGGCATCCATCTGCAGGAGCTGGTCGAACTCTGGCGCATCACCGAAGCGAAGGTGCTCGAAACCGGTCCGGAACGGGCCGCCCTGTGGGTGCGCTTCTCCGGCGGGCGTTCGCAGATCGAACTCACGCTCCGGCTGAACCGCAACTCCTCCCGGCTGGAAGGCGCCGCCCGGATTCTCTGGCTCGACCGCTCGGTGCGGCTCAAGATGCGGATGCCGCAGGGCGACCGGGTGGTCTACGACGTCGCCGGGGCGGAGGTCACCCGCGGCGAGACCGGCCAGGTGCCGGGTGTCCGCTACGCCCGGGTGTTCCCGGACCGCCCCTACAGCTTTGCGGCGGATTCCAGCTACGGATTCGACAACGAGAACGGCTTCTTCACGCTGACGCTCGCCCGCGGCAGCCGCTATTCGGTCAGCGACATGACGGCGGCGGACGAATTCCCGGAACACGCCACCGAGCGGGGAGAACTCAAACTCAACTTCCGCCTCGCCCCCGGCGGCGATGCTTCGGCCCTCGCGGATGAGCTGGAGTTCCCGCCGGTGACGATCCTCACCTGGCCGCATTCCGGGGAGCGCCCCGGAACCGGTTCGCTGCTGCCGCTGCCCGCTCTCGAAAACGAGGGGGTGGAGCTGGTCACGCTCGAGCAGGAGAGTGCCGGCACACTGCTGGCAACACTGCAGAACCGCACGCTTCACCCGGTCACGGTCAGGACGGCGCAAGGCGGCGAGGAGACACTGCCCCCGTGGCAGCTCCGCCGGGTTTCGCTCGCCCTGAAACGCTGAGACAGCATGCGCGAAGAGTTCGTTCTGCCGCCGCCGGTCCCGGCCGACTCCCCCTTCCAGCTCCGGCTGGCGGGGGTGAGTTACTGCGACGGCAGTTACCGGATTGAACGGGAAACCGCCGATTTCTCCGTGGTCGAATATGTCGAACGCGGCACCGGCACGCTCGAAATCGACGGGGAAGAGTTCCACCCTTCGGCCGGCGACCTTTACTTCCTGCCGGAGGGCAGCCGTCACCGCTACTGGTCCGACGCACACAATCCGTGGGTGAAATACTGGATGAACTTCGGCGGCGTACTCGGCACCGAACTGCGCCGCATCTTCCGGGTGGAGCGGCTCTTTCTCGTCCGCGGCTTCTCCCGGCCGGAGCTTTTTCTCGACGCACTGCACCAGTTCCGGAAACATCCGGAATTCATCCACACCCGCACCGGTCCGGAGTTTCTGACGGCGGTCATCACCACGATGGCGGCCGACCTCGCCGGCGCCGCCGGAAAACCGGCAATCTCCGAGGAGGGCGAACTGCTCCGCGCCCGTCTCGATGCGGCGGTGTTTGGAACGGTTCCCTCGCTGGAGGAGCTGGCCGTGGCGATCTCAAAATCGCGCGCGCAGACCATCCGCATCTTCCGCCGGGACTTCGGCGAGACGCCGCTGCAGTATCTGCTCGACCGCAAGATGGAGGCGGCGCGGGAGCTTCTGGCCAGCACCCGGACGCCGATCAAGGAGCTGGCCGCAATGCTCGGTTTTACTGATCCATACCATTTTGCGGCGCTCTTCCGGCGCCGGAACGGCCTGCCGCCGGGGCGCTACCGCACCGTCAGCGCGAATTCCGGAACCGGTAGACCGACTGGAGCAGACCGCACCCCGCCAGACCGGTCAGCATGAAGGAGCCGCCGTAGCTCACGAAGGGCAGCGAAAGGCCGGTCACCGGCGCAAGTCCGATGCTCATGCCGATGTTGATGAAGCAGTGGGTAAAGATGATGCTGCCGATTCCGACCGCCAGATAGCGCCCGAAGGGGTCTGTGGTGAGAAACGCGGTGCGGATGATCGAGTAAAAGAGCGCCAGATAGGCCGCGATCAGCAGGAGACAGCCGAGAAAGCCGACCTCCTCGGCGATCACCGAGAAGATGAAGTCGTTGTTGGAGACGGTCTGCGGCAGAAATCCCAGCGTATTCTGGGTGCCTTCGCCGATTCCCTTGCCGGTCAGCCCGCCGGAGCCGACCGCCAGCCGCGCCTGATAGGAGTTGTAGCCGGTGTCGGTGCGGTCCAGTTCGGGGTTGAGAAAGACCCGGATCCGGTCGCGTTGGTACTCCTTGAGCATCGGGCGGAACTGCATCGCCTCGTTGAGCACCGCCGCTCCGCCGAGAATGCAGACCGCGACGGCGGCCAGCAGAATATAGCGCCACTTCAGCCCCGCAGTGAAAAGGATCGACAGAAAAATCGGCACCAGAATCAGCGCGCTGCCGAGGTCCGGTTCGCGCACGATCAGCAGAAACGGCAGCGCCACCGTCGCCCCGCCGAGCAGCAGGCAGGGGAAGCGGTTCACCTGAAACATCGGGCTTGCGAACATCGCCGAGAGCACCATCACCAGAGCGAGCTTACTGAATTCAGAGGGCTGCAGCCGCATGCCGAGCGGTGCGATCGAGAGCCAGCGGGTGGCGCCGTAGACCTTCACACCGATGAAGAAAACCAGTATCAGCAGGACGATCGTGACCAGATAGAAGAGGACCGCCAGAATCCGGTACTGGATCTTCCGGTAATCGATCAGCGAACAGAAGAGCCAGAGAATGCCGCCCGCGCCGATCCAGCGCAGCTGGCGGAAGAAGAAGGAGGCCGCGTGGTTTCCGCCCACCTGGGCTCCCGTCGAGTAGATGAAGAGCAGCCCGGTGCCGATCAGAAAGAGCAGTGCGCCGATCTGAACGAAGTCAAATTCCGGCACGAAATGCGCCAGCCGTCCGAGAATTCCCTCCTCCTGACGGTCGGCATCAAAGCAGCCGCTCCACTCCGTTTTCATCCCTTTCTCCCGCGAAAAAAAACGGCCGGAACCGGGTGTTCCGGTTTCGGCCGAGCATCCATCAGAACCGCATCAGACCATGAAGGTCTGGTCGCGCCGGGGACCGACCGAAACCACCGCAATGCTGGAATCCACCAGCTCCGCCATGCGCTTCAGGTAGTTGCGGGCGTTTTCCGGCAGGTCGTTCCAGCAGGTGGCGCCGGAGGTTTCGCACTGCCAGCCGGGCAGCCATTCGAGCACCGGTTTGACCGCCTGCAGTTCGGCGATCGAAGCGGGGAACTCCTTCGTGATCCGGCCGTCGATTTCGTAAGCGACGCAGATGGCGATCTTTTCGAAGCTGTCGAGCACGTCGAGCTTGGTGACGGCGAGCTTGTTGATGCCGTCAACCATGCAGGCGTAGTGCGCGGCGACCGCGTCGAACCAGCCGCAGCGGCGCGGCCGCCCGGTGGTGGCGCCGAACTCCCGCCCGACCTGACGGAGCTGTTCGCCCGCCTCGTCGAAGAGTTCCGTCGGGAACGGCCCTTCGCCGACCCGGGTGGTGTAGGCCTTGATGACGCCCCAGGAGTCGCGGATGTGCTGCGGCGCGATGCCGGCACCGGTGCAGGCGCCGCCGGAGGTGGTGTTGCTGCTGGTGACGAAGGGGTAGGTGCCGTGGTCGATGTCGAGCAGAGCGCCCTGCGCGCCTTCGCAGAGGATCTTCTTGCCTTCCTTGAGCGCGGCGTTGATCGAATAGACGGTGTCGCAGACGCGGGGCGCGAGGTAGGCGGCCGCCTCCTTGACGCGCTCCCACTCCGCGTCGATGTCGAGCTGCGCGATGCCGTGTTCGGAGAAGAGCTTGTTGTATTTGGCGGCCTCGGTGCGGAACTGCGGTTCGAGCCGTTCGGGCGCGGTGAGGTCGATCGCGCGGATGCCGCAGCGGTGCATCTTGTCGGCGTAGGCCGGGCCGATGCCGCGCTTGGTCGTGCCGATCTTCTTCGAACCGGCGCCGGCTTCGTTGAGCACGTCGGCCCGCTTGTGATATTCGAAGATCAATTGCGCGCGGTTGCTGAGCTCGATTGCGGAAACATCAAAACCCTTTTCGGCGATCCCCTTCATCTCCTCGGTCAGCGCGACCGGGTCGACCACCAGACCGTTGCCGATGACGCACCGGACCCCTTTGCGGAAGATGCCGGAGGGCACGAGGTGGAGCACATAACGTTCGCTGCCGATTTCGACGGTATGGCCGGCGTTGTTGCCGCCCTGAAAGCGCACCACCATATCGACGTCGCGGGTGAGCACGTCGATGAGCTTTCCCTTGCCTTCGTCACCCCACTGGGTACCGACCAGAATATCAACCGGCATATTTCTTCTCCTGTTTGAAAATGAGGATCTGTTTTTTTAACAAAAATAAAACAAGGAAATTAACATAACCCGTTTCAGGAAAATTGCAATCCTTTTCGATGGAAAAAACGGCGCCGGAGAGTTTTTTCCGGAGTTTTTTTCAAGATTGCCCAAGATTCCCGTTCCGGCGATTTGCAACCGAGGCAAAACTGTTGTATTTTAAAATGAGTGTATTCTGACAGACAATTGAGGATTTTCCGGAGGGAACGCGGTGAGTGAGACGGTGACACCCGATGTGATGAAGAAGACGCTGGAGACGATGGGCGCGAAAGCGAAAACCGCCTCCCGCGCATTGGCCACTCTGGCAAGCGAAGCAAAGAATCGCTGTCTGGAACAGATGGCGCGCGAAATTGAATCGGCCCGTCCGGAGATTCTGGCGGCCAACGCAACCGACCTCGAAGCCGCCCGCACCAAGGGGATCGCTCCGGCGATGATCGACCGGCTCACCCTCACCGACGCCCGCATTCAGGGGATGGCCGACGGGCTGCGCACCGTTGCCGCCCAGCACGACCCGGTCGGGAGAGTCCTGTCGAAAAATGTCCGCCCGAACGGGCTTGAGATCACCAAAATCTCCGTTCCGATCGGTGTGATCGGCATCATCTATGAGTCGCGGCCCAACGTGACCGTCGACGCCGCCGGCATCTGTCTGAAAGCCGGCAACGCGGTGATTCTGCGCGGCGGCAGCGAGGCGTTTCACTCGAACCTCTGCCTTGCCGGACTGCTCAACCGGGCGGCGGTGGCGTGCGGGCTGCCGGACGGCGTCGTCCAGCTGGTGCCGTGGACCGACCATGCGGCGGTCAATCTGCTGCTCAAGATGGACCGCTATCTCGATCTGGTGATTCCGCGCGGCGGCGAACGGCTGATCCGGCTGGTCTGCGCCGAAGCGACCATGCCGGTGCTCAAGCACTACAAAGGGGTCTGCCACCTCTTCGTCGACCGCGAATGCGACATCGATCAGGCGGTGAAGATCATCGTCAACGCCAAGTGCCAGCGCCCCGGCGTCTGCAATGCGCTGGAGACGCTGCTGATCCACCGCGACATCGCGCCGCGGTTCGTGCCGCCCTTCCTCGCCGCGATGCGGGAGAACGGCGTGGAACTGCGCGGCGACGCGGAGTTCTGCAAACTCGCGCCGGAAGCGCTCCCCGCCACCGAAGAGGACTACTTCGCTGAATACCTCGCACTCATTCTCGCGGTGAGGACGGTCGGTTCAGTCGAGGAGGCGGTGGAGCACATCAACCATTACGGTTCGGGGCACAGCGACGGAATTCTGAGCACGATTCCGGCGGACATCGACTACTTTTTCGCCAACGTCGACTCTTCGACGCTCTACGCCAATGCGTCGACCCGGTTCACCGACGGCGGGGAATTCGGCATGGGGGCGGAGATCGGCATCAGCACCGACAAGCTCCACGCCCGCGGTCCGATGGGGGCGGATGAGCTGACCAGTTACAAGTATCTCGTTCGCGGCAACGGGCAGATCCGGCCGTGAAATCAACGGGAGATGAGATAAGATGATTGTACCGATGAAAAAGGTCACGCTGCTGGCGCTGGGCACCGAACAGGATGAGGCGCTCACCGCACTGCGCGGACTCGGCGTGATGCAGGTTGAAACAGTCCGCAGCAGCGCCTCGGAGAACGCTCAGCAGCTTGCGGAAGAGCTTTCCGAAGCGACCCGGATTACGGGGGAGCTGGAGAAACTGGTCCAGGAAAACGGCGGCGAAATTCCGCCGGGGAAACCGCGGTCGGGAGCGGAGGCGCTGGAAGAGGCGGCCGATCTGCTCGACAAGCGGGAACGGTTTGCCGGCGAGCTTGAGAACATCCGCCAGCGGCAGAAGGCGCTCTCCGTGTGGGGGGAGTTCAACCGTGACACCCTGACCGCATTGGAGGCGAAAGGGATCCATGTCCACCTCTGCTGCGGCAACGAGAAGCAGTACGAGGCGGCGATGGCGCAGGAGGAGGTGCAGTGCCGTCCGATCAGCGAGGATGCCGGGCGGATTTTCTTCGTGGTGACGACGTTGCGGGAGCTTGCCCCGGACGCCCTGCCGGAGGTCCGCCTGAGCGAGGAGGATAATCCGCCGGAGTTGCGGCGCCGCGCCGAGGCTCTGGCACTCAAATTGAAGGCGGTGGGCGACGAACTGACTGCGTTGCTTCCCTCATTGCCGGCGGCACAGCGCAGGATTCAGACGCTGGATTCGGAGCTGGAGTATGCGCGGGTGCATGATTCGCTGGCGGAGCATGGGGCGGTGGTGTCGCTTTCCGGATTTGTTCCCGCCCCGGAGATTGACAAACTGCGTGACGCGGCCCGGGAGCATGGCTGGGGGCTGTTGATTACCGATCCGGAAGCCGGCGATTCGGTGCCGACTCTGCTCCGGGAGTCGAAGTTCAGCCGGCTGATTTCGCCGCTCTTCCAGTTTCTCGGTATTTCGCCCGGCTACGATGAGATCGACGTCTCCGGCGGGGTGCTGATTTTCTTCACCATCTTCTATGCGATGATCATCGGCGACGCGGGGTACGGGCTGGTCTTTCTGGCGGCGACGCTGCTGGCGAAGTGGAAGTTCCGCAACCGCCCGGCGGCGGTGTTGCCGCTGCGGATGATGACGGTGCTGAGCGTCGCCGCCATCGTCTGGGGTGTGCTGACCAACAACTACTTCGGCACGGCTCCGCTGCCGCAGCTGAGTTTGAAGTTCTTCACCCAGGAGGGGGTCAAGGATGCCAACGTGCAGGCGTTCTGCTTTGCTCTGGCGGTGGCGCAGCTTTCGCTCGGGCGGATCTGGCGTGCGATCCACGACGGGAATCTGCGCAGTATCGGCCGGAACCTCGGCTGGATGCTGATTCTGTGGGGGAACTTCTTTTTGACGATCCGGCTGATTGTCTGGCCGGGCGAGTTTCCGGTCTACATGTACTGGCTCTACGGCATCGGCCTGGTGCTGGTGGTGTGCTGTGACATCAACTGGAAAAATGTTGCGGATATCTTCCAGTTCCCCTTCAACATCATCGGCAGTTTTGTCGATGTGCTCTCCTACATCCGGCTTTTTGCGGTCGGCATGGCGGGGTATTACATCGCGTTCAGCTTCAACGGCATGGGGGTCAGCATCTGGAAGGCGTCGCCCTATTTTCTGATCTTCGGCATATTGGTGATCCTCTTCGGTCACCTGCTGAACATCGGGCTCTGCGTTCTGAGTGTGCTGGTTCACGGCGTCCGGCTCAACACGCTGGAATTTTCCAATCACGTCGGATTGAGCTGGAGCGGATCGAATTTCAAACCGTTTAAAATCCACAAACAATCGGAGGAAAACTGAGCAATGGAACTTGAAATGATGAAAGCGCTGGCGCTCGCCGGCGGATATGCGGCGGTCGGTCTGGCCGGAATCGGCTCTTCCCTCGGCACCGGAATCGGCGGCAGTGCCGCGGTCGGCGCCTGGAAGAAGTGCTATCAGCAGGACAAGCCGGCGCCGTTCCTTCTGGTTGCGCTGGCCGGTGCGCCGCTGTCGCAGACCATCTACGGCATGATCATGATGGTCATTCTGAAGGGGAAGGCGGCAACTGCGCCGCAGTTCTGGCCGCTCTATCTCGCCATCGGCATCTTCGGCGGACTGGCGCTGATGGTCTCCGCCTGGTATCAAGGCAAGGCGGCGGCGGGCGGCTGCAACGCCTTCGGGGAAACCAATCAGGGATTTGCGAACTACCTGATGGTGCTCGGCATCATTGAAACCTGCGCAATCTTCGCGCTGGTCTTCTCGCTTCTGGCGATGCCGTAAGCGCCGTTTTCCGTTCGAAAAAGAGAGACGGAGGTGTGTTTTTTCACACCTCCGTTTTTGTTTTGATGCGATCGATGCTCCCGGTCGGCAGGGAAGGGGCGGTGCGAGTTTAAAAGCGCCCCATTGCACGCCCTCCGCCACCACCTGCCGGCGCGGCCGGAACGATGTTTCCGCTTCTTGACGGGGGCCGTGCCGGCAGATTGACCGCCGGGCGGCTCGGCCGGGAGTCGAACCGGGTGGGAGCGGTCGGCCGCGCGGGCTCGCGGGACGGCGGTTGAATGGTTCCCGGCCGCGATTGCGGACTGGTCGGGCGGACGGGGCGTGACGGACGTTCCAGCCGGTCCATCTGCCCGGGGCGGGAGGTTTGTCCCGGTTTCTCGGGGCGATTCGGCCGGTCAGGCCAGTTCGGGCGGTCAGGCCGGTCAGGCCGGTCAGGCCGGTCAGGCCGGTCAGGCCGGTCGGGCCAGTTCGGCCGGTCGGGCCAGTCGGGACGCGGGGGGAACGGCGGCCGGGGCGGCCGGGGGCGGATGGGATATCGATTCCACCAGTTCCCGTAGTACCACCACCAGACCGGATAGTAGCTGTCGCCGAAATAGTAGCCGGAGTAGTTGCGGACGTTGCCGAAGTCGATCGGTTCGGTACTGCTTTTGTCCTTGGTGTCGATTCCGGCGATGCCGGACGGATTGTCCGTTGTTCCGGAGGCGTTCGCCGTTGCGCCTGCCGCGGCGTCGTTTCCTCCTGCGGCGGCAAACTGGTAGTAGATGTCGAGATAGTTGTTCACGAGGTCGGCGGCCTGTTCGGCAGAGGCGCAGAAGACGGGCAGATTGGCGTTCCCCTGAATACGCGCCTTGAGGCCGGTCGGATAGAGGAATCCGGTCCAGCTCTCTTCCGCCTTGAGTTTCAGCCCGTCGGCGAGAATCATCATCGGCAGGGCGTTCTGGCCGCTGTCATCCTGGAGAACGCGGACGAGCGTTCCATCCCCGGCGGTTTCGACACCGCTGACCCGCAGTGCCCGCCGGTTGGAACGGATCAGGAAGAGCAGATCTTCGCGGCTCACCTCGACATTTCTGCCGTTGAAGCGCTCGCGCAATTTTTTCCGTATGGCCTCAGCCCGGTCGGATTCATCGTCTGCCTTCAACTCTTCAGCCCGGTCGCGGCTGAGCTGTTCGCGCCGCTCCTCATATCGGCGGGCGCGTTCGGGGTCGTAGCGGTACTGCTGTTGAACGGCGGCGTCCAGCTCTTCGAACGGAATGCGTTTGAGGACGGCGGTTCCGTTTTCATTGACGAAACTGATGGTCAATCCGGCGGGATCGGCCTGTTCCACCGTGACGTTGGAATAGAGTGTCCCGTCGCTTTTTTTGATCTCCTCCGCGCCGGTGGCGACGGCCGCCGCAAGACAGCAGAGGAGGAGGGGAAGGGGGCGGAATTTCACGGCATCTCTCCTTTTGATTAAAAAAAACAGATATAGGCACTGTTGATTATAAGCTGTGCCGAAGAAAAATCAAGATGACGCGGAAAAAAAAGCGGAAAATCCGAAATTTTTCCGCCGGACAGAAGAGCCGGAGCGGTTTTTGCAGAGAAAAATGAAAAAAGTGACACTTTCCAGATTGACTTTTTCAAAAAACGGCTTATAGTAAGCACCATCGTTTAACGAGCCTCCTGCGTCCCCATCGTCTAGAGGCCTAGGACACCGGGTTCTCATCCCGGCAACATGGGTTCGACTCCCATTGGGGATGCCACTTTTATTTTCCCCCTCAAACATTCTCGCGAGAATGCGTCTTTTTTCCCGCTACGGCATAATCTGGGGTCACATTTGGGGTCACATTTGGGGTCACAAATGCCCAGAGGAGGGAACCCATTCCGATGGTCACGTGTATAATGATGAAACGAGGGGTGCTGTATTTTCGGATGCGTCTGCCCAAAGCACTGGCTGATAGATGGCAAAAACGGGAAATTCGCCAGAAGATTCCCTCGCGCAGTTTGCAAAAAGTAGAGCAAGTCTGTAAATTGCTACGGGCACAACTGAAAGGATTCTTTACTGTGGCAGAGAAAACTAATTGGACCTATGAGCAGCTTCAGGAATTACTCAAAGCAGCGGTTCATCTGCATCTGGAAGTATTGGAAGCCGGAATTGACGACATGGTGCTTGATGGAAAAGATTCTTCAGCAGATATTGCCAGTTATCGAAAAGTTTTTGAAGATGATATTTCCAATATGCGTCAATTTCTCGTTCGCAAAGATGATTCCTACGCCGCCGATCAACTTCAGCTTACGGCGCAACGTAATTTCAACCGAAGCCTGGATGACATCTCCATTCTCGCACTGCATCAACTCGGCAAAGAATACTATACAATGCGGATCAAAATCGACAAAATCGGAATAGAGCATCTTAACGGCAACTACGATACGGAATTCGATCAACAACGAGGATTTGGTAGTCTTGTAACTCCGGAATCTTCCTCACAAATGGATATCAAACCGGAAAAACCTGCTCCAATCTATCTTCTGAAGGAGATGACCGAAGAATATATCGCCTACAAGAAGAGCAGCGGCAAATGGACAGCTAACACCGAAAATAATTGTCGTACCAGTCTCAATTTGCTTTGCGAATACTTTGGGAATGAGTGTCCGCTCCACACTATTACACGGGACCGGATGTATGAAATGCGGGAAAATGTTATTCGCCGTCTGCCCGTCCGGCGTAATACGGACTCTCGTTACCGTAACCTATCACTTCAACAGGCAATCAAGTTGGATACAGAAAAAAAGATTAGTATTGCAACAGTCAATGAATATCTGTTTGATTTCTCCTCTTTCTTCAAATGGTGCGTTTCCTATAAAGAGATTCTCCAGAAAAATCCAGTTATTGAATTAAAAATCGAAGATCCAGTTGCACCTGATGAAAAACGCTATCCATACTCTCAGAGCGATATAGAGCGAATCTTTCGCCAGTTAAAAGAGCTTCAAGATGTTAACGACTATAAACAACTGGAACGAACCTGGACTATTCTTATTGCGATGTTTTCCGGCATGCGCCTGAATGAGATTTGTCAACTGTTTCTTGATGATATTGTGCAGACGGATGGAATTCCATACTTCAAACTTCCCGGTTCTCATCCAACGCAACGTGTAAAGAACGCTTATTCTAAAAGAGCAGTTCCGATTCATCCTGCGCTTTTGAATCATGGTTTCCTCGGTTACGTAATAAGTTTGCGCGGAAAGCCAGATAAAAATGGACTTGAACGATTGTTTCCCTCCTATACATGGAGTCCGCATTCCAGATACACAAAGAATTTTGAAAACTTCTTCAACAAGTTCAATCGGGAACACATTACGAAAGATACATTGAAGAGTTTTCACAGTTTCCGACATACAGTCAGTACCTATTTGGAAAATCAACCGAATGTCGAAACATTTCAAGTCAACCGTTTGCTTGGTCACAATTCGAAGACCACAACAGAGCAACGTTACGCCAAAAGTGATATTAAACGCCTGCGGGAAGTGCTCTCACTGCTCCAGTATAATTCTGATCCTTTTGAAATATTAGGCTGGCCTTGCCTGTCTGATCATGACGTTGCTGAACAAATCAAATTGCTTCCGGTATTAGAACGATTCTAAGGGTTAAAAAAAGAGGCTCCGATTTTAATCGGAACCTCTTGCCGGATCAAGCCTCGCGATA